>NZ_PNHQ01000018.1 GCF_002871935.1 Aerococcus viridans
TTTTTTCTCACTCGACAGATATCGGTGACCCAATTCTTGAATATTGATAGCTGCCACACGATCATCATTAGATTGATACCCACAATTCTGACAAGTAAACAAGTGCTTATCTTGTTGTCTATTAGCTTTATCAATTGATTCACACTTCGGACAACGTTGGGACGTAAATTGTGCAGATACTTTTAAAACTTGCGAACCACTTTCTAAAGCTTTGTACATTAACTTTTCTTCAAAATCGAAGAAACGCCAAGAATGGTGTTCATACCGTGCATCTTGCTTACGATGGTGAGTCGTGTTAAAAGTAACGTTCGTAAGATCTTCCACCACAAACAAGGTATTGGCCTCATATCGGTCAACGAGTGTCTTTGATAATTGATGGTTCACATCATTCATCCAGCGGTTCTCTCGTCTTTCAATTGCTTTAAGGCGTCTGCGACTTGATTTGGTGTTCTTCGCTTGTAAGGACTGGCGCAATTTCTTAAAATGTCGTCTTTTCTTCATCATGCTTTTACCCGAATAGAAGATAGTATGGGCTGTATCATCCGCAATAGTTAGTACCTGTCTTAAACCACGGTCAATGCCTACAATCCGTTGGATATTAGCTTCATCTGGGTCGTCTATCTCTTTGTTTGCGGATACGTGTAAGAACCACTTACCCTTACGACAGAGTAATTCAGCTTGACCGAACTTGTAACCATTCTGGCTAAATTGTTGAAGATAAGCGATATGTTGCTTATCACAAGACACTTTAATTCGTCCTTGATTGGTCGTCAGTGAATAGGTATCGTCTTGATGATAAGCGTAGTTACGATTACGTACGAACACAGCGACTGGTTGCTTAAACCCTAGGGGTTTCGTTAAATGGTAAAGGTCTTTATATAGCGTATGATATTTACCTGTATGGATATCTTTATAACGCTTAGGTTTTTGTTTAAACTGTGTTTTCACGGTCTTATATCTTGCGATTACCGTACGCATTACGGACTGGGCCATTTGCGATTGCAGCCCAAAATCCTGACGTATCTGATGATACAAGGCGTTGTGCAAAGTCGTTTGACCTAATTCAAATTCATGGTCAAAGATGTATGTCGAAACAAAATTACAAGCGTTTAAGAACTGTTGTTGGGTTTCTTCGAATTTTTCAATATCACTAACACTTGGGTATAATTGCACTTTAATCGTTTTCGTCAACTGCATCTTGTCACCTCTTTTCCCTTAAATACATCATAATATCTATTTAGAGGAAACATAAACGATAACCTAGTAAAATCAACAAAAAAGAGCTGTCTATTTCGCTAATTCCTCCTAGGTATTAATACCTAGGTTTCCTTAGCTGACAGCTTGTAAATGAAAATAATGATAAGGTCGCAGAAATACGTAAAAAGATTTCCTTATTTAGGGATAACTATAAAGTGACTTCTTTAAATTGGGATGTTAAAGGGAATATTCTTGATTTTGACTACCGTATTACGGATGAAAATGGGGACCGTATTGCTCGTATCGACCGTAAATTAATTGCTATTCGTGATACCTTTGTTATTGATATAGAAGATCATGTACCAGCTGATGTGGTGCCAATTATTTTAGGTGTCGTCATGGCTATTGACCTAGTGGTTGAACGTAAAGACGATGACGACGACAAAGATGAAGACTAGTATTGTATTTAAATAGTTGACTGAAGAAGGCTACGACCGTATGGATCGTGGCCTTTTTTATTTAAAGGGAAAAATTTCTTTGAAATCACTTGTATTTTGCGAACATACGTTCTATTATTATTTAGAACATACGTTCGATTTTTTTAAGAACGTAAATTTAAATATCTAAGCTAAGGAGGGCTAAAGATGTTTGCAAATAATGTAACATTTGATTATTCAAAGGAACCTAGTCGCGATATTTTATGTATCGATTGTAAATCATTTTATGCCTCAGTGGAGGCAGCGGCGCGTGATTTGGATCCACTAACCACAAAATTAGTGGTTATGTCCTACCATGATGCAACTGGAGGTCAAAGTAGAGGGTCAGGACTGATTTTAGCTAGCTCACCAGCAGCTAAAAAAGCGTTTAATATCTCTAATGTCACTCGAGCACGCGATTTACCTTATCCCTATCCAGATGATTTGGTGATCGTGCAACCCCAGATGCGCCTTTATATGGAGAAGAATCAAGAAATTAACCGGATTTATAAGACTTACGTAGATGAAGCCAATCACCACGTATTTTCAATAGACGAGAGTTTCTTAGATGTTACGGATTCATTGCGACTGTTTAAGGTCAGTAGTGCCTACGAAATGGCGCAGAAAATCCAAAAAGATGTCTTTGATCAAACTGGCATTTATACGACTATCGGCATCGGTGATAACCCTTTTCTAGCGAAAGCAGCCTTAGATATTGGTTCAAAAAAAGAAAAAAGCATGATTGCTGAGTGGCGATATGAAGATGTGTCCAAGACCTTATGGCAAGTTGCTGATTTAACACAAATTTGTGGTATTGGTCACCGGATGGCCCGCCGCTTACAAGGGATGGGCATTAATAATGTTTATGATCTAGCGCACTCTTCTTACTATGTATTAAAAGACAAATTAGGGGTGATGGGTGCTCAGCTTTACGCACATGCTTGGGGAATTGACCGATCTTTTCTTGGAACCCCTTATACTAGTAAAGACAAGTCTATCGGCAACAGCCAAGTCCTACCAAGAGACTACACGGATAAGGATGAAATTGCGATAGTGGTGAAGGAAATGGCCGATCAAGTTGGGACGCGGCTAAGAAGAGCTGGTGCTCAAACACAAATAGTTGGCCTTGGGATAGGCTATTCTATAGGCTATTTTGATGCGTATGGTAAAAGGGGTATCCATAAACAAATAAAGGTAAGTCCAACCAACCAAAGTAAAGTCATTGCTGAGGCAGCTTTATATTTATTGTCTTTAATCTATGACCACCAAGTAGTACGAAATATTTCTTTGTATAGCGGACAGCTTGTTTATCAGCAAGCCGTGCAATTAGATTTATTTGAATCAGAAAATAAACAAGTAGCAGATATGACAACAGATAGGATTATCGATACAATCCGTAAGAAATATGGCTTCAAAAGTCTTGTTTATGCGTCATCACTTAAACCAGGTGGTCGGGCTATTGAACGATCAAGCTTAGTTGGTGGTCATGCTGGTGGTATGGCTGGTATTGAAGGTGAGGGTCATGGATAAGCAAGATAAACCATTTTTACCGTGGACACTTCCTGAGGCAATAATAGAGGCCAAACGATCCTGGTTAAAAAGACAACAACACCCAAGAACGCGTAAACACTTTATCCCTTATAATGAGTATGAAGACCGCCCCTTTGGTATGAAGTGGGCAACAGCCTATGCTATGGATGAGTTGGTTAAGGGTATCCAGTCTAACCATGAAGATGCGACCAAAGTACCAGTCGCTTTGCCAGAAATGACGAGGGAAGCCATTGATCAAGTGTTGCAGGAAGCTTGGTTAACCCATTATCCCGTATCCATTCAATTATCATTGAAAGATGATTTAGGACGGTACTTTGATAATATTGTTGGTTGGTTTAACGGTGAATGTAATTATTTCTATTTTATTATCGGTAATCGCAAGATTTTATGGGACGATGTCCGCCATATTGCCTTGGTCAAAGAAAGTAAGTGGTCGCATATTGACCTTTAGTTTGATTTTTATCAAGCGAATTTGCTGTAAGATTGATATAACAAGCTTTTTTATTAGTAAAAAAGGTCAAAAATATCCACAATAAATGTTTGACCTATTCTGACTAAAGTGATATACTATAAGCATAAAGCAAAAGGAGTGATGTGAAATGGCAAACATGGAAATGACTACAACCTTACAAGAGGCCATCGCAAATGCCCAACAAATTGCTATGACTCGTAAACATCAAGAAATTGGGATACCCCATATGTTTACATCGTTGGTGCAACCTGGAAACTTTGCTTATGACTTTTATGAAGATTTAAATGTGCCAATGACAGCATTAACTGAAGAATTAGACCGTGAATTGGATGCAATTCCAGTGGTCCAAGGTACAAACGTACAATATGGTCAAGGTATATCACGTGGATTGGGTGAATTAATTCAAAAGGCTCAAGTACGCGCGGAAAAACATGGTGACGAATTTTTAGCTACCGAAATGGTGCTAGCGGCTATCAATGATGTAGCTTATACTGACCTAGCAAAATGGTTCAAGCAACACCAAATTACTGCAAAAGCGCTAGAAGAAAAAATTGATGATTTGAGACAGGGTGATCGTGTGACAAGTAAACAAGCAGAAGAAAATTATGAAGCTTTAGAAAAATACGGTGTCGACTTAGTCGAACAAGTAAAAGCGGGTAAAATGGATCCCATTATCGGACGAGATGAAGAGATTCGTGATGTTATTCGGATTTTATCTCGTAAATCTAAAAATAACCCTGTCTTAATCGGTGAACCAGGTGTAGGGAAAACAGCTATTATTGAAGGTTTAGCCCAACGTATTGTAAAAAGAGATGTTCCTGATAACCTTAAAGATAAGACAGTTTTTTCATTAGATATGGGTGCTTTAATTTCCGGTGCGAAATATCGTGGGGAATTTGAAGAACGGTTGAAAGCTGTTTTAAATGAAGTGAAAAAAGCGGATGGCCGTATTATCCTATTTATTGATGAAATCCATAATATTGTGGGTGCAGGTAAAACAGAAGGGTCAATGGATGCAGGTAACCTACTAAAACCAATGTTAGCCCGTGGGGAATTACACTGTATTGGTGCGACAACCTTGGATGAATACCGTAAATATATGGAACAAGACAAGGCATTGGAACGTCGTTTCCAACGTGTTTTAGTGAAAGAACCAAGTGTTGAAGATACTATTTCAATCTTGCGTGGTTTAAAAGAACGTTATGAATTACACCACGAGGTAACAATCCATGACCAAGCTCTTGTAGCGGCAGCTGAATTATCAGACCGTTACATTACTGACCGCTATTTACCAGATAAGGCACTTGATTTAGTAGATGAAGCGAGTGCTGAAATTCGTGTACAAATGAACTCATTACCGACAGAATTAGACCAAGAACGACGTCGTTTAATTCAATTAGAAATTGAAGAAAAGGCGCTTCAAGAGGAGAAAGATGAAGCAAGTAAACGTCGTCTAGCTGATCTTCAAGAAGAGTTAGCTGAAGTACGTGAAAAAACCAACCAATTAACCATGCAATGGCAAGTGGAAAAAGGTGGTATGTCAGATATTAATGCTAAACGTCAAGAAATTGACAACGCTAAACATGCTTTAGAACAAGCAGAAAATGACTACAACCTTGAAGAAGCAGCCAAATTACAACATGCAACTATTCCAAAATTGGAACAAGAATTGATAGATATGGAAAAAGCCTATCATGAGCATGCGGATAAGAGCGCGGATCGCTTAGTAGAAGAATCGGTTACAGAAGATTCAATTGCTGCTGTCGTTTCAAGGGTGACTGGTATTCCAGTAACCAAATTGGTTGAAGGTGAACGAGAAAAACTACTGCATTTAGATGACACATTACATATGCGTGTTGTGGGTCAAGATGAAGCAGTAGATAGTGTAACGAATGCCGTATTACGGTCTCGTGCAGGTGTTCAAGATCCAAACCGACCTTTAGGTTCATTCTTATTCTTAGGACCAACTGGTGTTGGTAAAACTGAATTGGCTAAGGCTTTAGCAGAAGCGATGTTTGATTCAGAGAATAATATGGTGCGTTTAGATATGAGTGAGTACATGGATAAAATTAACGTCACACGTTTAATCGGGGCAGCTCCAGGTTATGTTGGTTACGAAGAAGGTGGCCAATTAACAGAAGCTGTACGCCGTAATCCATATACTGTTGTCTTGTTAGATGAGGTTGAAAAAGCGCATCCGGATGTATTCAATATTCTATTACAAATTTTAGATGATGGTCGACTAACTGACTCACAAGGTCGCATTGTAGACTTTAAAAATACGATCATTATTATGACAAGTAACCTAGGATCAGATGCCTTGTTAGAGGGAACTGATGAAAATGGTGAAATTGAAGATGAAGCAAGAGAAACTGTACAAAATGCGTTAAAAATGCACTTTAGACCAGAGTTCTTAAATCGTATTGATGATACCATCTTATTCAGACCATTATCACACAATGATATGGACGGTATCGTACGCAAGATGTTAGCTCAATTAAGTGACCGCCTAGCGAGTCAAGAAATTGCTGTAACATTTAGTGACGAATTAGTTAGCTGGATTGGTGATACTGCTTATGATCCACAATTTGGTGCACGACCATTACGTCGTTTCATCACCAACCAAGTGGAAACCCCAGTAGCACGTGCAATTATTGCAGGTACTATCAGTAAACAACACGCAGTGAATATCTCAATTGATGAAAATCATGAAATCGATTTTGATGTAACACCATTAGTTGAAGATTAACGCTACATAAAGTAAAAAAATAAATAAACTCCCCCCCCCACAGTCGCTAGTAATATAGGTCTGTGGGGGCTTTTTTCATAAATGAACATAAAGCATGATACTAGTTAAAATAAGTTATCATTATGAAAGCGGTCTTTCTATATGGTAAAATATATAGTATAGAAGATACATGGAGGTGGAGAAATGGAGACGTTGTTATTTTCCATTGGTATCCTAGCCATTATCGCTGGTATGATGACGCGTCATTATATGCTGGGTGGCATTGTTGGTGCGGGATCATTCTTACTGTATTTTGGTTTGTATGATAATGGGTCATGGTTGTCTTTGCTGTTGTTTGCTTTAGGGACAATTTTGATTATTTCTGAAGTATTTTTACCTACTTATGGGATATTGGGCATTGTTGGGTTATTGGTCGGTTCCTGGGGGTTAATAGGCCAAACGGCTGAAATCGGTGATACAATTGTCGATTTAACGATTGGTATAGTTGTGGGCATTGTGGCTTTTTACATTTTAGTGAAGTTAGGTTATCGTATTCCTTTTAATGACCAAATTGTACTGAAGACATCGTTGAACAAGGAACGTGGGTATCAATCACAGCGTGTGTCAGTTGCGGATTATGTATCCAAAGAAGCTGTAACACTGACGCCTTTGCGACCAACCGGAAAGGCTACGTTTACTGATGGACAGATTTTAGAAGTCATGAGTGATAATGAAGTGATAGGTAGTGACGAGCGTGTGGTTGTTGTGAGTGTTCGGAACAATCAGTTATTAGTAAGGAGAGTGAACCATGTATAATTCATATGGAAATACGACAAGTATTTGGGGCATTTTGATTTTAGCTATCATTATTCTAGTTATTTTAACGCTGTTCTTTACCTTTGTGCCAGTTGGCCTTTGGGTAACTGCATATTTCTCAGGGGTAAAGGTAGGGATTGGCGATTTAGTCGGCATGCGGCTACGTCGTGTGAATCCAAATCATATTATTAAACCGATGATCAAAGCAACAAAAGCTGGATTAACGCTTGATTTAAATGATTTAGAAGCCCACTATTTAGCAGGTGGGGATATTAATATGGTTGTGGATGCCTTAATCGCAGCCCAACGTGCGAATATTGATCTAGAATTTGAACAAGCTGCGGCTATTGACTTAGCAGGTCGTGACGTGTTTGAGGCCGTTCAAGTATCAGTAAATCCTAAGGTGATTGAAACACCGATTATATCAGCGGTTGCGATGAATGGTATTGAAGTGCGTGCGAAAGCGAAAGTAACTGTTCGTGCGAATATTGAACGTTTAGTTGGGGGTGCTGGTGAATCTACGATTATTGCCCGTGTTGGTGAAGGTATTGTGACCACTGTCGGTTCATCAGCAACACATTCAGAAGTTTTGGAAAATCCAGATGCGATTTCACAAACTATTTTGCGAAAAGGTTTAGACTCAGGGACAGCATTTGAAATTTTATCTATTGATATTGCGGATGTAGATGTAGGTCGTAATATTGGGGCTAAACTTCAAGCAGAGCAAGCAGAAGCGGATAAACGAATTGCCCAAGCCAAGGCTGAAGAACGTCGTGCGATGGCGGTTGCTCAAGAGCAAGAAAATATTGCGAAAACACAAGAAATGCACGCTAAAGTTGTAGAGGCACAATCTCAAGTACCAGAAGCCTTAGCTGAGGCCTTTAGAAATGGTAAAATTGGGGTAATGGATTATTACAATATGCAAAATATTCAAGCAGATACGAAGATGCGTGAAAGTCTTTCTGAAGGAGAAACTGAACATCATTCAGGTGATCAATAATGGAACTGATAGGTATTTTGATATTTGTTTTTGGATTAGCTTCTAGTTTCTATGAAGCATATCAAAAAAAGCGAAAGACGGAAGCTAGGAAGGAGGCGCGACGCTTTGATGCGTCGAATGCGCCTTCAAGAATGAGTGAAAATGGGGTAAATCCTAAAAAACATACTCGCCAGACACGAATCCCTAATAGACAGCAACAGGCTCATAAACCTAAAACGTTGGGCGACTATCTTAAACAAGCGCAAAATTATTTAGATGAAGTCGATACAGCTGGTCAAACATCTATTGAAGAGTTGACAGTAGAGAAGATGGACACGCGTAAGCCAAATACACAGGCAAGAAAGGGAAGAAACGCGGGGCAGCAAAAGCGAGGGCAGAAATTTGCGCAGCAAAGCCAAGCGCTTCGGGCACAGAAACGTCATCACCAACAGGCAACTTTAAATCAAACAGATGCACATCAAGAGAGGGCATTTGTAGCTGAGGGGAATGACTTTGATGCGTCAAATCAATTTGTAAATGACACTAGTTATTCTGGAGAAGGGGCAATATCTTCTGAAGGGCCAATTGATCTTACAGGTATCTCTAATGAGCAATATTTTGACCAAGCACTGGCAGCGAATGACATTGAACTCGGTAAAGCCTTGCAGGAAATGGAGAAAATGTATGCACGTGAAGCCAACCGCTTAGATGAAGAGTTAAATCATTTATTTGCGGAAATGGAAGATCCTAGTAAAGACTTAAAGAGCATCAATAAAACCAAGAGAAAGACAGAGAAAGCACGAGAAATATTTGCTTTAACCAGTCAAGACGATCTAAAACGTGGTATATTATTAAAAGAAATACTGGACAAACCGTTATCAAAACGTCACCAAGCCTAGCTTGGTGATTTTACTTTACAAAGGTTAAAATCAGAGAGGATGTATACATAATGAATTGGGTTTTAAATACAATTGCCTATGGTGATTTGATGGACCAAGATGCTTTTGGTCAATTAGATATCATTGATTCTGTAGAAGGTCTAGGGTTTGACTATATTGAATTGAGAAGTGAATACTTTGATGGGACAGACCAAGAATTGGCTGATTTAAAACTAGCGACCAAAGAAGCCGGATTAACTGTTTTTCTTTCAGTACCAGCGCCTTTATTTACAGATGGCATATTAAACCCTGAATTAGAAAACTATTTTGAATGGGCTACTGCTGTAGGTGCTGTACAATTAAAAGTAAACTTAGGTGCCTTTAATCCGGAATCAGTAACAGCAGATATGACAGCAGTAAATAACTTCATTGAACGCTATGGTGTATCACTAGCATTGGAAAATGATAACACACAACAAACTGGCGCTAGCAATTACTTTAAAGCCTTTCTACAAAAATACGGCAATGAAGAAATAGGCATGTGCTTTGATGTGGGGAATTTCTTATTTTTTGATGAAGATCCGCTAGCAGCGGTAAAAAATGTCTTACCACTGATACGTTATGTACATTTAAAACAAGTGGCCAAAGCGACCAATACCAGCTTAGCTGGATTATCAGTAGGGGATGTGGATATTGTAGGTATTTTAGAAGTGCTTGATTCAGAAGTGCCAGTTACGGTTGAGTGTCAATATAAGGCCACTGATATCTTAGAAGTTGAAGGGCAAATTCAAAATGATATTGAAAATATTTTGTCAGCTTTAAAATAAATTAGGCTAAAAATGCCTAGGCAAGGTCTGTGGCTCTTGCTCGCACGATGGATGCATGTTACCATTATTTAGTTATCAATATGTTGGACTAGACGAAAAAACTAGTCGTTTACACATGATCAGTTTCACTGCATATGTGGTAGAAAGAAAGGAATTCTAATGACGAGTAGTGCATTAAAATATACATTACATAAGAAAGAAAAGCATACCGGAGCGCGATTGGGTCAAGTGGAAACACCTCATGGCACTATTGAAACGCCAGTGTTTATGCCTGTTGGTACGCAAGCTTCTGTGAAGGCTGTGTCTCCTGAAGAATTAAATGATATGAATGCCCAAATCATTCTATCAAATACCTATCATTTGTGGTTACGTCCAGGTGACGACTTAGTTAAAGAAGCTGGTGGTTTACACCAATTCATGAACTGGGATAAACCAATTTTAACAGATTCAGGTGGTTTCCAAGTTTTTTCACTTGCAGATTTTCGTAAGATTGAAGAAGAAGGGGTAACCTTCAAATCACATTTGGACGGCAAAACGTTATTCTTATCACCTGAAAAAGCGATTCACATCGAAAACAACTTAGGTGCGGATATTATTATGTCATTTGATGAATGTCCAGACTTCAACCATGACCATGCTTATGTTGAAAAATCTATTCATCGTACGACACGTTGGGCTGAACGTGGTTTAAATGCCCACCAACGTCCAAATGACCAAGCTTTATTTGGTATTTTACAAGGTGCAGGCTATAAAGATTTACGCCTACAACATGCAAAAGATATGATAGGGCTAGATTTCCCGGGTTACTCAATCGGAGGATTATCAGTTGGTGAATCTAAGGAAGATATGTATCAAGTTTTAGATTATCTAACACCTGTTATGCCTGAAAATAAACCCCGTTACTTGATGGGGGTGGGCAGTCCGGATGCCTTAATTGAAGGGGTCATTCGTGGTGTCGACATGTTTGACTGTGTATTACCAACTCGTATTGCTCGTAATGGTACAACAATGACTAGTCAAGGTCGTGTGGTAATCAAAAATGCACAATATGCGCGTGATTTTAGCCCATTAGATCCAAATTGCGATTGCTATACTTGCCGTAATTACACACGTGCATATATACGCCACTTACTGAAAGCAAATGAAACATTCGGTTTACGTTTAACATCTATTCATAACTTGCACTTCTTGATTAACTTTATGGCGCAAATAAAAGATGCTATACGTGAAGATCGTTTATTAGACTTTAGAGATGAATTTTTCTTACAGTATTATGGTAAGGTACAGAAGACAGCCTTTTAGATCAAGCACTTTTTTAGAAAAAGGACCAAGTTTGCTTTTGTTAAAACTTTCGTGATACAAGATTAAGCTAATGAAATTAGTGGATGCTTTATGGTACGATTATACTAATGATGAAAAATTAATGGTTGATTTATAAATAAATAATCAAATAGGAGGTAATCCTTTTAATGGGAACAGTATTATATATCATTGTTTTAGTGGCTTTAATGTACTTCATGTTAATTAGACCACAACAAAAACGACAAAAAGAAACACAAGAAATGATGGCTGCAATGGCAGTTGGTGATTCTGCAGTAACAATTGGTGGGTTACATGGTGTTATTGCTGAAATCGATGAAGTAAACAATACGATTACTTTAGATTGTGAAGGCATCTACCTAGTATTTGACCGTCGTGCAATTGCGCGCACACAAAAGGCAGATCCAATGAACACTAAAGAAGCAAATGATATTGTAAGCGATGCTGCTGAAGAAGAAGCACATGAAAGCGAAGTAATCGTTGAAGATGCTCAAGATGTAGAAGTAGGCGACCAACAAGAGAACGATCAAAACTAGTCACAGCATTTGCTGGATTCAGGATGATTGAACCTTTCGTTACGGAGGCCATTATGAAAGTTTCGAACTTTGAATTCCTCTGTCTTCGTCCATGGTTTCTTTCAAAATCTCAAAGTATTAAAAAACAAGGGTATAATGGGATAGAATGGCAAGACATTGAAGAATATTTTAAAGACTTTGCGTGGAAACGGCAGGCACCAAGGAAATTTAGGTCCCGCGTGCAAGAAATTAAGCAATTACATGCAAATGACTATTTAGATTATGCAAAACTACAAGCCACAGTATATGATGTTCATCCCTTAGATGAAATGAATATTGATGACTTGTTGAAATAGTATAAGTCCACAAAATGAGAGAGGCTGGGAAAAAACATCCCAGCCTTTCTTTGCTATATAAGAGCGTTTGTAATCGACTTTCTAAAGTCAGCATTGCCCGATACTGCCTAAAATGCGCAATAAGATTGCGTTATTATTTGGATTTTGGTCCGGTACGTCAATTCTAAACGTCTTTTGTTATACTTTCTTTTTAATGATGGAAAGTGAATATATTTTAGATGTAAAGCTGGTCAGTCAAAGCCTTTAAAATAAGCTACTATTGCAGTTATCAATGCTATAAAAAATAGATAAAAAATCTGGATTAAAAAAATCTATAGAAACAATTTTTTTAGGTATATCTATAAAAAAAGACTATGGATTTTTCCAAATCACCTAAAATTAAGGTATAATAATAATGATTAGCGTAACCAATAAAGAAAGGTGATTAGCCATGTCTAAAAGTAGAGAAGATTATATGAAAGTCATTTTTGAGTTTGGTGGCAACATGGACCGAGTGGGCAATAAAGCAATCAGTGAAGCTTTGAATATCTCTGCAGCCTCCGTAACCGAAATGATTTCTAAATTACAAGAAGAAGGTTGGGTCACCTACGTTCCTTACCAAGGTGTGCAATTAACTGAAGAGGGCGCCAAAATGGGGGCATCATTAGTTCGCCGCCACCGCTTATGGGAAATGTTCTTGTATGAAAAATTGGGTTATAACTGGGACCAAGTCCATGAAGAAGCTGAACAATTAGAACATACAGGAACTGAATTCTTTATAGATCAATTAGATGCCTTTTTAGGGAATCCAGTATATTGTCCGCATGGTGGGGCTATTCCTAATAAAGATGGTGTGATGGCTAAGGAAGCGATGACTCCCCTATCTGATTTAGCTGTAGGGGATAAGTTCAAAATCCGACGTGTAACGGATGATAAGGACTTATTGAACTATTTAGATAAACTAAATGTCAAATTAGACAAAAAATATACTATTGATGAAATTGAAGCTTTTGATAAGTCGTTTACGATTGTTCGTAAGGGAGAAAGTATTGTGTTAAATCCTAAAGCGACCGTAAATATTTTTGTAGACGAAGATTAACTCATCGTAAATGACCCAATTTAAAAAGGGGGCAAGTATCTTGCGTACGATAGGCATATTATCATTTGATGATCCTAAAATTGATGGTTCAAGAAAAATATTGCATGTCGATATGGACGCCTTCTTCGCTTCCGTTGAGCAACGAGACAATCCTGCTTACCGAGGTAAGCCTGTGATTATCGCGCGACATCCTAAAGAGAATTCTGGTAAAGGTGTTGTATCGACTGCTTCATATGAAGCACGAAAATATGGGGTTCACTCAGCTATGTCTGCAGCTGAAGCTTATCGTCTGTGCCCACAAGGGATATTTGTATCCGGTAATTATGCTTTATACCAAGAAGTTTCTGAACAAGTACGAGCCATTTTCAAACGATATACAGACAAGATTGAACCTGTATCAATTGATGAAGCTTATTTAGATGTTACAGACAATAAAAAAGGGATTCCTTATGCCATGGATGTGGCGAAGGAAATTCAAGAAACCATATATAATGAATTGAAACTTACTTGTTCAATTGGGGTTTCTTATAATAAATTTATCGCCAAGCTCGCTTCCGATTACCGTAAACCTTTTGGGATGACGGTCATTACGCCTAAACGGGCGATCCCATTTCTAGAACAGCTACCTATCGAAGATTTTTATGGAGTGGGTAGACGGTCAGCTGAAAAGATGCATAAACTAGATATTTATACGGGTGCTGATTTAAAAAAGTTATCTCAAGATGAGTGTATACAGTATTTTGGTAAGGCCGGATTAGCCTTATATGAGCGGGTTCGTGGGGTGGATAATCGACCAGTAAAAGTTACGCGGATCCGTAAATCTATCGGTAAAGAACGGACATTTTATCCCTTCTTATATCATGACAGCGAGGTAGAAGATTACTTACGAAAATTAGCGCATGCTGTTAGTGAAGCATTGGGTAAAAAGGGGATGCACGGGAAAGTTGTGACCTTAAAATTTAGGAACGCTGCTTTCGATACAGTTACAAGGCAGACATCTTTGATTGATGCGATTTCAGATAGCCAGGAAATTTATTTTTACGCTTTAGACCTATGGCAGACATATGGAGATGTCAGTCAAGGTATTCGTCTACTAGGTATTACAGTAAGTGATTTATCGCAGGTGGCTTTTGAAAATATTCGCTTAAATCTATTTGATAATAACCAGAAACAAGTGGGCCCACTCACTTATAAAGCCTATTCACAATTATCAAATAACATTAATCAAACAAATGATAAAAACATAGCGCCTGTCCCAGATCAAATATCAACTGAAGAGGTAAATGATGATATATCAAAATAATTGGATCAGACGTTAAATGGAGGAGTATAAGCAATGGCAACTAAACATGAACAAATTATCCAGTATATTAAAAATCTCCCCATCGATACCAAAATTTCGGTTAGAACTATCGCACGCAATCTAAAGGTGTCAGAGGGAACTGCTTATCGTGCGATTAAATCAGCAGAACATTTACATTTAGTCGCGACGAGAGAGCGGGTGGGTACTATCCGAATTGAAGAGAATGAAAACCGGCGTATGCATCATTTAACGATCGAGGAAATGATCAATGTTACAGATTGTCAGGTACTTGGTGGTGCTTCAGGACTCAATCGTCAGGTGCGAAAATTCATTATAGGGGCAATGGAAGCAGATGGTATGCGGCGTTATATTGAACCCGATTCTCTTATTATCGTTGGAAACCGTGAAGAAATTCAAAGAATTGCTTTGGAAAATGATGTTGCAGTACTTATTTCTGGTGGTTTTAAACCTTCAGAGGCGATTGTTGATTTGGCTAATGATCGAGAAGTCCCTTTACTAGGTGTTTCTTTTGATACCTATGCAACTGCAACTTTGATTAACAAAGCTATGATTGAGCGGTCCATGCAGAAAGATATTTTATTGGTTGAAGATATTTATATCCCGCTTGAACAGACACAGTTTTTATATATAGATGATACGATTACTGCCTACCGGAAATTGTCAGAAAATTCTGGTCATACGCGTTTTCCAATCTGCGAGCGAGATGGTAAGTTAGCCGGGATTTTGACTGCCAAAGATATCTTAGATTTTTCACCAGAGACTCATTTGGCTAAGGCAATGACACCAACACCTATATCTGCTAAGAAGCCAATGAGTGTGGCTTCAATTACACATATGATGATTTGGGATGGCTTAGAAATTCTACCTGTAGTGGATGAAGAGGATTATTTAAAAGGGATCTTATCTAGACAAGATGTCTTGCGAACATTACAGTATACCCAGCAAACAGAACAAAGCGAAAATCGTATTGAGATGCTATTAGCTGATAAATTAAAGTTTGTTGCGCAAAACGAGGATATGACAAAAGCGCGTTACCGATTCTTAAGTGATGTGTCATTAACAGACGATTTTGGGGCCTTATCTAATGCCTTACAGGATAGTATTATCCAACTATCGGTAAAGCAGTTTGTTAAGAAGCTACAGGGGAAATCAATCGTTGTGGATAAGGTAAGTGTCTATTATTTAAAATTAGTCCCCTTACAATCTACTATCGATATTGTGTTAGAATTCCTAGATGTCTCTAGACGATCAATGGAAATTGATATTACCGTTTATCATGGTAAACAAGTGATGACAAAAGCTTTGGCAAGTGTAAAAACTCTGACAAATTAATGACGAATTTACTAAACAAGGGTATAATTTAATGACAGAAAAATTTTTAGGTCTTAGAAAGAGGTCAATATGTTAGATAAAATATTAGCTGCAATTGAGGCACACGATATTATCATTATTCATCGTCACGTTCGCCCAGATCCAGATGCATTAGGTTCGCAAATGGGGTTGAAAGCTGTCTTGGAAGAGACATACCCTCATAAAGCGGTCTATGCAGTTGGTCAAGATGATGACTCATTAGCGGAATTTGGGGACATGGATGATATTTCAGATGATTTATATAAAAATGCCCTTGTGATCGTGAATGATGCTGCTAATCGACCAAGAATTGATGACCAACGGTATAAAAGGGGTGCTACACTGATTAAAGTGGACCACCATCCAAATGAGGACCCATACGGAGACTTTATGATTGTTGAGCCAAGTATTTCATCTACCTCAGAGCTATGGGCATCTATCGTGTTGCGTGAAGATAATGCACTACAAATGAATAATGAAGCTGCTAAATGCTTCTTTCTAGGTATTGTTGGGGATACTGGTCGTTTTTTATATGACAATACTACTCGTGACACTATGCAAATTGCCGGTGCTTTGTTGGATTATGATTTCCCAGCATCTGAATTAATGCAAGAGTCCAATACACAAACGATTTCGCAAGCCCGTCTACAAGCTTATGTTCTACAAAATATGAAGCTTTCGGCGCAAGGTACTGTGAATTCAGTTTATATTTCCCAAGATTTATTACAGTCACTAGACTTAACAGCTAATGAAACTTATCAAATTGTTCAAATCCCTGGGACTATTGAAGGTGTTATTACCTGGGTAACCTTTATCGAACAACCAGACGGTAAAGTACGGTGTCGTATCCGTTCTAAAGGCCCAGCAATTAACCATATCGCTAGCCAATATGATGGGGGAGGACACGAGAAAGCTTCTGGTGCTAATGTGTATTCTTCAGAAGAGAAAGATGCATTATTAGCTCAGTTAGGTGAAGTTGCAATGCAATATCGTCGCGACCACTTTTATGACTAATAGCTAAATGATTATATTCAGTTTCAGACTACCACCTGTAAGGTATTCAGGAGGTGGTCTTTTTTTGTTCGTGATTTTGAAGATAAAACCTAGGATTTTATATGCTTTTACTAGATTCAAGTATTTAATGACGAACTTTATTAGTTACTTTAATTATAATTGTGTGGAATTAGGTCTAAAACTGTGCTATTGTAATGAAGTAAAGAAAACATCATAGTGAAAAAACGAATATTAAAGTTTTTCATTGGGAGGAAAATCAATTCATGCGTTTATTACTTAAATCTATTTTAATTTCTAGTGCTTCATTACTACTAGTAGCATGCCAAGGTCAAAACGCTGGTACAGAAGCAAATGCAGAAACAAGTGCTACATCTAGTGACCAATCTAGTCAAGTATCAGATGAATCGGCCTTATCTATTGGTATGGTAACCAATGAAGGGGGCATTGATGACCGTTCATTTAACCAGTCTGCTTGGGAAGGATTACAGAAATGGCAGGCTGATACAGGGGCTAAGGTCCAGTATTATGAGTCTCCTGACCAATCAGAATTGATTCCTAATCTGAATGTAGCTGTAGCGGATGAATATGATATTATCGTAGGTTTGGGTTATACAACAGCCGAAGCTTTAAATGAAGTCGCACCACAAAATCCTGATCAAAACTATGCCTTGATTGACGGTGAAGTAGACTTAGATAACGCTGTTTCCATTGCCTTTAAGGACCAGGAATCTGCCTTTTTAGCAGGTGTTGCAGCTGCTTTAAATACTGAAACCGACCGGGTAGGTTTTATTGGCGGTACCAGAATACCTGTAATTGATCGTTTTGAAACAGGTTTTAAAGCGGGTGTTGCTTATATTGATGAAAATATTGCAGTTGAAAGTCAATATACAGAATCATTTAGCGATGCTTCTAAAGGGCAGCAAATTGCGAATGCCATGTTTACCAATAATGTAGATGTGATTTATACAGCTTCTGGTGGTTCTGGTAATGGGGTATTTACTGAAACACGTAACCGGTTAGAAGCTGATCCCAATAAGCAATTATGGCTTATTGGTGTAGACCGCGACCAAAGTGAAGAAGGGGAATGGTCAGGTGGTAACTTTACGCTAGCTTCAACCCTTAAAGATACTGGGGCTGCGATTATTGCCTTGGCTGAAGAAACAAGAGACAATGGTTTTCCTGCTGGCGAAAGTTTAGCTTACGGCTTGGAAAATAACGGTGTGTCACTAACGCAAGGTAACTTATCCGATGAAGATTGGGCACAAATTGAGGAAGTTAAGTCAGCAATTATCGCGGGTGAAATTGCTGTACCAGAATACACTTACTCTGAAAGCTAAGAGTTTTCTCAACAAAAAAACCAAGAACTGCGATTGAATATCTTAGTTCTTGGTTTTATTCATATTGACCTTATTTTACCCAAACATGTCCGTTTTGTCGTAATAATTCATCGGCTTCTTTAGGACCACGAGTCTTACCAACATAAGTAGGTAAACTTGTACTGCCATCTTTTTGCCAGTTTTCAATGATTGAATCTACGATACGCCATTGTTCGGCCAATTCTTCCCAAGTTGAGAAGTTTGTTTGGTCACCGATTAAGGCATCATAAATTAATTTTTCATAGGCATCTGGTACGTAAGCGGCGTTTAACTCATCTACATTTGAGTGAATCGTCACCATAGTAGGCAGTAATTCTTCACCAGGTAGCTTTTGATTTAAATTGAAGGCTAACCCAGTTTCTGGTTGGATATTAAAAGTGATACGACTTTGGTTTGGATTGCAACCTCTGTCAATGTCTGTTTTATCAACATCATCTTTTAATACAATCTCAACAGTTGTCCGTTTATCATCTAAGGCTTTACCAGTTTTAAAGTAGAAGGGTACCTGGCCCCAACGATCGTTATTTACTTGGAAATAACCAGCCAAATAAGTTTCCGTTACAGAATCTTCAGCTACTTCATTTTCTGCTAGATAGTTGATAAATTCACCATCTTCACTAGCTAGATATTGGGCGCGCACCATTTGCTTAGCAGTTTGATCCTCTGTGAAAGAGTTAATTTCTTTCAAAAAGGCTAATTTACTTGTATGAACATCATCTTGGCTTGGTGATGCAGGCAGTTCCATCCCTAATAAAGTAGCGACTTGAAGAATATGGTTTTGTAACATATCACGAATAGCACCAGACTTGTCGTAGTAACCACCACGGCTACCAATAGGCATATCTTCTGCTAGCGTAATTTGGATATTAGACACAAACTCTTGGTTCAATAAAGATTCAATTACAGGATTAAAGAAACGGGTAGCTAAAATATTTTGTACCATTTCTTTACCTAAATAGTGGTCAATTCGATAGATATCTTTTTCATCGAAAGAAATCGCTAAAGCATCGTTTAATTCTTTTGCGGAAGAAAGATCTGTCCCGAACGGTTTTTCTAAGATAACGCGGTGTGTACCACCGTCAGTGACAATTCCAGCATCCTTCAAACCTTGTGTAATATCAGGGAATAGGGCTGGTGAAGTTGATAGGTAATATAAATTTTTCTCGCCGGTACTAAATTCATTTCTTAATTTAGACATTTCAGCTTTTAAATTCTCATAATCGCCAGCTTTTGTAGCATCATGAGAAGTATAGAAGAAATGTTTAATAAAGTTATTGACTGTTTCTTCATCTGCTTCTTGGTCAGCAATTGATTCTAGGACGATATCACGAAAATAATCATCAGTCCATTCTCGTCTAGAGTTTCCTAGTAAGGCGAAGTTTTCAGAGAGTAATTGGCGCTGATATAAGCGGAATAAAGATGGGTATAGTTTACGGCGTGCTAAATCTCCAGCAGCGCCAAACATAACGATAAGCCCACCAACTTGTTTATTAGTCATTATGCTACATCCTTTCATAGTTCATTATCAATTATATACGAACTTTCATCAATTAGACAAGATTTAGTACTGAGTATTCTTAGTATTTTTTAATACATCTATTATTTTAGATTTAACTCGTATAATGATACAATAGTACGGATGAGCAAAAAGAACCGTACTTGCCTAAGTTGGCAAGCAGAGAAAGGTGGGAGATCATGTCTTTTACACAATTTAATTTCAAACCATTTATCCAAGACGCGCTTGCAGATTTAAATTTCCACGATCCATCTCCAATTCAAAAAGCAGTTATACCAGTGATCCAATCTGGTCGAGATGTTATTGCCCAAAGTCAAACAGGATCAGGAAAAACACACGCATTCTTATTACCTTTACTCAATAAGATTACTGCTGAAAATCATACCCAATTGGTTATTACAGCGCCTAGTCGTGAATTAGCAGAGCAATTATACCAAGCAGGCCGCCAAATTTTATCCTTTTCGGATGAAGATTTACGTATTGAGCGTGCTTTTGGTGGGACTGATACGATCAAACAAGCTAATCGCTTAGAAAATACGGTACCACAAGTCGTTGTGGCGACGCCAGGACGTCTGTTAGACCTTGTAAATCATCAATTGATTTCTGTCCACCAAGTGACGGATTTTGTCGTTGATGAAGCGGATATGACGCTTGATTTAGGTTTCTTAAATGAAGTCGATCAAATCGCAGGTCGTATGCCGAAATCATTGAATATGTATGTCTTCTCAGCAACTATTCCAGACAAGTTGAAACCATTCTTGAGAAAATACTTAACCAATCCTGAATGGGTGACGATTGAAGCACGCCATAAAATTTCGGATACGATTGACAACTACTTGGTACCTGTTAAAGGTCGTGACCGTAAAGCTTTGCTATTTGATGCGTTAACAATTGGTCAACCGTATTTAGCATTAATCTTTGCGAATACAAAAGAAACAGTACAAGAATTGTATAAGTATTTGAAGGCACAAGGTTTAAATGTTGGCCAAATTCATGGTGATTTACCATCACGTGAACGTCGTCGCATAATGAAACAAGTGCAAAATTTAGACTTCCAATATGTCGTTGCAACTGATTTAGCTGCTCGTGGAATTGATATTGATGGTGTATCTCATGTCATCAATTATGAAGTGCCTAATGAATTAGAATTCTTTATTCACCGTGTTGGGCGTACTGGTCGTCAAGGCAAACCAGGTACTGCAATTACTTTTTATGTACCAGATGAATTAAAAGATATCGAATGGTTAGAAAATAAAGGCATTGTCTTTGAAAATAAAGATATGAAAGACCATCAATTGGTTGATGGCAAGGACCATGATGCCCGGGCTGCACGTCAAAAAGCACCTGAAGTTGATCATACTGTAGTGGGTATGATTGAACGTAATAAGCGTCGTAAAGTAAAACCAGGTTATAAGAAAAAATTGAGTCGTCAAATTTCTAAACATCATAAAGAAAAACGCATGGCCGACCAACGCAAAAAACGTCGTGACCAACGTCGCAAAAATAAAGAAGACAACCAAGTGGATTTTTAGATTTACACGAATTTAAAGCATAAAAATGAAGGTGAGACAAAAGTCGTTTAGCATTGACGTACTGGACAAAAAGGCGAACAATAATGAAATATTATTGGAGACATTTGGGAAGTATCGGACAATGCTGACTTTTGGAACCCAATTATAAACGTTCTTATATAGAAAAGAGAGGCTGGGACATTTTTGTCCCAGCCTCATTTTCTTTTCACATTGTTATTTTTGCATTTTGATCACTTGAACTTTTTTTAATAATCGCCACAAGCGAATGACTGCAAAAACATACATTATTTCTAATTGATAAACCACATAAAAGCCAAACAAGTTAAAAATAGTGATGACCATTAACGGCATCGTGAGTGAAGCAAGTGCTAAAAATAACCGCATTTTAAAAGTTAATCTTAAACGAGTTGAATCACGTAACATCCCAATCACTAACGCAATCATTAAACTTGCTAGGCCTAAATTTAAGAAACTAGTCAAAGTAACAATGATAAATATAATAGGGTAGTGAACCCAAGTGAGGGTAGTCATGGATTGAATAATCCCTTTCACGCCGTCACTATTTGCGCTATCTCCCAATTGTGCATAGGTAAGCGTAATCGGCTGCCCCATGAAGGATATCGTTAAATTGTCTGCATTATTCTCTACTATAACCAAATTATTTTGATTTGATGCTAAGTCTTGGTTTGCAATTTCATCTTTAGGATCAAAGGCATATGTGATAAGGTCTGTTTCAAAAATAAAAGCACTTTGGTTTTCGCTTGCTACAATTTTTCCATCTTTAACTTGATATGCTGGCATTTGGTTCACAATAGATGTGGTATTTGTTTCAAGTAAATCAAATATTTTCAAAGTATCCATAAAGTTTGGGATGGCCGATATACCCGCAATAAATAAGGCATACACCAACATCTTCTTGAAACTATAAGAAATGACACGGATAATTTTTGGATAATTTAACAAGGCATCATATAAGATGACAAGGATATTGCTTTCTTTCATATATTCGCTCTTTTCTATTCGCATATTCTCCCACTTTGCTGGTGGATTAGGAGAATGCGTGAACATTCTCGCGTTAACATTCATTATAACAAAGTTTGCGCAAAAATAATGAGTAGATGATTGGAAATAACAAAACTTTTCTTAAAAATAAGTGAGCGTTTGAAGTCAATTCCTTTGAATTTTATAGTGCGACTTGATATAGTAAAAATATCACGAAAATAAAGATAAGTTTTATAGGAGGAATTTTAAATGGCTTTTGAATTACCAGAATTACCATACGCTTACGATGCATTAGAACCATATTTCGATGAGGAAACAATGCACTTACATCATGACAAACACCATAACACTTATGTCACAAACGCAAACGCAGCATTAGAAGGTACAGATTTAGCTGACAAATCTGCAGAAGAAATCTTATCTAACTTTGATGCTGTTCCAGAAGACAAGAAAACAGCTGTTCGTAACAATGTTGGTGGACACGCTAACCATACTTTATTCTGGGAACAATTTTCAGCAAATGCTGGGGGTGAACCTACAGGTGCTTTGAAAGAAGCAATTGATGCGAAATTTGGTTCATTTAAAGACTTCCAAGAAGCATTTAAGACTGCAGCAACAGGTCGTTTTGGATCTGGTTGGGCTTGGTTAGTTATAGATAACGGCGAAGTAGCCATCACTTCTACACCAAACCAAGATTCTCCATTAATGGATGGTCAAACACCATTATTAGGTATTGATGTTTGGGAACATGCTTACTACTTGAAATATAAAAATGTTCGTCCAGACTATATTGCAGCATTCTGGAATATTGTAAACTGGGATGTAGTTGCAAAACGTTTCGACGCTGCAAAATAATCTAATAACCAATCAATTGGTAATGAAAAGGTTAGCTTAGGCTAGCCTTTTTTTAGATTGCAAGATCTGGAATAGTGAAAAAAGCGCCTGCTAACATTTGCTAGCAGGCGCTTTTGATACTAACTATTTTTATTTTTCTTTTTCTCGAAGGCGTAAATTCCTACTAATACTAGGCCAGTTGTAATAGTGATCATAAGACCTAATGTCAAACCTTGTGGAATGTAATAGAAGGATACTTCATATTCTCCAGCTTCCGGGAATTGAATACCCATAAAGCTGCCATTTAACAATGGGGTAGTCTCAACGGATTGACCGTTTACTTTAGCATGCCACCCTTTTGCATAGGGAATTGTAACCAATAAATACTCACTTGGGTCATCTACGGTTACAGTACCTGAGAAAGCGGCATTTGAAAAGTCAGTCAATACTAATTGATTTTCTTTTAGATCGTCAGCCATCGTCTGCACTTTTTCTTGGTCTAACGTATAGAGGTTTACATCTGCTAGGGTAGTCTCCTTATCAAGCAATTGGATGGTAAAGACTTTTTCGGCACCTTGCTCATTATTAGCGATATTAAACAACTGAATAGATTGATAGGATGCATCATAGTCCAAAGGCTCGCCATTTAAATAATATTTGACTTCTTCATCATTTAGGAATGAAGGGACAGTGATATAGTAGGCTTGATCCGTTTTGAAATTTATATGGATATCGATAAATGCATCTTCTCCAGTATCATCTCTCTTATAGGTCGTATTGACGACAGAAGTGTCTTGTGAGTCTATATGGAATAGGTCGACACTGGCAAAATTAGCAATTTCAAATTGTGATAAGTTAACACCGTTAGTTGTACCATTTCCAGTTAAGACATTTAATAGTTCATCTTGTAGGTAAACTGGATTGACATCCTCTATAGCGACAGATTGAATATCTTGGTTGACCATATAAGCAAGTGATAAAGCATGTGGGTTTTTATGAATGATTAATTGGTCAGTTACCTCAGTTACAGGGTATGTACTCAAATCTGCCCGAGTCGACATTACGCGGTCTTTTAGACTGCCCTGACTGTCTTCAAATGGCGTAACATCAAAATAATATTGAACACCAAATAAAGCATCGGTGAGTAGACTACCTGTTGTATAGTTGGTGAAACCATCACTCATTGGTTGCCCTAATTGTTTGAATAATTGCGTCGTATTTCGTTCCATCGTCGAGTTAAAGTGATTTAAATCATAGTAACCCAGCTGCATAGCATCGTTTTTGGTTCGTTGGAAGGTTTTAGTCATCCGGTAAAATTCATTTTCACCAGGTGCGTATTCTGCAATTTCTGGTTTGATTTCAGCAATATAATCAGCAAAATCATCTTGCTTTAGGTAAGAAATAGAAGAAACTGTAATGACAGAATTGGCGAAAACCTCGCTTATAGTAATCATGAGTAATAAGATGTAAATTAAGCGGTCGAAGTCGGTAGCCATCATTAATAAGGCAGTAACACCAACAAATAAAACAAATGACACAATAACAGTTGTCACAGAAAGATAATCAAATTCTTCAATGTTATATAGTAGGTAGCCACAAGCAAGTGCACATGGTATCAACATCCAAATGGCGCTTTTCAAAGATAAAATTGGTTTTTGTCGATAAAGCTGATAGCCTATAAATAATAAAAAGAATGAAAAGACGAATGAAAACCGATAAGGATACCAAATGGGGTATTGTAGGCCATGCCAAATCAAGTTGAGACCTGAAATGTTCATCGATAACAATAATACTGCTACCAAACTACCAGCTGCTAGACGTTCTTGCCAGGGGACTTTTTTATTAAAGAAATACAGAATAGCCATGATTAAGGCTAAGCTACCAATAAAAATATTTGGTAAACCTTCCGGCATTTGCTCAAAATTGAAAGGCCCAAGGATGAATTTTGATACGATATCATATAAAGGATAATCAGTTGTGAGTTCAAGTTCAGGTGAAGACTGTTGCCCTTTACTTGTGGATAAGGCAAAGATGGTTGGCATTAGAATAAAAGCAGCTAACCCCCCACCAGCTATTGACCAACCGGCAAACTTACCGAAAGTTTTCATTAAGTATGTCTTTAGATTGGTAAAATAGTTCGTCTGATAATAACCACTAGGCGATAAGGGCTGATTTAAAATTGTCATCTGATCTGGGTCGTGCAATTCTTGTCGCCCGTTTGCGACTGCTCGGTAGAAGAAAAAGAGCACTAAGAACAAACAGATCATGTAGCCAATATAGTAATTTGAAATTAGCGTAAGTGCTAACCAGGCTACATAAGTCCAGCCAGATTGACCGCGCATGATCTTTTCCAATCCCCATATTAGGAAGGGGAGGAAGATGACGCCATCTAGCCACATGACATTTAATTGGTTGGCAGATAAGTAGCCGATAAAAGCATAAGCAAAGGAAAATGTTAGTGATTGCCAAGTTACTTCATTATAAAATCGACCCAGCATAAATTGAAAGGCAGATGCTGCAGTTGCTAGTTTCAGTAAAACAATTAAAGCGACGGCAAAGGTTAACCAAGATTGCGGGAATAATAGCAGAAGAATAAGGTAAGGAGACATGAGATAATAAGACCATGTCCCAACCATTTCGCCACCAGTGGCTTTTTGGAATGAATAAAAGATTTGATCCCAGTTACCTTGGAAAATACTTCGGTAATACTGGTAGAAATCGATATATTGCTGGCCTAGATCGACGGTCATGATTGTACCGTTACCGAATGGGAAAATTTTTAGACCAAAAATAAAGAAGAGTCCCATCAGGATAAAGACTGTTAGAAACAAGCCGATCATTGCTGCTTTGAGTGGGTGTTTCTGACTGGTGTGTTTAATTGATTGAATATATTGTGCCATGACACGAACTCCTTTTTGCGAATTGCTTTTAGCATATCATATTTGGCGAGTTGCATACCTTATTTAAAGATTATTTTACAAAAATAGAAACTTCTTTGACTTTTGGGCGGATATAGGGATTCTTAATAATTTACACGAGTCTTATGACTATTTTTTGTGTATAATTAAGAATGATTATGCTCATCAAAGTATATTTTGTTTTTGATAGCATATAAGAGTTTTATTTGAAAGTAGGTGACAAGTTGGATCAAGGTGATCAAAATAAACAATCAAAGCAAGCTCATGAGGGATCTGATGATCAAGATCAACTAAAAAGACGTGCACCCATATGGGGTACCTTTTTAAACCGTTTGAATGTAATGATGATAGGTATTTTTGTTCTTTTCAGTATACTTATTTTACGATTATCTTACTTACAACTCGTTAAAGGAGATATGTTTTCTGATTTGGTGAACGCAACAGAAACGAGGATAGTGAAGGAATCGGTACCTCGAGGTCTCATTATTGATGCTAAAGGGGAGTTGATGGTGTCTAATGAAGCACTGCCAGCGATTTCTTATACACGGGGGCAAGATACGTCAGGAGAAGACATTGCTAAGACGGCACAAAACCTAGCGAAATATATCACTGTTGATTTTGAAGATGTTTCAGAACGCGACTTAAAAGATTATTTTGTAGCGGCCAACACAGAGGTCATTAATGAACGCTTAACTGATGAGGAAGAATCTGCTGCAGATGACGAAATCTATGACATCCAAGTGAGTAAGGTTTCTGATGATGACTTGAATAATATGAGTGATGAAGATAAAGAAGCGGCAGCTATTTTCGCTAAAATGAATGCAGCATCGTCACTTTCAACTGTCATGATTAAAAATGATGGGGTAACTACTGAAGAAACAGCCATTGTAGCAGAACATTCAACAGAACTACCTGGTGTTAATGTAACTACCGACTGGAAACGTACATATCCGCAAGACTCATTGCTACGCTCATTACTTGGAAGTGTGTCTTCAACTGAAGAAGGAATTCCTAGTGATCAAAGGGACTACTACCTTGCTAAGGGCTATGCCTTAAATGACAGGGTTGGAGAATCATATATTGAAGAAGAATATGAAGAGGCCCTACGCGGTTCGAAAACAACCTATGAAACTGAAGTCAGTCAAGAAGGTGAAATTATAAATTCTGAACAGACTTATGCGGGCGAAATGGGGAATACGGTTCAGTTGACCATTGATTCTGAGTATCAAGCTGAGTTAGAAGCTTATGCAACACAATATTTAAAATCGGCCACGACAGAAGCCAACAATTCTATCTATATTGTTGTTTCAGATCCCGATACCGGTGCTATTATAGCCTTAGTTGGTAAGAAGAAAGACGATAATGGTGAAATTGTTGATGATGCTTTAGGAACGATTTCGAACGTATTTCCATCTGGTTCTGTTGTAAAACCGGCAACTATAGCGGCAGGTTATGGTGAAGGACTCTTGGAAGTTGGTTCTGACAATGAAATCACTGATGAGCCGATGTATTTCTCTGGTACACCTGTTAAAGCTTCATGGTGGTTTACATCTGGAAATGATTCCGCACCAAGGGTATTAACTGATAAACAAGCCTTAGCGCAATCATCTAACGCTTACATGATTAAATTGGCAATGGCCATGGGTGGTGTAAACTATTACGAACCATATATGGACCTATCTGGACTAGATACTGATGCTGTCTACAATACATTACGTAGCTACTATGCTGAATTTGGTTTAGGCGTATCGACAGGTATTGACTTGGAAAATGAGGCAACTGGTTTAATCGGAGAAGATACTGGTGACCCAGGTAACTCACTTGACTTAGCTTTTGGTCAGTTTGATACTTATTCACCAATTCAATTGAATCAGTATATCTCAACTATCGCTAATGGCGGTACTCGCTATGCCTTACATGTGCTAGATAAAATTATTGCACCAACGGAAGATGAAAAAACTGCGGCTGATGGGGCAACAGTTTATGAATATGAACCAAAAGTATTAAATGAATTATCTATTTCAGACGATATGCTTAAAGAAGTGCAAGAAGGTATTTGGTCTGTCGTCCATACTTCGACTGGCATAGGAAATGCTATTTTTGCGAATTTCCCAATTGAGGTAGCAGGTAAGTCTGGTACAGCCACTGTTTCTGATACACTAGAAAACTCTACTTGGGCAGGTTGGGCACCGTATGACGATCCGGAAATTGCAGTGTCTATTGTGATCCCGGGAACGACACCAAATGTGTCTGTATCTGCGCAAGCAGCGGCACCAAATGTGTTAGGTTTATATTATAATATTGGAGAATATCAAAATAAAATCGCTGACCAGTTAGCTGAGAATGCGGAAGCATCAGCAGAAGAAGCCGAAGCTTTAGAAGAGTAGAAAGTGTGCTTGGTATAAGTTGCTAGCAATAGCGACTTGTACTTAGACCTATGAATACTTGGCATCATTTTATGACGGCTAAAAAAAATTGGCATATAAGTTTAGGTTATGGTATAATACTCGAGTATGGTTACTGTATATCAGTTAATAATTTTATTGTATTGGAGGGGTATCACATGCGTGTGAACATTATTTTAGAAAACACTGAATTAAAAGGTGAACGTGTTTACTTAACAGAAAAAAACCGTCGCAACAATCCAGACCGTTTAGAATTAAAAAAATATAGTCCAAAATTACGTAAAGTTTGTGTCTTCAAAGAGGTAAAATAAGCTGATGCATTTTAGCTAACTGACTCGGTAACAACACAAAATAATAAATACGTATTTACTATTGGGGGACCTGTATGAACGCCTAGGTGTTTGTGCAGGCCCTTTTTTGTAGCAAATAATATAAATCATGTATAAGCTTTTCTTTTATCTGATGGGCATTTTGTGATTATATAGAAAATTAGGGTATAATATATAAAAATACGCAAGTTGATTAAAGAGAGGTTATTTATGTCTACTAGAAAACCGTATGTTACATATACTTTATTAGGAATTCAAATCGTTTTATTTATGCTGATGACATTTATGGGTGGATCTGAAAGTTCTACCACTTTACTATTGTTCGGTGCGAAGTTTAATCCATTAATCGCAGCAGGTCAATATTGGCGCTTGATTACACCTATCTTCTTACATATCGGTGTCGTCCATTTATTAATCAATTCAGTTACCTTGTATTATTTAGGCAGTATGACGGAGAATATCCTTGGACATTGGCGCTATCTAGTGATCTATTTAAGTGCTGGGTTGATGGGAAATTTATTTTCTTACCAATTTTCACAAAATATTTCAGCGGGTGCATCGACTGCCTTGTTCGGTTTATTTGCTGTTTTTCTAGCGCTCAGAAACCTCTTTCCAAGAAACTATTATATTCAAAATATTGGCTCTCAGTATTTAATGCTAGTTGTCATGAACTTGGTATTTGGTTTTCTAGGATCTGGTATTGATATATGGGGGCATATCGGTGGTTTAGTTGGTGGTTTCTTAATGACGATGGCTTTAGTTCAAGGGGACGGGCAAGATAAACGTTGGATGCAACGAATTGGTTCAGCTGTGAGTTATATTGTTATTGCTATTTTTATTTTAGTTAATCATGGCACGTTCAATACTTTATTTGGTGGGTAGGAGAGCTATGTGGATAGAAGATACAAAAGAACTATTAGATAAGTCAATCATTCGTGACCGGATATTTAAATATTGGCGCGAGTTAACGGATGCTGAACGAATTGGCTTACAAGCGGATATATATGCCCAATTATTTACTAATGAAACCTTTATTCAAGCAAGAACTATTGCGACAACCATTGCCCATACTGGTGAGATTGATACCAAACCTATTATTGATTACGCCTTAACTATTGGAAAAGACATATATGTACCTAAAACTTATCCTAAACGCCAAATGGCATTTGCTAAATATCAGGGGATGGATGTTTTGGAAAAGACTAAATTTGGTATCTATGAACCCACAGCAGATGCTGAATTTATCGATAAAGCGACAATTGATTTAATGATAGTGCCAGGTTTATTTTTTAGACCAGATGGTTATCGTGTAGGCCATGGTGGTGGGTTTTATGATATTTTCTTAGCGGATTATCCAGGAAACAAGATCAGCTTAGCGTTTCCAGGTATGGTATCTGACCGTGTGACCTTTGAAATTGATGATTTTGATATTCCAGTTGACGAAATTATTGTTGGCTATATATAAAAATAATGCAACCGGTATCATTTTTATGTAAAAGCCTAATCATTTGAGTTAAAGTCTGATAAAATAGAGTTATATAACTAAGAGATAAGAGGGAGCTATAATAATGAGTAAGAAAATATTCGGTATCGACCTTGGTGGTACGTCCATTAAATTATCAGTTGTTTCAATAGAAGGCGAAATTATTGATAAATGGTCAGTGCCCACAGATATTAAAGAAGATGGCCAACACATTATTCCAGATTTGATTCGTGCAATTGAAGATAAAATGGCAGAGAACAGTTGGACTAACGAAGATATTTTAGGAATTGGTATGGGGTCTCCAGGTTTTGTAGATCGAGAAAAAGGTACGGTTTCTGGTGCCTATAACTTGGCTTGGGTTGAAGAACAACCAGTTGCAGAGCAGATTCGCAACCATTTCAATGCAGATTGGCCAATTTTGATTGAAAATGATGCCAATGTTGCTGCCTTAGGTGAGCAATGGAAGGGTGCTGGTGACCACGCAGATAACGTTGTTTTAGTCACTTTAGGTACCGGTGTTGGTGGTGGTGTAATTGTCAACGACCAGCTAGTTGTTGGGCAAGGTGCCGCTGGAGAAATTGGGCATATGTATGCTAAAGAGGATGGTCGTAAATGTACTTGTGGTCAACATGGCTGTCTAGAGACTGTAGCATCAGCTTCAGGTATCGTATGGACTGCTGGTGAGTTAGCTTATACAATGGATGATACAGGCTCAGCCATTCAAGGTAGAATCTTTAATGGTGAACCTGTTACGTCTGAAGACTTGTTTAAAGCTGCTCAGGCTGGGGACCGTTTTGCAGAAGCTGTGGTTGATGAAACTATGGGACATTTAGGACGTGCATTAGGGCAAGTTGCTGCTGTAACAAATCCACAATATATCTTAATTGGTGGTGGGGTTGCGAACGCAGGACAATACCTATTAGATAAGGTAACAGACCACTTCCACAAGTCTGTATACCCTGGTGTTGGACGCACGACTAGTATTCGTCTAGCCACATTAGGTAATGATGCTGGTGTTTACGGTGCAGCATCACTTGTAATGAAAAATGTTTAATTCATGTAGTTAGAAGGGAAAAACGACACTTATGATCAACTTTGGTACTGTTTTTTGGATTATTTTAATTGTCATATTATTGGTTTGGGGAGGTTTCTGGTTATATAGCTTCTTACTGCGTCGCAATAATGCTACAATGATTTCTCAAGAAGATTTCCAACAAACCATGAAATCAGCACAAATTATTGATATTCGAGAAGCAAACGAATTTAATTCTGCACATATTTTTGGTGCACGTAATGTACCTTATTCTACTTTACAACAAGGGGTACCGGGCTTTAGTAAATCAAGTCCAATTTATTTATATGCAGATGTACATAATTTAACTGGTCGTGCGGCGAAAAAATTAAAAGGTGCAGGTTATGATAAAATCTATATTTTAAAAGGCGGCCTGAGCGAATGGGAAGGCAAAACAAAACGTCAAGATTAATACTGTTTGAAAAGTCAGGTGCCAAAGAGCCTGGCTTTTTTGTGGCTCCTTGTTAAAGCGAACAATGCTGACTTTTGGAACCCAATTATAAACGTTCTTATATAGTAAAGAGCGGCTGAGATATTTTTGTCCCAGCTTCCTTTTTATTTTCATTCATTTCCATTATCCATTGTGCTGAATGTTTACCTTCTGTATCCAAGCAGCCCTTAGGCTGATTGGATAGTAGGGGATTCATTTAAATAGCGTTTGTTTGTCATAATCTCCTTGTGTGATACGGCACTATTCTTCCAGTTTATGAGCGAGTTGATGCTTTAGCATATACTCGCTTAAATGCGTTAGAAGTTGTTGAGCTAAGCGGTCTCGCTCACACCCTGTGAAGTCGGGTTCGCTTTGGCAGTCCGGTCTCCACTTCAGGAATACTTGTAGCAAGTAAACTTGCTACGGCATATTCCTTCCAGTTTATGAGCGAGTTGATGCTTTAGCATATACTCGCTCAAATGCGTTAGAAGTTACCTGCCTGAGCGCCAAAGCTCGCACCCTTTTCTTGCTTTCTGTTTTTTTCCATGCTATTATTGGCTATGCAAATAGTTTAAGTAATTGCTGTGAGGTTTATTGTTTTGTCTTTAAGCGAGCTTGTGGTTGGTGTGAACAGGTAAGACAGTCAATAATGGTTGCATGGTAGGCAAAATGTCACGTTACTTCGGTGCATACCGTTATCATGTTCTTACAATGGAGTAAAAATGTAGGTGGTACCGAGCAATGAAATTTGCGCCCTATACTATAATGATCTAACGATAGATGTTTATAGTATAGGGCTTTTATTTTGCCAAAAATAGTAAATAAGAAAGAAGGAAGCTTTCATGAAAGAGACGAATATGTCTACTAAATATCAACCGAATGCGGTTGAAGAAGGTCGCTATGATAAATGGGTAGCGTCTGGTGTATTTGAACCTAATGAAGATAGAACTGCTGAACCATATTCTATCGTTATCCCACCTCCAAACGTAACAGGTAAATTACATTTAGGGCACGCTTGGGATGTTACGCTACAGGATATGTCCATCCGCCAAAAACGTATGCAAGGTTATGACACACTATGGTTACCAGGTATGGACCATGCGGGGATTGCTACACAAGCAAAGGTTGAAGCGAAGTTAGCTGAAGAAGGGATTTCTCGCTATGACCTTGGTCGTGAAAAATTTATTGATCAAGTTTGGGCATGGAAAGAAGAATATGCTGAAACAATCCGTCAACAATGGGGTAAAATGGGTATCTCTGTTGATTATTCACGTGAACGTTTTACTTTAGATGATGGTCTAAGTAAGGCTGTACGTAAAGTCTTTGTTGATTTGTACAATAAAGATTTGATTTACCGCGGTGAATATATCATCAACTGGGATCCGAAAGCCCAAACTGCTTTGTCAGATATGGAAGTCGTTTACTCTGATGATAACGGTGCTTTCTACCACCTTTCATATCCATTAACAGATGGTTCAGGATCATTAGAAATCGCAACAACACGTCCAGAGACCATGCTTGGAGATACTGCTGTAGCCGTTCACCCGGAAGATGACCGCTACACCCACTTAGTTGGTAAAACCATTACCTTACCTTTAGTAGGCCGTGAAATTCCAATTGTTGCAGATGATTACGTAGATCGTGAATTTGGTACAGGTATCGTAAAAATTACACCAGCTCATGATCCTAATGACTTTGCAGTAGGAAACCGTCACAATTTACCACGGATCAACGTAATGAATGCCGATGCAACAATGAATGAAAATGCTGGCGAATTTGCTGGTATGACCCGCGAAGAAGCACGTAAGGCTGTTGTTGCGGCTTTAGATGAACAAGGTTTCTTAATTCGTGTAGAAGAAATGGTCCATTCAGTTGGACATTCTGAGCGTACTGGGGTTGTTGTTGAACCACGTTTATCTACACAATGGTTTGTTAAAATGCGTCCATTGGCAGATAAATCTCTAGATAATCAAAATACAGCTGACCGTGTTGATTTCTATCCGCCACGTTTTGAAAATACCTTCAAAACTTGGATGGAAAATGCCCACGATTGGGTTATCTCACGTCAATTATGGTGGGGACATCAAATTCCTGCATGGTATCATAAAGAAACTGGCGAAATGTATGTGGGTATGGAAGCGCCAGCTGATAGCGAAAACTGGGAACAAGATCCAGACGTATTAGATACTTGGTTCTCATCTGCCTTATGGCCATTTTCAACAATGGGTTGGCCAGATACAGACCAAGAAGACTTTAAACGCTACTACCCAACGTCAACATTGGTAACAGGTTATGACATCATTTTCTTCTGGGTTGCCCGTATGATTTTCCAAGGTTTGGAATTCACTGGTCGTCGCCCATTCAAGAATGTGTTGATCCATGGTTTAATCCGTGATAGCCAAGGTCGTAAGATGTCTAAATCGTTAGGTAATGGGGTTGACCCAATGGATGTTGTCAATGAATATGGGGCGGACGCTTTACGTTGGTTCCTTGCGACTGGTTCAACACCTGGTCAAGATATCCGTTATAACGAAGAAAAACTTGAGGCGGCTTGGAACTTTATTAATAAAATCTGGAATGCTTCTCGTTATGCCATCATGAACCTGGATGATTTAACTTATGATGACATTGATTTATCGAATGTGACTGAGATTAAAGACCAATGGATTTTAACTCGTCTTAACGAAACCATTGCTTCAGTAACCACAAACTTTGATAAATTTGAATTTGGTGAAGCAGGTCGTTCACTATACCACTTTATCTGGGATGAATTCTGTAATTGGTATATCGAAATGGCAAAAGAAACATTACAAGGTGAAGACGAAGCAGCTAAGTTAACTACTCGTTCAGTCCTAGCTTACACATTGAACAATATTTTACGTTTGATGCATCCAATTATGCCATTTGTAACCGAAGAAATTTGGGCGCATATTCCACATAAAGAAGCATCAATTGTAACAGCTGCATATCCAACGGTAGATGAAAACTTATCTAATCCAAAAGCAGCTTCTGATATGAACTATGTCATTTCACTGGTTAAAGCGATTCGTAATGCTCGTAACAAACAAAACGTTGCTTTATCTAAACCGATTGAAATTATTGCGAAACCACGTAATGCTGAAATTGGTCAAGCACTTGAAGACAATATTGCCTTCATTAATCGCTTTACTAACCCAGAAACCTTTACAATTGATACTGCAGCAGTAGCACCAGACCAAGCGGTAACCTTATTCTTTGATGGTGGTGACATTTACTTACCGTTAGCTGGATTCATTAACATCGAAGAAGAAATTGCTCGTTTAGAGAAAGAATTAGCCAAATGGCAATCTGAAGTAGATCGGGTTGAAAAGAAACTATCTAACGAACGCTTTGTGGCGAATGCTCCTGAAGCTGTCGTTGAAGAAGAACGTCAAAAAGGTCAAGATTACCAAGAAAAATTAGCTTCTACTAAAGAAAGAATTGCTGAATTACGAGGCTAAGTGAAGTAAATATACTTGTTTTAGAAGTCGACTGAATAAAACCGGTCGGCTTCTTTTAAATAGGAGAATTGAAAATGTTCAATTGACTAAAATAAAACGTTATGAAAAGACTTTCCATGCTAGAATAAGTCTGCAATAGGATAATGAAGAAGTGGAGGCATAAAATTGACTATTTTAATGCACAATATGGCGCAAATCGAACAATGGCTAGCATTGTATACCAAGGCGGCGCCAAAAGATTTTTCAAGAATAAAAAGTGTTCTTGATCGTTTAGGTCATCCAGAACTTAAAACGCCTGCTATCCATGTCACAGGTACCAACGGTAAAGGGTCAACTTGTCGTTATATTGAGCAAATGGCAGCAGATCATGGCTATTCAACGCTCTTATTTACTTCACCACATCTAGTGACCTTAACTGAACGTATTCGTCATAATAAAGAAAATATCGATGAACAGGCTTTTATTCAATTAATGAATACAGTCCGAGAACATATAGAAGCATTAAATATTCCAGTTATGTCTTATTTTGAGGTTTTGACCTTAGCTTTCTTTATCTATGCAGGTCAAGTAACAGTTGATTTACTCATTATTGAAGTGGGTATCGGTGGAAAAAAAGATTATACGAATATTTTGCCACATGCCATTCGGGTGATTACATCCATTGGTCGAGACCATATTCCTAGTCTAGGTAAGGATGAATATGAGATTACCGATCAAAAAGCGGGAATTATGCACGAGGGCGATAGCATGATAGTTGGCGAGATTCAATCGGAATACCTAGCCATTATTCAAGAGAAGGTAGATAAATATCATGGGCAATTGATTTCTTATAAAATGCAACCACGTATGGCTACTCCACAACTTGGCTTTTACCAAGAATGGAATGCGCGAACAGCTTACGCGGCTTTTTTAACTTTTACAAAAGAAAATCAATTGCATTTTAATATGCAAACAGCGATTGCATCCATTCAAGCGACAGCGTTACCTGGTAGGTTAGAATTAATCGCTAAGCAACCAGCTACCTTTATTGATGGCGCCCATAATATATCCGCAATAAAAGCATTAGTGAAAGCATTGACAACTACTTTTACAGATAGAAGGATCATAATCTATTATTCAAGCTTGGACCGCAAGGAAATAGATGCGTCACTCCATTATCTTCAAGACCATTCAGCGATTGATTTATTTGTGACCACTTTTGATTATGAAGAAGCAGCAAAAGAAAACGATTATTTAGCCACTACAGATGCGAAATTTGTGAATAATTGGTATGATGACTATAAGAAATCCGCACCAGCAAATGTAGATGCCGTAGTTGTATTCTGTGGATCGTTCTACTTTATCTCTGAAGTGCGAGAAAAACTACAAAGTGAGGATATCTATGAAAACATCAGTAATTTTTGATATGGACGGGTTAATGCTAGATACAGAAAAAGTTTATGCCCAAGTAAACAAAGAAGGATTCGAATCATTAGGCATCGCATTCACTATGGATGACTACCTAAAATATGTTGGTGTCGGTGAGAAAGAAACGCTACAGATGTATGCTGAAGCTATTGGTGATATGGAAGAAGCTAAGGCGTTACTTGCTCGTGAAGATAAACGTTATTTAGAGATTATCAAGGATAAAGCACCAGACTTAAAAGACGATTTAATTAAAGTTTTAGATACTTTAGCAGCAAAAAATGTAGATTGCTACGTAGCTTCTTCAACGAATATTGAAACGGTGGAATATTTATTAGAAGCTACTGGTATTCGCAAATATTTCAAAGGTGTATTTGGTGGTGACCAAGTTGAAAATGCCAAGCCAGATCCAGAAATCTATTTAAAAGTGGTTGCTGACTTTAACCTGGATAAATCTGAAACGATTGTATTAGAAGACTCTATCCACGGTGTAAATGCGGCTTATCAAGCTGGACTAGATGTGATTATGGTGCCTGATTTGGTAGCGCCAGATGACGAAACTTATGATCGTGTTCTAGCCGTAGTCGGTCGTCTTGGTGATGCGTTACCATTTATGGATTAATCCAATTTGACTGGTTCAATAGAGGACCGGTCTTTTTCTTTTGGCAAAAAGGGTGATTGACGGATTGCTAGCATACTATATTAGCTTAGTTCACTCAGAAAACCAGCATTTTTTTCAATAAAACAAAAGGAAACTGAGTAAATATGCTAGAATATAAGAAAAATGAAAGTCATAGAAAGAGGTTTTGTCATGTTAACAGATATTCAAATTGCGCAACAGAATGTATTAGCCCCAATAACTGAAATTGCTAAAATAATTGGTTTTGATGCTGACGATATCGATTTATATGGAAAATATAAGGCGAAAGTACCTGCAAAAACCTTAGAAAAGCTTGAAACGAACAATGATGGCAAATTGATTTTGGTGACTGCTATTAATCCCACACCAGCGGGTGAAGGGAAATCAACGACAACAGTTGGATTAGGTGACGCGTTAAGTAAACGTGGTAAGTCTACAATGATTGCCTTACGTGAGCCTTCTTTGGGGCCTACTATGGGCGTTAAGGGCGGTGCTGCTGGTGGTGGTTATGCACAAATTCAACCAATGGAAGATATCAACTTACATTTTACTGGAGACATGCATGCAATCACTACTGCGAATAATGCGTTATCTGCTTTAATTGATAACCATATCCATCAAGGAAATGAATTAGATATCGATGTTCGCCGGGTAACATGGAAACGAGCTGTTGACTTAAATGACAGAGCTTTGCGTGACGTAACTGTAGCATTAGGCGGTATAGGTAACGGTTTCCCACGTCAAGATGGATTTGATATTACTGTAGCTTCAGAAATTATGGCTATCCTATGTTTAGCGACAGATTTAGAAGATATGCGAGCGCATTTCGCACGGATTGTGATTGGAGAGAATCGTAGTCGTCAGCCTATTACTGTAGCTGATTTAGGCGTTGAGGGTGCTTTGACCTTAATCATGAAAGATGCGATCGCACCGAATCTGGTGCAAACCCTAGAACATACACCAGCTTTTGTACACGGTGGCCCTTTTGCGAATATTGCCCATGGTTGTAATTCAGTTGTGGCAACTCGCGCAGCTTTAAAACTAGCTGACTATGTAGTAACTGAAGCTGGTTTTGGTGCTGACTTAGGTGCAGAGAAATTTATGGATATTAAGGTACCAGTTCTTGGAAAAGCGCCGGATGCTGTAGTTGTAGTCGCTACTATTCGTTCATTGAAAATGCATGGTGGTGTAGCCGTGAAAGATCTAAATGAAGGTGAAAACGTTGATGCAGTAGCAACTGGTTTTTCGAATCTACAAAAACATATTGAAACCATGCAAAACTTCCAAGTGCCAGTAGTTGTGTGTATTAATGAATTTGTCACTGATACAGAAGCTGAAGAACAAGTTGTTATGGATAAATGTGCAGCGCTTGGCGTGAAGTGCGTAAAATCGTCTGTATGGGCAAATGGTAGCCAAGGTGGATTAGATTTAGCTGATGCTATAGTAGAAGCAGTAGAGGACAATCATCAAAGCTTCCAAGCTACGTATGCTTATGAGGGCACGACGTTGGAAGAAAAAGCTCGTTCAATTGTACAAAAGGTATATGGTGGACGTGACGTAATCTTTACTAAGAAAGCCCAAAATCAAATGCGTCGATTTGAAAAGAATGGTTGGGGCGAATTACCTATCTGTATGGCTAAAACACAATACTCATTATCCGATGATCCAAAAGCCTTGGGACGACCTGAAGACTTCGATGTAACAGTACGTGAATTGGTGCCAAAAATTGGTGCAGGCTTTATCGTCGCTTTAACAGGAGATGTCTTAACCATGCCTGGTTTACCAAAACATCCTGCAGCAATGGACATGGATATTAAGAAAGATGGGGAGATTACCGGATTGTTCTAGATTAGATTGACACTTTTTATGCCTTTCTACGTATAAATATGGTAGAAGGGTGTGAAAGGATGAATGAAAATCAATTAGTAATCAAAACAACAATTCATGAATTACCAGAAGAAATCAGACCACGAGAACGTTTAATGGCTCATGGTGCTGAATCTTTAACCATGTACGAACTATTAGCAATTGTGCTCAGGACAGGTAATCGTAGTTTGAATGCGATTCAATTAGCAATGAAAATTATCCAGCATTTTGGTACAAAATATGATTTACGGACAGCTTCGTATCATGACTTAATTCAATTACCAGGCGTGGGACCAGCTAAAGCAGTAGAAATTCAGGCAGCTATAGAATTTGGTCGTCGTTTATACCAATCAAATCAAGAAAAATTAGGTGTGATCATGTCTACTAAGGATGCAGGCGCATACTGTATTGAAAAGTTAAAGGACTTGCAACAAGAAAATGTGATGGCCCTATATTTAAATACAAAAAATCAAATCGTTAAAGAAAAGATTGTATTTATCGGCTCATTGAATGCTTCTGTCGCACATCCAAGAGAGATATTTAAAGAGGGCGTTCGGTCTTCAGCAGCGCGTATTATTGTTGCACATAATCATCCATCAGGTAATCCCTCGCCGTCTCAAGCAGATATTGACTTTACTAGACGATTGGCAGAAGGTGGAGATTTGATAGGGATAGAACTGTTGGATCATATTATTGTTGGAGGCGATACTTTCATTAGTTTACAAGAATATGGTATTTTTGAATAATAAAAATTATTTTACTTATAATTTATCATTGCTAATCGCATTGGTTCGTGCTACAATGAAATAAGAATTTTTGGATAGGTAAAAAGTTATATATTTTTAAAAGTGCTAAGCACTTAAAAGTTTTACTCGAGCCGTGCAAGAATTACTGAAGAAATATGTGCATGTGCACGAGGAGGATTCTATTATTATGGAACAAGGTAAAGTTAAATGGTTTAACGCAGAAAAAGGTTTTGGATTTATCGAACGTGATGGCGCGGACGACGTATTCGTTCATTTCACAGCTATCCAAGGGGAAGGCTTCAAAACTTTAGAAGAAGGTCAAGAAGTTTCTTTCGAAATCGAAGATGGAAACCGTGGACCACAAGCAGCTAACGTTGTTAAAGCGTAATCCAATAAGATTGATATGACGGGGTTTATAAACCTCGTCTTTTTTTGTCTAAAATTCGATGCCAAAAAGGGAGCATAACGGGAGCAAATGATAGCCTAAAGCTATGTAGTTAGTTCGAAATGTCTTACAATATCATAATGAAAAATAAAACCCACATTGAAATGGTTGATGTAACCTTTCGATGTGGGGGCTTTTTAGGATAAAGCGTTTTTTTATTGGTTTTTCTTAAGGAAAAGACTGTAAACCATGATCATGACAGAAATCACTATTAATGCGATGTTTGATCCTGTAATACCATCTGTAATCATAAAGCTTAGCGCGATTGCGATAATTAAGCTTATAACTGCAAAAATGGCTAGCAATTTCATTATTCGCGATGTATTTGACTTTTTTCCAGCTATTTCTATACCTTCTAAACGGTATTCGATAAATAGACTTGATAACCAAGTAAATACCGCCAAATAGAAGAGAAAGTTGATAAAGCCTAGACCTGTTAATAAGACCTGTGCATTGGCCATTTCAACAATATTTTGCATGATAACCATTTCCATTGCAATAAATAGAGGTGGCAAAATTGGTAGAAGGTTATGGGTACCAATGACTAAGTGAATAAGTAACCATTGTAAGAATAGTAATCCTTTTACCAAAATTGTAACTGGACTGAAGAACAGTATCGCAATTAAAGCGACTTCTACTATAGCTAATACAACCATATTTTTAATTAAAGTTAGTCCTTTTTGCTTAGAAAATAATAAATACACTTGGGTAAGTAAGAATTGCCACAGAATTAATAGTAGAAAAGTCATCCAATTGATAGTACTTACTGCATACAAGTTCATATAAGTAGGCAATGAAATAAGACATGCAAGGAGCAAATGAAAAATTGCTGGAATGATCGGTTGACGATTTCTAGTGCTAGGAATGGATTTAGTTGATGCCATTATTTTCTCCTTTCAACGATAAACAATCGTGGAGGTAGATTTTTTTGGTTCAAAAAATTGAACATAGCTACATTATAACTTTTTTGGTCAAGTTTTTCGAGGTAAGATTGAACTGCTTCAAATTCTGCCATTCCACCTAGATGACCTATGTAAGAAGCAACTAGCAATAAACCCATAGTATCTAGGTGTTCAAGAACGCTGGTAATAGCTTTAATAGTGGTATTTGCTTGTGTGATAATTTGCTTATCACCACTAGGTAAATAGCCAAGATTAAAAATAGCTAATTGTAATTTTTCCTCTTCTGGTAATATTTGTTTTAATTCACTGTGGTCTTTAACAAACAACTTTGTATTTTTATAATTTGATTCATTACAAAGCCTTTTTTCAGCTAATGCAATCGCTTGTGGTTGAATATCCAGTCCGTAAACGATGCCGTCTTCTTCTACTAATTGGGAAAGCAATAGGGTATCATTTCCTTTACCGACTGTCGCATCTAGTACGTGGTCACCTTTTTGAATCTTTTCTTTCATGATTTGATGGGTTATCGTAACAGTATTTTGGAACATGTCATCCCTTCTTTCTATCCTTCTAGCTTAATTCACTATGGGGAATCAAGCAAACTATATTACGTTTATATTACAAATATTAAATAATTACATCAACATAAATTAAGTCTTTCTTAATAAAATTATTTTAGATAGAATTTAGGTTGTGAAAGTTTGTTTTTTTTTGACGATGTAGAAATTACAAGGGGGAGTAAAATTGGTAATTGAGGAAAATAAAGCAATATCGCGTAAAACCATCGCATCAATTTCCAAAAAATCAGCAACACTGGGGGCTATCGTTCTAGGATCTGCCTTTGCTGTATCAAGTTTTGGTGCTCAAAAGGACATCCCAACGGCACATGCTAGTGAAGGGACAACAGTTACATTTGCATCAACGAATAATGCTTTCTTAGATAGCATTATTCCTGATGCTTATAAATTAGCTAATGATAACGATTTATATGCATCAGTGATGATTGCACAAGCTATTTTAGAGTCTAACTGGGGCGCATCAGGCTTGTCGTCAGCGCCATACTATAACATATTTGGAATTAAAGGCACCTACAATGGCCAAGGTGTAACGTTCTATACACTTGAAGATGATGGTTCGGGTAATTATTACCAAATTAGAGATTCTTTCCGTGATTATCCTTCTTACCGTGAGTCTTTAATTGACTATGCAAATAAGATGAGAAATGGTGTTTCATGGGATGCTAATTTCTATGCGGGCACTTGGAAATCTAATACAAGATCTTATAAGGATGCAACAGCTGCATTGACAGGTACATATGCTACCGATACACGTTATGGTGGTAAATTAAATAACTTAATTTCAACGCATGGTTTAACAAAATATGATACAGCTGCAGGTTCAGCAGTAGGGTCTTCAGCTTCAGTTGCTAGCTCAACAACTAACTTGTCAACACAAGGTAAAACTGCAACTAGCACTGCAGGTAAATCTTACACTGTGAAATCAGGTGATGGTCTATATACTGTAGCTCGTGCTTTAGGTGTGAGTGTTGCAGAAGTTAAAGCGCAAAATGGTTTAACTTCTAACCTAATTCACCCTGGACAAGTGTTATCAGTAGCAAAAACTAGCTCCTCTTCATCATCTAATTCTACAAGCGCTGGAGCAACTACTAATACTGGCTCTTCTGCATCAACAGGTAAGTCATACACTGTAAAAGCAGGCGATGGATTATATACGGTAGCTCGTGAATTAGGGATTACGCTAGCGGAAGCTCGCGCACAAAATGGTGGTTCTGATTTAATCTTTGCAGGTGATGTGTTCACAGCAAAAGCTTCATCAGACGCCAAAACAAGTGAAACTGATCAATCAGCAAATACAGGTTCTTCATCATCAGCATCAAGTAAGTCATACACTGTAAAATCAGGCGATGGTTTATACACTGTGGCTCGTGAACTAGGGATTACACTAACAGAAGCACGTAGCTTAAATGGCGGATCTGATTTAATCCATCCAGGCAAAGTATTTACAGCTGGTAAGGCGACAACTTCATCAAGTGCGTCTACTTCAACTAGCACTAATACTGGATCTTCTGCAACAGGTAAATCATATACTGTAAAATCAGGCGATGGCTTATATACTGTAGCTCGTGCTTTAGGTATTTCATTATCAGAAGCTCGTGCGCTAAACGGCGGCTCTGACTTAATCCACCCAGGTAAGGTGTTTACAGTTGGTAAGGCGACAAGTGGATCAAGTGCATCTACTTCAACGAATACAAATACTAGCTCAAGCTCTACAACAGGTAAATCATACACAGTACAAGCAGGTGATGGCTTATATACTGTAGCTCGTGCTTTAGGTATTTCATTATCAGAAGCTCGTGCGCTAAATGGTGGTTCTGACTTAATCCACCCAGGTAAAGTGTTTACAG
>NZ_PNHQ01000019.1 GCF_002871935.1 Aerococcus viridans
TAAGAGTCACAGGTTTAAGTCAGCCTTAAATGACAAATATAGTAAAAAAAGATTAGCCATTTAAGACTAATCTTATTATACGAGGAGCAACATTACTTACATTCACTACACAATCCTTGTATTTCAATTGTATGGCTTATAATTTCACAGCCAGGTAATTGGTCTGCAAAGAACGTCATAGGACATGAATTGATAGCGATCGTTTTACCACAATTCGTACAAATAAAATGATGGTGGTGACCTAAATGTGGATCACAATGCTTTCTAAATACCATCTCACCATTTATCTCTGACGTCTCTAAAAAATGGTGGTCTTCAAATAATTTTAGATTACGATAAATAGTATCGAAAGAAATACCTGGGTATAGGCTTTCTAATCGTTGTTGCACCTCTTTTGCACTAAGGTAATAGGCACCTTCTTCATCGAAGACATTTAACATATCAGCACGTTTTTTCGTATATTTAAAACCAGCTTCGTGTAGGGCTTGCATAGAATCCTCTACAAAATTCATAGTTATCACTCCAATTCCCACTTATTCTAACACGTATTGATTACGATTTGAAGCCATAATCATTGGGCTGTGTCGTATCGAAATGGCGAATTTGTGATTCGATATGCGCACGTTCTTCTTCTAAAAATGGTGGTAAGGACAATGACTCACCAAGCGTTTCATATGGCTCATCGCCCATAAATCCAGGTCCGTCTGTAGAAATTTCAATTAGAATATCTCCAATTCTGGCATATAAGGCTTCAAAGAAGAAACGATCGACCAATCCCGAACTTGGTAAGCCAATTTGTTGATATTTATTCACCCAATGTTGAATGGCATCATGATCAGCTACACGGAATGAAACATGATGGACTTCACCATAGCCTTGTAACCCGGGTGGTGTAACTAAATCTTTACGTAAAATTACTTGACCACCGTTACCACCGTCTCCGACTTCAAATAAAGCCTGTTTACCATCATCTGCTATTTTTTTCATACCATAAATTTCTTCAAGAATTTTTCCAAAGTCCTCAAAATAAGATACCGAAATTTCAATCGGCCCTAATCCATAAATTGCTTTATCAGTTGGTACTGAACCGTTTTTCCATGGTTTTCCAGCCGGAACCCCCTTATTATTTTCATCTGAGAAAATTTGTAGTCTTTGACCGTCAAAATCCTCGAAGCGGAGCACTTTTTTATCATAAACTTTTTGAATCTCTTCTGTTTGAATGTCAAATGATTTCAATCGCTCTTCATAATAAACTAAAGCTTCATCATTCGGTACTCGCAAACCAATACGAGAAATTGAATTTGTACCATAATAACCACTTGGAACACCTGGGAAATCAAAAAAAGTTAAATCTGTCCCCGCATTCCCTTCATCATCTGCAAAGAAAGTATGGTAAGTATGAATATCATCTTGGTTAACCGTTTTCTTAACTAAACGCATACCTAAGATGCCTGAATAGAATTGGTAATTCTTCTCTGCGCTGGAAGTAATCGCTGTTACATGATGAATACCCAATAAATCGTTTGTCATTTTTGTCGCTCCTATAATATAAATACTATTATCATCTTTTATTTCGAATTCGTAATATAACACTAACATAATCGCTATTCGAATTCAAATCAATTTAACTCAAATGCTATCTGCAACTTTTCTGTGGTAGAATATACATAATAAAACCATTTTGGAGGCAAAACGATGAGTCAAGATATACCACAAAAGCCAAAGTATTTCCTTATTTCAGATGCAGTTGGATCTCTAGTGAATGATATTTTCCAAAGTGTGTCAGTACAATTTCCCACCGTCGACTTTGACGTGACCAATTATCCATTCATCCAGCATGATGATATGCTGTTACCAATTTTGAAACAAGCAAAAATTGAACAAGCAGGAATTGTTGCTTCTTTTATCAATAAAGATCTCAACCAAATTGCTGAAGATTACTGTGAAATGGCAGGGATTTTTTATTTAAATGTCCTTGACCAATTAATGGATCAAATTGTGCATCAAACAAATGTGAAGCCTTCCGGAAAGCCTGGTATTCGCCACCAATTAGACGATGAATACTACAAACGTATAGAGGCGTTAGAGTTTGCAGTTAACAATGATGATGGTCAACAACCAAAACGTTTTATAGATGCTGATATTGTCTTGCTTGGTATATCTAGAACTTCAAAAACCCCTTTGAGTATGTATCTGGCAAATATGGGATATAAAGTAGCTAACTTACCCCTCGTGCCAGAGTCTAGAATTCCAGACATCATTTATGAGATTGAAAGATCCAAAATCATTGGTTTAACTAATGATGTGAATGTATTAAATAAATTCCGGCGTGAACGTATGCGGTCATATGGTATTGAAGATGCGAGTCTGTATACAAATGATGCTCGTATTGAAAAAGAACTAGCATATGCGAATAAATTATATGAGGAATTGAATTGCCCTGTAATCAATGTGGCAGACCGGTCTATTGAAGAAACTGCAACATTAATCATCATGTTTTTCAATTCTACAAAAAGTCAAGAAATACAATAAATAACCAATGAATTTTAGAATATATGCACAAAACGCGCATGAGGTTAAAAATCATGCGCGTTTTTGTATCTTCAAAAAGCTATTCATAGAATTATTTTTTTATCATTACTTTCATTTCAGCTATCAGTGTTTCAATAGTTTTAATATTCAGTTCATCCATACGTGCGGGTAGCCCTTCAATAATTTCTTTACAAATCATTGGATTGGCATAGTTAGCAGAGCCTATTTGAACAGCTGTTGCTCCAGCAATTATCATTTCTAATACATCATCAATATTTCCAATACCGCCTACACCAATGATAGGAATATCTACTACTTGTGCAACCTGACGTACCATTCTTAAGGCCACATATTTCAAGGAAGACCCAGACAAGCCACCAGTTAATCCACCTAAAACAGGTTGTCTTGTTTGGAGATCGAATGTTTGACCAGTAATTGTATTGATCATCACAAGGGCATTAGCACCCGCAGCCTCCACCGCTTTTGCAATTACCGTAATATCTGTTACATTAGGCGTTAACTTTACATAAACAGGCAAAGTCGTTACAGCTTTTACCTGTCTAGTTAAATCTGCTGCTACTTCTGGATCAGTACCAAATTGTAGACCACCTAATTTAACATTTGGACAAGAGATATTTAGTTCAATAGCCTTTACATTCTCAGCTTTAGATAAAGCTTTAGTAGCTTCAACATAGTCTTCAACTGTTGATCCAGCTATGCTTTGAATAATGGGTACATCAAATTGTGCTAGATTAGGTAATTTTTCTGCTAAAACACTTTCTACTCCAGGGTTTTTGAGTCCAACTGAATTTAGAATGCGTTCTCCTGAGTGGTAGTAACGAGGATATGGATTTCCTTTTCTAACTTCTACAGTTGTTGATTTGTCCACTAAGGCACCTAAAATGCTTAAATCATATTTGTCTGCAAAGTCTTCTCCATAACCAAAACAGCCAGACGCTGGCATTACTGGATTCTTTAATTCTAAACCTGGTAATTTGACGCTTAAACGTGACATAATAGCCTCCTTAAATAACGTTTGATACGCATTATTGTTGATAAACAATATTTCCCTTATAGATAGTCAACACACACATACCATATACTTCTTCACCATTAAAAGGTGTCACTTGTGATTTTGATAAATAATCTGCTGGATCAATTGTATAGGCCTGTGCTAGATCAAAAACTGCAATATCTGCTGAACTCCCAACTGATAATGTAGTTGAGGGTAAGTCGAATACATCAGTTGGTGCTATAGCCATCTTTTCAAGTAAAAAGGCTAAAGACATGACACCTGTCTTCACAAAATGCGTGTACATCACTGCAAACGCTGTTTCAATACCAACAATTCCAAAAGGTGAACCCATAAAACCGTTGGCCTTCTCAGCTAAAGTGTGCGGTGCATGGTCAGTAGCGACCATATCTAAGGTTCCATCCAATAAACCTTCTAATAAAGCTGCTTGATCCTCTTCACCGCGTAAAGGTGGATTCATCTTATAAGTAGCATCGTCAGCTGGGATATCTAGTTCATTTAGAATTAAATGATGTGGTGCGACTTCTGCTGTCACATGAACACCTCGTGCTTTACCGTCACGAATGGCCGCGACAGATGCCTTTGTGGATACGTGACAAACATGGTAATGAACACCTGTTTCCTCTGCTAAATGAATATCACGGGCAATTTGACTAGATTCTGTTGCATTTAAGATACCTGGTAAACCAAGTTCCTTATTCTTGATTCCCTCATGCATTACACCACCGAATAATAGACTCTCATCTTCAGTATGGGCTACGATGGGCTTATGTAAGCGAGCAGCTTCTTTCATAGCTAAGTACATAGTGCCAGCCGTTTGCACACCAAACCCATCATTGGTAAAGGCAAATGCTTCTGGCATTTTGGCCATATCCACCAAGTCATCTGATTTTAAATCAGCTGTAATCGGTGCGTATTGTAAGACCTCAATTACTGCATCTTCGTCAATCAGCTTTTGAATTGCTGATAACTTTTCTGGTGTATCAGGAGCTGGATTTAAATTAGGCATAGCTGCGACACGTGTGAATCCACCCCGCGCAGCTGCTTGACTTCCAGTTAAAATCGTTTCTTTGTCTTCAAAACCTGGCTGGCGAAAATGCACATGCACATCTGTTAATCCCGGTGTCACAAGTTTCCCGTCAACATCAATCACCTGATCTGAGTCTGCAACTTCAAAATCTAATTTGTCACTTACTGCTATAATTTTTTCCCCATCAATCTTTAAATGAATATCAACTAATTGATTCTCTTTCGTTACTTGTTTACCATTTGTGATTATTAAGCTCATCATATCTTCCTTTCAATACCCATTCTAAAATAGCAATACGCGCAAAAACACCATTCGACATTTGTGAAACTATGCGACTTTTCTTACATTCTATTAATTCATCAGCAATCTCTACGTCCCGGTTAACGGGCGCTGGATGCATTATGATTGCATGATCTTTCATCGTTTGGAACCGTTCACGCGTTAACCCAAATCGCTCATGATAGTCTTTTTTCTCAAAAGGTTTATCACCATTAGGATGACGTTCTAATTGAACCCTAAGCATCATTACCACATCGGCTGCTTTTACAGCAGCATCCACTGACATCCATTCACCATATTTTTCGTAGCGCTTATCGAAGTATTGATCTGGACCAGCAAAAATGACATTCGCACCTAGTTGATTTAACATCATCATGTTAGATACTGCTACTCGTGAATACATGATATCTCCAATAATAGCGACATTTAGATCAGTAAAGTCACCGAATTCTTCATAGATTGTCATGATATCGAGCAATGACTGTGAAGGATGTTGGCCAGTTCCTGAACCCGCATTCACCACTTGTACATCTAAATTAACCAATTGATCAGAATAGTTAGGATCTGGATGACGGATAACCACTACATCTGCACCAATTGCTTGCATGGTTAATACGGAATCATACAAAGACTCCCCTTTATTTACTGATGATGTCGTTACATCAAAGTTCATTTGGTGCATGCCAATTTTGTGCTCAGCCATTTCAAAACTCATTTTTGTTCTCGTTGAATTTTCATAGAACATATTAACGATCGTTCGGTCACTTTTAAAACGATCTCGTCCATGTTTAAAGTCAGATGCACGTCTCACTAGCATCATAAATTCTTCATTCGTAAATTGCTCTACAGATAAAAAATGTCGCATCAATATACCTACTTTCATAAAAAAAGTGCCCATAGACCCCTGTCCACAAGCACTTCACTAAGTGAATATACTAATCCCCAAAAAATTAGTTCACATAGTAAAATCACTTGTAGCCTCTCGGACCCACTTAAAGTAATACACTATGGTTATTTAATTAAAACCTCATCTTTTTCATCAACTTCTTTTAATGCGACAACAACCTCTTCTTCGCTAGCAGTTGGGATATTTTTTCCGACAAAATCTGCGCGAATTGGGAATTCTCTGTGTCCACGATCAACTAGCACAGCTAAAGAAATTTCAGCAGGTCGTCCTAAATCAACACAAGCATCCAAAGCTGCCCGCGTTGTACGACCTGTATACAATACATCATCTACTAAGATAACTTTTTTACCGGTTAAATCTGTACCGTCTTTTGCTACTTCAATAATCTCTTTAGCGTCATCACGGTAACCTTCAATATTGATTTTTTCAACAGGAACAGTCCCTTCGATTGCTTCTATTTTAGTAGCTAAACGTTCAGCTAGTGGCACACCTCTAGTTTCAATCCCAACCAGTACTAAACGATCAATACCTTTGTAACGTTCGATAATTTCATGAGATAAACGTGTCAAAGCGCGGCTAATCTCTTTTTCATTCATAATGACTTTTACCATAGTATGACCCCCATTTTTGCTCTAAGTATGAAAAAAAGACTACTTCCTAACTTGCGTACGCAAAAAGAAGTAGTTTCTCCCCCATTTGGTTAAAACTGTACGTATGATGCCTTCTTCGTCTCTCTGGACGCAAGTTAAAGGTTTTTTCATTTATGTTGACATCATTATAACGCATAAAAGGAATAAATCAAGTATTAAATGAAGGTTGCGAGGCCCGACGCTAAGGTTGGAAGCGGTCAAAAATGAGACTGGGACAAAAATATCTCAGTCTCTCTTTGCTATATAAAAGATGTTTATAATCAGGTTTCAAAAGTCAAAATTGTCCGAGACTTTCTAAAAGCATCAATAACATGTCGATATTGTTCGGCTGTTGGTCCAGTACGGCAATCCTAAACGACTTTTGTCTCACCTTCATTCTGGAGTGAATTTAAGTTATTCATGCACACCTGACTTAAAGAACAAACGCCCTGATTCAACTAATCAGGACGCTTACCTTTTCTTTAAATTGCATTCTCTTCAAATAACATGGCAAATTGACCCAATAAAATAACATTTGTATTTGTAAAATAGTCCATAAAATTCTGACGTTTATTTGAGAAAACAACCATCAACCCTAAAAATGGTATTGTTTTTAAAATAATTTTCCCTAATCCTTCTCGAACTAAGCAAGTCATAAAAGATAACTTGTACTGTTTGTTAGTGACAACTTGCAGGCCTAGTAAACCTTTACCAATCGTTTGGCCATTCGTCCAGTATGTGGATAAGGTAAAGTAAGCAATGAATACAAATTGATCAACTAGGTATGTAATAGCTACCGGTAAATTACTATACATACCTGAAGAAACGGCATTTAATACACCTGTAACTAAAGACCGTAGAGCGTAAACAATGACTAAATCAATTATAAAAGCAACAAGACGAATCCAGAAACCGCCGTAAAGATTACGTGCATAACCTGAAGTAATGTCTGCTTCTAAATTACGACGATAGTTCGAAAAAATTTCTTGTGGTGAAGCTTGCAAGGTTTTCACTTTACGATTACGGCGTTTCTCCTTAAAATCTGTTTCTACAGTCCCTTCATATAGACGTTCGTTCAGTTTCGGTAATTCAACGCTTTCCTGATGCTTTTTAGTTTTTTCTCGTCGTTTAAACATCTTACTCACCTCCATACATATAGTAGAATTGAGGTGTTGAGGTATCTTCTAAAACCTCTAAAATTTGTGTCATTTCATCAGCTGCATTCATTTCTGCTTGTCCTGTGAATAGCTGCTTATCCGTTAATAGTGACGTGAAGCTTGTTATCCATGATGTTGCAGAAGTCGGTGTATAATCTACAACACTAGCGGTTTCTAAGTTATGGTCTGCTCTAAGCGCTGCTAACGCATCTTTTTCATAACCAATTTGGTCAGCTAAGCCATTTTCTACAGCTTGACTACCAGTATAAATGCGGCCATCAGCTAATTTTTTAACATCATCCGTAGACATGCCACGACCATTAGCCACAATATCAACAAATCGATTATATTTTTCTTGAATAAAACTATTCAACACATCCTTCTCAGCATCAGAAGCGCCTCTATAAGACGAACCCAAATCTTTCATGGCACCTGATTTATAAGTATCCATAGAAAGTCCATGTTCTTCCATGAATCCTGAGAAGTTTGGTACTTGCATGATGACCCCAATGGAACCTGTTGTCGTTTCATTATCTGTATAAATTTGATCCCCTACCATAGAAATCATGTAACCGCCAGATGCGGCCATTTGGCCCATGGAAACATAAATTGGAAAATCACGACTTTCTTTTAAATCCAGTAAAGCATTATATAATTCTGTACTTTCATACACACCACCACCTGGTGAATTAACGGTTAGTAATAATCCCTGAACTTCATCATTTTCTTTAATTTCTTCGATTGCTTCTAGAATGCCTTGGTAATCCATCCCCTCAGAAAAATAGCCAGCCCCAGCATTGTCCATTATTGTTCCATCAACTTCAAGGACAGCTACTTGACGATGAGCATCACCAGCTTCAATGGTATTTTGTGAAGTTGAGAAGGCTTTTGAACCCTCGGCAAATAGATTATTCATATTTGTTTGACTGGTCAACTGATTTCCAACAGCTCCTAGTGCAAGAATAATGACAGCTACAATTGCTAGTATCCATGATTTTTTACTCATTAATTTAATCCTCCTCCAAATGAAAAAAGTAAATATATGTCTAAGTATATTCTACCATATGACATATATTTACTCTTCAAAATTGTGGTATTAGAAAAATTTAAGTTTATGCTTTCAAAGCATCACTGCTTTTTAGTCAAAATCAATAGTTGTAACTGATAATGATAACTCTTCTAATTGTTGTTCTGATACTTGGCTAGGTGCTTCAGTCAGCGGATCAAATGCGCGTCCATTTTTAGGGAAAGCAATGACTTCACGAATATTTTCTTCGCCCGCTAATAACATTACTAAACGGTCTAAACCTAGGGCTAATCCGCCATGTGGTGGGAAACCGTAGTCTAATGCATTTAATAAGAAGCCAAATTGTGAAGCGGCAGATTCCTCTGTAAATCCTAAAGCTTTAAACATTTGCATTTGCATTTCTTTTTGGTAGATACGTAGTGATCCACCACCGATTTCATAACCATTTAATACAATGTCGTATGCTTGAGCATATACATCTTCTGGATTTTCAGCTAACTTATCAATATCTTCTTCATTTGGCATAGTGAATGGGTGGTGCATAGCGTTAAAGCGTTTTGTATCTTCATCATACTCAAGCAATGGCCAGTTTGTTACCCAAAGGAAGTTAAATTGATCTTTATCCATCAAGTCTAATTCACGACCAAATTTCAGGCGAATTTCAGATAATGATTGGTTCACTACTGATTCTTTATCAGCTACGAACACTAAGATATCACCAGTTTCAGCTTGCAAGCGCTCCATTAATGGTGCTGGGTTGTCTTTGAAGAATTTCCCAATAGGACCTGATAAACCTTCATCCGTAACTTTGATCCAAGCAACACCCTTAGCACCGTATGTAGATGCAAATGGCGTTAAATTATCTAAATCTTTACGAGAATAGTTATCCCCTGCACCTTTAATATTGATGGCTTTAACCATACCACCATTCTCAATTGCTTGATTGAATACTTTAAATTCGTATTGATCAACGATATCTGATATCTCTACTAATTCTAAACCAAAACGCGTATCTGGTTTATCATTCCCATAGCGAGCCATTGCATCGTCATAAGTAATGATTGGGAAGTTTTCGGTGATATCAATATTCTTAGTACGTTTAACGACTGTTTTTAACATACCTTCTACTAAATCACGGATTTCTTCCTGCGTTAAGAATGTAGTTTCTAAGTCAATTTGTGTAAATTCAGGTTGACGGTCACCACGTAGATCTTCGTCACGGAAGCAACGTACTACTTGATAGTAGCGATCCATACCAGCTGACATCAACAATTGTTTAAATAATTGTGGTGATTGTGGCAAAGCATAAAATTCACCAGGGTGTACACGTGATGGTACTAAATAATCACGAGCACCTTCAGGCGTAGATTTTGTTAAATATGGTGTTTCTACCTCGATAAATTCTTGATCATCAAGGTAGCGGTGAATAGTAGATACCACTTGATGACGTAATTTCATATTGTTTGCCATTTTTGGACGACGTAAGTCAACATAACGATATTTCATACGAATTTCGTCATTTACATCAATATCATCTTCCACAGGGAATGGTGGTGTTTTTGAAATGTTTAAGATTGTTAAATCTGAAACCATCACTTCAATATCACCAGTTTTGATTTTCGGGTTAGCTAACCCTTCACCACGTAATACGACTTCACCGGTAACTTCAATTACATATTCCGAACGTAAACGTTCAGCTTCCGAAAATTGGTCACCTAAGTTTTCTACATTAAATACAGCTTGAACGATACCTTCACGGTCACGTAAATCAACAAAGATTACGCCCCCAAGGTCACGACGTTTTTGTACCCATCCTTTTAATGTAACAGTTTGTCCAATAAATTCATTAGACACATCTCCACAATACACACTTCGTTGCATTATATGCAGCTCCTTTTAATTTAAATCTATTTATTTAATTCTTTATAAATTTCGGTAAAATCGTTGGCAAATCTTTCTAACGGGTAAGCAGCTTCTTTACCAGACGCCATGTGCTTAATCGTGATTTGATTATTTTCCAATTCGGATTCACCAATGGTCACAACTAAATCTGCTCCTAATTTATTAGCATCTTTAAATTGTTTTTTAGGTTTAGCACCAGAGAAATTCCGGTCTGCTGAGAAACCTGCGTGACGAATATGCTGCATGATCTTCATAGCCGCTTCATCTGTTCCTTCACCGATATTCACAACATAGACATCTAATGCATGCATTTCAGGTACTGCTACCGCTTGAGCTTTCATCAATAAAATCAAACGCTCAATACCTAACCCAAAACCAAATCCAGGTACAGACTCTTTACCATCTGAAATTTCTTGAACTAAGCCATCATAGTTACCACCACCACAAATAGTAGTTTGGGCACCGAATACTTTGTCTTCAGACATGATTTCAAAAATAGTATCTTGATAGTAATCTAAACCACGAACCATATTTGAATCTATTTCAAATTCAATACCTAAAGCAGTCAATAAAGATTGTACTTCATTAAAACGTTTTGTCGATTCTTCAGAAAGGTAATCTAGAATCGATGGTGCATTAGCAACAATCTCAATATCTTTCTTATCTTTAGAATCTAGCACACGTAACGGATTTTTATGTAGACGTGTTTTTGAATCTTCTGACAATTCATCTGTAAATGGTGTTAAGTAGTCAATAAGCGCTTGACGATACGCTAATCGTGAATCTATATCTCCAAGCGAATTGATCACTAATTTAATGTGTTGAATATTGAGTGATTTAAATAAATCCATTGCCAAAGCAATCGTTTCAACATCTTTAGCAGCGCTTGCTTCACCAAATACCTCTACACCAATTTGATGAAACTGGCGTAAACGTCCACTCTGTGGTCTTTCATAACGGAACATTGGTCCCATATAATAAACTTTATATGGTTTCACTTGTTCTGGCGCATATAGTTTATTCTCCACATATGCACGAACTATCGGTGCAGTTCCCTCAGGTTTCAAGGCGATATGGCGGTCACCTTTATCATAAAAGTCATACATTTCTTTAGATACTACATCTGTTGTCTCTCCTACACCACGGGAAAATAATTCATAGCTTTCAAACATGGGTGTACGAATCTCGAAATAACGGTATTGGTCTAATACTCTTCTGGCAGTCTCTTCAATATAATGCCATAGATTCATATCTTCAGGTAAGATATCAGCAGTCCCTTTTGGTCGTTGAATCACAATACCCCTCCTTTAAAATAAAAAATAAAAACGCCCTTACATTCCATTATCTAGAATATAAGGACGAGTGAACATCGTGGTACCACCTTAATTTCAACAGCTCTAGCTGTCGCTCGACGCGTAACGTGCGTGACGGAATAGCTTTGCACTATTCTCCTCCAGAGTGTTTAAAAATAAATGACATTGAGCATTCTCACCACTTAGCTCTCTCTATAAATGTCGACAATTATTCTTGCTCTATCATCGGATTATTCGCTCTAATATTATATCAAAATAAAAAAAGTGTCAAGATGTGAAATTTTGTAGTTGTTCATTCATTCTAAGAACGGTAAACTGAATGATAGTAATGCCAAATTTTAGAAAAAATATAACTTTATCTACCGGACAATCCGGTAAATGACAGAGGTGTACACAAATTGACAGATCATTTTGAGAACCACTTCCAACAAAATAAGGTAGCCTATCTACTTTACCTTATTTTCATTTCTGGAATCGTTGGTCTCTCCTCTTTCCAATTATATCAATACAATAAATCATCTTATCGAGAATTATCAACCACCATTGTCAACCTTCGGGAAGGGCCAGGTATCACATACGATATTAAAGGACAAATTGAAGGTGAAAATCCATACCGGATATTAAGCCAAGAAAACAATTGGTATTACGTGTTATTAGACAACAACGAAATCGGTTGGATACCTACATGGCTAGCAGATAACCAAGATATTGATGCAACAGATTTTATTGCTACAACTTTAAAAGATGAAATGAATATTTATGAAGACAATACCGATGATGCTACGATTTTAATGACCACTGATAAAAATGAGAAATACCAAATTTTGCATCAAGCAGATGGTTGGACTCAGATTCAACTTGCTGGTGAAATCGGTTGGGTAAAACAATCCGAAATCGATATCACACCAGGAACAATTGCTTACGAAGGGGATACAACCATCACAGAAGAAGAGCAATCAACTTATGATGAATTCTTAACGGATTATGATTTCACCGTTACAGCAACAGCAGATGGTGTGAATATCCGAAGTGAAGCTGATAAGGATTCTGATATCTTAGCTAAAGGTGCGCTAAACGAACAGTTTGCATACCTTGGCCAAGAGAATGAATACTACCATGTACGTTCAGTAGATGGCACTGAAGGCTATATCGTTAACTGGTTATCTGACAGCGACTCTACTGCTATGGCAGATGCTGCAAAAGCTGCTGAGTCAACTAGTAGTTTAGCTGGCCGAACAATCGTTTTAGACCCTGGACATGGGGGCACTGATCCAGGTGCAGTAACAGATGGTCTATATGAAAAAGAGGTTACACTTCAAACGGCCCTAACCGTTAAAAAACGACTTGAAGCAGCTGGTGTAAACGTCATTATGACTCGAGATGATGATTCAGATGTTCTTTTATCTGATATTCCTTATATTGCAAACCAAGCAAATGCTGACTTGATGATTTCTTTCCACTATGATGCCATTGAAACGACAGGGGCATCAGGAACCACTGTATACCATTATGGTGATAACTCTATTCCGGTTGCTCAAGCAATTCAAGGACAGTTAATGGAACAATCTGCATTAGAGTCCAATGGGGTTAAGTTCGGTGACTTCCAAGTCATCCGTGATTTATCTGGAGAAGGTGTCCTAATTGAACTTGGTTATATGTCTACACCTAGTGATGTCGCTGTATTTAGTCAAGAAGGCTACTGGAACCAAGTTGCTGATTCAATTTATAATGCATTAACGATTTACTATCAATAATTGATATAGATATAATCAAAAATGAGGCTGGGACAAAAATATCTCAGCCTCTCTTTGCTATATAAGAACATTTATAATTGGGTGCCAAAAGTCAGCATTGTCCGATACTGCCCAAATGTCTCCAATAACATTTCATTATTGTTCGCCTTTTGGTTCAGTACGTCAATTCTAAACGACTTTTGTCTCACCTTCATTTTTTTATGTTTCTTCTGAATCTAAGATAATCGTCACAGGTCCATCATTAATAAGAGAGACCTGCATATCAGCACCAAATTCACCTTCAGCAACTTTTAAACCAAAGTCTTCACGCAAGGTTTCATTTAATAACTGATAGATTTTATTACCGTGGTCAGGTTTTGCAGCATCAATAAAAGATGGTCGATTCCCTTTCTTTGTTCGGGCATAAAGTGTGAACTGAGAAATAGATAAAATTTCTCCAGAAACTTGATCAATATTTAGATTCAATTTATCATCCTCATCGGCAAAAATACGCATATTCGCAATTTTTCTGGCCATGTAAGTAACAGTTTCCGCCGTATCATCATCATGAACACCAACTAAAATTACAAATCCTTTATCAATTTTGCCAATTATCTTATCATCAATCGCTACGTTAGCTTGAGTAACTCTTTGTATGACAATTCGCATTCAAACCCTCCATAAAACTTTCATTGCATAACCATTTTATTCTTTTGCACGAGCAACTGAATAAACATCCGGAATATTTTTCACCCGATCGATTATCTTATCTAATTGATTGACATTTTGAATAACAAAACGCAACCTCACTTTGACAGAATTATCATCATGATTCACATTACCATTAATATTCGTTACGGATCCTGCTATTGGGGTAATAACCTGTAAAACTTCATTTAAGAAACCAGACCGGTCTTCCCCTTCAACCACAATTTCCACTTCATATTGGTTATCCACATTTTTACTAGCATCCTCCCATTCAACTGGAATTAGGCGATTTTTTTCATCTTCAGAAACTTTTACATTTTTGCAATCTCTACGATGTACGGAAACACCTCTGCCTTTAGTAATGTAGCCAACAATATCGTCACCAGGTACCGGATTACAACAATGCGCTAAGCGTACAAGTAATGAGTCTAATCCTTCAACAATTACACCTGAGCTCGATTTAGATTCCTTACGTCTTACATGACTAGGTTGCTTTTGTGATTTGCTTAATTTTTTCTGTTCGCCACTCTCTTTTAAGGTTTCTTCAACAGATTCTCGATTCTTCTCTGCAGCCCTTAACCGTCTTTCTCGTTCAGTTAATCGGTTGGCTACTGCAGTTGAAGATAATTCTCCGAATCCAATCGCTGCGAATAGGTCTTCTTCAGTTGAAAAATTAAAGCGCGCCAGTGTTTTATTGATGTCGTCCTTCTTATAAACTTCTTTAAGCTTAAAACCATGGTTTTCAAGTGTTTCTTCAAGAGCATGTCGGCCTTGTTCTATTGCTTGATCTCGATCTTGTAATTTAAAGAAACGTTTGATTCTATTGCGGGCACGTGATGTTTTTACAAGGTTCACCCAATCACGTGACGGCCCTGCAGAATTAGGTGACGTTAAAATTTCAACAATATCCCCATTTTTCAGTTGATAATTTAAGGGTTCAATCTTACCATTTACTTTGGCTCCAACTGTTTTATTCCCCACTTCTGAGTGAATAGAATAAGCAAAGTCTAACGGATATGAGCCAGCTGGTAATTCAGTGACATCGCCAGTTGGGGTAAATACATAGACTTTATCTTGGAAGATATCCTCTTTTACACTTTCCATAAAGTCCGTTGCATCTTTAGAGTCATCTTTTAATTCTGCGATTTGATTAAACCAATCTAATTGTGCATCTAGAGGTGATGCTTCTACCTTGTCATGGTTACCCATTTTATATGCCCAGTGTGCCGCCACCCCATACTCAGCTACCTCATGCATTTCGTAGGTTCTGATTTGCACTTCTACTGGACTTGGCTGATTACCAACAACTGTTGTATGAATAGATTGATACATGTTCGCCTTAGGCATAGCAATATAATCTTTAAAACGCCCTGGTAACGGTTTCCAGTTGGTATGTACAATCCCAAGCACTGCATAGCAATCTCGAACTGATTCCACTAAAACACGAATAGCTTGTAAATCAAAAATTTGGTCAAATTCTTTATCTTGATCTTTCATTTTGCGATAAATAGAATAAATGTGTTTTGGACGCCCGTAGATTTCAAACTTGCCTGTAATAGCACCTTCAACCTGAGCCTCTAATTCATCAATTGTTGTTTGAATAAACTCAGCTCGCTCATCTCGTTTAGAATCTACCAATTGGACAATTGAATAGTAAGATTCTGGATCTATATAGCGCAGAGCTGTATCTTCAAGTTCCCATTTAATTTGATTCATACCTAAACGATCTGCTAGTGGTGCATAGATTTCTAATGTTTCTGTTGAAATAATGACTTGTTTTTCTGGTCTATGCCACTTTAATGTGCGCATATTATGTAAGCGGTCGGCTAACTTCACCATGATTACCCGTAAATCATTGGCCATAGCTAATAACATTTTACGGTGATTCTCTGCTAATTGTTCTTCATGTGACTTATATTTAAACTTCCCTAATTTAGTCACACCATCAACTAGAGTGGCAATTGTTGGAGAAAAGAAGTAGGCAATATCATCTAAAGAAATCCCGGTATCTTCTACAACATCATGCAAGAACCCCGTAATTACAGTATCTGGATCCATTTTCAATTCAGCAAGAATACTCGCTACTTGAACTGGATGGACAAAGTAAGGTTCGCCTGACTTTCTGATTTGCTCAATGTGCGCGCGTTCTGCGAAATCGGCTGCTTTTTTGACGTAGTCAACTTTCGATTCTGACATGTATGTTGCACATAAAGCTAATACTTCAGCTTTTGTATAATTCTTTTTATTCGGCATGTTACCACCTACTTTCCTAGATTATATGAGTTGTATGTGATTACTATATTACCACATAAATGGCTTAGAAAACCTATCAAGCCTTTAATTCCATCCTAACAACTCAGTTGCAAAAGATAAGGTTGATAATAAATATAAGGGGGCCGTTTCTGTTCGTAAAATTCTTGGTCCCAAACCACATAAATGTACATGATTTAAGTCTTCGGTCAGGCTAGCAATTTCGTCTGGATGAATGCCTCCTTCAGGGCCTGTGATAAAGGCAATCTTGTCTGTAGGTTTAAGTGTGGCATAGGTCTGAGCTAAATTGCTTTTCTCACCTTCTTTTGCGATTTCTTCATAGGCAATGCAAACCTGATTAAAGTCAGAAAGTCTGTTTTTTACCATACTCACACTATGAAGATCTTCAATTATGGGTACAAAGGTTCGGTGAGATTGTTCGGCTGCTTCTTTTGCAATCTTCTGCAAACGAGCTATTTTTTTGCCAGCTTTTTTTTGATCCCATTTAGTCACAGAATAGCGCATTGAAACGGGTACGATTTGTCGAGCGCCTAATTCGGTTGCTTTTTGTACAATGAATTCAAGTTTGTCCCCTTTTGGCAGTCCAACAAAGAGTGTGGTATCAATCGGAATTTCTTTATTTTCTACTCGGTAGTCAACTAGACGAAGAATCGCTTTTTTTTCTTCATTGCCAATAAGTTCACCGATAAATACCTGTTCAGTTTGAGTGACAAGGATCACTTGGTCACCTATCTGCATCCGCATGACATTTAACATATGGTGTGTCGCTTCTTTGTCCATCTCAATTCGTTCATCTACTTGTGCAGTTTTGTTATCAATAAAATATCTTTGCATATTATTCTTTCCCTTTGTGAGCTAAAATACCGTACCACTCACCCATATGCATGATAATATCTACTGTAAAATTATTATCCGCTAATAAACTTAGCATATCCTCTTTCTTATCTTCAAAAATACCTGACAAGATTAATTGCCCATCCAATTTCAAGTTGTTATAAGCCTGCGGAATAAGCGGTTCAAGAATCTCAAATAAGATATTTGCTGTAATGATGTCTACTTGAGTATTGATGTCATTTAGGATATTATTTTGTGCTAATTTAATAGCGTCTTCTACATCATTTAAGGCAAAATTATTACGTGTGATATCTAAAATTGATCCATCATAATCATATGCATCAACCTTGTTGGCTCCTAATTTTTTTGCTGCAATAGCTAATATACCTGATCCTGTGCCAACATCAATAACATCTTCACCACCAGCCATGGCAATTTCTAATAAACGTAAGGCAAGTTTAGTTGTTTCATGAGAACCAGTACCAAAAGCCATACCAGGATCTAAGAATAATGTGGTCTTCTGTGGGTCCAATGGTTGATCATCTTTTTCCCAAATTGGCACAATATCCATAAAACGAGACACATGAATGGGTTCATAGTATGCTTGCCAAGCCGTTTCCCAATCATTATCCTCTAACGGACTGTAACGAATGTCATGAATGACAATTTGTTGGTCAGCAGGTAATTCTTGATTGTAGTTCGCTTGGTACTTTTTAATCTCATTGATGATATCTTCAATATTTTCATCAGCTGAGAAATAACCTAGCACAACCGGATTATTTTCGTATGTACCTGGTGCTGGCTGATCATTTTTAACAGAACCGAAACCATCATCTGACCAATCAATATAATCTTGCTCATCTTTAATAGATACTCCTGCTGAATCTAATCCCCAAAGAATTTCTGTTAGCAAGTTTTCACTTTTATTATCTGTTTCAATTGTTAATTCATACCATGTCATTCGTATCATCTCCTAAATGTAATAAGGTCTCATCATAACGACCAATCGTTCTCCTTGTAGCGATCATTTGGTCGATTTCTTTAGTAGGCCATTGCATCTCCACCGTCATTCTTTCACCAGCAATAAGTTCTTTAATTTGTAACCTAGCTTCATATAATAAATGGCTAATCTCCTGTGCCAGTATTTCTAGATGACCTTTTTGGAAGTATTGCGCATCTTTGGGTTGGATAATAAAAGTCTCGTGCTCACTTTCAATCTCCTTGTAATCAGTTGTGAAAATAAATTTCAACTCCAAATAATCAATTTCATTCAATGGCTGATTATGTTTATTTAAGAAAGTAATATCTTCACTCGTTACCACTGGTAGATACGTTTGTAAAACCACCTGCTTGGATACTGATACATAGGATAGACGCCATGGAAAGTCAATATGACTATTTTGCAAAGCTTCTTCAAGAAATGCGTATACGGTTTGCATCTTCTAATTCCCTACTTTCGTCTTTTTCATTTATTATAATATACACACATAAAAATAACTACCGAGTCAGTGTTCGCTAGCCTACATAAACAATAAAAGTCTACTATAAATTTTGATACAATTTTAAACTATTATTATATTACATTTATTACAAATAGTGAAAGCTGTGCTATAATAGAATCTAGAAATATAAATGATGAGGTGTTATTTAAATGGCCGATCGTAACTTAACGACAAAAGATATTTTACAGAAAGAATTTAAACCTGCCCTTCGTGGTTTCAACACGGAAGAAGTAGATGAATTCTTGGATTTAATTATTCGTGACTATGAGTCATATGAAAAAGAAATTGCCTCACTTAAAAATGAGTTAGAACGTGTTAAACACTCAGCTAGTTCAAGCGATAGTAGCCGTGCTTCTACAAATCAACGTTCAAAATCGACCTCAATCCCCCAAACAAAAGGTACGACCAATTATGATATTTTACGTCGCTTGTCTAAATTAGAAAAAGCTGTTTTCGGTGGCCAAAACCCTAAAGTTGGTCCAACAGCGGATACTAGTGATGATAACGATGAAGACGCAAAAGATCATACGATTATTTTTGAAAATAACTAGTATAATATATAATTTCGTGCTATCATTAGAAGTTGTAAATTTCAGGTAATCGCGGGTATATGCATATACCTGAGGAAAGTCCATGCTCGCACAAGCTGAAACGCTTGTAGTGTTCGTGTTTAGCGAAAAAATAAGCTAAAGCATTCATTTGACGGCAACTGAACCCACTAAGGTCACTGGACTATGTGCAAGTAAGTTTGAAAGTGCCACAGAGACGAGTCAACTATGAAAATAGTTGAATGGAACGCGGTAAACCCCTCGAGCGAGCAACCCAAACATTGGTAGGGGCGCTCTTTGACTGGAAATAAACGGAATAAGAGACTAAATGATTTAGTAGACAGATGATTACCGAACCGGTATTAAACCTGTGATATCGGGGAACAGAACATGGCTTATCGAAATTTACAAACAGGCAAAAGGTTGGATTCTTTTCCAACCTTTTTTTATTGAGACGAATTCGTGGTAAACTAACTTTGAAGAAGAAATGAAGAGTAACCACCTAAAAAAGGAGTACATTATGACAACATATCCACTTATCGCAACTGCTGCTGCAGGAATTGAAGCTTTAGTCGGCAGAGAATTACGTGACATGGGTTACGAAGTACAAGTTGAAAATGGGCGCGCTCGCTTTCAAGGAACCCTTGATGACATTGCGCGTACCAATATTAACTTACGTACCGCTGACCGTATTAAGATCGTAATGGGCGATTTTAAAGCCATAACGTTCGATCAATTATTTGAATCCACTAAGGCTATTCCGTGGGAAGATATCTTACCTATGGACGCTGAATTTCCGGTATCAGGTAAATCTGTGAATTCAAAATTACATTCCGTGCCTAATGTTCAAAAAATTGTGAAAAAAGCGATTGTGAATAGACTTAGTGACCACTATCATAGACGTGGTATGCTACCAGAAACAGGTGCTAAATATCCTATCGAAGTGAGTATTCATAAAGATGAGGCGTTGATCACCATTGACACAACAGGTTCTTCACTATTTAAACGTGGTTACCGTACAGAAAAAGGTGGCGCACCACTGAAAGAAAATATGGCTGCAGCCATAGTGAAATTAACAAATTGGTTCCCTGATAAACCATTCTATGATCCAACATGTGGTTCAGGTACCTTAACAATTGAGGCAGCCTTAATTGGGAAAAACATTGCGCCAGGTATCAACCGCGAGTTTGTTTCTGAATCATGGGATATCTTTAATAACCGTGAATTTTCAAAAGCTCGTGAGGCGGCTAAGGCAGTCATTCGTCACGATATTCAATTAGATATCATGGGAGCTGATATCGACCATCGCATGATAGAAATTGCCAAAGCCAATGCTGAAGCTGCTGGTGTGGCAGACCAGATTGTATTTAAACAAATGCAACTATCAGACTTTACTACTAAGAAAGAATATGGTGTCATTGTCGCTAACCCACCATATGGAGAACGATTAAACGATGAAGATTACGTTCACCAGTTATATAAACAAATGGGAAATCTTTATCGCCCAATGAAAACTTGGAGTAAATATATCTTAACTTCTGACTTGAACTTTGAAGAGTACTACGGGGAAAAAGCTACTAAAAAACGTAAATTATATAATGGTGCGATCCGAACAGACTTGTTCCAATATTGGGGTGCGCGTAAACCTCGCCCTAAAAAAGTTGATATAGAATAGGCACCTTATATAACTATATTAAAAACCAGAATGAAAGTTGATAAGATGCTTTCATTCTGGTTTTTTGTATGAGTTAAGGCCAATGATAAGGTATTATGTGCATACATATGCTGGCTATTCTCTTTACGTATTTTTCATTTTTTTAGCTTCGTGCATTGCTTGGCGCGCTAAGTTATCTGCACCTTTATTTGCTTGATCAGGTACCCACTTAAGTGTGAACATAGAAAAATGATCTAGTTTTTCTAATATATCTTTTAATAGACTTTTATAAGGTTCACGTTTATGGAATCGTTTATTTACAGCATCAAATACTATCTTTGAATCAGTTTGACAAAGTATCCATTCATTTTGTAAATCACGATTTTCAAGTTCGTTTAATAAGTATAATAAAGCACGAAATTCTGCTTCATGGTTATCCATTTCCACAGTTAAAGGGAATTTTAATTGGTTTTGTTGACCATTGTGCACTAAAACAATACCAACTCCTGCTGGGCCAAATTGACCATCTACTGAGCCATCTATTGCTATTTTTAACATCTTATCACCCCTTCACTCAATCATCGCTTGATACAAAGCGCTCACTTATGAAAATTACTCAAAGCTCGCAAAATGTTGCATATACTCATAGAACCAATATTGGTAAATATCTTGAATAACTTGATTATCAATTGATAGTGGATCACCGCTTTCCATCAATTGTCCAATAGCTTCTACCATATCTTCCGGGTCAATTTGTATTAATTCATCGACAAACGGATACATAACGGTATAAATATCATATATGTTCTCCATCAAATAAGCCACCCGATATGGTTCGTGAATATATGCTTCTTCTACATAGGAAACTAACGCTAAAAAATGCGGATGATTTTCGATTTCGAATAAATCAGTCAGTGAAATTGTCCGCGTTTCATCGTAGATATTCTTTAAACGAATTTCTTGATCTTGAGGAGAATGATGGAGAATATACAGTAAGATATCAGATTGAAATACGAAATCTCGATCACGATTTAATAATCCAAGTAGTTTTTCAATAGATACATCATCACTTAATTCCAATAAATGGTTTACTTGCGCTTTTTCAAGAATGGTTAATGGTTTATCCCTAGCCACTAATTGATCAAAGAGTTTTTGTAACCCATATAAGGCTTCAACATTGCTTGCATCTTCGTCATTAGACAGTTCAAATTGTGCCAACTTATTCATCATTTCTGGCACAATGATGATTTGCATAATTGGCGATAAATACCCATGTTGTGGTAAGTTTACTTTCACTTGCCCTTGGATCACTTTTTGAATAAATTGATAGAAAGACTTCCAATCAACTTCAGCTTCTACATCAATTAAATCTGGATCAGCCAATACACCTTCACCGTAAACTTCAATCAGTAATGAGAAAATATCTACCAAGTCATTTTCTAACGCTTCTTCATATAATACACCGATGGTATAATTTCTAAAATCAACGACACTTTTTCTCTTTTTTCGCGCAATCAGTAGCAACTTTAGAGACTCACTCATCTCTCCTGCTTTTATACACTGAATGCTTTCTTCAATATCTAATTTAAATGACCGGTTAAAGTCATGGCTTTGTCTTTTCATTATACGTCCTCTTATTTATTATTTTATTGGGAATCAGCCTATTAAAGACTTCTCTTTCTAGCTTATCTTATCATAATAGAGAATTGATGAATATTTTTATCTGTTAAATAAAAAAAGAAGGGGTCACCTCAAGTCCCTCCTTCTTTTAAAAATAACAAACTATATCCAATTAGAACTGATTAAACCTAGCTTCTTTTGCAGCTAATAAGTCTGATTTTGACATAGCTGATTGTTGGTCAATTTCTTTCAATAACATCTCTTTAATCAATTGCGCTTGGTCATCGTGATCTAACGCTTTTTTTCCATAATGCTCTGGGATAATTTGGTCAATCACTTTAAACCCTAACAAGTCTGGTGCTGTAAATTTCATATATTCACTAGCTTCAGGTACGCGACTAGGATCTTTCCATAAAATAGTCGCAAATCCTTCTGGGGAAAGAACTGAGTACATTGCATTTTCCATCATCCATACCTTATTTGAAACTGCTAAAGCTAACGCACCACCAGAGCCTCCTTCTCCCATCAGAATGGTAATTGTAGGCACAGATAGCCCTGCCATGGTTTGCATAGATTCAGCAATTGCTTGACCGATACCTCGATCTTCTGCTTCAACATCACAAAAGGCACCGGATGTATTCACAATGGTAATAACTGGTCGGTTAAATTTCTCTGCCTGTTCAAATAAACGGATTGCTTTTCGATAACCCTCTGCATGTGGTGAGCCAAAATTTCGTTTGATATTTTCTTGGACAGTATGTCCTTTCTCAGTACCAACGATTGTAACTGCTCGCCCGTTCATTTGACCAACCCCACCAACGATAGCACCATCATCACCGAAACGACGATCACCATGCATCTCATAAAAGATATCACAAATCTTATTTGCTAGCTCTGATGTTGTTAACCGATTAATATCACGTGAAGCTGTCACAACTTCAGCGGGCACTTTATGTGTTATTTCTGCATTTGGTTGCTCGACCATTTTTAATAATTGTTTCATACTAACTTTCAAATCGAGCACCTCCTTTTGCTACGCCGTGCATTTGCAATAGTTCTGCAAGCACAATTTTTTGGCGCCAGCGTTCAACAATCATATCGATAAAGCCATGTTGTAATTGATGCTCTGCCGTTTGGAACCCTTCCGGTAGTTGTTGTCTAATAGTCTGTTCAATTACACGCTTACCTGCAAAACCAATTAAGGCACCTGGTTCAGCGATTGTAATATCTCCTTCCATAGCAAATGAAGCAGTTACGCCTCCCGTTGTAGGATCAGTTAAAACAGGGATATATAACAAACCCGCCTTACTATGATTTTGAACTGCTATGGAAACTTTTGCCATCTGCATTAATGACAAAGTCCCTTCTTGCATTCGTGCACCACCAGAGGCTGTATAAAGGACTACTGGTAGTTGATGCTCAGTTGCATAATTGAACAATTCATTAATTTTGTCACCTAATCCTGTACCCATAGACCCCATCATGAAGAAAGAATCCATGATACCGATAGCAGTCCGGTAACCGAAAATATTACCAACACCGGTTAATACTGCATCATCTAAACCAGTTGTAGCACGTGCTTTTTCCTTCTTCTCTAGATAGCCAGGAAAATCTAGCGGATCATCATTACGACCATCTTTCAACTGGAACATTTCAATGAAAGTGCCCTTATCTACAATATTAGTCAGTCTTTCACTCGATGAAATTCTAAAGTGATATTGACAATACGGACATATCTTCTCGGTTCCAAGGTCATCTGTTAAGATCGTTTGGTGACACTGAGGACATTTTTGCCACATACCGTCTGGCACAAAAGCTTGATTATTTGGATCTTTAGATAATTTTGAATGGTCTTCCTCTGGCATAGGAATATATGCTTTTCTGCGTTTTAATGCCATAATTCATCTACTTTCTTTCATGATATTCTATGCTTGATGACGCTTTATCCATTCAGGTAAGAAGTTCGCTTCTAAGTAATCATTCGTATAATTTCCTTTTAAGAAAGCTTCATCAAATAGTAGGTCATATTGAAATTGCTGGTTTGTAGCTACGCCGTCGATTGTCATCTCTGACACAGCTCGTAGCATTCGATTAATTGCTTGCGGACGATTATCTCCATGAGTAATCAATTTAGCCACCATCGAGTCATAATAAGGTGGCAGCTGATAACCAGCATAAACACCAGAATCTACTCGAATACCTAAACCACCCGCTGGAAAATGTGCAAATTCAAAAGTACCTGAAGATGGCATAAAGTTTTTCTCTGGCATCTCAGCATTAATTCGACATTCTAGCGCATGCCCAGTAAAGGTAATATCTTCTTGTTCATATGCCAAAGGTAAACCAGAAGCGATACGCAACTGTTGGGCTACGATATCAACCCCAGTTACCATTTCTGTAATAGGGTGTTCAACCTGAATACGCGTATTCATTTCCATGAAATAGTAGTTTTGGTCCGCATCTACTAGAAATTCAATCGTCCCAGCAGACTCATAATTCAATTGTTCTGCTGCCCGAACCGCTGCCTGCGTCACCTGAGCACGTGTTTTTTCTGTAATAAATGGACTTGGTGTTTCTTCGATAACTTTTTGATGGTTACGTTGCATCGAACATTCACGTTCACCTAAATGAATGACATTCCCAAACTTATCACCTAATACTTGAACTTCAATATGATGGGCTGGAAAGATGACTTTTTCCATATACAAACGATCATCACCAAAAGCATTTTTCGCTTCACGTGACGCTTCATAGTAAGCATCTACAAAATGACTCTCTTCGTGGACCATCCGCATACCCTTACCACCACCGCCAGAGGTCGCCTTAAGTAATACTGGATAACCAACTGTTTTAGCAATTTCAATCCCTACTTCAGGACTTTCTAAAATGCCATCTGAACCTGGTACTGTTTGCACTTTAGCGGCATTCATGGTGTTTCGGGCATTTTGTTTATCACCCATTAAGTCAATTACTTCAGGACTTGGGCCGATAAATTCAATATTCATTTCTGCACAAAGCTTCGCAAATTTACTATTTTCAGCCAAGAAACCAAAACCAGGGTGGATAGCTTGAACGTTTGTTACCACAGCTGCCGAAAGAATGGCTTGCATATTCAAATAAGAATCGACTGATTTTGGCCCTCCGATGCAGATTGCTTCGTCAGCCAATTTCACATGTAGGGCATCCTTGTCAGCAGATGAATAAACAGCTACTGTTTCGATCCCCATTTCAATACATGTACGAATAATACGGACCGCAATTTCGCCTCTATTCGCTATTAATACTTTATTAATCATCAAATACCTCTTATTCTATGCTATTCGCCTTGTTTCAGGCGAATGCCACAATCTAGTCAACTTTATCTACGTTAGAAATGATAAAGGTCATCTCAGCTTCAGAGCACACTTCACCGTATTCATTACGAATTGTTCCTTTACCGATACCCATACGTTTTTTTAATTTCACAATTTCAACCGTGATCTCAAGTACATCTCCAGGTACAACATTTTTACGAAATTTTACATTATTTAAGCCAGCCAAATAAGCAATTTTATTTTTAAAATCGGGTTGTGATAATAAGGGAATTGATCCTACTTGAGCCATTGTTTCAACTTGTAAAACACCAGGCATCACAGGATTCCCTGGGAAGTGGCCAATGAAGTACTCTTCGTTAATTGTTACATTTTTACGTGCCACAACTTTTTCACCAGGGATGATTTCATCCACACGGTCTACAAAAGAAATCGGGAAACGGTTAGGGATAATTTCTTGTACCTGCATCGCTGTTAAAACAGGTTCTTTACGTTCTGCATATTTAGTCATGCTTCTATACTCCTTTAGAAAATTACTCACTTACTTCAAATAACGGTTGGCCGAATTCTACAACCTGACCATCTTCTACTAAGACATTCATAATCGTTCCAGAAATGTCAGCTGGGATTTCGTTCATTACTTTCATTGCTTCAACAATACAAACAGTCTCACCAGCTTCAACATGATCGCCTACCTTTTTATAGGGTGGTTGATCCGGATTTTTTGCTAGATAGACGACACCAACTAGTGGGCTATCAATTGTTTTAGCTTTTGCAACTGGTGTACTATTAGTAACAGTTTCATCTTGAGCAATGGTTGCTACCTGGGGACCGGCTACTTCTTTCGCTTCATCAGCGCTACTAACACGCTCCACATTTGTTGAAACTTGGTCAACTCCTGTATTTGATTCTTTTTCAGTTACAGTTTGACGTTCTTTAATTTTAGAAATGTATAAAGCGTCCGCTTGTGTTTGAAATGAAAACTCTTGAATAGACGACTGGTCAATTTGATCGATCAAGTCTTTAATCTCTTCATGATTCACCTTTATTCACCAACCTTTTTAAAGGCAATTACTGTATTATGTCCACCAAAACCTAATGTATTGCTGACAACTACATTTACTTCTTGCTCGCGGCCAACATTTGGTACAATATCTAAATCACATAAAGGATCTGGATTCTTATAACCCAAAGTTGCTGGAATAAATGAATCTTTAATCGCCATAATACTAGCAATAGCTTCAACCGCCCCAGCGGCACCTAATAAGTGGCCAATGGATGATTTCGTAGATGAAACCGGAATCTTATAAGCCAATTCCTCTCCAAATGCCCGTTTAATCGCAACTGTTTCAGAAGAATCATTAGCTGGTGTACTTGTTCCATGAGCATTGATATAAGAAACTTCCTCTTTAGAAATATTTCCTTCTTCTAACGCATTTAGCATAGCTTTTGCAGCACCGGATCCATCTTCAGATGGCGCTGTTAAGTGATATGCATCAGAAGTAGCACCGTAGCCAACGATTTCAGCATATATTTTTGCACCGCGTGCGTGAGCAGATTCTAATGATTCTAGTACCAAGATACCTGCTCCTTCACCCATTACAAAACCATTACGATTCTGATCAAATGGAATGGACGCACGATCTGGATCGGTTGAATCACTTGTTGCTGTTAAGTTATCAAATCCACCCAAGCCAATCTCGTTAATAGCACCTTCTGCACCACCAGCAATCATGATATCTGCGTAACCATGTTTGATATAACGAAAAGCCTCACCGATGGCGTTATTAGCAGATGCACAAGCCGTAACCATTGTTAAAGCTGGTCCTTTTAAACCAAAATGCATAGAAATATTTGCAGCACCCATATTTGAAATTGATACCGGCACAAATAAAGGATTTACACGTTTAATCCCTTTTTCTTGCATTTTCAGTACACCTTTTTCAATTTCTTGAATACCACCGATACCAGTACCTAAGTAAACACCAATTCTATCAACATCAGAAGCTTCAATGTCTAACGCAGCATCAGCAACAGCTTCAATCGCTGCAGCTACCGCGTATTGACTATATAAGTCCATACGTTTTGTTTCCTTACGGTCCATAAAATCTTTTGGATTGAAGTCTTTTACTTCAGCTACTAATTTTGCATTCAGGTCTTTTGCGTCAAATTTTGTAATGGGACCAAAGCCATGTACACCAGCTTTTAAATTAGTCCAGAATGTTTTTGCGTCATTTCCGATAGGTGTAATTGCACCTAGACCTGTTACGACTACTCTGTTTGTCATTTTTTGTTGCCTCCTAATTCATATACAATCCACCGTTAACGTCAAGCGTAGTACCTGTAATATAGCTTTGCGTAGCTAAAAAGTATACTGCTTCTGCGATGTCCGATGGTTGTCCAAGTTTTTGTAAGGGAATATTTTCTAACATTTCTGCTTTCGCTTTTTCAGGAATTTCGTCGGTCATTTCTGTTTCAATATAACCAGGTGCAATAGCGTTTACTGTAACACCGCGCATACCTAATTCACGAGCGGCAGCTTTAGTTAAGCCCAAGATTCCTGCTTTAGAAGCAGCATAATTAGCTTGACCGACATTGCCCATTTGCCCAATAACAGAAGCAATATTAATAATTGCCCCTTGGCGTTGCTTCATCATCAGCTTACTTGCAGCTTGGATAAAGTTGAAAGTACCTTTCAAGTTTATATCGATTACTGCATCGAAATCTGCTTCTTTCATTCGCATTAGCAATGTATCGCGAGTGATACCCGCATTATTGACTAATACATCGATGGTTTGGAAGTTCGTTTTGATGAAAGACATAATTTCTTTTGCAAAATCTACATCTGTTACATCACCCTTAAAATCTTTTACAGTGATATCTTTACTTTCTAAAGCTTTTAAATGATCTTCAGATGATCCTGAACGTGAAACAATCACAATATTGTAGCCTTGATCTGCGAATTTATGTGCAATACTTGCACCAATTCCGCGGCTACCACCTGTAATTAAGACTGTCTTTTTTAATTCTTGTGTATTCACTGTCATAAAGCTATCCTTTCAATCCTGCAATAGTAGCTTGCAGGGTTTCTTCGTCTTCAACGCGGTAAACTTTAATATCCTTATTAATTTGCCTCATAAAGGATGATAAGGTTTTACCTGGTCCGATTTCTACGACCGTGTCGACCCCTTCTTCAACTAGATATTCAATAGAATCAGACCATTTAACTGGTTTCATCACCTGTTGAATTAACAAGTCTTTCACTAAACCGTCTTCATGTGGCCGAGCAGTTGTATTTGAAATAACTGGTAATACTTGTGCATTAAAGGTAAATTTTTCTAAGTAATCTGCTAGTTGGTCGCTTGCATCCGCTAGAAGAGCTGTATGGAATGGTCCAGAAACATTTAATTCGACCATTTTTTTCACGCCTGCATTAGTCAACTGACTAACTGCTGTGTCTACTGCATCAGCGTCACCACCGATAACGATTTGCTTAGGGGTATTATAGTTAGCTGGCGCTACATATAAGCCAGATTCTTCACGAACTTGTTGACAGATATCTTCTATTAACGTCCGTTCAGCTTTCATAACAGCAACCATTTTTCCAATACCTACAGGAACTGATTCTTGCATAAAACGCCCACGATGACTCACTAAATCTACCGCATCTGCAAAAGATAATACACCAGCTTCAACAAGCGCTGTATATTCTCCTAAACTTAATCCTGCTAGATAATCAGCTTTAATACCTGCTTTTTTTAGTAAAGCTGTGAAAGCATTTGATACGGTTAAGATAGCGGGTTGTGTATATTCAGTTTGATTTAATTGCGTACCTTCTTGGAAGCATAGATCCTGTATCGAGTACCCTAATACTTCAGATGCTTGATCAAAATAAGAAGCAATCTCAGGATGATGACTTAGTAAGTCTTGACCCATACCCGTATATTGTGCTCCTTGACCAGCATATAAAAAAGCTATTGTCATATCGTTCTCCTCTTAATAGAAAAGCAGTGAAATGCATATACCATCCCACTGCTCACATATTGTCAATTTTATTTCTCAGCTTTAAAGCCATTCACTTGCTCGAGCAGCAATTGTTTCTGTACAATCCGTCATATATGATTGAATTATTTCTGAAACTGTTTCACGTTTATCTACTAATCCGGCAATTTGTCCGGCCATAAATGAACCCGTGTCTAAATTTCCTTCAACAACAGCTCGACGTAAAGCACCTGATCCAAGTGCCTCAAGTCTGTCCCAATCTGGATTAGCTTTACTCGCTTCTTCTTTTTCTACTTTAAGATATTCTTTGGTCAATTTGTTTCGTAACACACGAACTGGATGCCCAGTAGATTCACCTGTCAGTACAGTATCAATATCCTTCGCCTTAATAATTTTTTCTTTAAAATTATCATGCGCATTAGATTCATCTGCAACTACAAAACGTGTACCTACTTGAATACCGACAGCACCTAACATTAGAGCTGCCGCCATGCCACGACCATCACCAATACCACCCGCCGCAATGACTGGGATATCTAAAGTTTTGGTCACCTGTGGTAATAAAGCCATAGTCGTTTGTCTACCGACATGTCCACCCGATTCCATCCCCTCAACAATCACTGCATGAACGCCTTCACGTTCCATACGTTTTGCAAGACCAACAGAAGCGACTACAGGGATAACTGAAATACCGGCTGCGTTGAACCGATCCATATATTTCCCGGGAGACCCAGCCCCAGTTGTGATGGTTTTAACACCTGATTGACAGATATAGTCCACTACTTCTTCTACATGTTCATTTAATAACATGACATTTACAGCAAATGGTTTATCGGTTAAGGTTTGCATCTTTTCAACTTTGGCTTTTACAACATCAACAGAATCATGTCCAGTACCAATTACGCCAAGTCCACCAGCATTGGAAACTGCTGATGCTAAATCCGCATCTGCAACCCAAGCCATTGCGCCTTGAATAATTGGGTATTCAACACCTATGCGTTCCCAAAAATCTGTTTTCACTAAAGGATTACTTCCTCTCTTAATTGACTCATCTTTAAGTAAAAACTATTTATTTGCTTCTACGTAGTCAACTAAATCTTGAACAGTATTGATATTTTCTTCATCTTCAATTTCGATATCGAATTCATCTTCGATATCATTGATGATTTGGAATAAGTCTAAAGAGTCAGCATCAATATCTTCACGGATATTTGTAGTCGCTTTTACTTCATCAGCCTCTAAGTCTAATTGTTCAGTGATTAATTCTTGAATTTTTTCAAATGTAGTCATTTTTTATATTCCTCCATACTTTAGCGTATTTATATAATTACTATTCATATCCTAATAAAAAGGTTATCGTTTTATAAATACGATTAGATTTAATTTTATTTGACATATGTTAAAGTCAATAATGAGATATTAAATTATATATATAACTTTGTCAACTAGTTGTCAAAACTAGAATAGTTTTTTCAGTAAAATTAATTTATTGTAAGCGCTATTAAATGTGCATTTAATGTCATACTGATTCATTGGTTGAGATTAAAGGTGAATTTTGAATAAACAAAAATTGTATTAATAGATAAAGTCATATCTTTTATCAGATTTAGATTTTGCTGTCTGTCATTGAACATAAATATAGCAGCTATATGAGAGGTTTATCTTCTTTTGTATGTGTTATACCATATAGCAATTTCGTATGAAACAATTTGTACTAATGGTATTTAAAAAAGGATTTGAGCAAGCTTTATCATCTCAAATCCCTTTATAGAAAATATTTAAATTGAATCCGTATCAATATTTTGGCAAAAAAAATGCCATAATAAATGATAATCGAGTAGGAGGAATCTTTCGATTCCGACCTCTCACACCACCGTGCGTACGGTTCCGTACACGGCGGTTCAATATTTTGCGTAAGCAGACTCTACTA
>NZ_PNHQ01000002.1 GCF_002871935.1 Aerococcus viridans
TATACAAAAAGGCCATGAAATCCTAAAATAAAGTAAATCACCACAATATACTTGAAAGAAGGAAAATTCATGACCTATTCACCTATTATAAAACAACTTTGCGGTATTAGCGATAAAGATATTACGATTAGTGAGTTACCTGATGAGGAAACTTTAGATAAATTAGATTACATTCCTATTATGGGGACCCTTACCTACAAGCCTAAGGCTTGTGACATGTGTGGAGTTAAAAATGAATCTACTCAAGATATCATTAAATATGGTTTTAAAGAGACAGGTGTGCGGTTGCCTGATGGTCCTGGAAAACCTATTAAGTTTACACTTAAAAAGCAACGATTTAAGTGTAAACACTGCCAAGCCACTTTCATTGCGCAATCATCAATCATTAAAAAATTCGATTCTATTTCTATATTGTCGAAAAATAAAATAGCGGTGGAATTAACAGAGACGCAGTCAATGAAGCTGATTGGACAACGGTATCACGTCTCTTCAAATACTGTATCAAGAATCCTATTAAAAGCAGCTAGTGCATTAAATCCTAAAGGTAATTACCTACCTGAACATCTTTCCTTGGATGAATTTAAGTCTGTAGATGATGTAGAAGGAGCGATGAGTGCTATCCTTGTAGACCCTCATAACAAACGTTTGCTTGACATTATAGAGGACCGAAAACAGCAGTCGTTAATTCGGTACTTCCACCGTTATTCTAAAGAAGCTAGAGCTGCAGTAAAGACGATTTCAATGGACTTATATTCTCCATATATAGGCGTTGTGAAGGCTTGTTTTCCTAATGCAAAAATCGTTATTGATCGTTTTCATATCGTACAACTACTAAATAATACAATCAACTCAATGCGGATTGAAGTTATGAATGAAATCAAAAACAGTCGCCCTACAGATTATCGAAAATTGAAAAATCAATGGAAACTAATATTAAAAAATGCCGATCATCTCGATTTTTCAAACTATTATTATCATCGCCTATACCATGAAAAGACGACTGAGCAACGTATGGTAGATTATTTATTAAGTCTTTCTCCGAAATTACAACAAGCTTATCAAGTGATGAATGACCTAAAATTTGCGATAGAAACTAGAGACTACAGTTACTTATTAGCCACTTTACAAGATTTAAAGAAAGTCAGATTAAATAAAAAGGTAAGAAAAACGATTAATACAATGGAAAGATTCTTACCATATGTCGAAAATGCTTTAATTTATCGTGTTTCTAACGGTCCTACCGAAGGTATGAATAACAAGATTAAGTTAATCAAACGTACTGGATATGGATACGCAAGCTTTAGAAACTTCAGAGCCAGAATTCTATTACAATTTAAACTAATCTTTAAACCATCTAATCCACTACCTGCGACTTTCCAACCAGTCGCAGCTTAAATATTAGACGATGACATTTATCAGCTTTTATTATTAATTATCCAACTCTTGATCCGACTTTCTCGCCTAAGGGCGAGAAAAAGGGCCATGCTTATCTTGTAAATAAACATGACCCCTCCTTTATTAAAAACTTAATTAAAAAAATAACTGTGATTATTTATTTTTGGTCACCAACACTATTTGACACAGAACCCTTTTAAACAAGCTGTGCTGTTTTCTGCTATTAAAAATCAAATAATGATAATTGATTTTGATCTGGCAAACCATCTAATACATGATTTTCTGTCATATATTCAATGATTGATTTAGAAACTTTACCACGTGTTTGTAAATCCTCTTTTGATAAGAATGGTGATTCTTCTCGAGCTGCAACAATTGATTTAGCAACATTAATACCCAAACCATCAATCGCTCTAAATGGTGCAATTAACGTATTGTCACCTTCAATAACAAATTCTGTAGCATGTGATTTATTCATGTCTACCATTTTTAATGTGAAACCACGTTCCCACATCTCATTAACAATTTCAAGTACTGTCAACAGTTGTTTCTCTTTTGTAGAAGCTTCTATGCCTTTAGCGTTAATTTCGTTAATTTTAGCTTTAGTTGACTCTTTTCCGTTTGCCATTGAGACAAGATCAAAGTCATTTGCACGTACAGATAAGTAGGCACAATAATACCAAATTGGATGTTTCACTTTAAACCAAGCTACCCGCATAGCATTTAAAACATAGGCTGCTGCATGGGCTTTCGGGAACATGTACTTAATTTTTTCACATGACTCCATATACCATTCTGGCACATCATAGGCTCTCATAATGGCCTTATGTTCATCAGATAATCCCTTACCTTTACGTACTTTCTCCATAATTTGGAAAGCATCGGATTCAGGTAGACCACGATGGATTAAATATACCATGATGTCATCACGACAACCGATTACTTCACTTAATGGTAGTCCTTTTTCTCGAACAAGTACTTCAGCATTTCCTAACCAAACATCAGTACCATGCGATAATCCGGAGATTTGCAGGAGTTCCGCGAAGGTTGATGGTTTTGTTGCTTCAAGCATTTGTCTGGTGAACCGTGTTCCAAATTCTGGAATCCCTAAAGTACCGGTATTGGAATAAATTTGTTCTTTGGTAACACCCAAAACTTCTGTCCCATTGAACAATTCATAAACTTCCGGGTCATCGATCGGGATTTCTGTTGGATTAATACCAGATAAATCCTGTAACTTACGAATCATTGTCGGGTCATCGTGCCCCAAGATATCTAATTTCAAAACATTATCATGAATGGAATGGAAATCAAAGTGCGTGGTTTTCCATTCAGAATCCACATCATCTGCTGGGAATTGAATGGGTGTAAAGTCATATACATCCATGTTTTCAGGGATAACAATAATCCCTCCTGGATGCTGCCCAGTTGTTCGCTTCACACCAGTCGCACCTTTGGCTAGAAATTCTTTTTCAGTCTTACGTAAATTTAAATTTTTATCTTGATCATACCCCAATACATAACCAAATGCTGTTTTATCTGCAACAGTACCTATAGTACCGGCACGGAAAACATGATCATCACCAAAGAGAACTTTAGTATAGGCATGAGCGCGCGCTTGATATTCCCCTGAGAAATTCAGATCGATATCGGGTACCTTATCCCCCTTAAAGCCTAAGAAGGTTTCAAATGGAATATCTTGCCCATCTTTATCAAGGTTTGTGCCACATTTTGGACATGGTTTATCCGGTAAATCAAACCCTGAACCTACGGATCCATCCGTAAAGAAATGACTATAGTGGCAATTTGGACAAACATAATGCGGTGCTAGAGGATTTACTTCAGTGATTCCTGACATCGTTGCAACAAAAGAAGAGCCAACTGATCCACGAGAACCTACGATATAACCATCATCATTTGATTTTTTAACCAGTTTTTGTGATATCAAGTAAATTACTGAGAACCCATTAGAGATAATAGATTTTAGCTCTTTTTCTAGTCTGGCTTCAACAATTTCCGGAAGCTCCTTCCCATAAATTTCGTGCGCTCTTTCATAGGACATATCCGTTAGTTCTTGCTCTGCCCCTTCAATCGTCGGTGTATAAAGCTTATCTTTCAAAGGCTCAACAAATTCAATACTATCAGCGATAGCATTCGAATTCTCCACAACAATTTGATAGGCTGTTTCTTCACCTAAAAAAGCAAATTCATTCAACATTTCTTCTGTTGAACGGAAATGTGCTTCTGGGAAATTTTTGGTTCGGTTAGATTTAATCGAATTAATTAAAATTTCTCGATATAGTTTGTCCTCTTCATTTAGGTAGTGAACATCTCCAGTAGCCACAACAGGTTTGTTGACGGATTCGCCAATCTCCAACATTTCCTTCATTATTTTTTCCAGTGTCTCTTCATCCTGAATTAATTCATCAAGGATTAATGGTTGATATACACCTTTAGGTTGTAGTTCAAGATAATCGTAGAAACCAGCTTTTTGTTCTGCTTCTACCTTACCTTTTTGCATCAATGCTTCAAATACTTCACCGCCAGCACACGCAGAACCAACTAAGAGGTTTTCACGATGACTAGATAATAGCGATCTAGGAATTCGTGGTACGCGGTAATAATAATCAATATTTGATGCCGACACTAATTTAAACAAATCCTTTAAACCAGCCTGGTTTTTAGCTAGCAAAATAGCATGAAATGGCCGACTTTGCTTGTAGGCGTCTCCTTTGCCAACATCTTTATTCAATTCATCATGATAAAAAATTTTATGGTCAGCAGCTGCCTCTTTGATGAAGATCCATGCTAATGCGCTGGTCGTTTCCGCATCATATACCGCACGGTGGTGTTGTTCCAGCGCAACATTATAGCGCTTAGCTAATGTATTTAATCGATGTGATTTCAAGTCAGGATGTAGAAAACGAGACAGCTCAAGTGTATCAATCACCGCATTGTGTGATTGATCGAAACCATGACGCTTATAGGCTGTATCGATAAATCCCATATCAAAGCTGGCATTATGGGCTACAAAAATTGCGTCTCCAACCCAGTCTCTAAAATCAGTAATGACTTCTTTTTCTGACCGTGTATTAGCCAACATAGCATCAGTAATTCCAGTTAGATTAATAATGGTTGCAGATAGCGGACGTCCAGGGTTAATAAATTCTTCAAAAGTATCAATTACGTTGCCATTCTGCATTTTTACAGCAGCTAACTCAATAATATTATCATAGATTGCTGACAGTCCAGTAGTTTCCACGTCAAAAACCACATAAGTTGCTTCCTTTAATTCAATATGAGTTGGGTTGTAGGCAATAGGAACGCCGTCATCTACGATATTAGCTTCTACACCATAAATCATCTTCAATCCTGTTGATTTAGCTGCACCTGAAGCTTCTGGATAAGCTTGGAGTGTTGCATGGTCAGTAACAGCAATTGCTGTATGGCCCCAATCTTTCGCTTGATTAGTAAGATCAGAAATGGAATTTGTCGCATCCAGCATAGACATATTGGTGTGCACATGCAGTTCCACTCTTTTCTTTTCAGCATTGTCTTGTCGTTTTGCCTTACTAATTTCTTCTAAATCACGAACGTTTAAAACTAAATCACGAGCAAAACGATCATCCATTTGTAAGTCGCCACGTACTCGTAACCACATTCCTTTACGAATAGCATCAAAAACGGCAATATCTTCATCTGTTCTAGAAAACATTTGAATCAAAAAAGCGGAAGTATAATCTGAGATTTTCGCGTTTAAAATCCGACGACCTGTTTTTAATATCTTGACATCAACATCAAACACAACCCCCTCCATTGATACAAAGCGCTGTTCTTCAACATAGGTGTTCATGGCTCTTAACTTATCATCAACTGGGATATGTTTACCTAATTGTATTTTTTCAACCTTTATAGCTGGACCATTGTTGTCTGACCTAGCCATTTCCTTTTGTTTTTGAGCAGCTTTTCTAGCCATCTCTTGTTGTTGTTCGGCTAGCTCATTCGCTCGCTCTACAAATATATCTTGACGATCTTTGGCTGTTTCTTCATCTATAATGATCTCAAAAGGTACTTTTGGAAACCCAACCATTTGATAATTTTGCTTTATCACTTCTAAATAATTTTCTTGAATAATTTGCTTCAAAGGTTGATTATCAACACGGATATAGTAACGATTATTTTCAAATGAAGGTAATTGCCCTTGAAAAGTAGCCTTGGCAATGCCATTAGAAATACCTGATCGATTAACAATAATTGGCCAGTAATCCAGCACTTCTTTATTAGCTGGTTGACTTTGGTCAGTTACCTCAATTGAAAAATCTACTGAACCAACGTGGTCAAATCCTTTTTTAAGGTATTCTTCAAAAGTTAAGAAAGTGGCGGCATCTAGTCGCGTTGGTAAACCTATTTTAAACTGCCATAATCGTGATTTTGTATGAACAATGACGTTCTCTAACCAACCATTTTGGATTGCAGTATTTTCTTCTGTCCAATTTATTTGGCCTAGTAGTGCTTGAAATAAGGCTTCTTTAGATTCTGACATACACACATTTCCTTCCTATTTTAATAACAAAAGGCCATCTCCGTGGCCTTTTGACGTACATTTTTAATTTAATTTTTAAATAGGACATTTATCCAAACATCCGCATAATATCGTTCCAAGTAACGGCAATCATCAAGACAATAACCAGAACTGCCCCTACAACATTAATGATACCTTCTGTCTTAGCTTGCAATGGCTTACCTCGAACTAACTCTATAAAGTTCAATACAATTTTACCACCATCTAAAGCAGGTACTGGCAATAAATTCACGATTCCCAAATTAATACTTAAAGCAGCTAACCAGGAAATAATTCCTGCCAAACCAAAGGATACCACTTGTGAGGTTGTTTGATACATGTATACAGGTCCACCGAAATTATTAATATCAAAGCCAGTTTTAAACATGCCAGCAATGATAGAGAAAATACCGGTGATCATGGTCCAAGTGCTTGTGAATCCGTAGGTAATTTTAGCCATAAAAGAGGTATCTTGCACTCTTTGTGCCCCAATCATACCAACCGTTTCACCCGAAGTAACTTCTGTTACTTTTGGCGTTACGTCAATGTCCTGTTCTTGACCATCGCGGTTAATCGTAAAGGTTAAAGACTGATCTGGATTCGTTTGTACAATGGCTTGCATATCGTCAAATGTTTCAACGTCTTGTCCATCTATAGCAACTATTTGGTCTCCTTCTTCTAAACCAGCTACTTGTGCTGCTGAATCTGCTTGAATAACACCAAGTTCTGCAGTATTCGACCAAACACCACCTTGCATAAAGGCTAAAATGATAAATGCTAAAATACCTAAGATAAAGTTATTCATTGGGCCAGCGAAATTGACAATTAATCTTTGCCAGATATTAGCTGATTGGAACTGACGTTCAATTGGCGCAACTTTAACTAATGTACCATCAGATTCAATAATATTGGCTGTTTTTGAGACTTGGTAGCGTACTTTATCTTCGCCACCATATGGAATCCCTTCTATAAACATATCTTTTTCGAGATCAGCTCCCCAAACTTCTAATGGTAAACCTGAAAAGTTTTGACTATCATTTTCCAAAGAGATAGTGTCTACAACGCCTTCTTCATTTTGTTCAACAACGACTTGCATCCCTTTTGTCAGGGTATCAGACATTTCTTCTAATCCAGCCATACGTACATAACCACCTATTGGTAGCATCCTCACAGTATATGTTGTTTCTTCAGCCTCAAAATGAAAAATTTTTGGCCCCATACCAATAGAAAATTCACGAACTAGAATACCTGCTTTTTTTGCAAAATAATAATGACCAAATTCATGGACAATAACGATGACTGAGAAAATAAATATAAATGCAATAATAGTCGTCATAACGCGCTCCTAACTATGATCCTAAAAATGGAATTAAAAAATAAAACATGGGTAAAACTAATAGTAAACTATCAAAACGGTCAAAGAAACCACCGTGACCTGGCATAATATTACCAGAATCTTTAACTTGGTAGCTACGTTTTATGGAAGATTCTATCAAGTCACCTATTTGGCCTAAGAAGCCTAAAATTATAGCTAAAATGAAGTTATCAATAATAGATAGGCCAAATATATTGTTAAAATACAACACAATACTTGAACAAGCAAATGCGCCTACAATACCACCTAAAGAACCCTCTATTGTTTTATTTGGGGACACTTTTGGCGCTAATGGTGTCCGACCAATTTGTCTTCCTACCAAGTAAGCAAATGTATCATTACCCCAAATAATAATTAGGACATAAATCACAGGCAACAATCCCATTAACCTCGTCTCAATTAATAAATGAAAACCACGCCCTACATATAGAGCTGCCAAACTGATAACCCCAACTTGCTCAAAATTAATATCTTCTGGCTTAAATACCATGACCATCAATAACATTGCAACTCCAGCAAAGTATAAGGTCATATAGTCAATATCCTGTGGTAGTAGCGCAAGATAATAGGAAGGTAATAACTGCAACATCATAGTGATTAAACCAATTACACCACGCCATGATGGAAATGGAATTTTTGCCATTTGTAAAATTTCATAATAAGCAACAGCAGCGATAAATGCTACCATCAGATCAAATGGACGCCCCCCTATCAGTAAAAGCGGGATAAAAATGGCAAGAGCAACAACAGCGCTGATAACTCTTTGTGTCATGAAACCCCCTCTTTCTATTTAGTATCTATCGCTCCGAATCGACGATTTCTTCGCTGAAATTCTCCAACACACTCTTGTAGCACTTTTTCGTCAAAATCAGGCCATTTGGTTTCTGTAAACAACATTTCACTGTATGCGAGTTGCCACAATAAATAATTTGATAAACGCACTTCTCCACTTGATCGAATTAACAAATCTGGGTCTGCATATTCACCAAGTTGTGCGGTATATAATTCGTCTGATATCGTCTGTTCAGAAATGTCCTTTACCTTTAAATCACCTTTTGATACTTCTGTCGCAATTGCTTGAACTGCTTTAGTGATTTCATCACGGGAACCATAATTAAAAGCGATATTTAAAATCAAACCAGTATTATCTTTTGTTCGATCAATCGCATTTTGTATATATTTTTTGGTATTTAAAGGCACTTTATCAAAGTTTCCACTCATTCGTACTTGTACATTATTTTCGATTAGATCAGGTAAGATTTCATCATTTAATACCTTAGGTAGGCCCATTAAATAATTTACTTCCGACAGTGGACGCTTCCAGTTTTCTGTTGAAAAGGCATAAGCGGTTAATACTTTTACGTCCATTTTATGTGTTGCTATTACCACTCTTTTGAGGGCCTTTAATCCTTCTAAATGTCCATCTGTTCGTTTTAATCCACGTTCCTGTGCCCATCTACCATTTCCATCCATAATCACTGCAATATGATTGGGCACTGGTAAGTTTGGATTATAGTTTACATCTGTTAACATATTGAACCTCCATCTATTTCTAGACAATTGTATCAAAAATACAGAGAAAAACCTATACTTATCCTCTAGCTTAACGGTACTTTCTATGCATTTTAATACTTGGCATAAAATATGCAGACCCATTCTCATTATTCACATAAAAAACATTAGATCCACAATTTCTGTTAACTCATACACTAGTAAAAAGCATTGGCATATCCATGTGAAAAATACAGGGACTAATATTGACGATACCGATAAAGAACGAATTTTCGAACATTTTTATCGTGCTTCAGTTTCAAGAGCAAGCGAAACATCTGGCTATGGCCTCGGTTTAGCCATAGCTAAACAAATCATCGAAGATCACCAAGGTACGATTATAGTTGAAGATAACCATTCCAATGGAGTTAACTTTATTATCTGTCTAAGAAAAAATTATGATTAAACATAGCAGATATTTACTCTACAATATTTAGACATAAGAAAAAACCAGTAAATCTATATTTTGAGATTTACTGGTTTTCCTTATATTGATGAATAAACAAATTAAACATTCATGATTTCGTCTTCTTTATCAGAAGCAATCTTTTCAATATTTTTTATTGCAGCGTTTGTTAAATCTTGAATGTCACTTTCATATGAACGTACGTCATCTTCAGTAATTTCTTTCGCTTTTTCAGCCTTCTTTGTTTCATCAATCGCATCACGACGGATGTTACGAATAGCAATTTTAGCATCTTCTAAGTCTTTACCAACGATCTTACTTAACTCTTTACGACGTTCTTGTGTTAACGCTGGAATAATCAAACGAATGACAGAACCATCATTTGTAGGCGGAATACCTAAATCTGATTGTTGTAACGCACGGTCGATATCATTTAAAGAGCTTTTATCGTATGGAGCAATTTGTAACATACGTGGTTCTGGAATAGTGATTGTCGCCAATTGACGTAAGTCAGTTGGTACACCGTAGTAATCAACCATAATACCATCTAATAAAGAAGCGTTCGCTACACCAGCACGGATACGTGATAATGTACGTGAAAAAGCTTCTTCCGATTTCACCATACGATTCTTAGTTTCTTTTAATAAATTATCAATAGCCATTGAAATAACTCCCTTATCCTTCTATTGTCGTACCAATATCTTCACCTAAGATAACACGGCGAATATTACCTTCTTCATTTAAGTTGAATACAACTAAAGGAATATTATTATCCATGCTTAATGATGAAGCTGTCGTATCCATTACTTGTAAGTTATTGCTGATAACCTCTAGATGCGATAATTTATCATATTTAACTGCCGCATCATTTTTACGAGGATCATCAGAGTAAACACCATCAACACCGTTTTTAGCCATTAAAATAACATCTGCTTCAATCTCAGCGGCACGCAATGAAGCTGTCGTATCTGTTGAGAAGTAAGGATTACCAGTACCCCCAGCAAAAATAACAACGCGCCCTTTTTCTAGGTGTCGTTCAGCACGACGGCGTATATATGGTTCCGCAATTTGACGCATTTCAACTGAGGTTTGTACACGAGTTGGCACACCAATATTCTCTAAAACATCTTGTAAACCTAAGGCATTCATGATGGTAGCAAGCATACCCATGTAGTCCGCTTGTGCACGCTCCATCCCCATTTCTTCACCAGTTTTACCGCGCCAAATATTTCCACCGCCTACAACGATTGAAATTTGTACACCCAAACGATGAACTTCTTTGATTTCTTTTGCAATACCTTTCATCGTTTCTGGATCAATGCCAAAACCATTGTTACCAGATAAAGCCTCACCTGAAAGTTTTAAAACTACACGCTTGTATTTAGGTTCCATCATTCTATTCTCCTTACTAAAAAGGTTGAGAAAGAAACCTTTCCCAACCTAATTTTAAATTCCCTCTTCGTTACTTCTCTATTTTAAGCAAATTCAAAAAGTTTATATCGGGATTTTGTTAAATTATTTACCCATTTGAGCAGCTACTTCGCTAGCAAAGTCATCTTGGCGTTTTTCGATACCTTCGCCGACTTCAAAGCGGAAGAAATCTTTAATTTCAGCATTGTTTTCTTTTGCTACTTCTGCAACAGTTTTGCTGTCATCTAATAAGTATTTTTGATCAACTAAGCAGATTTCTTGGAAGAATTTACGTAAACGACCAGTAATCATTTTTTCAACGATTTCTTTTGGTTTACCTTCATTTAATGATTGTTCTGTAAGAACTGCTTTTTCATGTTCGTAAACATCAGCAGGTACAGATTCTTCGTTTAAGAATTGAGGTTTCATACCACCGATGTGCATAGATACCATGCTAGCAAACTCAGGATTATTGCCATCAATTAATGTTAGAACAGAAATACGTCCACCTTGGTGAGCGTATGTACCAAATTCTTGGTCATCTGTTTTTGTTAAAGTTTCAAAGCGACGTAATGAAATCTTTTCTCCGATTACAGCAGCTTTTTCTTTAATGTAAGTATCTAAATCTTTACCTTCAACAGTTACATCAGTTAAAGCAGCTTCTACGTTAGCAGGTTTTTGCTCTAAAATAGCGAATGCAACAGTATCTAATAATTCAATAAATTGATCGTTACGTGCAACGAAGTCAGTTTCAGAGTTAACTTCTACAATTACAGCGTCATTTCCTTTAGCTACAGCTTTAGTTAAACCTTCAGCAGCAACACGGTCAGCTTTCTTAGCAGCTTTAGCGATACCTTTTTCACGTAGGAAGTCGATTGCTTTGTCCATATCTCCGTCAACTTCAACTAAGGCTTTCTTAGCATCCATCATACCTACACCAGTGCGGTCGCGTAATTCTTTAACTTGTTTTGCAGTAATTGCCATTTAAAATTTTCCTCCTAATTGCATGCATTCTTTAAAAAAAGGCTATCTAAACTAAGAAGGAAAGCCGAATATAGCTTAGACAAACTTAATCAGATAGCCATCTACTGTTTATATTTTACTACTAATTGAAGTATTCTTCAACTACAGCAAAGCTTACTCAGCAACCTCGTCTAAAACTTCGTCACCTTGGAAGTCTTCAACTGTTACTTCTTCTTCAGCTTCTTCTTGAGCACCTTGTTTAGCTTCAAGAACTGCTTCAGCCATTCCACTTGTGATTAACTTGATAGCGCGGATAGCGTCATCGTTTGAAGGGATTACGTAATCTACTTCATCTGGATCACAGTTAGTATCAACCATAGCGATAACAGGGATATTTAATTTGTGTGCTTCTTGAATCGCAATTTTTTCTTTACGAGGGTCAACAACAAACATCACATCTGGAATACGTGGCATATCTTCGATACCGCCTAAGAATTTTTCTAGGCGTTCTTTTTCTTTCAATAAGCCAACAACTTCTTTTTTAGGAAGTACGTCAAAAGTACCGTCTACTTCCATTTCTTTAATATTTTTTAAGTGTTTAATACGTTTTTGGATTGTTTCCCAGTTAGTTAAAGTACCACCTAACCAACGGTGATTCACGTAGTATTGACCTGCACGAGTTGCTTCATCAGCGATTGAATCTTGTGCTTGTTTTTTAGTCCCTACGAATAATGCAACACCATCGTTACCAACTAAGTCACGCATAGCGTTGTAAGCTTGGTCTACTAACTTAACAGTTTTTTGTAAGTCAATAATATAAATACCATTACGTTCTGTAAAGATGTATTTATCCATTTTAGGGTTCCAACGACGTGTTTGATGTCCAAAGTGAACACCAGCTTCTAATAATTGTTTCATGCTAATTACTGGCATGTTATATTCCTCCAATTTGGTTTTTATTTTTCCGCCCCTATTTCAAAGACTCGCCACTAGTTCAACTAGCACCCTGCGGTTCCATCCATAAGGTGTGAAATATGTGTCATTCGACACTCGGATATATTACCATATACAACCACCTTTTGCAATCTTTTTTTGAAAAAGTAGAAACACGATATAGCTGATATGTTCATTTACAAGGCCTGACTGACCCCAAGAATAAATTTTAAATCGTCCAAGCTTAAACTTTGGCTAGTTGCTTGGTCTCTCTCATCAAATAATTGCTCAAATAAGTATCGTTTTTCTTCTTGAAGTTCTGCAATCCGTTGTTCAATACTTCCTTCTGTAATGAAACGTACTACCTCAACATCTTTTTTCTGTCCAATCCGATGCGCTCTTCCGATAGCTTGCTCTTCAACAGCTGGGTTCCACCATAAATCATATAAGAAGATAGTATCTGCACCCGTTAGGTTGATCCCTACCCCCCCAGCTCGTAATGAAATTAAAAAGACTGATTTATCCCCAGTATTAAATTCTTCTACTTGCTCTTGACGGTCTTTTTTATTGGTTTGTCCTGTCATCATATAGTAATCAATACCCTCATCAGCTAGATATTCAGACATCAAATCCAACATACTTGTAAATTGCGAGAACACAAGCACTTTGCGACCAGACTCAATCGCACGCTTCAACATAATTTTAAAGTACTCAAATTTGCCAGATAAACCAGTATAATCATTTTTCACTAAGCGTGGGTGACAGCAAATTTGTCGTAAGCGCGTAATACCTGCCAAAAGTTCCATATGCATTTGACCCGCATTTGATGAGTCATTGTTTAACTGATCTTGAATTTTCTTCAAGTAAGCCAAGTAAATATTTTTTTGCTCAGGTTCCAACATACTATAGCGATCAGTAACAGTTTTTTGTGGTAGTTGAAGGGCCACATCATTTTTTGTACGGCGTAGAACAAATGGACTAGCAATTCGCCCAACTTCCACTACTGATAATTTTTGGAAGTCATGTTTGTTAGGCAGTAATCCTGGAACAATAATTTGCATCAGTGCCCAAAATTCATTCAAGTTGTTTTCCATCGGTGTACCTGACAAGCCAATTCGCATAGCTGCTACTTGTTTTTTTACTGACCGATAGAGAATTGTATTATCATTCTTTATCGCTTGCGCTTCATCTAACACTAGGATATCCAAGTTAATCTTTTGATAGGCTTCTTGGTCGTTTCGGTATGATTGGTAGGAAGTCAACCAAACATCAATTTTTTCATCTCGTCGAATTGCTTCTCGTTCTTCAATTGTGCCATCTACTACCGCTACTTTCAAACTAGGGGTGAATCGTTTAAACTCATGGGCCCAGTTATATAGTACTGATGCTGGTGCTAATACTAAAGATTTCTCATGAGGATTGTTTTCAATATAATCTAGGATAAAGGAAATCGTTTGAACAGTTTTCCCAAGACCCATCTCATCTGCTAATAATCCACCTAATTGATACTTAGCTAAACCTCTAAACCATTTTACGGATGTTTCTTGATAGTCAGATAAGGTAGCTTTCAAATTAGGTGATGGTGTATATGGTTTATCTTTAGCTCTGACGATATCATCGTAAAATTCTTCAAAAACCTCATTACCATCAACTAATGTTTGGAATCTCAACGTTTGAAAAATTGGTACTACATCACCATTTTGCCAGTCACTATTCGCTGCAGTAATTTGTTTAAGCATGCGTTTTTGCTCATCATCAATCGTGTTTTGAACATCAATTATGCGGCCATCACGTAAGCGAATGTAAGCTTCATTTTCCATAATTGCATTTAAAATTCGGTCTACTTCAACCGGCTCAACGTCGGATAGTACAAAATCAACTGACAGAAATCGACTACCATCACTTGGTGTCATCTTAACAGTGGCATTCACCTTATTATCATAAACATTGCGTAAAAACTTTCCATATTTAATGTCCCATTGACCAATAAACAAGTGGGCAAAGTTTTCAATGTTCATCATTATTTCAGTCAAGTTATCGAAACTTTGAACAAAAGCACCTTTTTCATCTACAAAACCTAAAGCTTTCAAGGTATTTTCAACAGTTATTTCTCCAGAGAAGTCACGAATTAAAACCATATCCTCATCAGGTAAGACTTGATTCTCCGCATCATCAGATACCAGAAATTCACCATATTGATATTCAGGAGTGACATATAAATCGGTTCCTTCAACATCCAAAGTTACGTGAACTTGTAAATCCTCTTGGTACAAGTCAAAGTATTCTTCCAACTGATCAATTTCACTATAGGCCATTAATGTACGACCAAATAAACTGATAAAGTATGTCATTTCTTCCGCAGACAAACTAATTTGATAGTCATTTTCAGCAAAGAAACTTTGTAAAAATCTTAAATCATCATAGAAGTTACTATCTTGCGTTGTTTCATAAAACGTTTCATCTTGAATTAATAAACCATATTGTGCTAACCAATTAACCGATTGATCCCAGGTTAAATGGTATAAGTCATTATCCTTTTGCAGGCTAAATATCAAAGCTTTATCGTTAGAAAAAGTTGGTTTAATCGAGTTTCCATCCAATTTAAAACGAATACTAATCCGGTTGTCAGCCTTATATAATGCTTTCAAACGATCTAACTCTTCGCTCATCAAATAAAAGCGTTGCGTATTCTTTTTATTTTCTGGCGTATTCATTACTAGCAATAACCACTTATTACGTAGATTATAAGCATTGGCTAATTCAACTAATAAGTCATAAGTTTCTTGCCCCAGAGTTGAAGGTGAAAGCCATATTTCCTCACGATCTCGATTCGGTAGAATATACAGCGTATTTTGAATAACAGCTTGGAAGAAATTATCCATATCTGTTACATAATACAGGTTATTCACGCCAACCCGGATACGTAAGTAGGCAATATCTTCGTAAGATATAATATAGGGCCTCACTTCATCAAATTGAACTTCTAAAGTAACCTTTACCCGACTAGACCGTGGTAACCGTTTCACGGGACTCGTCACTTGACGGTGACTTAAGTAGCCTTCAAGGACTTCATTCACTTGTAATTCCGCCTCGTCATCCACTTCCGGATAGCGTTTCAATTCCTCATTAAATTGGTGAACACGTGTCATACCCATCTCTCTTAAAAAAAGCTCTACAGCTACTGTATGTTCGCAGTAGCCTTTTTTTTGAAATACTTGACACTGACAAACATCCTCTTCTTTAGCAGTTCCATCTAAGATAACGGTATACGTATCATCATCAAGCACTTCTGCACGCCAAAGGGTATTTTCAACATCTGGCACTACTTTCAGTACTCGGTTTTCCTTCACCAAAGCACGACCTTGCTCGATTAGCTTACTTGGAATACTCCACTTCATATCATACACCCCAAAATTCTGAATCTGTCGCTTATTCATTCATGTATTATATCAAACTTCCTTAGAAATTCATATGTTTAGCCAGTGGCTTAGCTCCGCTAACTGAAAAAGGACAAAATTTTCTGACTAACATAAATTAAGTCAGAAAGTTATTGCTGTATTGCTCATAATGAATAATCAAAAAGAGACCTGCAAGGACTCACAGATCTCTTCAATAAATTATTTTTCATCATAGATTTCAGCACGTTCAAGTGCCTTTACTTGAAAATATGCCGAAATAAAAGGTATCAGAATGCCCGCTACCATTACACCAAATAAATTGAAGGCAATTGTACACATTAACGTGATCACTATCGGTAACCAAAACGGTAATTTTAAATCTTTACCAATTAAAAGTGGTTGTAATACTTCAGTCAATAATTCAACACCTAAATATATAGCAAATAGCCACCATCCTACTTGCGTTTCCCCTTGTAGCCACTCAATCAGTATCCAAGGAATAAAGACCACGCCAGCACCAATTACGGGTAATAAGGCTACCAAGCTGATACCAATGGCTATCAGCAAAGCCCATTGGATGTTTAATAACCAAAAACCTAGCCCATAAATAACCACTGTTAAAAGTAACAACTTAGCTTCAGCACCTATATACAGCTTAATATTTTGAATCGTGTGCAAGAAAACTTGTTTCCAAAATGTAGCTTTTGTCATCTTATCGACCTCTCTTACATAATCGCTTTTGCTATTGGTTGACAGGACACGCATTAAAAATGTGATAAATTATTTTCCTGCTCTCTTAGCCTTCTTAGCATCACGTTTTGCTATAGCGCCTGCCAAATCATAATGGTAATTTGGATCTAAAATACGGTCATTTTCGATGAAAGCCTCTTTGATAGATTGGTTGATAGCCTTATTATCTTCTTCAGTTAACCGTTTAACATCAGGCAATTGAATAGGTTTGCCCACACGAACTTTCGCTCTATTAGCTTTTTTCCAAGAGAATAAATCACGAATTTGAATAGGTCCTTGGTAATTGACTGGTAAGATTTCAGCCTTACCCATCTTAGCCATAGAAACCGCCCCATCTTTAATTTCATCCGTATAACGAGAACCAGTAGGAAATAGACCTACATACTTCTCGCCAGATTTAATCGTACGGACTGCTTCTTTTATTGAAGATGGACTAGGATTTTCACGATCAACCGGAATAACATTGATTGTAGTAAAAAACCAAGTTAAAAATTTATTAGCTAGCAATTCTTTCTTTGCCATAAAGGCTACTTGTTTTGGTCGTAGAGCTAAAGCGATGAAAATTGGATCAAGAATTGAACGATGTGGCCCAACCACTAAATAATTAGCTTTTGGATCGAATGCCTCATCCACATCAATTTGAGTTGGTCCATTGATTATACCAATAAACCATCCTACCAAAGTTAATAAAATATTATAAATCATCAGTTTCCCCTTCACCTAAATCTTGATGTGCATCCGAATAGGTCTGCAACTGATACATATTATAATATGTGCCACCTTGTCCAATCAAGTCGTCATGGTTACCATGTTCGATGATTTGACCATTTTTCAATACGATAATTTGATCTGCATATTTAATTGTCGATAAACGATGCGCAATAATAATAGTTGTTCGCCCTAATCGCATATTGGATAATCCAGACTGAATTTTCTGCTCTGTCTCAGTATCTATGTTAGCAGTTGCTTCGTCTAATACGAGGATTTTAGGTTCTCTTAATATTGATCTTGCAAAAGATAACAATTGTTTTTGTCCAGTAGAAAAAGCTGCACCGCCTTCGATTACTTTAGCGTGATAACCATCTTCTAAGGATTCAATAAAAGCATCTGCTTTCACAAATTGTGTTGCAGCCTTAACCATATCAATACTGTAATCTCCGTGTAGACGAATATTATCTGCAATATTTCCATAGAACATAAACGAATCTTGTAAAACTAACCCAATATCTTCTCTTAACTGCGTCACAGGAATATCTTTAATAGACTGTCCATCAATTAAAATTTCTCCCTGATTAAACTCATAGAATCTCATCAAAACATTAATAATGGATGATTTACCTGAACCCGTTTGACCAACAAAGGCTACTGTTTGTCCCGGTTGAATATCGATATTAATATCATGGAGCACTTGTTTCTTTCCATCATAAGAGAAAGACAACCCCTTTATTTGGATATGACCATCCGTTACTTTACCGCTCGCATCCTTATTTGATACTGGTGCCATTTCCTGACTATTCAGTAAATCTAAAACCCGCGAACCAGATACCATCCCATCTTGGAAAATTGACAACGAATCCATCATTTGTCCCATCGGTTGGAAGAATGATTTAGCGTAAGATGTAAAAGCATAAACAACGCCTACGTTAATGGCCACACCTTGTAAATCTTGAAAACCAAAAATATACAAAACGAGTACCAAGGCGATTGCTTCAAGTAAGTTAATAGCCGGTTGTAATAATAAGGCGTTCATTTTAAACATACCTACTCTAGCTCTTACATAAGTTTGGTTTACATCATCAAATTCTTGGATTAATCGATCTTGTTGACCATAATTTTGAATAATATTCATTCCAGAAATAGATTCGCTTAATTTAGCATTCAAAGTAGATAAAGCAACTCGCATACGACCATAAACATAAGTAGATTGTCGCTGATAAATGTAAATTAAAACTAACATGACAGGAACAAAGGCCATAAATACTAAGGCTAATCCTGCGTCTAAAGTAAACATGGCATAGGTAATAGCTACAATATTTAATAAACCATCAAAGAAAGATAAGAATACCTGCCAAAATTCTTTAATTGTTTCTGTATCATTCGTCACTCTAGAAACGACTGACCCATTGGGTATTTGGTCAAAATAGCGCATACCTAGATGAACAACTTTTTTATAAAGGGTATTACGCATATCAGCAACTGATTTTTCAGCTGTTAACTTAAAAGTGAAATCTCTAAAGTAATACACCGCCACCTTTAATAAAGTTAACCCAAAATAAAATGCAGCTACCTGGATCGTCACTGGTAAAGTGGCTGAATTAGTTGCTAATACCTGGTCTAGGTATCGTTGAATCACGATGGGTAAATAAGCAGAAATTCCAGCTACGACAGCTGTTGCCACAAATGATAAAGTAAAAGGTAGCCAGTGTGGTTTTCCAAAGCCAACAATCCCTTTAAAAATACGGACCTGGTCAGCCAGTGAAAACTTTGTTTGATTAGTTTTCTCCATCAGTATCACCACCTTCAGTAATTTTTCTTTGTAATTGTTGTTGGTTATAAGTATGTGCATACCAACCATCTTCAACAACTAACTCGTCATGTTTCCCACGTTCAATAATAGTACCTCTATCCATTACAATAATTTCTTCTGCATGCATGACCGATGACAATCTTTGCGCAGCAATTATCGTTGTTTTATTTGCTCGTTCTTTACGTAAATTGCTTAAAATATTTTCTTCAGTCTGTGCATCTACTGCTGATAGCGAGTCATCCATGATTAAATATTCAGGGTCAACAGCTAATGCTCGAGCAATTGCAATCCGTTGTTTTTGTCCCCCAGATAGCGATACACCACGTTCCCCAACTTCTGTTTGATAACCTTCAGGGAATTTCATGATATCTTCATGAATATCTGCCACTTTGGCATAATGAATTACCTCTTCTTCCGTCAGGCTAGGGTTTCCAAAACGAATATTTTCTAAAATCGTATTAGAAAATAAGAAATTCGTTTGTGGTACATAACCGAAAGCTGATGAAAGTGTGTTTAAACTAAAATCTTTAATATCTTTTCCATCGAAAGTAATCTGACCATCATATTGATCATAATCACGCATTAACAATTTGAAAATCGTCGTTTTGCTTGAACCTGTTCGACCAACCACTCCAAGTGTATTCCCTTCTTTCAAATGGAAAGTCGTATCTGATAATTTAATGCTACCATCATCGGGATAAGCGAATTCTTTAATATCAAAATGAATATCACCTTTAATTGACGTAGTAATCGCTTGGTCTACCTCAGTAATTGCTGGTACTTCATCTAACAATTCAGATACCCGGTCCCATGATGCATTTCCTCGTTCAAGTGTATTTACTAGGTGTCCAACTGCTATTAATGGCCAAGCCATCATAGATAAATATGAGATATAGGCTATTAAGTCACCAACAGTAATCCGACCACTTTGGATGAAATAAGTTCCAAAAAATATCGTTAATACATACGTTAAACCAGTGATAATTTCAATTATTGGTGTATATGCCGCATCTGCTTGATAAACTTTTCGGTTCATTTCAACAACTTGTTCAGTCTTTTCAACAAAATCTTGGTAATAATCTTCTTCCTCACCAAATGTCTTGATTACCTTCATTCCAGACACATTTTCTTGCACTTCATCATTTAAACTTGAAAAAGCTTCTAATGATTTACGAAAACGTTGGTTGATAATGCGTCCTAACACCCGTGCTACCACTATTAAGATAGGAAACGGCAAAATAGTGACTAAAGTTAACTGCCAATCAATTAAGACAAACATAGAGAACAATGTCACTACCGAAATAGAGATAGAGTCAGTTAAAGTTAGAATACCGCCACCAGCAACAAAACGTAAGGCAGCCAAGTCATTTGTAGCATGTGCCATCAAGTCACCCGTACGATATTTATGGTAAAACGTAGCATCCATTTTTGTAAAATGACTAAACAAACGATTACGCATAATCGATTCTAATAAAGTCGAATTCCCAAAAATAATCGATCGCCAACTATAGCGAAGCACATACATAATAATAGCCAATAATAATATTAAACCTATTTGAGTGATTAATAATTGCCCAGTTAAAGATCCTGCCGCCAATTGGTCAACCATATTCCCTACGATCTTAGGGGTCATAGCTGATAGAATCGCACAGGTGACTAATGCCGCTATCCCAAAAGCATAGCTCTTCCACCGCAATTTAAAAAACCAACCCAATTTTTTAAAAATTGAAAACATTTCTTCCCTCCTAAACACATTCCTATTTATTATCTAACAAATCTTGACCAATTGCGAAAATTAACACTTGTCGGTAAAATAAAAATTTGGTTAGACAATGCAATAGCCTCCGCAAGCCAAATGAGCTGCGGAGGCTATTGCAGATATAAAGCGAATCTTGTTGCTTTAATCTAGTTATTTAGATTTTTTGTTTGATTTTTTCATAGATTGTGTGATTTGACGCACACGTTTTTCTGATGGTTTTTGACCCATTGACATCATCATTGAACGAATCATATCGTCAGAAATCGGCGGATTTTCTTCAAAATAGTTGACCATATATTTACGGGCAATAAAGAATCCCCCAACAGCGCCCAAAATCGCTGCAATAATTACGATTAAAATCCAAGCTCCTGTACTTAGCATAGTTTCTACACTCCTCTCATACGTTTACAAGATAAAATTTTACTAAAGTATTCACCCATTTGCAAAGCTTTTCATAAATTAAACACCCTTAAATGTCAACTGATGCAATACAGCTTGAAAACTACTTGGTAGTTCGGCATCAAAAACCAGATGCTCACCAGTTACTGGATGGTCTAATTCTAAATGGTGTGCGTGTAATAATTGTCCATTTTCACTGAAAAATCGCTCTTTATATTGTCTTGCATATAAAGGATCATCAACTATTGGATGGTTGATAAAGTTAGCATGGACTCTAATTTGATGTGTTCTTCCGGTTTCTAATTGGAAGTTCACTAGTGTATAACCCACGTAACGGTGTTTTACAGTAAAATGTGTAATCGCTTGGCGACCAGCTTCATTCGTTTCAAACTTTAATCGATCTTTTTCATGGCGACGAATCGGCGCATCAATCGTTCCACCAGCTTCAAAAATTTCTCCATATACTAATCCAGTATAAATACGAGTCATTTCGTGGTTCGCTACTTGCTCACTCAAACGTTCAAGTGCTAGTTGTGATTTAGCTACAACTAATAAACCCGTTGTATCCTTATCCAATCGGTGGACAATACCTGGCCTAAATGATTCACGCCCAATAGCTAGTTGGGAACCATTCTCTTGCACATGGTATAGTAGACCATTTACTAAGGTATTTGTTGGGTGGTTAACTGATGGATGCACGACGAGGTTAACAGGTTTATTTACCACTAAAATATCATCATCTTCATAAACGATATCTAAAATCATCGGCTCAGCGATTGGTTTAAACTCATCTGCTTCCACTGGCTCTGGCTTTTGTACGTTAACGATATCGCCAGTCATCAATGTTTGAGATGCCTTAGCGGTTTTATCATTCACCGTTACTAATTGCTCCTTAATCCATTTTTTGATGGTTGTACGACTCTCATCACTAAATTGATTAGTAACAAACTGATCTAATCGTAAGCCTGCCTCACCCTCATATGTATAGCTATATACTGTGTTTTTTTCTTCTGTCAAAATACTGCTCCTTACTTGTTACTGGTTTTACTTTTCCAATTGATCTTCCGGTGTAATCGCCATATATACAATCATTAAGATGACACCAATTGTTAAACAAACATCGGCGATATTAAAAATGGGAAAATCGATAAAGGACAATCTAAACATATCAATTACATAGTTTAAATGAAGTCGATCAATAAAGTTACCTAACGCACCTGCAATCATAAAGGATAAACCTATTGATAATAAGCGAGAAACTTTACCTTCCTTGTGTAACATATAGATTAAAACTGCAACAACTGCTACCGTGATAATATAAAATAACCACATTTGCCCTGAAAAGATCCCCCAAGCTGCCCCATCATTTTGAATGTAGAAAAAGGAGAGGATACCAGGAATAAAATCTTGACCCTCATTTACAGCAAAAGAAGTCACGGTCCAATACTTCACAATTTGGTCAATACCAACTAAAATGGCGATTAATAGATAATTCAGTAACATACATCCTCCTGAGGCCTTAGCCTGATATATTTTATTCTTTTATTTTACCTTTATTTATCATAATTAATTAGCGGATAAAGCTTGGAGAATCCCATCTTTAGCTAACTGATCAGCTTCCTCATTGTATCGATTACCAGTATGGGCTTGTACCTTTACAAAACCGATAATTAAATCGTTAGCTTGTTCTTGCATGAACGCCTGATAAGCCTTAGTATTCTCATTTTTAGCTTGCCAAGATTTTAATGCCCATTCTGCAATTCCCATATAATCATGATAAATGATGACGCTTTTAGCTCCTGCATTTCGGGCGATTTTTACAGCGTGCATAGCTGCTATAATTTCACCAGCAACATTGCGCATCTTGGCTAAGCCCTCAGTATTGCGGCCACCTTTATAAGTCTTCTTCGTATCCTGATATAAGACTACACCTCCATAGCCAAAATAACCAGATTTTTTATCGTATGAGCCATCCACATAAACGATCATGGTATCGCCATCTTCCTGTTCGCTTTTACCATCTTTATTCAGCCACCGGACTTCTTCATCCTGCCAAGCCTTTGATACTGAAGTTGACCCACTTTTGATAAAAGCTTCCGCTTCTTCTAGGCTAGCGAACGACTTATATATTGCACCTGAAAAACCCTTAACTTGTTCTTGGCAATCCAGCCAAGATTTGTAGATACCTGGCTTTTTACCTTTTTTAACCGCATAAAATTTTGCCATCTTTTGTAGGCCACTCACTTTCTCTTACTTAATTGTTTTTTAAATTTTAGCATAAAAAAAGTGAGACCTAAGCCCCACTTTTTGTTCACCATCTTATCAACAGTGATAATGTTAAATTAATAAGCGGGTGACGAGAATCGAACTCGCGACGATAGCTTGGAAGGCTATGGTTTTACCACTAAACTACACCCGCATGCAAAACTAATACAAAAGATATTATAGCACCCTTTGTATTCATTTTGCAAGTCTTTTAGACAAAAAAAGTTTTTAAAGTGTCTAAAGATATGATCATTTTCTGAGTAACTGGTTTACCCCAAATTGTTTCAAGTGCTTGGGCATATAAATCCATTTGGGCTTGATAGCGGTCAACTAAGGTCTTTTCTTGTTGGCTATCATTTAGATATGCAATACGATCCGTTTTAAAATCATAAAGATAAATTTCATCAGCTAATAGGATAAAACCATCAATCGTCCCATGAATAAGTAAATCATCAGATGTAGACATATCTGTAAAAATTTCAGATCCGGCCATCATTAATGAAAAAGTTTCCTCTCTATACAAATGGTCCGCATGCCTTAAGATCAATTGTCCCGTTGCTGTTTCAAAGAAAGCTATTAATTTATCCACTTGGATATGGTCCCAAAGTTGCTGACTCAAGATACCTGCATCACATAAAGTATTGAATAAACTTTTAAAGGTATCCGTATTTGGCAAATCATCTAAGGGTAATTTTTGCATGAGAAGATGAGCTGCTGATCCTATCGCTGTTGGCGTAACTGGTTGATCTTTCACTAAGAATTTAGGTTGTTCATAATCATCTTCTGTATATCGAAAGGTTTTGGTTAATTTGTTTCGATTATTTATTGACCACGGTTTTAATTCTTGTTCGCTTGGATCTTGTAGCATCCGTTTTAATTCTGATACAGATTGGAAGGATGTTGTCTGCGTAGCTGATTGATAAGCATAATCTAATTGACTTACTGGTAATTGAATCATTTGCTTATCTACTTGATCATTTTCAACTATTTTGTCATCAGCTAGAATAGCTGCCAAAATCTCATTATGATCAATTGGTGCAGTCTCATCAATTGCATTTATCCATTTATGACGGCCTAATAGTGCTTCTTCACCAGATACCACAGCAATACGGAAATTGGTGTTGGTATTGGTAAGGTAATCTGGAATGTGTACACTTTGATTTACTTGATCAAAATCGTGATGACGCATCAAAGCTGGTCCAATCCAATCTAGTAGACTATTGGCTTTAATCCTTCCTGAAGGCGCTAATTGTTCATCTTTCATCAGTAACCCCTGCCATTTAGCAATCACTGCATCAAAATCATTCACCATTCCGACTAAGACTAATTGTTGTTCTGCTCGGGTTAACGCAACATATAGTTTCCGCATTTCCTCAGCTAGCATATCTTTTTTCTCGAATCTTTTCGTCATCATCTCAAACATGTTTGGATAAGTGATATGACGAGAGCGGTCGGTTAATTTTACCCCCATACCAATTACATCATTGTAAATCACCGGGTTACGAAGGTCTTGCGTATTAAAGCGTTTGGAAACATTGTAAACATAGACTAAGGGGAATTCTAGCCCTTTAGAATGGTGAATCGTAAAAACTTTGACTGCAGATTGTGTATCATCTCCATGTTTAGGTGCTTGTAGGTCATTATCTTTTTCTTGAATCTTTTCAACAAAGCGGATAAATTGAAAAATCCCTTTAAAAGCAGATGCTTCGTAATCAGAAGCTAATTGATAAAAACCATGCAAGTTATTTTGTCGGACCTCCCCATTCGGCATACCAGCAACATAATCTAAAAATCCGGTATCCGTATAGATTCGCCAAATCAAAGTTGCCAATGGTTTATCACGAGCAATATCTCGCCAATCTTGGTGCCATGCATTCAATTTATGTAGCTTTTCTGCTAATTGTGCATCTTGTCCTTCATCCATTATCATATATGCCTTCATTGCATCATAGTATGTTGCCTTTTGATTAGCTATACGAATTTTGGCTAAATCTTGCTCATTTAAACCGATAATAGGAGACCGTAAAATGGCTGCCAGCGGAATATCTTGATAAGGGTTATCGATAAACTTCAACACATTCAACATAATACGTATTTCAGTACGCTGGAAATAATTAGCTGAGTCATCTAACATTAACGGAATTTTATATTGTGCAAATACATCCTCTAATTCTGAATGGTTCCGTCTAGTAGCCACTAGAATCACGATATCATTAAATGTAATTGGCCGCTCAGCTTGTATTTTTTTATCGTAAATCATATGTTGATGATGGACTTTGTCTAAAATAGATTGTGCAATCAATTCTGCTTGCATTTTAGTCCCATTATTTATCCCTTCATCTAATAGATCATTTTCTAAATTACTAGCTTTTTCCTCCTCGTATAAAAGTATTTCAGTTTGCATCCGGTCAGTTTCTGGGTAATCTGTAAATCCAAGTTTAAGAGCCGCCTCTTCGTCATATGCAATTTGGCCAACTTGTGGATCCATTACTTGACGGAAAATAAAATTCGTAAAATCTAGGACATCTGCTCTTGAACGGAAATTCTCTGCTAAGACAATACGCTTTCCGCCATTTCCATCCGCAAATTGATTATATTTATGAATAAACAATCCTGGCTCAGCGAAGCGGAAGCGATAAATCGACTGCTTAACATCTCCTACCATGAACATATTAGGTTGATCAGGATTACCCGAAACAGCTTGTAATATTGCTTCTTGTAAGGCATTGACATCTTGGTACTCATCGATCATTACTTCTGTAAACTTATCTCGGTAATATGCTTTGGCTTCATTCATCACTTCTGGTTGATCAGTATCTATTTGGGATAATTCACCCACTTGCTTACTAAGAATTTGATAAGTAAAGAGTTCTATATCTGAAAAATCTAGAATTCGTTGGTCAAACTTATGTGCCTGCATACGTTTAGTGAATTTTTTTTCTATATTAATAATTGCCTGCGCCAATCTTTTAGCATCTTGAATAAATTGTCCTTGATAATGTTCATCAAAGGTGAAATACGGCATAATATCTTTTTCAAAAACTGCTTTAATTGTCTTATCGTGTCGTTCTTTTAAGGTTGTTCTTAATTCGATTTGTGCATCGTTACCTGCTTCAAAATCTTTTTTAGATTGCGATACTAATCTTGGAAATGGCATAGAAATAACTTGTTGGTAAGCCTCTTTATAGGATGACTTTATATTCGTTTTCAGTTGGTCTAAATAAGCTAATTTTTCTTTAACTGAACTCGCCATTTTTTCAAAGCCAATAGCTTCAGAAACAGGTAAATCTTCAATATAAAGACGGACCGTATTCTCCAAAGCTTCAATTTCTGCTAAGAGAGTTGGTACTACAAAGTCTTGATAGAAGCTAGTTTCACCGTAAGGGGTATCTGCATCTGGGTAGTTGGCAACCAGTCCGTCTAACCATCCATTTGGATCTGTATGTACTCTAGATTTATTGTATAAATCAAAGATTAATTGGTCCACCTTGTCATCCTTACGGTCACTAGCAAAGTGGTTAGCCATCAGTAAATAATCAGCATTTTCATTAGCCAATAAGTCTTCTTTTAAGGTTTCCCAGACATTTTCAAAATGCATCATATTTTCTGTTTCATCAGTCAACAGTCGATAAACTGGGTCTAAATCTATCAAGAAATAATACCGTTGGATGACCTGCTTACAAAAGGCATCAATTGTTGAAATGTTGGCTTGAGGTAATTTAGCGATTTGCTGTAAATAATGCTGGCGACTATCACTATCTGGTTCATCATTGATCATTTCTTGCAATGCAGATTCAAGACGCTCTTTCATTTCACTGGCAGCCTTTTCAGTAAATGTAACGACTAGTAACTCGTCTACACCATAACCCCGACGTACCTTTTGTAAGATACGTTGGACAAGGACACTCGTTTTACCAGAACCAGCAGAGGCTGAAACCAATAAATTATCTCCTTCTAAGTGAATAGCTGCCCACTGGTCTGCCGTATACCTGGCGTTAGCTTCCGTTTGTAGTGGAATAGTGGTTTGTTTTTCCTTATTTATCATCTTCGGTCTGGTCCTCCTCTTCTTCAATTTCATTATCTATTGATAACGCTTGGAAAAATGCATCTGCAGTCATAGATAGATTTGGTCGGTATTTATTGGTATAGTCTGTAGCATCAAACATAGACACTGACCTGTAAGGTTCTGTCATTGATGGTATATAAGGATCGTTTTCAAGTGGATTTAAAGCAATATGTCCAGATACAATTTGCTCAGCTGTAGACTTTATTTTTTCTTCTACAAAGGCTAACAATTGCTCTAATTCTTCTTGCGTTAATACCTTAGCATTTTTTTTGAAATCACCATCATTTTTTCTACTAATCGAATAAACAGACGACTGATCACCAGCAGCTAACCCTTCGTGATGAATGTCTTCTAATAAGTCATAATCTAAGCGGATATAACCTGCCAATTTCAAATCAGCAAATATTTTATCGGCAATATTTTTGTCAGTCAAATCAGCTTGCTTTTCAATTTTCACTTGAGGTTGGAAGATTCTTTGATAAAAGGCTCCCAAAGGCTTTGCTGTTTGCCCTGACTGATTCAGTTGGTCTAAAGCGACTTTTAAATAAGTATAAAGTTGTAGTTGCGCCCCCACATAAATTTCATCAAATTTTACCTCATGCGCAGATGACTTGTAATCCACTACCTGAATAAAATGTTGAAGTTTGCCATTTTGTTCATGCGATACCGCATCGATTCGGTCAATTTTCCCTCGCAAGCGTACTTCTTGTCCATTCTTTAAGGTAAAGTGCGTAATGGTTTCCTCTGGTTCGTCATCTTTTTGGATATAGCCAAACCGTTGCTCTGTTTCCATTGTCGTCACGTTGACCGCTTGCCGCTGTCTAATAATATTCTCTACCAATAACTGGATCGTTTCCTGCATTGATTTTTGTAAGTAACTATTACGGTTATTCACCTTAAATATCGTATATTCTGGGTACACATCCGGATCATTCAACTTAGCTGTTACTTCCCCTAAAATAGCTACAACTTCCTTTTCAGAAAGACTCGCCAAATCAAATTCGCGTTGACTGACTTCTTTGAAAAAATGGTCCAGCATTTCATGGAAATAATTCCCTGTTTGCAGAGAATCTAGTTGAAAGCTAGGTCGTTCTTTTAATTTCAAACCATATTTTAAATAATAAGAAAATGGATCACGATTATATAATTCAAGCTGTGACACAGAGACTGACAAAATATCACCGTATAGAGACTGAGACAATTCAGGTGTCAGTGGTAAAACAGTATTATGGTAAGTTAAACTAGTTTGCAACCATTTAAAGAAGTCACTAGCACCAGCTTCAGTCATTACTTGCTTATAAACCGGTTGCCAAATCTGACGTAACTTCTGCTGTCCATGTGCATCCTGTGCTATAGCTTTTAGTAAGTAACGTACCTGAGAATAGCTATTGCCGAGTTTCAGAATTGTAGCTTCTGAAGTATGGTCTGATGGTTGACGCAAGTATTTGATTGGTACATCAAAAGCTTGTGCGATACGCATAATCATAGGCGATAATCCTTCTGTATCAGCATCTCCATTATTCAATGGATAGGAGATATACAAATGGTCAGTAGCGGATAGAAGCGCTAAGTAGGCTTTATAAGCTTCATTATTATTCTTGCTATCAGCAGATTGCTTCAATGCCTGTAAATCGTCTAATTGCTTTACTACTAATTGTCTATCTTCATTCGTTAACAAAGACTTCTCTTCATAGACAACGGGTAAGGCGTACTTGGACATACCTAAAATAAAAGTGATTTTCTTAGCTTCTACCTGATTTTCATCAAAAGACCCAATAGTTACAGCATCCATTGTTGGTGGCACCATAGCATACCTAGCATTTTGAAAGGCTAGATCAAGAATTTTGAAGAAATATTCAAGATCAAATAGCTCTGAACCAAATAGTTGAACATAGTCATCTAACATTTGAATGAAGGTTTGCCAAGCTTGCTCATGTTGCCTAGCTTCTTGTAATTGACCAGCCTCTAAATATTTATCTCGCCAATTCATTAGACTTTTTGGAATACCACTATTCACTAAAAAATGGTAAAAATAAGTGACTGCTTCTTCAGTTGTTTGTTCCTTTTTCCAATTGGCAAATAGCGGTGACAAGATACCAACAACAAAAGATTTAACTTGATTAGCAGTCTCTTCAATAGCAATATCACGTTTTGTCCCAATTTTTTCACCATCTTCACCCACTAAAATATACGACCAAGTGCGATCTTTAGACCACCAGAATTGTCCTTCATAACCGTTTCGTAAAACAACATTTTCAGTTAAATCAACGGCGTCGCGAAATTGTATTTGTGCTTTTTGACTATCTGATAGGTCGTCAGTGAACATACTACCCATACTGAAATCATCAATATTTACCAATTTTAGCGTATCCAAATCTATAGGGTTTAATAATTCACTACGAAGCAAATCAAACGTATCTTGATATCGCCAATTATGTTGATAAACGCGGTATAAGCTCATCATAAATCGATAAAGCGGATGTAGTGCCATGTCTTCTTGAAAATTAGCAAAATATGGAATCTCATTGGCTTCAAGAGCTGCCTGTAAGGTATGTTGATAACCTGCTTCATCTCTAGTTAATATTTGAATATCCTTATAGCGATAACCTGCATCTGGATCAGCAATCAGTTGATAAATTTCATTGGCAACCTGGTCAGCTTCCATATGAGTCGATGGCACTTCCCATATTTCCATTACCTGATTAACTGCATTTTTATCTTGGAATGATTGTGCCTTCTGACCACTTTCAATACGATTATCCGTTCTGAAATAATGATCGAGTACTTTAAAGCCAGTTGCATAGCTTTTATTATTTTCAGCTAAAATCGGTTTTTGAAGCGGAATATGTCTGTTTCGCGCAAATTGTGTCAACTGATGATAGGTTTTTCCAGTAACAGTGAATAACTCATACCAGTCTGGCGTTTTAAAATCATAAGCTTTATCTAGATTTAAAACGATCTGAACTTGAGGACAATTTTCTAAAAATGATACTATTGTCTCCAACTCTTGGGCATTAAAGTAGTCGAACCCGGTAATGATAATCCTTGTTTTGGATAAATCTTGGTCTACAATAGCCTGTCTAAGTTGTACAAAAACGTTCTGTTCTGCCATTGTTAAACCAGCTAAGTACTTTTCATATTCTTGGTAAATAGCCGCTAACTCTTTCATCTTCTTAATTTGATTCTGGATAAGTGGCTGACTACTATCTTCATAACGTGACAAAGAATAGAAAAATACATCACTTGTAACCTGTCCATTGATCAATTCTTTAAATAGGTCTGCTAGCGCTTCTACGAACCCAATCTGATTGTATTCACCACGATAAACTAGTAATTCTTCCTTCATATCAGCTAAGACACGACCTATCACCATAATATTACCAATATCTGAAATATCGCCAACTGCCTGACTATCTTGTTTTTGTAATAAATACCAAGCCAATCGTTTAAATGACTGAACTTGAAGTCGCATCATCCCCGCATGCTCTTCATCATTCGTATACTCTGCATTCAGTTGAATAGCTTTCATTTGACGCAGCACAGACATTTCTAAATCAAATTTCATATTATCGTCTGTAATGATAAATACTTGGTTTTCAATATCTGCTCTTAAGTAATGATCTATATCTTGATAGAGGCTGGTTAAGTCATTTTGTGTAGGTGTTTTTAAAATAAACTGTAAATTCATTTGAGCTCCTCCAGATTAAAGCAAATGTTTTTAATTGCTAAATATATAAAAGGAGAAGTTGACATCTTTAAAATGCCAACTTCTTTATTTACGGTAAATGATTTACCTTCATATATTTAAAACAGTATTCTTATAATCGATCATAGTCACCAGCACCCTCAACAATCGCAAGTATCACTTCAGTTGCCTTAACCATGGTTTGTAGGCTCACATATTCAAAACGTCCGTGCATATTCTCACCACCGGCAAATAAGTTAGGGGTTGGTAATCCCATGTAAGTCAGTTTAGAACCGTCAGTACCGCCACGAACAGCGATGATATCTGGTTGGATATTGACAGCAGCAAAGGCATTTTCAGCAAGCGTGACCGGGCGCATATCTTTTTCAATAATTTCACCCATGTTGTAATATTGATCATTTAACGTAACTGTTGCAATTTTACGACCATAGAATTCGTTCAAATTATCAGCAGCAGCTTGAATTGCTGCTTTACGGTTTTCAAATTGTTGGCGGTCGTGGTCACGAATGATATAGGTTGATTTCGCTGCTTCTACATTTCCATCCATACCCATCAAGTGGAAGAAACCTTCGCGTCCTTCTGTATTTTCAGGTCGCTCATTTTCTGGTAATTGATTATGAATATCTATCGCTACTTGCAAGGCATTAATCATTAAGTCTTTCGCTGAACCTGGATGAATATTTTTACCTGCTACTTCAATAACTGCAGATGCTGCATGGAAGGTTTCAAATTCTAACTCTCCTAGTGGTCCGCCATCCATTGTATAAGCAAAATCAGCAGCGAAACCTTCTACATCAAAACGATCAGCCCCTACGCCAATTTCTTCGTCAGGACCAAAAGCAACTTTCACTTCACCATGTTTAATTTCAGGATGGTCAATTAAGTATTTACCAGCTGTGACAATTTCTGCGATTCCAGCTTTATCATCTGCTCCTAGTAATGTTGTCCCATCAGTAGTGATTAATGTTTGACCCACATATTTATTTAATGAATCAAACTCGTCAGGATCCAAGACATACCCTGAATCACCCAAAGGGATTACACTACCATCATAGTTTTCAATAATTTGTGGTTGAACATTTTCAGCGTTAAAATCTGCTGTATCTACATGAGCAAAAAAACCAATCGTTGGATAGTTTTTACTATCATCTGTTGCTGGAATTGTAGCAGTAACAAATGAGTCTTTTTTATTGTAAGAAACATCTGAAAATCCTAAAGTTGTTAGTTCTTCTACCAGTTTCTTAGCAAAAGCTACTTGGTTTGGTGAGGAAGGCACTTGGTCCGCATTCGCTTCGTTTGAACGTGTATTTTCTTTTGCATATGCTATAAAACGATTTAATAATTCTTGTTCTTTAATTTGGTAAGTCATTCAGTTTTTCCTCCTATATAAATGTAAATGGGTCGGTATTTAATTGGCTAGCTACAATTTCAACTTGCCAATGATTCATTTCATTCCATTCAGTAAATTTCTCTGTCATTTTTTCTTTGACAATTGATTCAAAATGGTGGCCAGGATCGATGACATTCAGCCCTGCAGCAATCATATCGTGTCCCGTATGATAATAAACATCTCCAGTAATAAAAGTATCTGCACCTTTAGCGAGTGCATCTTCAAAGTAAGAGCCTCCATCGCCGCCAAGGATTGCCACACGTTTAACGGGTCTATTGCCATCAGCAACAACCATTCGCAGTCCATTTACACCAGTTTTTTCTTTTACAAATTTGCCAAAATCTACAAGTGACACAGGTTCAGCTAAGTCACCAATCCGTCCAATACCAATTGCTTGTCCTGTCGTTTCATCTTCAGTATGTGGTCGTAAAACTGTCGTATTTTCAACCGCATATAAGTCAGACAACCAATCGTTCATACCATCTGGTGCAGCATCTAAATTCGTATGCGCTGCATAAACGCCTATACCTAACCGAATAATTTCGGCATACATTGCCTGCTGTGGATCATCTTCAGTCAATCGCTTCACAGGTTTAAAAATGGGTGGATGGTGTGCAAAAATAAAGTCTGCACCGATTGCTTTCGCTTCTTCAACCACTTCAGGACGAATATCTAAAGTGACCAAAATCTTATGGATATTTTGATCCAAACGACCAAAATGTAAGCCCGTTGGATCTCCTTCAACAGCATAATATTCCGGTGCGAATGTTTGGAATTGTTGGATAAAATCTTTAATTGTGAGTGACAAATTAATGCCTCCTTAAGCTAATTGTGCTTGTATTGCTGCCTTCAACTCTCGATAGCGGACGATTTTACTTTCATCCCGTTGTTTAGCTTGTTCCAGTTGACCTAGTACATACTCTGTTCTTTTTAATTCCAATTGCCATTTATCTTGGAAAACGGTTGGATATTTCTCTTTATTGAATAAACCAAATAGCAAATCCGTTTGGGTTAGTTTTTGTTGAAGATTATCTCGATAATCTGCCACAATGACCTCGTAAAATTTACCTTTTTCTGTGATCATCGCTTCGTCAACAATTTCATAATTGTGCTGGTTTAACCATTGACGGACTTTGTCTTCTGCGACATTCGGTTGTAGAATCAACCGTGGTTTGCTAGCTAATTTACCATCAACTAAACCTTGGGCTAGGATATCAACGATTAAAGCACCCCCCATACCACAAATGGTAATGGTATCGATTTGATCTTCAGGCAGAATGACAGCTAAGCCATCTCCAAGTCTAGCCTCAACTATATGTCCTAATTCTTGTCTGGCAATTTCTTGCTGGGCAGATTGAAACGGGCCTGCCACTACTTCACCAGCAATTGCTTTGGTAAGCTTATTTTGACTAGCCAAATTAGTTGGTAGATATGCATGGTCTGAGCCAATATCTGCCAACCGTGCGCCATCTTCTATAAAAGAAGCGACCGATGCTAATCTTTCTGATAAGTGATTTACGTTCATAATTTATCTTCTCCACTCAATTTCAATACAGAATAATTATATCAAAGTTTCTTACTTTTTTTAGGAATTTACCTTCTAAAATGATAAGAGTTTATCCCTTTACAAATAAAAATATTAGGCATAGAATATTTATGTTGAAAATACTTTATATATTTCGCCGAATTAGCTCAGTTGGTAGAGCATCTCATTCGTAATGAGGAGGTCACAAGTTCGATTCTTGCATTCGGCATAATAAGCGTTTCAAAGAGTGTAAAATAAAAATAGAAATGTTGATTTAATAACGTTTTTATAAAATTGTTTATCAAACAATATCATACTTTATCAAAATTTCGTGCCCTTTTCGTGACCTCTGGAAGCATTTAGGAATCGAACCATGGTAAAATTTACATGTTAAAATAGGGTAGCTCACTAGTGTTATTAGTGGGCTTTTTGCTACTTTTTAAAAAATAAGCACAAAAAAAGCCCCTACCTCCGATTAAGGAAGTAAGAGCTTTTAACGTGCTAAGTTGGGAACGAAGCACATAGATAACATAACTGATGTTGGGAGGTATTTCAAACCCCCACCAGTTAGGTTGAGGGGAAGGATAAATTTATTATACTGTCTTTAAATAGAGCTCGCATGATTCTCTATCCTTGAATCCAAATTGCTTAGACTTAAATTCATTTTGACAAAGAGATTTAATAGTTTTTTTAATTGAACTAAGCTTATAATTTGGATTTATAATTTTCATGAATTCTATAACAATAGATACAGGTACAATAACTCTGTTGGTTATTTTACCATCGCTGAAATGAAATAGATACTCTTCTATTCTATCCATTACCGGTGGCATGGTTTTTATTTTAAAATCAACAACAGAAGAATTGTGAGCACAAATATTTCTAACCAAATGAATGCATCTAATTTTGGCTAGGAAATCATTAGGAGTCATACCATATTCATTTGCAAGCAACTTCAAATTTTTATTTGACATATATTTCAATAGATGGATTATCTCTCCTAAAGTTAATAAATTAACAGCTAGCCAAATTGGTGGAAATATATTTTCCTTCAATTTAATTTGTAACTCGCTCGAATTAGAATTTTTTACCTTTTTAAGTAGTTTGATTTTAAACGTACTCTCTTCCATAGCAAGTTCAAATCGCTTGAAATTCTCCCGATTACACCATGAAGGGAAGTCTAAATATCCATACGCTGAATAAGTATCTCTACCTAATATATAAGCAATCTTAGTTTTAATAGATATTTCTATTTCTTCAATCGCATGTAAGAGATGCAAACGTAAATTTTTGTCTTGATAGAAGCGCTTTAATACTTCATCAAAATAAATACCTTGATAATCAATTTCTAACTCACCATCTATTTTGGTTGTTTTGGCAAAAACTTGAGCAGTTTCTTTTAATTTATAGTAAGAAATACTTTCTAATTTTTTTGAATCTTTTTCAAAATTATTAGATTTCATCCCTCTAGATATAAATTTACTCATTTGTTCCTGATAATTCAAATGCTCCATAAATTACCTCACTATACAAAAAATGTCTACCCCTCAGAACGTATCTGCGCTTTAGCGTGGGTAGACCTTGATCTATTAACTACATTTTATCAATAAACTAAAATTTGTCAATTAATATAAGGATATTTTTATAGAAACACCAAAAGGGTAGTAGACACTAAGTCCACTACCCTTTTAAAAATGTATCTATTTAATTGTTCCCCATACCTTGCCGTATTTACCATTCTTATATTCACGAATTGGAATGAAACCTGACTTGCCATTGTTTCGTAAATATTCAAGCCATACATATCCATTTCCAATATGGACGGTGTGATAAGTTAGGTTCTCTCCCTTGTAATAGCGTGCCACAATGTTAGCTTTCGTGGATGGTGCATCTCGCACGATGATAGTTTCATTTGGATAAAATACGCCCTTTTCAGCGTATTTCTTAATGATGCCTGTATTTGTATTAGTTGATGATTTAGTCGCCGTTACGGTGGCTTTTCTGCCTTTATTTAAGGCATTAACCATCTCTTTTACAGTTTTACCTAAAGACATATAATATGCTACTTGGTTAATAAAGTATTGACGTACTGATGGATAGTTTCCACCGTGTGCTTTCATTGAGCGTTGTGGACATGATGTCCCAGTACGTGATACGTCATGGTGTAGTGCGATTGTATCTTTGCTAGGTTTTAAACCGTAGAAATGAAAATCTTCCGCTACTTGCATAAATACCGCGCGCTCATTCGCAAGCCAATCTGCATTATTAGCACTCAATTGCTGACATACTTCATAATGAAGGAAATTCTTATTGTAATACGGGTTCGCCGCTGCATATCCACCGATTGTGGTGGTGGCTACTCGTACGATTGTATTTCTATCGATGTAATAATTAGCAAACCCCGACTCTGCTCTTGATGTTCCCGGCGTGCGTGCACTTCTTAACCAAGAAATATAATCAGTAGCCGACATACGTCCCGCATCATTATGGATAATCGCACCTTTTGGGTTTCCACCAGTCCATAAGTCTGGGTATTGCTTAGCGGTGTACATATCAACATTACGTGTTGCTGGTAATTTTACACTCATTATTTCTCCTCCTTATTAAATTCTCTATTAGATACGCCTGTAATCGTCCCTAAAAACGCTGTAAAGGCTGTTAAGATGGTCAGCGCTGTGTCTGTATTCTCCCATCCTAACGTCTGTCCTAACACGCCTAGAAACACGCCTAGCGCTGGAAGAAATATCCACACGAGCCATTTCAGCGTGTCATAAGTTTTATTTTTCAATTTCATTCGATTGACTCCTTTCAATTAGTTTATTCTTCAGATTTCCATTCTCAATTCTTAACTGACTGTTTTCTTCTCGCAACTCATCATTGATGCGCTCTAACTTGATGACCTCGTCTGCATGACGCTTTTTCATTTCGTGGATTTGTCGTCTTAGCTCCGACATATCAGATTGCATACTATCCATACGAGCTTTGTTATCCTCAAGCTGTCTCTTTGTCTCGTCGTACAGCTCTTTCCACGCGGTGCTAGCATACTGCTCTCGCTCGTTTTGACTTTTGTATTTAGTACCTAAATAAGTCAAGAAAGCTGGCACAATTGCGATTAAAAGTGGATTTAGATTATCCATCTTTAAAATCACCTCTTAGCGAGATACCAAAGCTTAGTACTGCCACACTCATCGTTAGCACCCCCACCGTGTTAGGTGGGTCGGTCATTATGAAGCTAAAGCTAAAGAAAGCCCACATAAATGTGAAAACAGGCAGTGCTATCTGTTTGATTTTCTTTTGATTTAAAATTGTAGCAACGATATAAATTGCCCCTAAAACAACAAACGAAGCACCTATATATTTGTGGTCAAATAAATCTCGAATTCGTTGGTATATTCGATAATTTAGCAATATTTCAGGATTTAGAAATAATTGCCAACCATACACGATGGATGTCAAAGACAACAAATAAGAGTCGAAATAGTAGATGATATGCTCTTTAATCTTTCGCCACATACCTCACGCTCCTTTCAAAATAAAAGGGCAGTCCTAAGACCACCCCAGTACGCTATTCTGCTGTTTCTTCTTTAACTTCTTTGGTTTCTGAATTTGTAACAAATACTTTGTAAGTCGCTTTTTGATTGCTGAATTTCCCTAGCATTTCTTGGACTTGTCGCATTTGTTCCGCTTGTTCTTTGGTGTCGTATTTAGTAGCTGAATTTGCGTCAGAGTACCAATACACTGACCCGTTGAAATCATTGAATTGTAAGACTTCTTCTACGCCTGACTCTGCTTCTTTCACCACGAAATATTTGATTGTAGTTGTTTCATATTTACTCATTATTTAATCTCCTTTTCTGCTTCATAAGCATCCATTAAAGTGTCGTATAATTCTGCATCTTGACCTGACAATGGCACATCTAAATTATCTAAAGCGTTAAACATAGCTTCGTATTTAGTTGAGTATTCTCCAAAGCTGATTTCTGCTTGCTCATTTTCAATTCCTTTGTATTTCGAGTTGTACTCGTCGAAGTCTAAATCTTCATTAAATGTCAATTTCCCTTTGTCATCAGCAATCAAATCGCCGTTTTCATCAGTTTCGAAATACTCTTTTTGCAAGGCTTCTAAGTCCTCTAGAAATTCTTTGTTCTTTTCTTCTAGCCGTTTAAGAAATTTAGTGCGTCCACGACTAGCCTTACCAGTTAAAGCTAAGCTATTTAATAAGTTGTGGATTGGTGCCACATAAGTATTCTTAATCTTAATTGATTTCATTCGTCATGCTCCTTTTAATAACGCTAATTCATCTTGTAAACTCGCTATTTTTTGTTCTAATTTGGCTACTTTGTCGTCTACTTTAGTATTTAACTGCTGAATAGCCAACGTGTTATACATCGTTTGCTTACCAGCATCGATGCCATAGATATCACTTTCACTGTCATACGTCATCAGTTCTGGTGTGTTTTGGGCAATTAGACCAATATCTACATACTCGCCATTTTTCCTCCAGTAATACTCAACTAATTTCCAACGTTCGATTGCTTCTAAAGCTTTGATAGCAGTCTGCTTGATATTGGTTTTCAATCGCTCATCAGAGTTGTAAGATAGCTTTCCTACCCTAGCAATATCATTACCATTCATGTCGATACCAGTATATGCTCTAATCGTACCGTCTACTGCCAATTTAGTTGACCCAGCAATCGCTAAGTCATGTCGTAAACTTGCATTGTAGTACATACTAGAGTTTTGCTGACCAAATATGTAACCACCATGTCGGAAATTTAAACGATAAGCATTTTCGATTGGACGAGAAAGCATATCCAAAGAAGTGTGTATAGATACTTTACCGCTATCTTGTGGAGAAATTGTCAAAGCGTCATTATATCCATTATCAATACTTGCTGATGATGATACGTACGCAAGTGATAATACATGGTTGTAATTGACACCGATTCCGACAGTATGACGTTGACGGCCTCCCCACATAATATTTTCGTCACCATAATTACCGTTGGTGTAATCTCGACTAGCTTTAAAGTAACCAATCGCACCAGCTTTATTACCTTGACCGTTAAACAAGTCCATACCTGTTGGTGTAAAGTAAGTACGTCGCCAGTCTCCTGTACCTGTCGTATACATCCCTGTGCCGTCAACTCTTACATGTTGCCCATTGGCTTCTTGCCAGTGTGTACGTATAAACTCACTGATATTACCAGTAAGTCGGTTAGTATCGATCGAGTTCGCCCGTATCCGTGAACCGTCTAGCGTACCAGTCGTGATATTGTCTGCGTTAACCTTAATAGCATTCACTTCTTTTGCCCAGAAGGCACCATCAACACTAGTTTGTCCAGATAAGGCTATTTTATTCCCTTGAATAACTACCCCTTGAGTGTTTATATTGATTTGGTTAGAGATGTCACCTTTTGATACTTTTAAGTTAATATTATCTGATAATTGAGTAATCTTACTTGCACTAGTCTCGCCTACATTAATAATGTCGTACTCTGATAAGTACCATGTAAAGGCTGATGATGCACCAGTAACAGATAGATGGCCAAAAGTTGAAAATGTTCCGCTAGTACCAAATCTATAATAGTAAGCGTATGTTTCCCATTTACCAGTACCCTTGTTATCTGTTAGCCATCCAGATGACCAGCCATTACCTAAGCCATTTTGGTTGTATGCAAAGCTTCTGCCCGTTGGCAAGTAAGCTACAAATTTAATAACCACCGTACCGTTAGCCCAACTTGTAGTTGATTTAGCTATACCCCCACGATTAGGTGCTGTTGCGCTAGAAGTACCATGATTTAGTCTAAGTCTCCATTTTCCGTAAGGTTGCCCTGACGTGGTTGGCGACTCTCTTAGCATTGTAATTGTGTCTGTTTTACCATTATCATAAATGCTAATACTATTATTGCCCTTATCAAAATATGGGTCGTCAGTCATACCCGTTCCACTTGCCATACCAGCAAGTAAGTTAGTCCGTTCAATAACTTCCGTCTGGAACATTTGACTCGTCTGCACCATGCGACTGACATTTTCGCCAACTGCACTATCAGTCGTCCCTAACGTGCGATCGAATAAGTTCGCCCGATTAATCAATTTCTGGTAATCAGCTAAGTAGCTTGTTGGCGTTTCTTGGATTTTAGCAATCAAGGCTTCGTTTCCATCAGCAGTCTGTTTGACTTGATTGAGACTTGTTGTAGTTGCATACTTACTCAATTCTGATTTATCTGCTTTATTAACTAGTGTGGATTGCACATTAGATATAATGGTCTTGTTACCATCAGCAGTGGATTTTACATCATTAATCCTTGTTGACAAGCTACCTGTGTCGCTTTTAATAGCGGTTAAGGTCTCCTGTACCAGTTTATCTGTGGCTTCGTAATCACGCTTGAATAAGCTAAATTCCTTAGTACCTAGCATGTCCGAAATAGCTGGTTGCCAATCAATACCTACCGTTCCTTCTACTAATGTAGCCCAGTAGATTTCTCCGTTGGAACTGCTGGATGACGGATAATTATAAAGTGATACTCTATTCTCTGTCATATTATTAATCGTATATTGCGTTGCAGTAAAACTTATTTCCCACACTCTACGATTCTTCAGGGCGTTGTAGGTAGTATCTGTTCTAATAACATTAGCTGTACCATTTCCCATGAAATCGCCCATTCTCACAAGACCGTTAGGTGTATAGAGCATAAAGTGTTCACGGTTACTAAATCCAAATAATCTAAAAGTATATGTTTTACCTACTTCTAAAGGCTTAGTTAACCACCAAGTTGCTATACGATATTCTGTATTTACGATTGATGGGCTATCCTCACTATTATGCCAGCTATCTTTCAATAAGTTTCTAGCGCTCGATAAGTCTTTAATACTGCCTTCAAGCGTCGTCACACTCTCTCTGACGCCCTTGATACCACTCTCATAGGTAGCTTGACTCACCTTACCGCCCAATAAACCATCCGTTTCAGTTTTAGTGTAAACACTCTTCAAACTTTCAGCGGTCTCTGTACGGATGTTTTGAGCAAGAGTAGTTAAGTCACCAGTTTTAGCATAGCTAGTCAATTCCTGACGCACTTTTCCAGCTTCTGATGTCGCTTGTGTACGTGCGTATGACTCTGTTGCTAAACCGTTTAAATCCGTTGATTTCGCATAACCAGTTAAGCTCTCTGTGATTTGAGTGGCTGTTTGTGTTTTCACGCTTTCGTTAAACTGATTTAATGCAGTGCTTACGTCAGCACTCGTTACTTTCTGACTGATTTCGCCCTTTAAATCATCCACTGACTGCTCAACAGTTGACAGCTTACCACCCATTTGACTAGCTTTTTCAAAGGCGTTATTAGCTGTATTTCGCACTGTGGCTAAGTCACTTTCTACCCGTTTCTCCATGCTATCCACTGCATTAAGCATATTCGCTATCACGGTAGATAATTTTCTAAAGGCTATTTGACTAAAATCAGCTATACTGCTTGCGATACGCACATAGCTTGCGTTTGATGGCATAATAAGTTCATTATCCGGTGTAGCAGTAAAGTATTTCAACCCTGTTCCGATGTCTGTCTTGATTTCTTTGCCATCGTAATAAGCTATCGCATTACGGTTAGCATCATAAAAGTAGACTTGATAAACGGCATACCCACCAATTAACTTATATCTTTCTCCACTATCTACTCGTATATAGTCGGTAGTTTTATAAGCATTATTAGACATTAACTTACCTTGAGCATTCAGCCAATAGCCATTATTTAAACTATTAAGACTAATAAGGTTTTCACCAAATTCTTGCATTGCTCTATCGACGTTTCTCAATGCGGATAAAGCATTGTTATAGCCACTATTAATTAGCGTATATAAGTTATTTTGATTACTTAATTTAACCGTATCAGCGCCACCAGTAGCCGTAGAATAGCTTAGACGTACAAAACCATCAGCAGGGGCATTAAATGTGCCTGTGTTACCAAAATAAGCCGTACCGCTTGGTGTCAGTACAACTTTACTACCGTCATAATAACCGAGATTATTTTTACCAGTATCGTAAAATGCTAACTTATAATAATGCGATACGGTTGATTCAAGAGATAATAAATCATCTTTATTAACAGGGATATAATCGGTAGTGTCATATCCATTGTTAGCGACTAACTCACCATAGTTGGTTAGCCAAGTTTTATGATTCGTTACTGTTTGGTCTGTGACCAAGTCTTCCGCTAACTGACCATTTAGGCTAGCAATCATCTTCTGATGCTCACCTAATAAATTATCTGCAACACCTACTTTATCCAAAGCACTTTTGGCCTTAGTATCAGCTTCTGCGATTGAAATAGTCATATCTTGCGTTTTCTTCTCAATTTCGGCGAATTGACGCTCAAATGCCGTTTTATCAAAACTAACTCGACGCCATTCAACGCCATTCCAGCCGTAAATTACAACATCCTCTCTACTAGTATCGTACCAGGTATCCCCAATATTTAATTTATACTCTTGAGGATTAGGCGCTTTACTGCTCCAATAGTTATTAGTTTTCCCATCTGCACTAACTCTTACCTCAGTTACCTCTCTACGAGTTTGAGCTATTTCATCTCTTAGTTCATTGATACTATTTTGGGTTTTAGCCTGCCCACTGATTGCTTCGTGCACCATGCCAAGAGAGTTAGCTGTGATGTTATGGTCGATTAGTTCACCGCTAGTATCGTATTTACTGGTATAGCTAACAATTCGAATTTTTCGTTTAAAACCTAAATCCTCATTAATCGCCATAATATAGTCGCCTTCTTGAGGCTGTTTGTATTCATATCCGGCTTTAGTGAGGTCAGCCATATCAAGTGCTACACTAATAGAGTAGCTACCTTCCACGTTATTCTCTAATCTTGCCTTTAAACTATTAGAATTTGTATAACGTTCATCAACTACAGGGTCAGCATCTAATCTTCCGTAGATTTCGACTAAAGGGCTGAGGTATTCTACTTCAAGACGACCTTTAGAGTGGTCTTCTTTATCAAACCAAGCTCCAAAACCTTTTTGAGCAGTCACAAAATCTCCGATATTCTTTTCAATTGATAAATCATTTAGGTTAAAACCCTTACGAACCACTGTAGATAAGTCGTTTCCAACCCTATCTAATACACGAACCACACTGCCGTTGACACTGAATTCTACACCAGCAGAATTAATTACGTCATTAAATAAGGCCAATCGGCTTCTATATCCAAAACTTTGCTTCTCAAAAGCCCCAACCTTCGAATCTAGTCGATAGGAATAATCTGTCCCTTTGAAGATAAAATCAAGATAGGTTTGCATTGTGTGGCTACCATCACGCAATTGCTCATTTTTAGCGCTTTTTGAAAAATCATAGAAAAAGCTATGAACCGCGTCGAAATCAACCTGAATCACTTCACCTAAATCGACAGGCTTAGCGTATATGAAAGCATACGTTTCACCTTCAAAGCGTAATTTCCACCCACGATCAATCCCATGGATGACCTCTTCATTAGTGTAGATAGTTCCTGAGATAGACTTTTCGCCATTTACGCCGTGGGTCACACCAAATTCAGCTAAAGCCCCATGGCCTTTACCTTTTTCATCAATAATATATAGCAATATTTCACCTCCCTATTTATAGAATTCAATCAAGTCCACGACTTCAATCGTCCCTGTAAAATCAGTAGAGATAGGCACAGATTGATTAGATGAGGGCTTTAATTCAAAGTATTCATAATTCGTATATTCGTTAACATTGGCAAAGTTCAACCAAGTTTCAACACCTCTCAACTGGAACACGTCTCCAGTTTTAATCTGAGTAAGACTTTTATGCTCAAATCGCTTATCGCCTACTTGTACATAAAAGTCACCTTTTTGAGCTTGTGTAGCGGTTAACTTTAAATACCATGGACTCTCAAGTTGTGAATTAGTCGCTGTACCTGCGTACGGTATAGCAGTAGTCACACGTACAGTTTTCGGAACAGTTTCGCCAAAAGGCATGCCAACCGTCTCGAAATCAATAGCGAAACCGTATAACAGTCCTGCGCCTGACTTACCCTTAAAGTTAAACTCTATATCTCCAGTGTTGATTACTCTATACCGGTAGCGTTCGGCTTCATGGTCTACTCTTGAGGTATCAATTTCTTCGTTTGATTGACCCGGCATCTCAAAATTATACAGGTCTGAAGTAGGAGACATCTTAGTGATGTAATACCCATTCTCGTCTACTATTTCAGCGTATAGTTCCTCTCGAATATCATTAAATCCTGTAACACCCATAGCGTAGAAAGTGCCTGTAATACTGATTTTCTTGGACACGAATCGGTGGCCGGATTTCACCCGACCACTCCTATTTGTTATTTCCTGGTAATTGACTTGTAGACTCGGGGCGGATACGTCGAATGTACGAACAGCTAACCCCAAATCTGAAAGTCTGAAGCTTTTGTCTTTCTTAGTTAATAGCGCGTCCACTTAATCAGCCTCCAAAATAATTTGCTTTATTTTCTTTTCGTCCTCTAATCTCGTCAACAGTCGTTTGAATTCTATCTCCGATAATCTCGTTATGCACATAAGTTTTATGCTTAGCTAACTCAACCTCGTCGATTCGTCGCTGGGCTTCATTGATGTCTGATGATAAGCCATTATCAATGATCCGTCCGTTAGCTGTAATGGTGCTATCCATGTCAGCACTTTGGTTTGCAACTGCAGTAGCGTACTCTCGTTTAAACCCATTTATAAAGTCTAGATTAGGCGCTTGAGGAGTCATTGCTTCAGTCACTGAATCGGCGACTTGAGAGGCAGACTTGACTAGATAATTAATCATGTCTAGCATACCTACGCCAAGACCTTCAGATATGAATTCACCAATTTCCATCATCACACGAGAAGGAGAGTGGATTTTCATTGCCGACCGGATAGTTGCTGTCACTCTGTTTGCAATGCTTCTAGCGGCGGCTATTGCACTCCCTGCGCCACTCATGATACCTGACGTCAAACCGCTCATTGCAAAAATACCCGCGCCTGTCATTGGGCCACGCATGGCTCTAAAAGTGCTGACAATTCTATTAGCACCGCTTTGAGCTTGAGAAACTGCTTGGCTCATTCCGCTTCTAAAGGCAGATACCAGGCTACTCATACCGCTTCGAGTCGCTGAGACAGATTGTGAGATAGATTGTCGGATTGAATTTCTCACACGATTCATCGAGTTTTGAACTTGAGAATTAATCTGACTAAAGGCCGTTCTTGTCGAATTGCTGATATTGCTTAACCCGGATTTAAAGGTATTTTGAATAGCTGTCAATGCCGATTGGGCGTTTGACTTCATTTTGTTTAAATTGTTGGATACATCACTAGACATCTTATTGAAGTTGCTAGCAACATCCGAACCCATACCTTGAGTAGCACTATTCACACCGTTAGCCATGTTTGTGGCATTGGAGACTGTCTGACTAGACATATTAGCACTTTGGTTAGCTACTCCAGAGGCCATGGTGCTCGCATCAGCTACTGTTCCTAGTTGCATTTGACCTGACTGACTAGTCACGCCACTAAGCATTGATTGCGCATTGCCTGTAACTCCGCTAGACATGCCACTCGTAGCAGTGATAGCGTTGTTCATCATGTTCTGCGCGTCAGCAGTTACGCTTGTATTCATCAAGCTCGAGTTAGTCTTAGCATTCGCTTGCATGGTTTGCATGTTCGCGTTAACGCCTGTAGCCATCGCCGAGGTATCTAACACAGCGTTAGATTGCATAGCGTTGATATCACTATTTACTCCAGTTGCCATTAAACTGGTCTGCGCAGTAGCATTCGCATTCATCGAGCTAAAATCTAAAGCTGATTGATTAGCCATAGCGCTCGTATTCGTCTGCACAGTAGTCGCCATAGCGGCGGTGTCGGTACCTACTTGCACGCCTGCTTCCTTGGTTTTCCCTGTAACGGCATCCCAAATACTAGTAAACGCGCCTTTAATGGCTTCTCCCACCCCAGAAATCAAGTCCGGAATGGCTTGCAAAATACCCATACCTAGCGATTTAATAATTTCCCATCCTGCTGATATGATAGATGGTATGTTTGTTAGAATGCCAATTGCAATTTGAGCAATAATTTGCAGTCCTGCGCCTAAAAGTTGAGGCAAGGCTTGAACCAACCCACTGAATAGTGCGCTAATTACCTGCATTCCTGATTGAATGATATTAGGTAACGCTTGCCCGATACCAGATATAAGCTGACCAACAATCTGAACAGCCCCCTGAAGTATCAACGGAAGATTAGCCACTAAACCTTGAATTAAGGTTACAATTGCTTGCGCCCCGACTTGGATAAGTTGAGGCAGTAACTGCATAGCACCTTGAACCAAGTTCATAATGATTTGAATACCAGATTGGATAATTGTTGGCAAGTTAGCGTTTAAGCTGTTCACGAAACTCATCAAAATCTGTTGCGCCGACGCAACAATTTGAGGGATATTTTGCAAAATTCCTTGCGTTAGCTGAACTAGGAATTGCATACCAGTGGCCAATAGCTGAGGCAGTGCGCTCGCAATTGAGCTTACAAAGCTAGTCACGACTTGTAGAGCTGAGCTTATCAGCGAGGCACTGTTCTGCCCAATTCCTCTCACAAGGGAATTGATAATTGCTACTCCGCCTTGGATAATAGCCGGTAGATTAGCACTTATAGCTTGAGCCAATTGCGCTACTAGCTGAGTACCACTATTAATTAGTTGAGGTAACTGACTAACAATACCATTCACAAAATTAGTGATAACTTGTGGACCTTTTTCAGTTACTGTAGACAGCATTGCACTAATCTCATTACCAAAGGCGTTATTAACTATTCCTAGTCCAGCTACAACTAATCCTAAAATTGCTGCAGGCCCTAAAGCAGCTAGAGCAACACCAGCGAAACTTAGGACTGAACTCGTTAATGCTCCAAAGGCTTTCACTCCAACCTGACCTAATGTAGCGGTTCCAGCACTAAAAGCAGTTATGGTACCTCCTAAATTCACAAAGGCCGGTGCTAGCGTCCCAACAAGTATCGAACCAATCCCCCCAATAGCCGTACCGACACTACCTAACAAACCGATTGCTGTAGGGATTAGCGGTAAAGCTAAAAGTTGGAAAATATTTACTTTTTCTAGACTTGCCAAACTCGACACTATGCCTGGCACAACGCTCTGAACTTCTCCACCAAACTGCTGAATAGCACCTTTGGCCATGTTAATCATTTCGGCCATTTTAGGTAGCCCGTTATCCGCCAAGGATTTGTCGATAGCATCCATAATTCCCTGGAGCTGAACAGTTACTGCATTCTTTAAGTTTTGGAACGAGGTTCGAATACCTTCTGTGGCGGTTTTCGCTTGTTCTGCAAAACCTTCTGTTCCTTCGTTCAGCTCTATTAATTTATCTTGGAATTGGTCAAACGTAATTTCCCCTGATTTTAGTGCTTCATAAAAGTCTGAAGTAGCACTGTTACCTGCAAAGCCAAAAGCTTCAGCAGTTTGCATAAGTGCTCCAGGCATAGTCTCTTGTAAGGTCCGCCAAGACATCATATCTACCTTACCAGTAGAAAGCATCTGAATGTATTGATCTAAACCACGACTTGCATCAGCAGTGCTTGCGCCACTTGCCAGAAAAGCATTATTCAACGCAATAGCAGCATCAGTTGAGCCAGACAAATCACCCGTAACGCTTGTTAGACGTTGTACGTTCCCAGTGATATCGTCTAAAGTGGTGGGTAGACCATCGATACCCTCTTTCAGCTTATCGGTAGCTGACTGAGCTTCTTCCGAGCTAAACCCCCACATTTTCATGATTTTCGGGAACTGGTTTAATGTATCAAATCGAGATATGGCGCTATCTAAAGACCCCGTAATGGCGCTAATCGCCTTTCCGGCTATATTAGCTAAGCTAAAGGCACTAGCTAATTGCATTACACTGGAGGTTAGTCCATTGGCGCCTTTAGAGCTTCTAGCGAAATGATTAGAAATGCTATTAAGCGTGCTTGTCGCTTTTTTAGCCATGATGTTTAGCCCGTTGGTAAAAGCGTTAGCCATCCTATTCGCTACATTCCCTGCCACCCTAACCAGAGGATTAAGGGCGTTCGCTACTCGATTCGCAGCGCTTAATGTGCCTCTTACGATGCTGTTTAAACCGCTTAAGAACCCATTAGAAAAGCTAGTCCCCAGTCGTGAACTGGTTACCGCCAAACTCGCAAAAGTATTAGAAATTATACTGCTAGAGTTTTTGGCAGAAAAAGCCATACGGCTGAACCCCATAGAAATACTTTGAAAGGCTCTTGCGAACGGTGCGCCCAGAGATGAATTTACTGCTGAGCCAATACTCTTTAAAGTTGAGGTTGTAGCGCTACCTAAGTCTTTTAGCGCTGAGCCAAAGCCTTTTGATAAGCTACTGCCTATTGTAGAAAATCTAGCTGATACACTATTTAAGCTAGAAGCAACGCTTTGCCCAAAGCTCGTCACAGCATTAGACATAGACAACATCAAATTATTCCAACTGCTAGATGAACTCGTACCTAGCCTTGTGAAAATCCTACCGATTTTGTCTGTAACGTTTTGAACGTCCCCTCCAAATTTGCTAGCATACTTTGACATGTTTTGAAACATCGTGCTTAGAGAGTGTGCAGCAGTAGTTGAAGCATGCTTTATGGGAACAGAAATTGAATCAGGTATTTTCTTAGCAATACCCGACGTCATACGCTGTATTTGACCCATCGCAATCTTCAATCCGCCCGAAAAGCCTTGGCCAATCTTTGAACCTAAGCTAGATGAGCTTGAAGCTAGCGAATTGAATAACGACATTAGTTCTTGGACCATTTGCGAACCGCTTTTGCTCGCCGTGTTTTTCGCTACATCAAAAGCTTTTTGAGTTGAATTCACCACTGTAGCCATAGCCTTCTCGTATCCACCTAAATCCGCTCCTATAAGCGCTTGTATTGAGCCATCAAATGCCATATACCGTCCTCCTTTCTAATCTTTATTAAAGATATTATTTGCTTTCTGAATTAAGTCACCAAACCCTGTGCTAGGCTTGTTTTCTTTTCTGTTTCGAACGAAAGCGACCTCGATAGATCTTTCAACCTTACGTCGATTGAAAAGGTCAGTCGCTTTAAGTTTTTTCTTGTTCATCGCTGTACGGACGTTTAAAGCTAGTACAGCCAAGCGCTCCTGTTCATCGGCATTCTTGTACGCTAGACCTTTTTGAACAGCCTCAAGCTCATATCTTGTGTAGCTCATAATCTGGTCTATATCTGTCAAGCCGACTTTGGCGCTAGCAGTGATTATTTCAAGGCGTCTTTCATTCGTGAAACCAACCGCTGTACTGCTACCACTTGAAGTTTTGAATTCTCGTCTTTTCGAGCTTTCAGCATTTCTGTGCTCTGCTCCATATTTTCGATATATTTCAAAATCTTCGTCTTGAAAAAACCGCTCTCGACCATCTCACTTTTTAGGTCTTCAAAAATCTGAAGATATGTCTCTTCTTCATTCTCTGGGTCTACCTTAGCCTCAATAGCTTTGATAGCGTCATCTTCTGTAGCAGTTTTATCCGCCAATTGAATTAAATCGGTTAAAGCTGTATCGTCGCAATCTAGTACTTTTAAAAAGAATGCCCCAACCCCATCGGAACCTCGTTCGCCAGTTTCTTTGTCTTTAGTGCCTAATCGCTTGTTCATTTTGAACATCAGAGCGTAGTTAAATTTAATATCTACCGGTTTGTTTTTAATTAAAAATTCCATTTAAAATTATTCCTCCTAACAAAATTAGGGCGGAAAAACCGCCCCACCTAATCAACTATTCAGCCGTTTCATTCTCACGAGCAGTTTCACCCTCACGAGTAATTGCATCATAGTCTCCAGTAGTCTCACCAGGGTTTTGGTAAGCATACACTTCATTTAAGATGCTCACTTCGTCATCAGTTAGAGGGAATCGACCATCTTGTAAAGCACCTACCACAGATAGTTCATAGGAAAGCTCTACTAAGTCTTCAACTCCTGAAGCTTTCTCGATTTCAGATACTTTTGCATATCCGAATTTAGTTGGATAATATTTTTTTGAACCTTCACCCTTAGCTACCGATTCGTCAACGACTACTTCCCACACTTTTACAGATTTACCTGTCTTTTGAGCCTCTTCTATCACTTCTACGGACTCGTCTGCAGGCGCGAAGTATTGAGTGACTTCAATAGTATGCTCATCTGTTGACTTCTCTAAAATTCGACCTTGTTGCGTTTGCTCATCCGTGAATTCTCCGCCCAAAGTGGTAGACCCGTCTGTTCGATACGCGGGTAAAATCGCTGCACTGCCTAATGGCGCGTCAACTGATTGAATGAAATAGAAAATTTTCTTACCGGTAATTGGTTTACCAGTCGTCATTGTAATTGCCATACTTTTATCTCTCCTTTTAAATTAAAGTTTTAGAAACACGCATAAAAATACGGTAGATTTCTCTACCTAAAGAGTCGTCTACCGTAATTTCCGCGTTATTAGTTACTTGTCTACCTAAGAGCTTTCTAGCTTTGAATTTGACTTCTTCGGCGTGCGCTCGGTCCCCAATGGGCAGATAAATATCCACCATTTGAGAGATATCCTCCATCAAATGACCAGATTGAGCGTTTCGTTCAACGCTAGTATAAGTGCCTATCACGATTACTTCGTCTAACTGCTCGCCTAAATCACGTTCATAGTTCTCTAGCTCCTTAGTACTAAAAAAGACTGGTATCCCAAGCGGAGCCAGTCTTTGTTTTATCTCTGCTAAAAATAGCGTTGTGGGTGAGTATTCTTCCATATCCACCCTCCTTATCAATTAAACATTCTCTTGAGTTTATTCATCAGGACAGGAAATTCTTCTTCAACAGCCGGGTATAGAAAGGGTTGTGGGCTTTGTCGTCTTGTTCCTAACTCAACATAAATTGAGTATTCAGCCGGACTAGAGACTTCCCACTGTAGCTTTCCCACTTTATGACTAAATATCGACATTGACATAAAACCTGTGTCCCATGGCGAGTAATACTTCGCTTTACGCTCTATTCTTAGCGCTGACCGGTTAAGTTCCCTATCAACCATCACTTCAGCATTTTTGGTTTTCTGGTTGACGGATCTAATAAACTTCTCCAATCCTTTAACCTTGTAAGTAATACTCATACATACACCACCGTCGAATTCCTGTGGAATCGTAGTCCTTTGACTTGCCTTGTCTTTCCTTGGTACTTCACTTCATCAAAGCCCTCATAGTGACCTTGTAGATGCAATTTAAAACTAGCTAAATTGTACGAGCCGAAAAGACCCATTTGCTCATTATGCGTTAAACTTCCACGTTGGCAAGGGACTACTAGGTCTTTGACGATTGACTTATATTCTCCAAGAGGGCCGTCGCTTTTAATTGTTTGAGTTATCTTAATGGTGACCCTATCATTATATATCATCACACCACCGCCTAAAATATAACCCTGAGGTAGCCAGGCTTACTTAGGTCTTCAACAGGGTCAAAGTAGCCGGCTAGTATATCCTCATACTCAGATAGATATCCTGATTTCCACTTAAACGCCCGGCCTTCTTCAGAATCTTCGTTCGCCCCTTCAGAGTTAAGCCTGTTAAAGCGCACGACTGCTACGTCGCGTAGAATATATTCGATATCAGGCGGAATATCTACAAGGGGCTCCGCTTTATGCGCATTGATGTACCCAAGAATCCGAGACTCAGAATCCGCTATGATTAGCTTGATTAGGTCATCTTGAGCTCTATCGGTAATACCTTTTAATAGCTTGACTTGTTCCAGCATCTCCACTAATCATCAGCTCCTTTCTAAGCTTAGGCGCTTGCTCCTGCTTCCGAGCCTTCATCGATTGGTTCGTCTGCCTCGGCTTCAGTAGTCATTAAGTACACTAAGTTCGCACCCTCGAATGATGGTAGTGTAACCATTTCTGCACGAGTCTGTTTATTAACTGGGTCAGTCGTCATTGTCGTAACAACAGCTACCCCTGTATTGACTACTGATACATCAACATCTTGACGAGAAGTTAAGTCCATCTCTGCTGGAGAAGTACCATACACTGTACGTCCTAGTGTTTGATTAGGAATTAAAGTAACGTGCCCATCTGGAAAAATCTTATGAGCTTGTCCATCGTCACCGACATTTGTTGCTTTCACGATTTCAAGTGTCACACCGTATTCGTTTGATAAGAATTCAGTCAATTCTCGGTTAGTCACATCCGGCGTTGCGTTTTGCACGTTTCCTTTGATTTGGCGCTTAGTTGACTTAGCGTCACGTAGATACCCGAAAGTGCGGTTATTCATCACAGCGCCTTCAATCGCTACACCGTTATCCGCCATCTTATCAACTGCTTCTGCGATATCTTTTAGCGGTGTTGCGTTATCAGCGTCAGACCAGTTATTCGCTACTGTTCCTTTATTCTCTTCTGGTACAGAGTAATCGTATTCTTGTTTAACACCGTTTGAGTCGATTGCTAGTTTACCTGTTGCTAAGACTTGCATACGCATAGCTTGCACACGAGCTTGTGCTGCTAGAATTAAGTTAGCTGAATCACTGAAGATTTTTGTTAACACAGTATCAATTAAGGCTTGGTTACCTGTCATCTCTAAGATTGCTAACTGTTGACGGTCAGACTCTTTAACTAAGTAACCTTCTTTGAAGAATGGCATACGTTCGCTATTCAACTCGATTGGCATACGGTCACGAAAAGTGGTACGTGTGTCAAACGCTGAAGCACGTAATTGAACTGCTTTGTTACCTGAACCTTTAATATATTCTAATGTTAGACCCAATTGCTTTTCAGCGGGGAAAAGGCGTGCACCTAGAGAATCATCTTGGGTTGTAGTTGCCTCAAAGTACCCTACAACATTTTGAGCTGTTACTGCTGTTTCTAATAATGGCATATTTTATATTCCTCCTTCTTAAATCCCATTGACAAATTGAATATGCTTCAATTTTGTTTGTACGTTTGCTGGTGCATTCCCAGCAGGTAATCGGTCAGCTCGCACAGTACCTCGATATACTAATGCTGCTGTCGCATTTCCATCTGTTAAGTCAATATCTGAAAGTAAAATACCGTCTACATCTCCTGAAGCGCCAGTTGTTTGAGTGGCTAACTGGTCTCGGTCATTAAAGATTGAACCGTCCACGCCTTTCAAGATTGTACCGGCTTTTAAAATTTTACGACCATTTTCAGTTACTGTTCCTGCTGTTGAAGCATCTACTGTGATTGAGATCGCATCGTAGTCTAAGTTATGTAAGACCTCTAAGCCTGTTCCAAATACATTTGCCATGTTTTAATTTCCTCCTTTAAAAAATTGTTCCATTTCGCTTACCATGCTGTTTACCTAAGTCTGCACCAATATTTGAAGCTGTTTCAGCTTTAGTAGCTCCAAAGCCCGGTGTAGATTGTGCTAATTGGACTTTCACCTCATTGGCTACCGCCTCATTAAAGCGGTCTTGCAATTTATTTGCACGCTCGACTGCTTTTTCAACACTTCCTTCACCAGCTAACAGCTCTGCAAAGTCAGTCGGTAGGCCCTTATCTGCTAAATCTGCTTTAATCTCGGACACTAACTTTTCGCGTTTAAATTCTGCGCGTTCTTTCTCAAAATCAGCACGTTCATCATCTAGCTCTCGCTGACGTCGTTCTTCTTCAGAGAGTTGAGCATAATCCTTTTCTTTCTCGATTGCATTTTTAGCAATTTCCTCTTTTTGAGCCTCGAAATCAGCTTGCTGTTTAGCCAAAGCCTTTTGCACAGCTCTGTTTACTTCCGAATCCAATTGAGATTGTGTGAAGGTAGCCGGCGTCTCTGTTTTAGTTTCAGTGGCATCCGATGCTTCATTGCCAGTATCATTTTCAGTCGTAGCATCATTTTCGGCAAAAAACTGTAAATTAAACGGTACTAATGGTTGCTTTTCAATATTCATCTTAAAATTCTCCTTCGCCCACGCTAGTGATTAGTCGAAATAAAGTTCTTAGGTTCTCAGACTGCCACACTTGCCTCGTCAGGCTCGCTAGTCAGCTTTGAATCTAATCCCCTACAACGCTCTAAACCCACGCTAGTGCTCATATTTACCCAGTTTATTGACTTATGGCAGGTCAAAACAAAAACCACTAGCGATTACCTAGTGGTCTACGTCGTATTCATAATTGCTTTTTTCTTTTATAGCTTTAAACAGCTCTACATCTAAATAGTCAATAGTAATAGTCAATCTGTTATTAGGGTAATCAAGGCGTTTGTCGCACGCTTCAAACTCTTCGTCAATTCTCACGTCTGTAATATATTCAAGCTCACGAATTCGTTTTAAAGCTCGTTGCACTGGTTCAGGCTGCTCTTTATTGTTTTTACTTTTATAAGCTAGGTCACCGTATGAGCCAAGCACTGTATAATCACTGTGAACAATAAGCTCATCATCGAAATTAAAAGGAATACTAGCTATTAGTTCATAGGTGTCTTTTTTAACTACATCGATAAAAGTAATTCCTTTCTTATCTGCACCCACTGTAGTCTTAATATATTTATCCGAAATCACATTCTCTACCCCTTCCTTAAGCTAAATACTCGATATCATATCCCGCTATATTCATCAGACTAAATACCGCCGTGCGCGCATTTTCGCTGTCTCTATCGATATTGGAGAACTTAAATATCTCATCTGTTTCCTGTATAACCTCAAGGGCAATATCAAATTCAAGTACTCCGCCGTCAAATAGATATACGCTAACTCTCATTGGCATACTCCTCATAAATTAAGCCATGAGAATACTCGCCATCTTTAAACACCAGGTAGCCACCATTGAGTAAATGCGAAATATCATTAGCAGTTAAATAAACGTTATGTCTACCCCAGTATTTATCATGCTCTTTTTCTAACTCTTGCTTAGTTGCAACATGTTTTATTTCCCCAACTTTGTCTCGCATTGTATTACACTCCTAAAGCTCTTTGCTGGTCAAGATACATTTAGATCACGCTCCTAGTGTTTATCGTCCCTCTCATTACCTAGGCCGAATATAATTAGTAGTACTATCCAAAACCAATCGAGATGAATATAGCCTAGATATCTTGCGATTAGCACTAGTATTGAGATAATTTGAAAATACGTTAACTTTCCCATGAGTCCTCCATCAACTCTTCTTCATCCGGTACATAAGTAGAACGGCAACTATAGTGAGCTGGTAGAATCGGATTTTTAATAACGTCTTCAATACTGTATAGTTTGTCCTCTTTATGGATTTCCTTACAGATATCAGAAGTACGTTCATCCATGTGTACATGTATTCTGACACCTTTTAATCCTGCATCATTGTATCTTTTTAAAGTTGCATTGTTGATAACCATAGAGCCATCTGTTCGTACCAGTGTTTCAGCTCTATGCTGGGCGACTGTGAACCTATCTCGTAACTCTCTAGCTACTACTCTTGGGTTTTCGCCTCTTACTAACATCTTCGACAAAGCTTTACGTAGCGACTTTGCTAGATTATCAGTATTCCCCCATAACTGTTCTGAATAGTTATAACCTTGAAAGGGTGTTCTGATAAGTTGCTGTAGCGCCGGCTCATTTAAAGTACCCGCTGACCGTCCACCTAGAATCTTTCTGTATGAGTGTCCTGCAAGCTTTTTGAGATATCGCTCAAATTCATTATTAACTGCTAGAGCTAGTAGCGCTGCATTATAAGTAAGTTGTAAATTTAAAGCGTCCAATCTAGTAGCTTTACTTGATACATACTGTTCATTCAACCTATCTAGTAACTCAGGGTCTTTTTCAGCACTTACTCGGTATAATTCTGCATTTCTCCTATAGTCTGATAAATCCGTGCCTCTTAAACGCTCTTTAGCCTGTTGAAGTGTAAGCCCATTTTCATCTGCATATTTGCCGTAAAAAGTGAATATCTCTTTCTGCAGTTCGACCGCATACTCACCATATAAATCGGCTAATAGCTTGAAAAAATCGATATCCTTGCGGTCTGCATAAGCCATGAGCTCAGATGTACGTCTTTGCCAGTATTCCCTATGCTTCTTGTTCGTCATCTTCTTCACCTACAATTTCGATTGGGCGCCTTAAAGGAGGCTCAGAGTCACTATCAGGGTCTTCACGAGCGACACGTTCTATCTCATCGCCAGCTTTAACCCCAGTAACCTGCTCAAGCATATCAAATACGGTTTCATCAGATACACGACCAAATAGCATATTTGCATTTTGGATTGTTTCAGTTACTGATTTAGGAATATTTGGTGTGAACTTGAATTTTAGCTTATCTAAATCAAAATCCTTAAAGGTCTTATTTTTCAAGAATTTCTCCATGGTAACTAATAAGCTATATCGCTGTTTTAATGATTCTTCAAATAGCGCTTGTGTTTCACTCATCTCTTGGTCAAGTGAAGACATCTTATATTTCATTGCCTCACCTGAAGTCGTACCACTAAAGTGCTCATCAGTAGAATTTGGTGTTGACGTGAACTTATGGATATCGTCTCCAATGCGAGTCTTATACGCTTCAGTACCTGATACGTCATACTGCTTGTACTTGTAATCGGCACTGACTGAAGCCTCATCACCCTGCTGGTTCAATGCTCCTGCAAGATTCATCATTCGTGCTCGTTTCATTTCCCGCATATAAGCTATCTGCTTTTCAGCGGTATCACAGTCAGACGGAAACTCAACTCGCCCAAAAATAAACAGGATAGCATCTGATAAGTCCTGCATGTAATTCGCTGTATCAGACTGAGCGCTATCATATAAATCAATTAAAGCTAAGACTAACTCATAGTCGCCTAGGCCATCCAAATTGTTCCGATGTTCAATAATCGGCACTTGGCCAAATCTGTGTTTTTCAGGACTACCTTTTAACTCAACTAGCTTGCCTTCTGTGTAGCTATATCGATGTACCTCTGAAGCGGTATGCACTTCTACATATTCTTTATCAGCTTCAAAGATTGAGGCTTTATAGTATCGAATAGCCATTAGTGGCTTTTCTTCGATAGTTGTATCATAGATAACAAAAGTCTCTAGTGGGTCTAATCGCTTAACATGGGTAGCCTCTTTGCTACGCCATACTACCTCAAAGGCCCTACCTGTCTTAGACATATCATTCCATAAAGTTTTATCCAGTGTTCTAAAACTATTCTGTTTTGCCATATCTTCTAAGGCTTCATCAGTATCACTATGCGTATTGTTATCTGCATATCTAGTCTGTATTGGAATACCGACTGCATACGAGCTTCTAAATACTGTGATTAACTTAGCAAAAGGGTGAGGCGCTCGATTATCTGTCATATCCTCATCATTTCGGCGTCGTGGTCCCGTTAAAACGTTGTGGTTATTTCCTTCGTAATAGTCAATCAACTCTTGCATCCGTGGTACTTGATGACGTTTATGGTGCTCAATAAACTTCTTTAGCATCTCAAAATCTTTTGCAATAATCGCTTCAGCTGATTCAGCTCGATAACGTATTCTCGATTCTCGGCTAAACCGTAATTTTAAGGTCTTTACTTGCCCGCTTGAGTCTCTAAAACTGTCATAAATTGGCATCTAAAGCCTCCTTTCTACATAATTCCTCGTGCTAACGTTGCATAACTTGCTGACTGCTTAACTGGCCTCATATCATCAGCGAATGCATATCTAGTAGCGTCAATACAATTATGAATAATAAAACCACCAGCAACTGAATAGTTGTGGTGGTTAGGTACTTCCATATTGTAAACGTCTTGTTTTCCTTTATATTTAATCGACTTCACTTTTACGCTTTTTATGTCGGAGTTTTGCAGAGCAAGATTTTGAACAAGTTTTTGATTTTGAATATTTATTGATTCTAAATTCTTTTCCGCAATATTCACATATTCTTGTTTCGTCATCGATTCCACTATCTCGCCTCCATTTACTCTTGCATTTGTTAGAGCAGAACCTATTTGTTCCTGTTACTTCAGATATATATGTTTTTCCACATTGTTCACAAATAAATTCTTTTTCTTCATGCAATTTATCTTTAGTTTTTTCATAATGCTTTCTGTGCCATTCGCGTCCGTCTTCGCTAGAATGCCACTCTTTAGTCATTGGTCTTATTCTATCTAACAATCCATTCTCAACGTTTCTTTTGCCTGCTATTGAAGCATGGTATTTTAAATGTTCTTTTCTAGGGAGTAATTTCAGATTTTCGATATCATTATTAGATTTGTCATGGTCTACATGATGCACTTCATATCCACTTGGTATTTTGCCATTATAGAATTCCCATACATATCTATGTAATCTTGTTCTAATTGTAGAATTTAAATAGTAACCTGTATTTTCATCTAGTGTAAATTTGATGCCGTCAAAATATTGGTATTTCATACAATCACTTCCTTTACTACATTATACAATGAATATCTTGTAGTATCAATAAGAAACATTGATTATACGGTCATTTTCAGTTATTTCTTTTAGCTTTTTCCAACCATTTTCAGTTAAGAATAAATGTTCATCTGTCGATTGTATAGTCGTTCCGTCTTCTAATTCCAATTCATAAACATCTGCATTAGGTCTTGTCATTCTGACATCTTCAAATGCTGACAATTCTTTATTACCTGTATCAAAATTATAAGTATGTACATTTCCTTTTTTACCAACTAATTCAGATATTGGTATTTGCCCTTTATCTGTATCAACTAATGTATTCCCAACGATGCAGTGGTTATCCTTGTCTTCTAGCCGTGCTCTAGGATTACCGTCACGGTCAACCTGATAGTCTATATTTTCAAATTCCCAAGCAATGTTCGGCGTGCGGTTAGGGTCGATGCAAATAAAATCTAAGTCATCTAACCACTGCTCACCAAACTCAACTGAGTCAGGACCTTTCTTAACCCCAAATAGCTTCTTAAAGCCGTACTCATCTCTCATCTCAGCGTTTGACTTTGGCTCTGCGCTATCTGCATAGATATAGTCGCTCTGATATCCTCGCTCTTTTAGAATCTTAGCAGTCTGTCTGTTACTCATTTTTTGCCCATACAGTTCATCAACCGCATAAATACCGTTCTTTTTCTTGTCATAATGCCACCGCACAAAAGCGAGTGGGTCGGTCGCATACCCATAGTCAAGACCGTTTCTAAAATTATCAAAAGTTGCTAATTGCTCATCAGTGATAGTCTCGAAACGTAAATTATCGAACGGTACAACACCAGACCCAATCGCTTCACCTAAATACTCCCAACGATATCGGCGTTCTGAACGCTCTTTAGTGGCTTCTGCTTCTTCTATAAAGGCTTTGGCTATGAATGGGTTATCAAGGTAGGTTGAAGCGTGTACGAATGTGTTATTAGGTTGAAATTGTGTTTCATACTTCTTGTTCACCCACGATTGTTTCCGCTTTGGTGGGTTATATGTATAAAAGAATTTATAAAAAAGACCATCAGCTAATTCACCACGTAAAAGTGAGTTAGTAATGGTCTTTACTTCATCTTCAGTTTTAAATTCTGCCAACTCTTCTATCCAACCGATTGCAAAAGGGAATTGACTATCTTTTAATGACTTGATTCGCTCTGGGTTTTGAGCTCCACGAAACACAATGTAATTACCTCTAGGTTTATAAGTGATGCGCAATGGCGATTTATTAAACTTAAACAGATGCGTTACTTGCTGCTCTGCAATCGCCCACTTTATTTGTTCGTATACAGACTGTTCTAGCGTGTTGTCTGTCTTACGTATAGCCACTCCATTTACGGCGTACCGCATAAGCATTTGCACGATGATATGTGCCACGTTTGATGACTTACCTGAACCACGTCCACCTTTACAAGCAATGTGTAATTTATTAGGATCTAATGACGCTCGCCACGCGCTATGAAAATTTGTTGGTATTAAACTGGATATTTTAATCTGTTTCGATGTCGTCAACAAACTGCACACCTCCAGATAATTCGATTTCTTGTTTTTCAGAAGGATACAACCCTTCTAATTTGTTTAACTCTTGAATAGTATTCACGAAAGCAGTTGATGTTCCTTGACGAACGTACCCTTCATCATCTTGTTCAATAGACATTTTCGACTGTTCTTTAAGCCAAATAAGGTCGTTTATAGCCTGTTCTCTTGTCCAAAGTGCTTTTGCTTTATGTTCACTCATCAACTCGTTGTACCTTACCAAAACCTTATCTTTTTTTAGTAATGCACTAGCTTTTACATCAACTGTCGAATCCTTCCACTTAGTAGAATTTGGGTAGGCTTCACGATACGATTTTCTTTGTGATAGCCCAGCTACCAACCCTTGTACATATTTTTCTTCTCTTGTAGTCAGCACTAGACCACCACCTTTCTTTACAAAATAAAAAGCCACCCGCCACTAGTAAGTGTGCCTATTAAAAGACTGGGTAGCTATTGATGTTATTTATATTATTTGAACCATTAACCAACTACTATTAAGAAAAGCTGGCTACCTTACTAGATTACTCTAACAGGGTATTCCATTTATATAGTGCTTCTATACTTAATGGCTTTAAACACACACATAGGATTCGAACCTAGGTCACACCAGTGCGTGAGAGGAATTGAACCCCCAACCACTAAACCATCTCTAGTTGTGTGCGCATGCACTGTACACATGCATTTTATTTTTGATAAGCAAGGTTAGTCAGTGATGATTAAATGTACAATGTATTTGAGCTGACTGTGCCTTGCTAATGATACTAGATAGCCTTGCAACTATCATGGTGGCTCATCCACTTAGTACCTGTTATATATCCACAGGAGGAACCTGCGTTGCTTTAAACATATTTCCGTATGCTAAAGACTTTCGGAGGCTATGTGATATCCCATCGCTTAAATATCACAATATCAATATAGCATGTATCTTAATGACATTCTATGACATCAACTGACATCAACTGACATCTTTTAAAACTTCTTGAAATGCCAGTAATGCTTCGCCATGCAATCTGTGTAAATGACGTTCTGAATATCGGATAACGTCTGAAACGTCTGGCAATTCAGAAAAAGGTACGCCATTAATATAGTGTTCTCTTAATATTATTCTATATTTTATATCTTCAATCCGATTGATATAATCGCCCATCATTATTTTAAAGTCCACCAGTTCATCAATCTTTAGATCAATGTCACTAGACTTATCAGCCAACTTAACTAACTTATCTTCGCTCGTATTCCGCTTAGTAGTCGCCACAGGTTCATTGGAATAGTCTGTCGCTTTCAGTAGTGTTGACTTCACACTCTCATGTTCCCGTATCAGTGAATTGATTTCAGCATCTAAGAACGCAATTTTCTGTAATAAGTATTTAGCTTCACTCATCTATTCCCTCCGCTTATCCCGTTCTCTCGCTTGCTGTTGCTCTTCAATTACATCGAATAACGTGTTCAGCATTATGAATATGAATGAGCCTAACACCACTAATAATGCGAACGTACCAATGCTCAATAACAATTGTGTTAATAGGTCCATCTATTCCACCAACTTTGCCAGTTCTTCCACCTTGTCTGGTCGGTTATCTCCCCACGCAAACTCTCCATCAACAAACACCAATGGCATTGTGCGGTTACCTGTCGCCTGCGCCCATTCTAAAATGTTCACATTTTCTTCGTCAAAGATATTCTTCGTTTCAAATTGAATACCTCGTGCTTTTAATTGCATTTCAGTGTGTTTACATTTTGGGCAATTGTCTTTGTTGTATACGATAATTTTCATAATTTTCTAAAATCTCCTATTCTTTAAATGGCGCACAATCTAACAAGTAGTATTCTCCTACTTCATCATCTTCGTACAGCTCATCAATCATTTCTTGCGTAAATCCGTATTCTTCTTTTAACTGCTTGTTTATGTAGTCAATTGCCTTCTTCTCGCTATCGGTGATTAACTCCGTTTCTTGAGAGTCTGCATTGCTTACGATGTATAAGTCTTGTCCGTTTTTAATCTTCATTCGCTCCAAACCCCTTCTTCAAATACTTTCTTAATCTCAATCTCAACAATTTCAGTCTTTAAATCTTTGTGTATCTTATCCGTTAAATACTGCTCGTTCTTAACTTCTATGTTCTGGTATGTATGTTTACCTTCAGTCGTGATTACAACCGCGTCATACATCATTATTTTGGCTCCTTAATCACACTAGGATATACTTTCACACCGTCAACTTCTGCTTCATAGATAATCAGTATATCTGGCTCGGTTTCATCACCAATTTGTTGCTGGTGGATTGGTTTTGCGGTGGAAAATTCAGGCTTAGGTTTATCAAATAATGTTATCCCTACCATCACAAGTAGTATAACTATCGCTAATGCTACTAAGTTTAGTAAAAACTCTTGAAAACTATAATTCATACTCACTCCACCTACTCAAAGTCAGCATTGGTGTCATTGATACCTAGTTCGTTCCATTCATATTTGGTTAGTTTGGTTTTAAAAATGCCTACTTGAGATTTACCTTGTATGAACAATGACTTCTCTCGAACATTTGCATTCCAATAAATATTCCCTTTTGATAATTCCCACCCTTTAATTTTAGCGTAGTAAAGTGGCTCTTTTTCTACTTCGTAACCAAATAAGATAGCATGGAAAAGCTTTGTTTTATTATCAAGAACATAACCAACTCTTTCTTCGTCATGCTCACGTTCAAAATTAGACATTGATTTATACAATCCATTTCCCCAACCAACTTGCGATACTAATTGGATTGCGTGTTCTTCTTTTGTAGCTCCATAACCATCTTGTTCCGTTGGTACATCTTTATACCAATCATCAAACCATTTCGGCACAACTGGTTTATCAATTTCAATTTTCATGCTTATTCCTCCCACTTTCCCTTTTCCCCACCATTTTCGTAAGTTTCCAGTAAATCGGAAATTTTAACCTAAACTTTTACTTCCTTCACTCGCTTAACCATTTCCCAGCGCCCACCAACGTTTCTAAACGTGATAAATTCTTTCTTAATAAATCTTTTCTTCTTGACTGCACCTTCTTTTAACAGGTCATTCTTAAAATACTGCTTAAATTTCAAGTATTCTTGCCAGCTTGAAAGTGTAGCTTTTCCTTTCTCAATAGACCGCATTCGTTCACGCCCGACGCCCAATTCTTTGCCTAAATCGGTAACAGATAGCCCCTTATCACGTCTTAACTTTCGTATCTTCTCACCATCAACGTTCATGACGATGTTCTTTTGCTGTTGATATTTCCGTATAGCCCCGACGCTATTCCAATCTTCGCCAAAATAATTAGCAAACATTTGTTCCGTTTTCTTTGTTAAAAAATTTTCACGTTTTGCGATTTGTATATTCGTGTATTTAATACCCGTCTTTTTGCAAAGATATGTGCCATGCAAGCCATAGCTAAATTGCAACAAATCGATGATTTCTGCCACACTATATCCCATAGTTTACCCTCCTATTCCGACCAATTTAGATATCCACTAACCGCCACAATTGCATACGCTGCGAATGAAGCCACTAATATCCAGTTACCTACTGATGCCCACACGATGATGTTGATGATGTTAGATAGCACCCATAATAGCCACCCATCAGCATTACCATTCATTTGACGTAACTGTGCGCCAATTGCAATACCATTTTGTACGCTATCTAGCACTACCATATTGCCGTCAAAGAACTTACTTACTAACCCCATCACCAAGGTGCCAAATGCGATGTAAGTGATGATTTTGACTGGCTCGAACTCTGATTTGGTTACTACCTCGCCAGTTTCGTCCTTATGTTTCTTGAAGTAAGGAATGCCCTGCACCGCTTGTGTTACGAAGTAGATGATATTCATGCCTACCTCAGCAAAGAAACGATTTTGGAAACTTAGGACACCCCCTAAAATATTATTAGACATATTCAAAGCGAACGTACTTGATCTCTTGTGCGCCAGTAGGATATTACCGAATAAACCTAACAGACCCATCGCTGTGGACATTAGGTCAAACGCTTGCAAGTTGCTGTAAAGCATATTACCTAGCAAGTAAACTGTTGCGACTACCTGCAAACCAATGATAGTTTTCTTTTTATTTGTCATTCTTCTTCTCCAATTTCTCAATTCTCTTTTCTAGTCGCTCGATGCGTTCCAGCAATGCTTGTTTTTCTAACTTTTCAATGTCTGGGTGTTTCATAGTTAGTCCTCCACTCCAAAGATATATTTCTTGATACGTTCTTTACCGACTGCTTCAATTGCTTGCTGAGCCTTTTCTTCGCTTTCAAAGTAGATAGTTCCTTGTGATGGACAGTAGGCCTTACAATTAACGTCAATGAAGCCACTATCTATAGCAAAAAATATGTAATAGTTGAATATTCCGTACTCAAAAGGTTTACTATACTTCCGCAGTTCCGCTTCAACTTTTAGCTTTTCAACTGCAAACTTTGCTTGTTCTCCATCCTTGAAAAAGTTTCCAATTTCTAGTCGGTCATTATCAATGTAATAGTTACTGTAAAAGCTATTGCCTATGACCCCGCTATCACTCATAAACCAGTATTCGTCACCATCTTTTGGAAACTCCTGTTCCTGTTTTGCCTGTTCTTCTAATTCAGCAATACGTTCTTTTAATAATTTCAGTTCCTCTTGTAAGTTCATGGTTAGTCCTCCAAATTATAGATTTCTCTTTGATTACGCTTGTAGTTACCATGCGCCACGTTAATTTCATGGATAAATTGGTCTTTAGTAGTTTCACCAGCATTCAAGTGGTCCAATGCTCTACCAACTTTTCGTTCAAAGGTGTCCATGTTATGTGTAATTCGTTCTTTCTTTGTCGGCTTATAGCCTTGTGGGTTAAATCTGATTGTCATCTTAGTTCCTCCACGATTTCTACTGCCTGTTCCTTACTTCTAGCCACGCCATATAGAATGTTTTGCGTTTTTGCAAATTCAGAAAATTTCACTTGTTCAGGTCTTAATTTCCCTTTTTCATTTTTCACTTCAATTGCAATGAATTTCCCATCCGACTTTCTCCATCCGCAAAGATCAGGAAACCCTTTAGGAAATAATTTTATATAAGTACCGAACTCCGTTTTAATCTTCCCTGCGTTCGCTCTGAATATCTTGTGGCCTCGTTTTGAAAGTTCAATCATAATTTCTGATTGAATGTCAGCTTCTGTTTTCAAATCTATCCCACACCTCGTAAAAGATATCCATCGTTTTATCACTTGCATTATTTTTAATTAAATATTTCTCCACAAATTCTTTTGTTTGAATAATTGGAAAATCTTCATCTACAATCACATCTCTTGCAAAGTCCCCTGTTGGAGAATTTTCATCTTCATATTTTTCTAGCCATTGTTTAAAACTGGTCATGTTTTCCAACTCCTTTTTTTAATTTGGACGACTAAATCCACAATTTGGACGACCTATTGGACGACTTGAGCCTTACTCCCCCAATAATTTGGAACACTTGGAACACCTTTTCTTACTTTTTTCTTTATATATACATATATATACTTATATTTATTATTTATAAATTTATATAAAAAGGTATTCCATGTATTCCATTCCCTTGTGGCTCTAGGGGTTTAGTATTCCATTTAGTGTTCCAAAGTATTCCGTTAGTGTTCCATTACTTAATTGGGATATCTGAACCAAAGGTATATTGCCTTAAAATTTTTATACCTATATATTTAATCCCGTTACTTCTGCGACTTTTAAATTTACTTTTCAATTGCTTACCAAAATTATTTTTGCCCACATCATAGCGGTCATTATCAACGCACCATTTGGTGTATGCTTCGTATAAAGTGCTACCGTTTTCTTCAAACTCATCACCTATGATGCACTGTTCTTCTATAAATGATTGAACTGGATCCATTTCAAAACGATAATCTGCGTTCGCTTCTTTAATCTTTCTTGGTAGATTTTCCAATCCTTCTTTTTGCCAAAGTAAACACCCTTCAACCATCCACTCTAATATTGCTGGAGCTTCACGCATTAGTTTGAATTTCAATTTCTTATCAACTTTGTGAGTTGGTATTTGAACATCAAACGGTATTGTAATCAACCTACGCCATATCCCATCATCAGTACCTTTAACAATTGGTCTATGGTTAGTAGCAAGCCAAATTTTAAATTTAACATCAAACTCAAAGAATTCTTGGTGTAGAAAACGTGCGGATACTTTATCATCACCAGTCATCTGCTTAACCAATCCTTCATCGAATACGAAACCTTGATTAGGTTCTGTGGAAGTGACGAAACGTGTATCGTTTAATCGAGCGACATCGTTATTGATTTTCTCGCCTTTCTTTTCCATAAGCGTTTCAGCTTGAGTATTTTTAGAATAATCACCAAGCATTTCAGCGATTGTGTTTACGAATAACGATTTACCGTTACGACCATTCCCTAGCAAAATGAACATTATCTGTTCTTCAGCACTACCTGTTAGTGAATAACCTAGTGCTTTTTGGATGTAATGAATTAAATCTTCATCACCATCGAAAATATCATTTAGAAAATCTAACCACGCATCAGGTCGCATTTTATTTGAATACTCTACATTTGTTATCTTTGAAAACATCTTGTCTTGGTCGTGTTCGTGTAACTCTCCGCTGGATAAATCAATGTATCCGTTCTGAACATTGATAGTCATGTTATCCTTATCAAATTCATCAGTAGATATGGCAGTTAGATGTTGTAGTTCTGTATAGATATTCTTCTTTGAATTTGTAGAACGACTTTTTGAAATGAATTTTTGAAAACTCTGAATAATTTTCTCGGATTCTTTTTCATCTTCGGGAACGGTTATCTTTTCAAACTTCATGTTTTCAATCGTGCTATCAATTAGTTTGAATACAAGTCCCATATTGTCGATTTGCCATTTCTGTCCGTCATACACATAAAAATTTTTAGATTGATATGAGTATTTAACGATGTCTCCGTAGTTGTCCATAAATCGCTGCGCATTCCCTGTATCATCCCAACTTCTAGGTGGTAGTTCGATGACTTCATCTTCCTTTTTGTTTTCCAAGAAAGATAAATCATACTTCATCGGTTCCCGTTTGTTTGTAGGCGTATATACATCAGCAGTTTCATTGATTGCTTTATATAGCGTTGCTTCACCGTATGTAGTTTTCCCACGCTTTTCATCCCATTTATCACGCATGAGTGATGACCGGCGGAATATACTATCCATTTGTGCGAAGTCCCTTGCGCACCAAAACGCTAGAATATTAGCGAATGCCATATCAGCTTCAGATTGACTAGAGAACTGTGTTTCCCAACCGCCATTCATGAATAATCTAAACTTTTCACCCGATTTAGATTCGAGTGCTTTCCCAATTACTGCTGAATCAGATAAACTGTGGGAAATGCCATGATTATCAAAATTTAATTTCTGTACATTATCTGGAAGATACTTTCTATATATACGGTCAAAATTCAACTCAGAAACTTCAGACACTTCACTGTATTTCCCAAGTGAATTACCTGTCATTGTGAAGAATCGACCGCTATCGTACATTTCTACATTTTTGTGTCGTCTACGAGCACCAGGTATCTTACCCTTGGTAATAATGTGGAACCCATTTCCGCTGGGCGATATTTCTCCATAACTTTTAAACGATTCATAAAATTCGAACACAATGTTCGTATCATAATCGCCTAATTTGTATCGTTCTAATTCGTCCGCTACATTATCAATGTCTATTCCGACGTAAGGCGGTGTAAAGAAGAAACCCAACCCATTAGCGTTTGTGGTCTGCCATACATTTTTAGCAGTATCATAATCAACCCAAGTCGATGGGTCGTTGGACTTTGCCAACTCCCCACTCACTGGATCAACTGGGACCTTAGTTCTTTTACCGTCCCGTTCCTGGTACACCCAAACGCACCAATTATTAAGCTGTTTTAGTTCGTCTGGTATCATTTAATATCCCTTTCTAAAATGGTAAGTTTTTTGAAATTTCTGATTCATCAAGTGATTGCGTACCGCCAAACGGGTCCGTATTTGATTTGTTTTTGAATTGGTGGTTAACCTGTGGGAATTGAGATTTCTCTACACTGTTTGCCCACACATTATTTTGAATTTGTTTTTCACCTTGATATTCGTTTTCACTTTGTGTTACATAAACGCGCACAGGTTTATCTGCAATTAAATCTAAGTAATGTTGCATGTCTTTAATTTCTGTGCCTTCTGGAACTTGTACCGCTTCAAGGTAATACATTAAATCTTCGGTATTATATTGATTAGTTTCTTTATCTGTAAAAATTGAAGCGAACACGACACGATTGTGGTATTTAGCATTTGTATTTGCTAGATTATCCACTTTATCTAAATCATTACGTACCACTAACTGCATATTGATATATTCGCGTCCTGCTTTAGACGATTTAATTGTTGGTTTTGTGATAATCACTTCATAATTACCTTTTGGTAAAGCTTCAAAACCTGTGTTACGTTCTAATTCTGAATAGTTTGTTGTTAAAAATGACATAATAAAAATTCTCCTTTTCTTAATTAAAATATGCTGCTATATTTACGTTTAATTGGCTTAATAGTTTGATAAAATATTGACCATGGTGTATTTTTAAAACCCGGAATATTATGTTTTAACCATCCGTCTTTATAGTTGCGCGCTTTAGCGTACAAGTACCAATCTTCGATGCTTTGTAATTCTTTTTTATCAGTAGATTTATACTTCTTGATCAAGTTAATTTTGGAATAATCAACGACAATCTGTTGCGTGTCTAATTTAGATAACGTTGTGTCTATTACATCTTTTTCAATCTTAACGACTTCAATTTTGAAACCACAATAAGGACAACAGAAATTGTTTTCTTTTAATGTTTTGCTTTCCATTACACCAAAACAGTTAGGACATTCTTTGATGGCTATTTCATTCTCGTTTTGTTGTTTTTTCTTGTGTTTCTTCTCGAAACTTTCCAAGTGCCATGTTCTGTCAGTATCAGGAAGAAAATGTCTGATGTAATTCGCTACATGATCAATAATAGTTGCTGTCTTATTCGGCTGGTATCTCATGCACCGCATGGATTGTTGCAAATAAAGTACCAAGCTATCTGTGGGCCTTACCATAATCACACAAGTACAGTCTGGAACGTCGAAACCTTCTGAAATCAAATCCACGTTGCATAAAACTTTAATTTTTCCGTTTCTAAAATCATTCATAATCTCATCACGTTCTGAACTCGGTGTTTTACTATCAACATGAACCGCTTTAATACCTGCACTCCTGAACTCATCAGCAAATTTCTCTGAATATTCAATACTGTGTGCATATAGAATGGTTTTCTGTCCATTTGCTACCTTTACGTAGTTCTCAACTACATCACCAAAAATGGTCGTTTTAAGTGCATCTTCAATCGATTGGTTAGTGTAATCACCAGTTGACGATTTTTTTAATTTATCGATATCTGCTCGTGGAATTGAATAAAACTCATAAGGTGCTAATCGCTTGTTTTCGATTAACCATTTAACTGACTTTCCTACTATCATTTCTGAATAAATATCATCAAAACCTTTACCGTTCATTCGCCAGGGTGTAGCTGTAAAACCTAATCTTGGAACGTCTGAATAGTAATCGTAAATCTTTCGGTAAGTTTTGGCTCTACTATGATGCGTTTCATCAGTGATGATTAAGTCGGGTTTAGGTAGTTTTATCAATCGATTAGCCACTTTCGTCACTGTCATGATCGTGCATAAATTTAAATCAACATCATTAGCTGTAAATGTTTCTGTAATCTGTTCTACAAGCTCTTTCCTGTGGACTAGGAACATCACACGATTACCTTTATCGGTCGTTAATCTAGCTATTTCTGCGATTACAACTGATTTACCACTTCCCGGAGGCGATTGTATTAAAACGCCTTTATGTCCTTTAGCAAGTGATTTTCTAGCTTTAGTGACTAATTCCGTTTGATAGTCATATAATTGGAATGTCATTCATTACGCACCACCAACTCCTCTATCAGACATCCTGAACGGTCATCTAGTCGATTTTTAGCAGTAATTGAATTGTCAGGTTGTAAAACAAATCCACGTACTTTTTCATCATCTTTTGCGTAGACCATTAACCGACCTACCACATCACATAGTCCTAAGAAGTTGTTCATAATAGAATTACGTAAGTCTGGAAAAGCACGATTAAATGATTGACCATTTTCGGCTTCCCACAGGTCCGACTTCTCCCATGCTGTAAAGATTAACCGTATTGGTAATTGGCTTAATGCACGTAGACTATCTAAGATAGTGAAATCGACACGCTGGTAATCGGCCATGCTAGGCACTCGGTTATTCTTTCCGATACGACCTAAGTTTGATAGCGTTGAACGGAATAGCTCTGACACGTTATCAATTACTAAGTTGTCGTATTTATCTAAAATGGTTTTATCTGTAATGATTTCTGATACCACGTTCAACCATTCATCCCAAATGTTATGAGTATCCACTTCCACAATGTCGATATTTTCTTCACCAGCTAGTACGCTTGATGATTTATCAATATCGACAACTAAAGTTTTGCCTGGTAAATATTTAATTGCTGATGTCTTACCAACTCCAGGTTGTCCGTATATCAAATATGTAGTCGTATCTGTGGACAGTTCTTTTGCATTTTTAATTGCTAAACTCATACTTCATCCTCCTATCTAATTTGAAGCGATTGTGTGCGTTTTAAGGTCGCTCCGTCGACTTCATGACCATTCTTCAGTGCTTCTTTGATAGCCGTCTTATCGGGCGTTCTCGTCACTTTAAACGCATCTTCTGGCAATGCTTCTTCATTTAAAATTTCTACCGATTCCGCATTATTTCGAACCGACACATCGAATAAATCACCTTTGATACGTGTCTTATCAAGTTGCAACATGTTATCTTTGATGTAACCTTTCAAACGTTCATTCGCATTTCTTTTGGTTTGTTTCTTTTTCTGCAAACGTCTGATTTCGTTGGAAATGGTTTCGATGTCTGCATCGTTATTTTTAATCACATAAGCAGTTGAGATGACTTTATCTTCAAATGCTTCATCAATAGATTCCCACGTATCAATTAGTAGTGATTCATCCAGTTCTTCCGCACTGTCGATATAATCAACAATTTGCTGGTAGTTTGCGGTTAAATTGTAAAGTTGCATTTTAGTCCTCCTTTGAACATAGATTTAATAAAGCTCGCTTGTGTTCTTCAACTTGTTTAATCAGTTCTTCTCTGTCCACACGCAAGCCCATTGTTTCGGTGTCTAAATCTTGTAATCTGTTTTCGATTCGGTCGATTTCACGCTCGTACATATCAACCTTTGATTCCAGCGTATATTTCACACTTTCAATCATCTCGTGCCTCCTTTGTGGTATAATTGACCTGTAAATATTTTTATTTAGCGCCTACTGCCATAGGTGCTTTTTTTATTTATAAACTTCAACTTTTGATTTAACATCCTGATAATCATCTGGATTTTCTCTATAGATTTCTTCAGCTTCTTCTCTAGAATTCGCTGAGACTGTTGCATAACGTGTTTCGATGATGTTGAAGTCAATACTTCTGTCATCTGGATAAAACTGTTGGTTATCGAGATCATATATACCTCTCATAGTTACCCCTCCTTATGAATAATTTTTCCATTTATCGACATAGCGCTGCTCGATAATTTGGTTGTCGTAATAATCATTAATGCGTTTAATATCATCTAAGTGTTCTCTTAAATTAGTACCATCGTAATCGTTGATAGCCTTTTGAATCTGCCATCGACGGTTTTCTTCGATGATGTCTAGTGGCGTTTTACTCATTTGTACTCATCCTCATGCCACATAAAAATGTCTGCATTTTTCGCATTGATCCATGTATAAGCCAGTGAAATGATAAATGGTACGAATAGCAAGACTGGAATCCAACCTGCATAGCCTTGAACAATTGTTTCTAGCATGCCGATGAAATAAATTACTGTTACAATTCCCCACACGACTGTGTTTTTAGAATATTTATTCATTATGATCATTCCTTTCTTTGGTATAATTCTCCTTAGGAAGGAGGTGTTAAAAATGGATAAAAATGAATTCATCTCGATGTTAATAACTTAGAAAGTTATCTCAAATACCTTCTAGCTTAGAGCTATTAATCCTGAGTTTTTCTGGGGTTAAATTTATTTCTTTTATCAAATTATTTTTATCAACTTTTAAATTCAATTTTCTTTTTAAGCCAGATTGCGTTGTCTTAATCTCATTAATTTGAGTTTGTAACCCATTCACTCGCTTAATCACTGTCGCTAGACCAATAACTGCAGCGGTTAAAGCGAGTGTTTTTATTTTCTTGTTCATTAGTGTTACCACCTTTCAAAATTTTCGGTAATCCATTGGTTGACAAGGAACTTATTAAACTGCCACTTCGAACCGCTGGACTCTGGATATTTAACTAGTTTCCCTTCCAGTTCCTTGCGAAATGGATACAAGATGCGGTCTTTAGCTGGATTTGCTGACATTCCAGTGCGTTCGCAAAACCATTTCATATCCCCAATTGAACCTTTGTCGGAAGCTATTTCTAGTTCCTTGATTTTCTTTTCTTTTTCAGCAATTGCCAATTCGATTTCTTTTGCGATTAGACTATTGATTAAAGATGTGGTTTCCATTTTGTTCACCTACTATTCAAACAAGGACATTGAATCGTCTTCTAGAAACTCAACATGTTCAATTTCTTGTCCAGCAATGTTTTGCATTTTCGGTGTCAAACGGTAATAAGCTTTTGGGAAATCATCAATCGTTGTTCCGCGAACAATATTCATCGCTTCATCAAAATGAATATGTGAAATTTCTGGATACGTACTCACGTCATATTTCATCTTTAAAATTGTCCATAAGTAAGAAATAGTGTGCCCTCGTTTTGCTTCGAACAATTCTTCACTAACAGGTTCTTTAAAGAACTGGTGGGTTAATGGTTTTGATTTAGCTAAAATCAGTCTTTTTAATCTAGCGATTTCTCCACGAGTCAAAGTAACGTTTTTCTTCAAACTCTCTTGGATTTCCTCGATTTCAGCAAACCTCTGTTCCGTTTTCTCGTTTGTTAATTTCATTTCGTTATAAAGTTGTTCCATGCTTTCTGCAATTGCTTTATTTTGTTGCAATGCCATACCAAGAAAATCTTGTGGTTTTTCAATCATTTCAGCCATTTATAATCTCTCCTTCGATAATGTTTGTATCTTCAATTTGTTCTTCAATCTTTCTTGCAATGTCGTGCAGTTTATTTACAATTTCAATCAAAGGCTTCTTAGCATATTCATTCGAAATAACGTTTTCCGCGTCAATTAAATAAGTTAACGGCGCTACTTCAGCAATCAACTCTTTTGATTTTCTTACTAAGTCGTAAACCTCTTTTTGTGCTGCGATTTCTTGTTGACCTTTATCTAACTGACCTTGCATCCTTTTAATTGCGTCGTTTAATTCATCATATTTCTTTGACTTTTCATCTACTTCTGAACGTTGGTCGATTAAATTTTGATATTGCGTCCTTAAAGATTGATATTGATTTTCTTTATTTCTTAAAACTTCTTGTAACTGTTGATTATCAGACTTTAAGTCATCATAATCAGCAGGTTTTACCTCTTTAGTTTGAACAATAGGTTTGGGTTGAGGCTTCGCTTGTTCCTTCTCCAAGGCTTCAGCAAGCGCATCTCCACGTTGCTTTTCTTCGGTTATTTGTTGTTCCTTTTCTTTAAGGTGTTTTTTTAGTTCTCGCAATTCCCTAACAGTTGATGGTTCACCAGCCTCTGCTTTAGATAATTCTTTTTGTTTTTCTTCTTCGGGAAGTGTGGAAATTAGATATAATGCTGTTTCTCCTAAATGGTGCAACGTTGCACTATTTGGAATCTCTTTAGCTGTTTTCATCATCCGCTTTGCTGAAGTATGCTCTATTCCGATATTCTCAAGCCATTCCATAAACTGCCCATGCGCTAAATCGTTTTCTTTTACATGGTTCAATCGTCTACCGATTTCCCATATTGATTGTCCTGCGATATTCTTATGATGATTAATCTCTAATTCAATTTGATCTAAATCATTTGATAGTGTTATTTCGTTCAATCGTGTCTCTCCTTTCTTTGGTATAATTAGTTAAAAAATGTAAAGGCGGAAAAAAATGGATATAAAATTATCTAAAAAAGAACGTAATGTATTGGAATACCTTGATTCCTCAGAAGTGAGAAATCAAATAGTTGGAGTTTCAGCAGACTATCTTGCAGGTAGGATAGGTTTACCTACAACGACTTCAAAAGACATTCTGCAAAAATTAGCATCACTATCTTTTATTGAACAAAGAGAGTCAGGTTACCCTAAAAAAGAAATTAAATATGTAATAACCTCCGAGGGTGAATCTTACCTCGAAATAGATAAAGAACTTAGAATAAATAGAGTAATTTGGAATATTATTGTGCCTATACTTGTCGCTTTTTTTACTTCTCTATTGACGTCTCTTATAATGAGTTAATTAGAGCCGAAGCTAATAAAGCCGAAATAAACGATAATAATACTATTAATATTTTTTCTTTCTTCGTCTTTTTCATGTCTTATTCTCCTTTGATTTCATCAAGAAGATTTTGCATGCCAGTGCAAGGTCTTCTTTTTTTAATATCCTTATGTAATGAGAGTTTTAATAATTCGGTATATGGATATATAAAACTTGTGCCTTCATATTCTTTTAATGTAGTTGGTAATTGTGGTTCGTTCATTGTTTTACACCTTCTTTTTTTATTTTGCTTATACATGTTTAATGTATTAAACTTTTAATTTAAAAAAATTTCTCTCATCGGAACTTCTAATGCTTTTGCTATCTTCATTAATGTAACTGTCCCAGTAGCTATTCTCTTTCCTGTTTCGAGTTCAGAAATAATACTTCTGCTAACATTTGACTTATTAGCCAACTCCTCTTGAGACCATCCTTTTTCTTCTCTAAACTCTTTGATTTTATAAGATGTTGTTTTTACAGTCATCTCCTACCCCTCCTCTCTAAATTCGTTGATGTCTACGCCTAGTGTGTCTGCGAGTTTGAATGCTGTAGATAGTTTCATATCCTTTGATTTTCCAGTCAAAATTTTATGTACTTGCGTTGGGCTGACACCCATTTTCTTCGATAATTGGTATGGATTTATACCTTTCAAATTTACTATATGTCGTAATTTATTTTTCAATAGCATTATTAAATACCCCCTTAACTTATCAACAGCTATATATTGTACCTGTGGATAAAAACTGTTATACTTTACCTGAAGATAAAACCCCTTCGCCCTGGTTGTCTTATCTATCCTACATATGGAAACGAGGTAAATTACTTTTTGATTGATATTAATATACCGCCTATACAAACACCTAATTTCACTGCTCTAGCTCAAGAGATGTTAGCTAGTCAAAATGCCTTGAAAGAAATATCGATTCCTAAAATACCCGTGGAGTCGTATGCATCGTTATACTCGGATGCCATGAAAGGGATAGTAGATGCTCAACAGATACCATCGAGAGCTATATACGAGGCTACTAAAATTCAAAATTCTATACCTAAATTAACCTCGATATATAAGCCAAGTCCTACCACAATAGCTTCTATAAGAACTACATTGAACGCAATCCCTTTTGATTCAATTAAAGTTGCAACAAACGCTGTGAATGATATGCAAAATAGTTATAAACAATACCTACGCAATATTAGTAATTTACACATTACTCCAATGACTTCTACTATTATCGATTCATTAGATCAATCTTTAGAAGACTTTGCTGAATCTGAATCAGTCTCTATCAGCATAGAGCCTTTTGAAAATGTGAAAAGAACCGAAGAAGACGATGTCCAAGAGAGTATCAATGATAAACTCGATGAACTTATTGTTGAAATAAGACTCCTTAATATGCATAAATACAATGAGAATAGTCCAAAGTATGTATCTAGCGAAAAACAGCATGCCAGTAACTCTAAAGAAGTTATCGAACATAATATCCATAAAAATGACTTCCTTTCTAACCTTAAAACTAAAGAATATCACATTGATAAATGGGGAGACGAAACATATAGTTATGTCATCAACCTCGTTTTAACAGCAGTTTTCTATTTTATGTCGGGTTTAATTAAAGATATTGAATTCGACATAATACTTATCTTATTAATACAAACGATTAATAGCTTTACAAATAAGAAATAGATTAATCAACTAATTCATATTCAATTTTGATAAAATTCGTTGACACTCGTCCGATTGCTATCCCAATAGTGATTAAGGCGAGTGTTTTTAGTGTCTTGTTCATTGCTGTTACCTCCTTTCTTAACTTTCTAAATTTAGTTTAATATATTAAACATTAGTTGTCAACTAAATTAAACAAAAAATTGAAAATGTGTTTAATTTATTATACAATGTGTTTAAGGAGGTGAGTTAATGTTAATAGGAGAAAAGATTAATATCTTACGAAAAGAGAACAAGTTAACTATGCAAGAACTTGCTGATAGATCTAATTTAACTAAAGGATACATTTCTATGTTAGAAAAGGGTAAAAACCCCCAAAGCGGTAAACCTATAATACCTTCTTTAGATACAGTTCAAAGTATTGCATCGGCATTTAGTTTAGATTTGGAATCTTTCTTAGAGAATGTGGATAGTAAGGTTAATTTACCGAAACTTAAGTCAAATTCTGCTACTGTAGATAAAATAACCGAGATATCTTCTAAACTTACTGAATCCCGCCAAGCCAAAGTCTACAACTTTGCTGAACGACAGTTAGAAGAGCAGAACAACATACTATCTTTTGAAAAACATAAAAATAAAAAACACCAACAAGAAGATACTACTGAAGACTATTTAGATGGTGCGGTATCTGCAGGTTCTGGAGAATTTCTAGCGGATGATAGGCATGAGTTAATTCAAATACCAACAAAAATTATACCCGATGCAAGTTATGACTTAATTTTACAAGTCAACGGCAATTCGATGGAGCCGATGTTTGAAGATCATGAATATATATTTGTTAAGAAAACGACAGAGATTAGAAGTGGTCAAATTGGAGTATTTATTATAGATAATGAAAGTTATTTGAAAAAAGCTTATATAGAAGATAATCATTTAAGGTTAGTATCCTTGAACACTAAATATGAAGATTTGATATTTGATGATGTAAATGATATTAAAGTTGTAGGGACTGTTGTAATGTAGTTCCCCTGTTTATAAAATGACCGTTTTTTATGGAGGCAAACGTATGGATTTTAAAGAAATATGGAACAAAACAAATGAATATGCTGACCATGCTAACAAGGTAATTAAACCTTTATCTAAAGGTGCCATAACAAGCATGAATAAATCTAGCGAAATTTTTAATAAGGGTGCAAAGAAATCCGTAGAAATCATGAATGATGCAAGTTTAAGAGCGACAGGAGTAGTATCTAAGGTAAAGTGCCCTGTCTGCAAGTCTAACAATGTAACTTTTATGCAAAACGACCGCAAAAGTTTTTCAGTCGGAAAAGCTGTGGGTGGCGCAATTTTAACTGGTGGTATCGGTACTATAGCAGGTTTTGCAGGAAAGAAAGGTAAGAATCAGTATCACTGCAATAACTGCGGGCGTAACTTTAAATCAAAAAAATAAAAAATCTACCAATCAGGTAGATTAGTAGAGCATCTGTTGGATAACTATGAAAAAAAAGGTAAATATAGTAAGTAACTAAAAATTAAATCACTTATTTTGTTGACATTTATATCAAAATTTCATATTATATGAGATAAGAATTAGCAATGAGTTGCTGACCGTAATTGGAGGTCTCATTGCGCGGAACACCTCTTATCTCAGATAAGGGGTGTTTTTTGTTTTTTCAGGAGGTTATATGGCTAAACCATTTAAAACGATAAATCAGCAATTAGAAATTCTTAAAGAGCGTGGAGTGGTAGTATCACACCCCGATAAAGCAGCTCAGTATATACTCGAACACAGTTACTACAATGTAGTCAATGTATCAAGTAAATTTTTTAAGCAAGTTAACTCTGACCAATACATCGAAGGAGCAAGCTTTGACGAAATTCGTGCAGTCCATATTTATGATAGTGAATTAAAATCTATAATCTTTAAAAATATTTTAATTGCGGAAAAACACTTGAAGAGTATTTTAGCATATAGGTTTGGTGAAAAATACCATGACAAAAAATATGCTTATTTAAGAACTGAAACATACGAAGGTGCTGATCTATTAAGTATTTCAAAAACCATTTCTAGTTTATCTAACATAATCCAAAATAAGATTAAAGATAGAAATTCAAATTCTATCAAACACTATTATAACAACCACAAAGATGTTCCTATATGGGTTCTTATTAATGAATTAACTCTTGGGCAGACATACTATCTTTTTAAAATTTTAGATGATTCTTTAAAAAACCAAATCGCAAAAGATTTAAATGAATTTCTAATTGATAATGTTGAAGAACAAACGATTTTAGAACCCAATACTTTAGAAAAATTCCTTTTTAATTTGAAAGGTATTAGAAACTCAGTCGCACACGATAATATTATTTTTAATTTTAAAGCAGCTAATAATCTACAATATATGGAGGCTCTTCATGCCCCATTCAACATTGCTCCTTCAGATCCTAAACAAGATGTTTTCAATAATTTATTATATTTACAACTTTTATTAACTAATAATCAGTATTCGCTAATGCTGAATGCTATCAACAAAAGGAGTAAAACTTTATCTAATAAATTAAATACAATTGATATAAATAAAATTTACTTATCTTTAGGTTTTCCGGAAAATTTCCAATTACTTAATGCTAGAAATCAAAACAAATAACCGAAGAAACAAAAAACACCCCACTCCTTAAAGTTTGGCGACCCAAGGAGTGAGGTTGTCTGAAGTTTAACAAAACGCACTAATAGGTGTGCTTTTTTGCATACCCTATTTTAACATAAATTATTTAAAAATAGGAGTTGACTTTTATGGCATCAGCAACTAAACACAAAACTACTGGGAAATGGGTAGCTAGATATAATCTTACTGATAAACACGGTAATAGACAACAACGCAAAAAGAATGGGTTTGATACGAAGAAAGAAGCACTAATTTATGCTAATAAACAAGAGCTGGACGATAACATAGCGGATAGTGAAGTTAAATTAGTAGACTACTTTAGAAACTGGTATGAAACTTTTAAAGAAGGGAAAGTAAGCCAATCCACAGAAGAACAGTACGAATATTTAATTAAGTTAATTGAGGATTATTTTGGCAACTTAAAGCTAAAAGATCTAACAAGAATTAAATATCAAGCTTTTTTAAATGAACGCGGTAAAAATCGTGCAAAGAACACAGTAGAAAAAACGCATTTTAGAATAAAGCGTTGTATAGAAATTGCTTTTGCAGACGGTATTATCAAAACTAACCCTACACACAATATCCAATTAAACTATGATATCAAGGAGCAAAAGTTAGTAAAAGCTTGGAATGTTAGTGAAGCCGAGAAGTTAATGGATCTATTCACTTCTGAATTAACGCCTAGAGCCACAATCTTATATATCGCAATTAACACAGGCTTACGATTAGGTGAAATATATGGACTTTCGTGGAAGGATATACACGGAACTACACTAGAAGTGAATCGTGGCTATGCGTATAACAATGGTGAGCGTAATTTTACTGATGCTAAAACACCTAGCAGTATTAGGAAAATTAAAGTTACTAAAGAATTTACCAATCGAATTAAGAAATATAAACTAAAATACCAAAGTATATCACCGGAGTATTTATTCCTAGATGAGTGGAACCACCCAGTTATTAGCGATACAGGCGTTAGAAAGTATCTTAAAAAGAGTTGCAGAGAACTAGATATACCTGTTCTCGGTATCCATAGTTTACGACATACTCACTGCTCTTACTTGCTATATAAAGGAATAGACATTAATTATATTTCTAAAAGATTAGGACACTCAAACATTACCGAAACACTTAAAATCTATACGCATATTTTGGACGAATTTAAAGAAGAACAAGATGAGAAATTATTGGAAGTTTTAGAAGGCTTAAATTAAACCTGTGCCCTCTATGTGCCCTCAAACGTCTAAATCGTTGGTATATAAGGATGTTATAATCCTGCATTCGGCATTTTCCTTATATAGTGAATATGCTTTCTTCTAAAGTAGGCCGTTCATGAAAAAAGTCGTTTTTTCTAGGTTCTTTTAAATGATTCGTTATATTTTGGGTTGTATTCGGAGATAAAAAACTTTTTACCAGAAGGCCTTTCAATGATGAAGTCTTATTCGGATAAAATACGAAACTCAGTTAAATACCATACAAAAATACCCTAAAACCATACAGTTAAATGGTTTTAGGGTAATTATTTTCATTAAACATTATGATGACTAGTTTTTTTCATCCATCTTTTCTTTATAATCATAAGTTCGATTCTGTATCAAAGATTGACTGTAAAATTTATATAAATGGTATTGTAAATACGCAGCTACACTTCCTATTAAAGTCCCAATGACTATCCCGCTAAATCGATCGCCTAAATAATCGAAGCCAAGATTTGGATTTTGAAAGGTTAATTGAATCAAGACCATATTGGTCACGAAGAATATCCCAAATGAATACTTTCTTGGAATAAAATATTCAGCTAACACATACAGCACCACTACCATTGCAATTCGACCAAGATGCGGAATTTGTATCAATAAAATCAGGGCTGCAGTTGCTAGTCCAGCAGTAGTGCCAAAAACTCTTTGGAAGCTCTTATTTAATATTATCTGTAATGTGTTCCCTTGTAAAATAGCTGAACACGAGACAATAATCCAAGAATAAGGGCTTAAATCTAAAACGATATTAAGATAAGCTGCGAAAAATAACACACCCGCATAAAAAAATGAATCAACTATCATTCTAGGTTCAGTCCGAATAGCCTCTTTATAATTGAAACTAAACGTAAACGATTGTTTAGGTAAGTCTAAATACTTAACCAATAAATAAGCCATGAATAAAGAAACTAGAATCCCATAACTTAGCTCGACTAACTGGGTCGGAATTTGACTCAGCGACATATCTCTCGTTGCTCCTGAAGCCATCACGAGTATCACGAAAATATCTCCTGGCTTATCAATTCGATAGATACGGTAAACTAATCTTGCAAAGAATGCGACAAAACTAATAAATATGGGTGCCATTAAGGGGATTTGACCAATAATAAGGCCAACCGTATAAGCAGTAAATAGCGATATTGCGACAAATATCATTCGCTTAATCGTTCGCTGTCCTTCGTAAGATTGAAAATGCAGAAAAGTAAATAATCCCAAGCTAGATGTAGCATTGATACCAGGATTTTTTAAAAAGTATCCGGTTAAATTTACAATCAGCGCACAAATACCGGCAACAAGTATTCTTTCTAAGTGATGATCTGGGGAGGGTTTTAATGAAAAAGTTTGTTTTAAAATTGAATGCATGTTGTCTCCTCCAAAAAATACCGGACCTTCCTATTATATAGGTCAGCATCCGGTTGCTCTTCAATTATACCACTAATATGATAAATATAAACTTCACTTTTCAGATACCTTCTAATCATATATACACAAGAAAAGAAAGGTCTTAAAATTATTTTATTATATAAATACTCACTTTAGATAACCTATGAGATATATTACTTTTATGCCTGTAGTGCAACCTTTAATTTTTCTAATCCTTCATCCACTACTAACTTTGAGACATTTAATGGTGGTAGCAGGCGGATAACATCATCTTTAGCGGAAGTAATCAATAATCCTTGTTCAGCAGCTTTGGTAATTACATGCCCAACTGATTTCGTCAGTTTCAAGCCGATTAATAATCCCTTTCCTCTAATTTCTTTAATGGCTAGGGACTGCCATGACTCAATTTCATTAATGATATATTGTGACACTTCTTGCACATTTGCCAACAAGTGCTGCTTTTCTATCGCTGAAAGAATATAGTTTCCAGCTGCTGTTGCTAGGGGATTGCCACCGAAGGTTGTGCCGTGATCTCCCGGTTTAAAATGACTGGCGACATGATTTTTAGCCACAAGCGCACCAATCGGTAACCCACCTCCTAATCCCTTAGCTAAGGTAATAAGATCTGGTTTTAGACTCGTCTGTTGAAAAGCAAACATGGTACCGGTTCGGCCGATACCGGTTTGAATTTCATCAACGATCACTAAAACTTTTTCCTTTTTCTGAATTTCATTCACAGCAGCAACATATTCTGGCGTAATTGCATTGACTCCACCCTCTCCTTGGATGACCTCCAGCAAAATAGCACATGTATTATTGTTCACGGCTGCTATTAAGTCGTTTATATCATTAAAATCGACGTATTTAAAGCCCACAGGTAGTGGTTTAAATGCAGTATGCATGTCTTCTTGACCGGTCGCTGTTAAACTGGCCAAAGTTCTACCATGGAAAGATTGGTTCATGGAAATAATTTCAAAAGCATCGGGACCCTTCATTTCAGTCCCCCATTTACGGGCTAGTTTAATGGCTGCTTCATTGGCTTCTGTACCCGAATTAGCGAAAAAAGTCTTGTCAAGATTTGATACTTCGCTTAATTTTTCAGCTAGTTTGATCCCATTTTCATTCCAGAAAAGGTTAGATACATGTATCAAATTGCCTGCTTGCTTAGAAATGTATTCGACGAATTCTTGGTCAGCGTGGCCTAATACATTGCATGCAATGCCAGAAATGAAATCGATATACTTTTTTCCATCTAGATCCTCAACATAGGCTCCTTGACCTTTGACTAGGACAGTTTCTTGGCGGTTGAAAGTATGCATGGTGACTTCCTGACCCAATGCAATCAGTTCTTCTGTATTCATTATATACTCCTAACTGCGGTAATCAGCGTTAATCTTAATGTAATCTTCCGTAATGTCACAAGTCCAAACAGCTATTTGGCTCTTACCTAATCCTAAATCGATATCAATCGTTATTTCTTTTTCTGATAATATTTCAAAGGCTAAGGCTTCGTCAAAATCTAATCCTTGTCCGCCCTTACAAGTAAGTATTGAACCTTTTTTCGAGATAAATTGAATTTTGATTTTGCTCGGATCTAGGTAATTTGGCTGTGCTTGACCAATAGCTGATAATACACGTCCCCAGTTGGCATCTTGACCGTAAATTGCTGTTTTGACTAAGGAGGAAGTGGCAACTTGTTTAGCAATCCCCTCTGCATCAGAAAGGCTACTTGCACCTTTGACTGATACAGTTACGAATTTTGAAGCACCCTCCCCATCTGCTACAATTTCCTGTGCCATCATTTGGCATATTTCTGTTAATCTCTCTTGGAAGAGGAGAATATTTTGCTTAGTTGGGTTAACAGATATTTTATTGGTAGAAGCCAAAATTACAGAATCATTTGGGCTAGTATCTCCATCAACTGAAATTTTATTGAAAGTCTGTCTAACTGCTTCTTTTAGTAATTGCAATAAGGTTGCTTGCCCTAAATCTAAGTCGGTTACGATATATGACAGCATAGTGCCCATATTAGGGTGAATCATACCTGAACCTTTGGCAATTGCAGCTAAATGTACTGGTTTACCCTCTATTTCAAAAGCTATTGCTTTTTGTTTAATGGTAGTATCTGTTGTCATGATTGCTTCAGCTGCCTGAATAGAGTCTCCATCGGTTAGATTATGGCTTAAATGTGCTACCTTTTTATCAAAATTTGTTAGATCCATTGGCACACCGATTACACCAGTTGAGCAAATCAATACCTCATCAGGGTGAATAGCTAATTTATTCGCTAGTGTTTCAGCCATGATTTTGACATCCGCATCCCCTTTTTCTCCATTAAAGGTATTAGCGTTTCCTGAATTAGTCATAATTGCTTTGAATGTCGCTTGTTCATTTAAAAGTTTTTTATCATACTTGATATGATGAGATTCAATGGCATTCTTCGTAAAGACGCCTGCCATTGTTGCACCTTTAGGAAAATAAATAAGCGCCAAATCTTTGTTACGATGTTTAAAACCTGAATGTACTCCTGATACCCAGACATTGTCGATAGCACAGAAACCTCCAGGGATTATTTGCTTCTCCAAAGAAGTAGGCGTACGTTCAACGGTAGTGATAGTTACATGATCTATTTGTGGCATATCTTGACTCCTTTCTTAAAGCGTTACGGGAAAATGGGCGCTTGGCTAAGACCAGTAGTTTGGTCAAGTCCAAACATTAAATTCATATTCTGAATTGCTTGTCCTGCTGACCCCTTCACCAGATTATCGATCACAGCAAAGATAACTAAACGATTAGTTCTTTTATCTATCTGCACTTGAATTTGAGTAAAATTACTAGCACGGACAGCCTTCATCTGTGGTAATTGATTTTTTTCTAAAATTTGGATAAAGTAGTTATCCTGATAATAATTTTTGTATATTTGTTGGACTTTGTCTTCTGAAACTTCTGAAGTTAAGTCTACATAAATAGTTGTATAAATCCCACGCTCAGTCGGCAATAAGTGTGGGGTAAATTGAACAGTTACCGGACTTTTTGTTATATGATTTAAAACTTGTTCAATTTCTGGGATATGACGGTGAGTTAGTGGGTTATAAGCATAAAAGTTATTCCCTAATTCTGTCAGTAGGTTGGCTGCTTTTGCTGACCTTCCAGCGCCTGATACACCTGTTTTGGCGTCAATAATAATCGAATTCTTCTGAATAAAATCAGCATCGATAATAGGTAGCAAAGCTAATAAGCTACAAGTTACAAAGCAACCTGGATTAGCGATTAAGTTTGCTTGTTGAATTTCTCTAGCATACAATTCTGGCAGTCCATAAACTGCTTGAGCTAGGAGTTCTGGTTCTGTTTGTTGAACACCGTAATATGCTTCATATACTTCTTTATCTTTAATTCGGAAGTCTGCCCCTAAATCTATCACTTTCACATCATAACCCTGTGCGGCGCTTGCAATTTCCATAGAAACACCATGTGGCAAGCATAAAAATAATACGTCTACTAAATCAAAAATATGGTTGGGGTCATAAGCTATGAAAGCTTGATCAATAAGTCCTTTAAAATGTGGATAGTAATCTTGAACCTTTGTCCCAACTTGATTTCTTGAGGTTAAACAAGTTAATTCTATATCCGGACGGGTAACCAGTAAACGAATAAGTTCTTCACCCGTATAACCGGTTGCACCGATAATACCTACTCTAATCATCTAATCACCACCTTTAATCGCTTGACTTGGCCAAAATAGATGCCCATTGGTAGCTGCCATGATTGCTTTAATTGAATGGAGTCGATTTTCTGCCTGTATAAACTGTTTAGCATAGTCTGCCTGGAAGACTTCATCGGTCACTTCCATTTCTTTATAGCCATATTGATCTAATACCTGTTGTCCATACGTTGTTTCTGCATCATGGAAGGCAGGTAGACAATGCAGGAAAATAAACTGATCTGATTCTACATGATCAATTAACTTTTGGTTAACTTGAAATGGCATTAATTGTTGAATACGTTCTTCAAAACTGGCTTCTTCTCCCATAGATACCCACACATCCGTATAAATAACCGTAGCTGATTTAACTGCTGCATAAGGATCATTTGTAACTATTATTTTAGTTTGCGTCGTCTTCGCTATATCTTCTGCCGCCTTTAAAATCATTTGATCAGGTTCTAATTCTGGACTAGTTGCAATCGTTATGTCCACGCCTAATTTTGCACCGGCAATCATTAGAGAGTTCGCCATATTATTACGACCATCACCTAGATAAACCAAATGCTGCTCTTTTAAAGTGCCAAATATTTCTTTTATCGTCATAAAATCTGCGATCATTTGCGTTGGATGCCAAGAATCAGTTAACCCATTCCAAACTGGCACACCAGCATGCGCCCCTAATAGTTCAACTGCTTCTTGGTCAAACCCACGATATTCGATGCCATCGAACATTGAACCTAACACTTTTGCCGTATCAATGACTGATTCTTTTTTGCCAAGTTGAATATCATTAGCCCCAAGATATTCGGGATGTCCACCTAAGTCATTTACCGCAACGGTAAAGGCTGCACGTGTACGAGTGGATGATTTCTCAAATAAAAGTGCGATATTTTGACCTTTTAAATATTCATGAGGAATATTGGCTTGCTTTAAATGCTTCAAATGTAAGGCGAAATCAATCAAAAATTCAATTTCTTGACTAGTGTAATCTAATAATTTTAAAAAGTTTTTATTTTGTAAATTCATTTTCTTACCACCTTTTACGCTGTAATCATTGTACCGAGGCCATTTTTAGTAAAAAGTTCTAAAATAATAGCATGAGGAATAGTGCCGTCAATAATTTGACATGAGTGAACGCCAGATTGAATTGCACTAAGACAATTTTTTACCTTAGGAATCATACCTCCAGTAATTACTTCATTTTCAATTGCTATTTGAATTTCTTTAGCGGACATTTCTGAATATAAGCTAGTGGGATCAGCTGGATCCTCATATATGCCATTAATATCCGTTAGATAGATCATTTTCTCTGCTTTTAAAGCTGAGGCAATTGCGGCTGCAGCTTCATCAGAATTGATATTCAAGCTCTCCCCCTGAGGTCCATAAGCAATCGGTGAAATAACAGGTAATATATTATCTGCAAGCATTTGATGCAGATATGCTGTATTTACTTTGGTAACTTCTCCCACCAACCCCAACGCTTCATCTTTCTTCACTGCCTCCATTACCTTATTGTCCTTACCTGATATTGAAATAGCAGCAATCCCTTCTTCATTTAGCATAGTTGTCAAATTTGGTGAAATCAACCCTGTTAATACCATCTCCACTGTCCGCATCACATCATGAGAAGTCACTCGCAAACCATTCATAAATTGCGGTTCAACTGCCTGTAACTCAAGCATCCGGTTAATTTCAGGTCCACCACCATGCACAATAATTGGTTTCATACCCGCATAAGATAGCCAAGCAATATCTGAAATTACTCGCTGACGAATTTCTTCAGAAACCATTGCATGCCCACCATATTTAATGACTATAATTTTTTGATAAAAATCTTTTATATAGGCCAACGAATCAATTAAAATATTAGCCTTTTCAATATCTTGCTTACTAATTTCTATCACTTTTATCCCCCTCCTAATAAAAAATACCCCTATATCTGCTTATTGCAAATATAGAGGCGTTTAACCGCGATACCACTCTACTTAGCCTTTTCACAACTACTTGAAAAAGACTATCTCTTATCCTAACGTGGATATTACGTCCTTGTTCAGTTTAACCCTTACAAGAAATCTATAAAGCACGATTCATTTGGTTAATATCAGTAGTCTCACACCGTCACTACCTCGCTAAGTATATACCGCAAATTACTAACTTTATCTTTGATTCAATTATATAAAAAAAGCCCCGTCCCATGTTCAAATAGAACATAGAGACGAGGCTTATCCGTGGTACCACTCTAGTTAATTCAAATCGAATTCACTCATTTTTGTTAACGCTGCATCAGCGAAATTGACTACTTGTCATTCACCAATTTATCCATGAAGTGCGGTTCAGCAACCTTATCATATTAGGCTTCCACTCTATCCTAATTCGCTGTAAATCCAATAGTTACCTACTCTCTCCATACTTGATTTTAAATATTTCTATTATTCTATTAGAAAATAATGATAATGTCAATTAAATTTTAATCCTTTTTTAAATATGGTGATATATATTTTATAACACAACCTTGTAAATATTAGACTAATTGAAAGCAACTAGCTTTTTTCTTCTAAAGCCGTAGCATAAGCTTTAAAAGTATCTAAATGGGTAAAAAGTGGTACAAGGTGACTAATAGCTGCCATTCTAGTAGATAAACCTCTTTCGTAACCAGGTACATTACCTGTGGTATCTACTACGATTTGCCCCTTATCTTGAATGATAAACTGGTCTAAATCTTCAGTATTCTTAAAGCTAGTAAAGACCTCAGATATTATTTCTTTTGAACTATCATTAATATTTACTACTATTTCGTAACCAGCATTATATAGATTTTTTAAACTATTTTGAATTTCTTCTAATTCATTTTCGAATATATTGAATACGATAGTGCCTTTTTTGATTAAAGGAATATTCGCTCCCTCAAAAGCGTTTTGTAAAGCACTAGCATAAGTTTTTCCAGTACCCATCACTTCACCAGTAGATTTCATTTCTGGACTTACAGCAGGATCAACACCATTTAACTTAGTAAAAGAGAATACGGGTGCTTTTACATGTACCTCATCTCCAGTATAGTCATATAAACCAGTTCCCAATCCTTGGGCTTTTAAGCTAGTTCCCATAATCACGTTAGTAGCAATTTGTGCAATCTCAATATCAGTCACTTTAGATAGGAAAGGCAAAGTTCTGCTTGCTCTCGGATTCACTTCGATTACAAAAACTTCTTCATTCTCTACGATAAATTGAATATTTACCATTCCAATAGTTCCTAAGCCATTACCAATTTTAACTGTTTCTTCTATAACCTGATCAATCACTGGTTGAGACAATCTTTGTGTCGGGAATACGGCCATAGAATCCCCAGAGTGAACACCAGCAGCTTCAATATGTTCCATAATTCCTGGGATAAAGACATCTTGTCCGTCACAAATAGCGTCCACTTCAACTTCTATTCCTTGCACATAATGGTCAATTAAAATTGGTGCTTCACGGTTTAATTTTTTACTTTCAACCAAAGCATCATTCATATATGTAGTTAAATCTTCTTGATTATAAACTACTTCCATTCCTCTACCACCTAAGACAAAAGAAGGTCTAACTAAAACTGGATAGCCACCTATTTTTTCAGGTATTGCAAGAGCCTCTTCTAAATTCAAAGCTGTATCTCCTTTTGGTTGTGCAATTCCTAATTGTTTTAAGGCCTGTTCAAATAGTTTTCTATCCTCTGCACGATTCATATCTTCAACTGATGTCCCAAGAATTTGAACACCTGCTTGAGTTAAATCATTGGCCAAGTTAATTGCTGTTTGGCCACCAAATTGAATCATCACACCTACCGGTTGTTCACGTTCAATAATTGCCATAACATTTTCAAAAGTAACGGGTTCAAAGAATAATTTGTCAGATATCGAAAAGTCTGTAGAAACTGTTTCTGGATTAGAATTGATGATTAGCGCTTCATACCCAGCCTTTTGTAATGCTTTAACACAATGTACTGTCGCATAATCAAATTCGATTCCTTGACCTATTCGAATTGGACCAGATCCTAAAACTAAGACAGATTGCTTATCTGTAGTCGTTTTTGGCTTGTTTTCTCCGTTATAAGAAGTGAAGTAGTAACCAGATTCACCATAATCTCCCATTCCCCAAATTGTAACCGGAATAAAGTTTGGCGTGATGCCATTGGATTCTCTAAGGTCCTTCACTTCGCTAGCAGTTAAGCCAGCAATTTCTGCAATTGTTTGATCATCAAAGCCATTCTTTTTCGCCTCTCTTACTATTTCAAAGTTTTGAGGTTGATCTTTGATAGCTTTTTCGATGTCTACGATATGTTTGATAGCTTGAAGGAATAATGGACGAATTTTAGTTAATTCATATGCCTCTTCAACTTTCATACCGCGACGAATTGCTTCAGCTAGATAGAATATCCGATCGTCTTTTACCTCTACTAGCTCTTTCATAATCTTTTCATCTGAAGCGTTACTAGCATCCACATCAAATAAATGAGCATGGCCATTATCCAATGATTGAATAGATTTTAGTAAAGATTCTTCAATTGATTGCCCAAGTGACATGACTTCACCTGTAGCCTTCATTTGCGTCGTCAAGCTTCTACCGGCATGTTTAAATTTATCATTAGAAAAACGCGGTACCTTTGCAACAGTATAAGTGATATCTTTTGGATCATAGTCAGAAAAATGCGTCTTCGTGTAAGGGTTATACAACTCATTAAAGCAGTAACCTACTGCGATTTTGGCTGCTACACGAGCGATAGGGAATCCTGTTGCTTTTGAAGCTAGAGCTGAAGAACGCGAGACACGTGGATTTACTTCGATAATATAGTATTCATTACTATCAGGTTTTAGAGCCAATTGCACATTACAACCACCCTCAATTTCTAAAGCTTGAATAATTTTAAGTGCAACTTCAGCTAGCAAATCATTCTGTTCATCGTTAAGAGATTGATTAGGGGCAAATACAATTGAATCACCCGTATGAACACCTACTGGATCGAAATTCTCCATAGATGTAATTACTTTGGCTTCTCCCGAACTATCTCGCATTACTTCGTATTCTATTTCCTGGTAACCAGCAATAGATTTCTCAATTAGACATTGGCTTACCGGTGATAACGTCAAACCATTTTTAACAATCTGTTCAAGTGAATCTTGATCTTCACAAATACCACCGCCTGATCCACCCATTGTAAAAGCTGGGCGTACAATGATAGGGTAGCCAATAGAATTGGCAAAATCGATTGCTTCATCAACTGTGTGCACAATGGTTGAATCAGGAACTGGTTGACCAATTGACGTCATCAAGTTTTTAAATAATTCTCGATCCTCAGCTTGATCAATCGCTTCTAGGTTGGTCCCTATTAATTCAATACCTAGTTCTTCTAAAATTCCAGAAGCATCCAATGTCAAAGCCATATTTAAACCCGTTTGACCACCTAACGAGGGTAAAATTGCGTCTGGCTTTTCATCATAAAGGATCTTAGAAACCATTTCTTCAGTAATCGGCTCGATATATATTTTGTCTGCTATTTTTCGATCAGTCATTATGGTCGCTGGATTCGAATTAATCAGAACAACTTCGTAGCCTTCTTCTTTTAAAGCAAGACAAGCTTGGGTTCCAGCATAGTCAAATTCGGCAGCTTGTCCAATAACAATTGGACCTGATCCGATAACTAGAATTTTGTGAATATCTGTTCTCTTTGGCATATTTTTTCCCCTTTTCTAATGGCCTACCGATTGCATAACAAATCCACCAATTTCCCTAAATCGCTTAGTTCCAAATAAATGTCTGAAACTAAGGATTTATTAGAAATTAGATGCTGATTGGCTTATTAAAAAAATATCTTCACGTGCTTTCATAAGCAGTTCAGTGTAATTCTTGGTCAGTCGACTCTATACACGTTTGTGAAGTAGTTTTTCCTCTGATGTACTTTACGCTATGTTGAATTATAGGTCAAACAGAAAATGAAAAAAAATATATATTTCTCATTTATTCACAACTATTTTATTATCAAAAAACCATTTATTACTATATATGTAATAAATTAGTAACTGATATCTCCTAACAGTATTCAAATATATATAATACAATTTTTGTATTTTATATGGCCATTATTTTATTTTTTTACTAGATGGCAGAACTTTATCAAGCATACTAGTAGATAAAAACGAATACGCTATAAGCGCTACCCATTAGAGCTAAACTACAATTCACTATCTAAGAACATAGATGAAATCTGAATACATTCGATAACCATTTACTGATGTCAATAAATTTCTCTAGTAAACAAAAAAGAGGCTACGACAAAAATATCTCAGCCTCTCTTTGCTATATAAAACATGTTTATAATCGGGTTTCAAAAGTCAGCCTTGTCCGATACTACCCAAAATACGCCAATCACATTTCGTTATTCTTCGGCTGTTGGTCTAGTACGTCAACGCTAAACGACTTTTGTCTCATCTTCTCTAATATATTTATTCTAAGAAATCTTTCAATTGTTTTGAACGAGATGGGTGGCGTAACTTTCTCAAAGCTTTCGCTTCAATTTGACGAATTCGTTCACGAGTAACACCAAATTGTTGCCCAACTTGCTCTAATGTCTTCGATTGACCATCTTCTAATCCAAAACGTAAACGCAACACATTTTCTTCACGATCTGTCAGAGTATCTAGTACTTCGTTTAATTGTTCTTTCAATAATTCAGCAGAAGTATAGTCAGCTGGGCTTGTAGCATCAAGGTCCTCAATGAAATCTCCTAAATGAGAATCATCTTCTTCACCAATTGGTGTTTCAAGTGACACTGGCTCTTGCGCTATTTTAAGAATATCACGTACTTTTTCAGTTGGTAAGTCCATTTCAGCCCCAATTTCTTCTGGGGTTGGTTCGCGGCCAAGGTCTTGTAATAGTTGGCGTTGAATACGAACTAACTTGTTAATCGTTTCGACCATATGTACTGGAATACGGATTGTACGTGCTTGGTCAGCGATGGCACGAGTAATTGCTTGTCGAATCCACCACGTAGCATATGTAGAAAACTTGAATCCTTTATGATAATCAAATTTCTCAACAGCTTTCATCAGACCCATATTTCCTTCTTGAATTAAATCTAAGAAAGACATACCACGTCCTACATAACGTTTTGCAATAGACACAACTAAACGTAAGTTTGCTTCCGCTAATTCTTGTTTAGCTATTGGATCCCCTTGCTCAATACGTTGTGCTAAGGAAACCTCTTCGTCAGCCGTTAATAATTCAACACGACCAATTTCTTTCAAATACATTCTAACTGGATCATTGATTTTAACATCAGAAGCAACAGAAGTAGGATCTACCTCTTCTTTTTTCACTTTTTCAGCTTCCTTGTCGGCTTCTTTGTCCATTTGGCGCATTGTTGGTTCGCCATTTTCATCCACAACTGCAATACCTTGATCTTCGAATTTTTCAATCAGGCTATCCATTTCTTTATCATCCAATTCGAAAGGTTGTGCGATTTTATCGCTTAAATCAGTATACTGAATTGTACCAAAAATTTTCTTCTCAGCTATTAATTGTTTGGTAGCTTGGTTAAGTGTGATACCATCCACTTTTTTCTTTGCCATTCAATTCGCTCCTAACATAAATCAAAAATTAGCATCATTAAATTAACTATTACGATTTTTTAGTTGTTTCAATAAATCAATTTTTTTCTTGATCAAAATACCAATTTGTGCAAAATCATCTACGGATTTTGCATAAGCAATTTCATCATCTAAAGTTTGCATCTTTTGTTCTATACTCCCTTTAGTTTGTATATTATAAATAAGGTCTTCCACTTCACCTTCACCAATATCAGGGGCGACTTCTAAGTTCATTACTTCAGCAACCAAACGTTGCTCTTCAGCGCCTGTTAAAGCTTGTAAGAAGTCTCCTGGATCTATTTCACCATCTATGTTTTGTTTCCTATCCCTATAGTCTGACAGTAGCATATAGACCGTTTCAACTTCACTAGATTGGAAATGAAAATCCTTATTCGCTATGAGTAACCATGTCTCACTATTATAGAGTAAACGATACAACAATAGCAATTCACTTTTTTCAAGTTGTGTCTTTTTCTGACCTCTTGTAACTCCAACCTCAGGCACTGCTAGGTTACCATCATTAAAATACTGAGATGACCTATGGCCCTGTTCCTGATATGATTGATAATTCTGTTTATTTGAAGTATAACTCTCTAATTGTTGCAAGAGTGTATCTTTAGATACACCCGTATCTTCAGAAATTTCACTGATATAAATATCTCGCTCAATCGCTTGCTGTGTTTTTGCAATCGCCTCAAGCATCACATTTATAAACTGAATCTTTCCATTGTCCGTTTCAAGAGAAAACTTCTTCCGATAGAAGTTTCTCATAAAATGTATCGGACTCATTCTTTTATTTATAACAAAATTGGCATACTTCTCGCCACCATATTTTTGTATAAATTCGTCTGGATCTAAATTCTGTTCAAAAGATAGCACATTTATTTTCAATCGATTACTTTGATCTTGAATCAAATTGATCGCTCGTAACGTTGCTTTTTGACCTGGAGTATCTCCATCATAAGCAATTAAGATTTGTTTGCTTGCCTTTTCAATCACTCTAATTTGATTACTAGTTAAACTTGTTCCCATAGAGGCAACACCGTTTCCTATACCCTCATTATGAGAAGCAATTACATCCATAAAACCTTCAAACAATACAAGTTCTTTGGCTCGTCTAGCTTCACTTTGAGCTAAATCAAGATTAAATAGGAAAGTATTCTTTTCAAAAATCTCTGTCTCAGGACTATTTAAATATTTAGCAGCATCAGGATAGTTCTTTTGATGCATCGACCCAGGTAAAATCCGCCCAGAGAAACCCACAGTCTTACCTATTACATCTCTTAGTGGAAACATAATTCTACCAGCAAACCGATCTTTTAAACGATCTTGATCCCCTACAAAAATGCCAGACAGTTGTAATTCTTCAACCGTAAATTCTTTATTTAAAAGGTGCTGAGCTGCTAACCTACCATCTTCAGGTGCAATACCTATTTGATAGGTTTCTAGTGTTTCTTTACGCAATCCTCGATCATATAGATATTGCAATCCTAGATTTCCATTTTCAGTATTCATCAACAAATAGTGATAAAATTGCCTTAATTCTTCATGAATTTGAATTAACCGATTCTGTGTATTACTATAGTTGTTTGTCTGCTGTCCATCTTCTAGAGCAGACCAGTCGAAAGAGACTGAAACATTTCCAAGTTCTGTTACTTTCTGAACAGCTTGTGGGAATGTATAGCCTTCAATTTCTTCCATAAAACGAAAAACATTACCCCCTCGACCACATGAAAAACAGTGAAAAATCTGTTTTTCTTCATTTACTGTGAACGAAGGCGTACGTTCTTCATGAAATGGACAATAACCAAAATAGTTACGGCCTCTTTTTTGTAAGTCAACAAACTGACTAGTTATATCAAGGATATTTACATTGTTTTTGACTTCATTAATGACTTCCTCTGGAATAAAATTCGCCAATTGACCACCTACTTTTGCCGGCAAAAACTCACAATAAATATAGCGGAAACCAAATCAAAATGCAATCGATATGGACATATTATTTGAATAATTATTCTTCAAGTTCAAATTCGCCATCTAAAACAGCTTGAATAATTTCCCAAGCTTCGTCTCTACCATTTTTTGTTTCAGCTGAAAATGGTAAAATTTGATCAATTGATTCTAATCCTAATGTTTTATAAATATCACTTAGGTGTTTATTCCATTGACTTTTCTTAATTTTGTCACTTTTTGTTGCGATAACAAAATAAGGTACGCCATGGTAATCCATGAATTCTTTCATTTGAATATCATCTTTGGTTGGTTTATGGCGAAAGTCCACTACAAGAAGTGCTAAAACTAGGTTTTCACGGGTAGTAAAATATGTTTCTAACATCTCGCCCCATTTTGCTTTTTCAGTTTTACTCACTCTAGCGTATCCATATCCAGGAACGTCTACAAAATAGAACAAATCTTCAATTTGATAGTAATTTAACTGTTGTGTTTTTCCAGGCTTACTTGATGTTCTAGCCAATTTTTTTCGATTAATCATCGTATTGATAAATGAACTTTTTCCAACATTTGACCGTCCCGCTAAAGCAATCTCAGGTATTGTAGAAGCTGGATACTGCTCTGGCCTTACGGCTGAGATTAGAAATTCAACATTATGCACGTCCATGAAAATCTCCTTTCTGACACAAAAAGGAAAGACTAAAGCCAGTCTTTCCCATTGTATTTCATACATTGCAACGCTTAGACTTATTTAAGCGATTTTTTTGCCTTCTAAATCAAATAAATCCGGTTCAATATCATCATTAATGACCGAAGCTGTAATCGTCACTTTTGAGACGTCATCACGAGATGGAATCTCAAACATAATTTCTAACATTGCTTCTTCAATAATTGAACGGAGACCACGGGCTCCTGTTTTACGGTCTAAAGCCTTCTGTGCTATCGCATCAAGCGCTTCATCAGTAAATGTAAGTTCAACATCATCCATCTTTAACAATTGCTGATATTGCTTTACTAAAGCATTTCTTGGTTTTGTTAAAATATGAACTAAATCTTCTTTGGTTAACTTATTTAAGTTAGCCATAATTGGTAAACGACCAATAAATTCAGGAATTAATCCAAATGTTTGTAAATCTTGAGGAATAGCCTGTTGCATAATCGCATCATTATCATTTAAAATCTGATTCTTTGAACTATTACCAAAACCGATCACTTTTTCCCCGAGGCGTTCTTTAATAATTGGTTCAATACCGTCAAAGGCACCACCTACAATAAAGAGTATATCGGTTGTATCTACTTGAATCAATTCTTGATGTGGATGTTTACGCCCACCTTGTGGCGGAATGTTTGCTTCAGTTCCTTCTAAAATTTTCAGTAACGCCTGTTGAACACCTTCACCAGAGACATCACGTGTAATGGAAACATTTTCTGATTTACGCGCAATCTTATCAATCTCATCAACATATATAATCCCTTTTTGGGCACGCTCCACGTCAAAATCAGCAGCCTGTACTAATTTGACTAAGATATTTTCAACATCTTCCCCAACATAACCCGCTTCTGTCAATGTCGTTGCATCCGCAATCGCAAATGGCACGTCCAAAATACGCGCTAACGTTTGAGCTAAGTATGTTTTTCCTGAACCAGTTGGTCCCATTAATAGAATATTACTCTTTTGAAGAGAAATGTCATCATCAGCAGCTTCGTTGTTAGAAGAAATACGTTTGTAATGGTTATATACTGCTACTGACAAAGTCTTTTTGGCTTGATCCTGGCCAATAACATAATCATCTAAGATGGAACGAATTTCAGTTGGTTTTGGTGGTTCAACCATTGTATAAGATTCTTCTCGTTCTTGGCTAACTTCTTCATCAATAATTTCCTGACACAGTGCTACACATTCATTACAGATATAAACACCCGGTCCAGCGATGATTTTGTCTACCTCATCTTGTGATTTTCCACAAAAAGAACAGTGAATCGTTGTTTGTTCATCATCATTATACATGCTATCCGTTCTCCTTTCCCTTTTTACATCATCTTATTGTGCCAAATTCTTGACTTTAAGTCAATTTAAATGTCTTCATTTTATATGTTTTAGGTCTATTGTATATCATATATGATAAGTCTAAAAATGTAACCAGTTTATCGTTCGGGAATTCTTTTAAATTACTAGTATTTTACTAGTCAATATTTTATAATGATTAGCAGTGCAAAAATTTGAATAAAAATAAGAAAAGGAGATCACTATGAGTATTATTCGCGGAATTATCGGTCTAATTGTCATTGGACTTATTGCTTTATTACTTAGTAAAGACCGTAAGAACGCCCGTATTAAACAAGTAGGCATTTTATTGATTATTATGTTTGTTTTAGCCTTCGTTGGTTTAAGAACAAGCTTTGGGATCGCAATTTTGGAAGGTATATCAGAGTTCTTTAACTGGTTAATCTTACAAGCAAATGGTGGTACCGAATTTGTTTTTGGTGAGGGATCCACAGGATATGGTATTTTCTTCCTAAACGTTTTAATGCCAATCGTATTTATTTCTGGTTTGATTGGTATCCTTCAATATATTAACGTCCTACCATTTATCGCTAAATTCTTAGGTAAAGCCCTTAATAAGGTGACTGGTATGGGGGAAAATGAATCATATATTGCTATCATGATGGCCATGCTTGGCCAATCAAACGGTTTCATTACAATTAAGCGCTACATTGATAAATTCTCGCCCGAACAAATATTTACATTTGCGTTAATGGGGTTATCTTGTGTATCTGCTACGACTATTGCTTCTTATATGCAAATGGTTGATGGTAAATTTGTAGTAGTAGCCATTCTTTTAAATGTCTTTGCCGCTTTCGTCATCGTCTCATTGATGACACCATATAATCCACAAACTCTTCAGGTAGATTTTAACCCTATTGAAGAAGCTAAGGAAAATGAAGGTATTGAAGAAGAAAACTTTTTCTCCGTATTGAGCGACTACATCTCTAGTGGTTTCCAAATTGCTTTAGCAATTGCTGGATCATTAATTGGTTTTACAGCTTTAATTACCTTCCTTAATTCATTAGCTAGTTTGGTATTTGGCATAGATTTCTTTACTATCCTTGGTTACGTTTTCTCCCCACTTGCATATATAATGGGTGTTCCAAGTACGGATATCGTAAGCGCTGGTTCTATCATGGCTTCCAAATTATTAACCAATGAATTTGTCGCCTTAGGTGAAGTTCAAGCGGTTGCAGGACAAATAACAGAGAAAACAATGGCAATGATGTCAACTTATGTTATCTCATTTTCAAATATCGCAACTGTCGGCATGATTATTGCTTCTGTAAAAATTATGTCAACTAAACAGGCCAAAGTTATCGCAAACAATACATGGCGTTTAATCATTGCATCAGTCTTAGTATCTATGATTTCAGCAACAATAGTTGGTTTCTTCTTCTAATTTAGAAAGCTGGTTCATCAATCCATTTTAATAAACTTGTATAAGGCATTGTCTTTCTTCTATCAATTTGAAAGCCAATGCCTTATACTTTACTTAGGATAAGATATTAAAATATCCAACTTTTTAGGGGGTTTAAATATGAAATTAATCTTAGATTTTGATACGGGTATTGATGATGCAATGGCTATTGCACTTGCTTTGGGCGAAGAAGATGCAGAAGTAATCGGTATTACATCTGTATTTGGAAATGCTGAAGTTGACAAGTGTGTCCACAATGCCTCAGCGGTATTAAAATTATTGGACCGCGAAGACATTCCGGTTTTCCGAGGCGCTGCCCACAAGATTGGCGCAAGTGAAGATTATATCCAAGAAAAAGCATCTGGTATCTTTCATGGGCTAAATGGCCTAGGGAATATTGAATTACCTGCTGGCAATAATATCTCTGATCAAGATGCTATCGATTTTATTATTGAGTCTGCAAACAAATACGGTGAAGAATTAGTCTTAGTAACAACAGGACCTTTAACAAATGCTGCATTAGCAATTCAAAAGGATCTACCTGCTATGCAAAAAATTAAAGGTATTGTATCAATGGGCGGTGCGCTAACTGTACCAGGAAATGTTAGCCCCTTTGCTGAAGCAAACTTCTGGAAAGACTCTGAAGCAAATAATATTGTTTTCGATTCTGGATTGCCTATTAAAGTGATTGGTTTAGATGTTACTTTACGAACGCTAATCACCGACACTGATATTGCACCTTGGTTAGAAATGTCTGAAGCTGCCCAAGTTTTCCATGAAATTGTCACTTACTACTTTAAAGCTTACGCTAATTCATATGAAGACCTTACAGGTTGTGCATTACATGACCCATTGGCTGTCTCTGTTGCACTTAACAGCGACTGGGTGACTGGTGAAACATTCCGCATCAAGAGCTTATACGGCGAGCAAGAGGGGCGCTTAGTTCAAGATCAATCAGCATTAAACCGTAACGAAAAACCAAATGTATTTGTTGCGCTAGGTGTTGACGCAGAAAAATACAACAAACATTTCTTAGATACTATCAAAAAAGCATTTTAATAGTTAGCGCGTAAAAAAACCGAGCACAGGCTCGGTTTTTTTCTACATATGGGAAAGCCAGTAACTCACTGGCTTTTATGTTCGAATAATCTTAAATTATGCTTCTTCTACAGTGTCAGTGATTAAAGCCATTGCTTTCTTCAATGCAATATCATTTTTTAACATGTCTTCTGTTACGACATTTTTAACTTCTTCAACAGTCATGTTGTAAGTTTCAGCTAATGTAGCAATTTCTTTTTCTACATCTTCAACTTTTGCAGTAATGTTTTCATCTTCAACGATTTGCTCAAGAATTAAGTTCGTTTTTACGCGTGTATCAGCATCTTCTTCGAATTGAGCATGTAAGTCAGCTTCAGTTGTACCTGTTAATTGGAAGTACATTTCTTTAGAGATACCTGAACGTTGCATTTCGTTTAAGTAGTGATCCATTTGACGGTGAACTTCTTCATGTACCATTTCGTGTGGTAATTCAGTAATTTCAGCGTTCTCTACTGCTAAACGTAAAGCTTCTTCTTCACGAGCTTCTTTAGCTGCTGCTTCTTTTTGCTCAGTTAATTCTTTACGGTATTTTTCTTTTAATTCGTCTAAAGTTTCAACTTCTTCATCAACATCTTTAGCAAATTCATCATCTAATTCTGGCACTTCTTTAGTTTTTACTTCATGTACTTTCACTTTAAAAGTAGCATCTTTACCAGCTAATTCATCCGCATGATATTCTTCAGGGAAAGTAAGGTTTACTTCTACTTCATCGCCTTCTTTTACACCAACTAGTTGGTCTTCAAAACCAGGGATGAATGAGTTAGAACCTAATTCTAATGAATGGTTTTCCCCTTTACCACCTGCGAAAGCTTCGCCATCTTGGAAACCTTCATAGTCGATAACTACTGTATCGCCATTTTCAGCAGCCCCATCTTTTAATGCTAATTCACTTAAATTAGCTTGCGCTGCAGATAAACGATCATTGATTTCTTCTTCAGTCACTTCAACTTCTTGTTTAGAAACAGTTAGGTTTTTATATTGACCCAATTTAACTTCTGGTTTAGTTGCCACGTATGCAATTAATTCCCAGTCAGCATTTGGCTCGGCAGATTTAATATCAAAGCGAGGTTGTGTAACAATATCCAAGCCTGATTCTTCAACAGCTTTTGTGTAGGCTTCTGGTAAAACGATGTTTACAGCATCTTCAAGTAAAGTTTGTTCACCAAACATTCTCACAAACATTTGATAGTTTACTTTTCCTTTACGGAAACCTGGTACAGATACATCCTTTTTAATTCGGTTAAAAGCTTGTTTCTTAGCTTGTTCTGCATCTTCTTTTGCTACGGTAAAGTGTAAAATACCTTCATTTGTTGATGTTTGTTCATAATTTACTGACATTTAAATTCCCCTAACTCTAGTTATATTTACTAATCGATTACGTATTTATGCATAATCTTGACATCATAAAATACTACACTAAAACTCACGAGTTGTCTAGTTAATGAGCCAAAATCGCCTTTAATGTTATAATAAACTTGAGGTTTTTTCTTGTTTTTATATTAAAATCCATGATAAAACTATTGTACAAAGGACAAATAGGATAGAATAGAATAAATATGGTCTCTTAGATAATGACCATATCTAAAGGAGGGCATCATGAGATATCCTAATGGTAAAATCTACCATAATCAGACAAAACATTCCCTATCCCCAGCTTCTAAAGGGAAGTCAAGCTTTGCTAAACGTGGTATGAAGTTAGAAGAAATGATTAATCAGACCAACCAGTGGTATTTATTGCGTGATAAAGCTGTTATTCACAAAAAGCCAACACCTGTTCAAGTTGTGTCAGTTGACTACCCAAAAAGAAGTCGTGCAAAAATAACAGAGGCTTACTATAAATCTGCTTCCACAACAGACTACAATGGTATTTACAAAGGAAAGTATCTTGATTTCGAGGCTAAACAAACTAACCTTAAAACTAAATTTCCTCTTCATAATATTCATCAGCATCAAATAGATCACATGACAAATTGTGCCAAGCATGGTGGTGTTTGTTTTGTCATATTTCTATTTAAAGAACTTCATGAAGCCTATGTATATCCCATTACTGCTTTATTAGAAGATTGGACAAATTTTTTAGCTAACGATATCACTGCAATCCCTTTGAAAAAAATTCAAACTAAAGGTTTTTCAGTAGATATGGGCTACCAACCCCAAATTGACTATTTAGCAGCAGTGGATAAAATGATAGCAGTGAGTGATTAAAATTAAACAAACTTACTAGGAGTGATAAACATGAGTCAAGATCAAAACTCAAGACGACGAAGTCAAAACAATAGAAAATCGTCTAAGAAAAATCAACGCAAGCGAAGCTCGTCAAACCGTTCTGGTATGGCCCTTTGGAAAAAGATTTTAATTGGGATTGTTGGACTAGGTGTAGCTATAGGGGTTGCCCTTTCCATTATTGCTTTTTTATGGATTTCTGATAGCCCTTCAATTTCTGAAGAAGATTTGTATGGCACGATTGCATCAAGTGTATATGATAACGAAGGTAATGTCGTTTATGAAACAAGTCAAAATGATCGTATAATTGTTGACGAAAATGATATTTCACAACAAACATTTGATGCTGTAATATCTATTGAGGACCGCCGTTTTATGAAGCACAACGGTTTTGATCCTATTCGTATAGCAGGTTCATTTTTAGCTAACTTAAAGGCGGGTGGGATAGCACAAGGTGGTTCAACCCTAACCCAGCAATTGGTTAAATTGACCTCTTTTTCAACGAATGAAGAGGACCAGACCTATAAACGAAAAGTGCAAGAAATTTGGTTAGCAATTCAAGTAGAACAAGACTATTCTAAACAAGAAATTTTTGAGTTTTATATTAATAAAGTATATATGGCGAATGGTGTCTATGGTATGGGTACTGCTGCTGAAGTATATTATGGTCAATCATTAAGTGAACTATCTTTAGCGCAAACCGCCCTACTAGCCGGAATGCCCCAGGCACCAAATGCTTATGATCCATATTCTGAACCTGAGGCTGCTTTAGAGAGAAGAAATCTTGTACTTTCTGAAATGCTAGATAATGAAAAAATTACCCAAGAAGAATATGACGAAGCTGTTGCAACGCCTATCGATGAAGGCCTATTAGATATCGAAAGTGAATCTACTGCTGAAACACAAACGGCAATTATGCTAGATGCTTATATTCAAGAAGTTGCTGCTGAAGTGGAAGAAGCTGGGTATGATATGTATTCAGATGGTTTACAAATCTATACACACCTAGATATGGATGCGATGACTGAAATCTACAATACGATCGAGGATGAAGATGGTTATTTCTTCACAAACGATAATATGCAAGCCGCGGCTTCACTTGTAGATACTGAAACAGGACATATACTCGCCCTTTATGGCGGCCGTAATCAAGATGGGCAACTATCATATAATCGCGCAACTCAGTTAGAACGAAGTGTTGGCTCATCAATTAAACCATTTGCTGATTATGCAACGGCTATAGAGTATCTGAATTATTCAACTGAATCCTCTATTAAAGATGAGGAACACGAATTCTCAAGTGGTGATGAAATTAACAACTGGGATAACTTATATCAAGGTACTATTACACTTCGCCAAGCCTTAATTGGTTCACGTAATATTCCAGCTTTAAAACTACTGCAAGAAGTAGGTACTGAACAAGTAAATGAATTCCTACAAAGTATGGGCATTGTGTTAAATGACGGAAATGGTGTTTACGAATCAAATGCTATTGGTGGTGAGATTACACCATTACAATTAAGTGCTGCCTTTGCTACTTTAGGTAATTATGGTGAATATAACCAGCCACGTGCGGTTGATTATTTCACAACGATAGATGGTGAAGAAGTTACTATTGATTCAACAAGCAATCAAGCAATGGATGAGTCCACTGCATATATGGTAACCGATATGCTCAAAGATAACTTCACGGATACTGCATACGGATTATCTACTAACTACCATACAGCTGGTCTAGCTGAAGCAGGTAAGTCTGGTACCACCAACTATACAGAAGAGCAAGCTGCTGAACTCGGTGTTGACTCAAGTGCTGTACCGGATACCTGGATGTCAGGTTATACAACTGATTATGCCCTATCAATTTGGACTGGTTATGATAACCCATTCTCTACCGATGAGGTCGGTTATATTGATGGACCAGATCGATATATCGTAAGTTATCTATACCAAGCTATTATGGGATACCTATCCACTACTTCAGAAAATGCGGATTGGGTACAGCCTGATTCAGTACATGAAGTGAAATTAGTTAAAGATGCAATACCAGATGAATTCCCAACTAATGCGACACCTTCATCACAGGTGTTAACTGGTTTAGCAAATGATAGCCTTTATAAGGATTATCAAAATTGGCTAGCATCTGGAAATGCGATTGTTCAATCATCGTCGTCTTCTAGTCGTGTATCTTCTAGCAGCTCAAATTCACCTGCTTCATCGTCAAGTTCAAGTGCATTATCATCAGTTGAAGAATCGATGGAGGAATCAAGTTCTTCTGATATTGAAACATCTGAATCAAGTGAGAGTGATGGTTCAGAAGTGGAGGCCCCTTCAAGTGAAGTGGATTCTTCAACTTCCGAATCTATACCTGAAGAACAACCAAGTGCTTCTTCATCAGTATCAAGTCCAGCAGGTTCTGATGATACTATAGGTGAAGATGAAGCTGCCTAATTAATCATGATCTCTAAATAATAAATTGTAGAGGCTGGGACAAAAAATGTCTCAGCCTCTCTTTGCTATATAAGAACGTTTATAATCGGGTGCCAAAAGTCAGCATTGTCCGATACTGCCCAAATGTCTCCAATAACATTTCATTATTGTTCGCCTTTTGGTTCAGTACGTCAATTCTAAACGACTATTGTCTCACCTTCTATTTATTGTGCTTTTTAAATGAAGCCTTTATAATAGAAATAATCAAACAAAAAGAGGGGGAAATTATGTTTGCACTAGATTACTACGATACCGTAACCATTCCATCTGCATCAAAAGACCGCCCTTACATCCCAGTTTATGCATGGCAAGAAGCAGAATATCCAAAGGCCATTATCCACATTGTCCATGGGATGTCAGAATTTGGTGGCCGTTATAAAAAAGTAGCAGAGTCATTTATAGCGCAAAATTTTCTAGTCATTGCTCATGATCACATTGGACATGGCGGGCTAGCTAAGGAACACAACCGCCTAGGTTATTTTGGTACAACAGATGCTGGGCATATTATGGTTGAAGATCTACATCGTGTAGTTCAAAAAACAAAAGAACATTATCCAGATTTACCTTACTATATCCTCGGTCACTCTATGGGTGCTTATATTACTCGTTTATATCTTGGAAAATATAGCCAAGAAATTGATGGTGTCCTCCTTAGCGGAACTAATACAAATAGTCCTTTATTCGCAACTGGTGCTGCCTTGGCACCAATCTTAAATATCCTTCATCCTGACGCTTATAATTATTATATTCATCAAAAGTTATTTGGTACCGGTCTCTCCGATGATCCTAGCGTTGCTAATTCGTATCCAGAATATTGGTATCCACCTAATAATGGTGAAGAACGCGATTGGCCCCTAGTCGGCTTTGTTTTTACTAATAATGGATTTGCAGAATTAGTCAAAATTGCCCATAAAGCAACAATAACTTCATGGACCCGAAATATCCGTAAAGACTTGCCAATTGCTATTATTGCTGGTCGTAACGATCCTTTGATCAATGGCGGAAAAGAAACCCAAAAACTAGCCAAAGAACTGATCCGTGCTGGTTTCGAAGATGCCACCATCATGATGTTTGAAGATAGAGGTCATGAGTGCTTAATGTATGGTAATACAAAGCCTGTATATCAGATGATTAACAATTGGTTTAAAAAACAACTTAAAACATCTTCTAAATAAACGCACATTATTAAAAAGCACGCCTGTCATTTTTCGACAAGCGTGCTTTTTACTGTTTTTCATTAAGTCCACTTATGATAGTCTTCATCTGACATAGCTTCTACCTGTCCAAGTAAATAACCATTACCTACTTGCGAGAAGAAGTCGTGGTTAGATGTTCCCGTAGAAATACCATTCATTACAATTGGGTCTACATCATCTGCTGTATCAGGGAATAACGGATCAAAACCAAGATTTTGAAGGGATTTATTCGCATTATAACGTAAGAAGATTTTCACATCTTCTGTCCAACCTAAATCATCGTAAATATATTCACTGAATTTCGCTTCATTTTCATATAATTCGTATAGTAAGCTAAATGCCCAGTTTTGCATTTCTTCTTGTTCCTCTTTTGATAATTGGTTGAATTTAATTTGGAATTTATAACCAATATACGTACCATGGACACTTTCATCACGCAGAATCAATTTAATGATTTCAGCAACGTTAGGTAATTTACCATTACCTAAATACCATAAAGGTGCGTAGAATCCTGAATAGAACAAGAACGACTCTAGGAAGACAGAGGCTACTTTTCTTTGCAAGTCATTACCGTTTTGATAAATATCATTAATACGGTTAGCTTTATATTGAATAAATTCATTTTCACGTGTCCAAGCAAAGATTTTGTCAATTTCTTTAGGTGTGTTCAATGTTGAGAAAATTGATGAATAGGATTTGGCATGGACACTTTCCATAAATTGGATGTTATTATATACCGCTTCTTCATGTTGAGTACGGATTGATGCCTTCAATGATTGTATGCCATCTTCAGATTGTAAAGTATCTAGCAAGGTTAACCCACCAAATACTTTTCCAATCATATCTTGTTCTTCACTTGATAGTGTACGCCATGTATCTAAGTCATTTGATAATGGAATACGTGTATCTAACCAGAATTGTTCTGTTAACTTTTCCCATGTTAACTTGTCAATCATATCCTCAATATCATTCCAGTTAATAGCGATATAAGGATTTTCATTAAAATTCGTCATGTATGTTCCTTCCTTACTACAATTTCTACGGATTAAATAGTACAGCTTTCACAGTAGTTAGCCCCAACTTCTTCGTTATTATCTGTAAACGTACGTACATAGTAAATAGATTTAATGCCACGTTTCCATGCATAACGACGTAAAATATTTAAATCACGCGTTGTCATCTTGCTTGTACGGCCTTCTTTCCATGGATATAGACCTGCTGGAATATCTGAACGCATGAATAAGGTTAAGCTCATACCTTGATCAATATGTTGTTGAGCAGCTGCGTAGATATCAATAATTTTACGGTTATCGATATCATAAGCAGATTGGTAATAAGGTAATGTTTTATTGTTTAAGAATGGTGCTGGGTAGTATGTTTTACCAGTTTTCTTCTCTTGACGTTCTTCAATTAATTGAATAATTGGATGTAGACTTGAACTCGTTTCATTTACATAAGAAATTGAACCTGTCGGTGCAACTGCTAATCGGTTTTGATGGTATAAACCATGTTCTTGTACTGCTGCACGCAATGCTTTCCAATCTTCTTGTGTTGGGATATGAATACCTTCAAACAATGCAGCTACCTTTTCAAATTCAAAAGTTGTCGCTTCATTAATATATTTGTCAAAATATTCACCCGTTGCATAAGTTGAGTTTTCAAAGTTATCAAAACTTACACCTCGTTCTTTAGCAATTTTATTTGAAGCAACTAAAGTATAGTAGTTCAATAATAAGAAATACTTATCTGTAAATTCTACTGATTCTGGAGAACCATAGTACATTTCATTTAAAGCAAAGTAAGTATGTAGTCCCATAGCACCTAATCCAATTGTATGTGCTAAGTCATTCCCTTTCTTAATAGAAGGCACTACATCAATCGATGATGCATCAGTAACGTAAGTTAACCCACGTACCATGGTTTCAACAGACTTACCAAAGTCTGGTGAATGCATTAAGTTATTAATATTTGTTGATCCTAAGTTACAAGAAATATCTGTTCCTAATTCTTCAAACGTTTGGTCATTATTGATGATTGAAGGTCGTTGAACTTGTAAGATTTCAGAACACAAGTTACTCATCACAATCGTTCCATCAATCGGATTTTGATCATTTACAGTATCGATGTTGATGATATACGGATAACCAGATTCTTGTTGTAATTTAGAGATATCATCTTCTAAATCACGCGCACGGATTTTAGATTTTCTGATTTCAGGATTGTTTACTAAGTTGTCGTACTCTTCAGTGATATTAACATAAGCGTATGGTTTGCCGTAAATGCGCTCAACATCATATGGACTAAATAAGTACATCATTTCATCTTTTTCTGCTAACTCATAGAACTTATCAGGTACAACTAGTCCTAATGATAAAGTTTTCACACGAATTTTTTCGTCTGCATTTTCTTTTTTAGCAGATAAGAAAGATACCACATCCGGGTGGAATACGCTCAAGTATACAGCACCCGCACCGTTACGTTGGCCTAGTTGATTAGAGTATGAGAATGAGTCTTCTAATAATTTCATTACTGGAATAATTCCTGAAGATGCATTTTCAATTTTCTTAATCGGATCACCGGCAGCACGAATATTCGTTAAGTTAACCCCTACTCCACCTCCTAGACGAGATAGTTGAAGCGCTGAGTTGATTGTACGACCGATTGAGTTCATATCATCTGTTGCTTGAATTAAGAAACATGAAACTAACTCACCACGACGTTTACGACCTGCATTAAGGAAAGTAGGCGTTGCAGGTTGGTAACGCTGATTAATCATTTCATCACGTAAATCACTCGCAACTTGCTCGTCACCGTTTGCTAAGTATAAGGCAGTAAATACAATACGGTCTTCGTAGCGTTCTAGGTAACGTTTACCATCGTTAGTTTTAAGTGCATATTGTGTATAAAACTTATAAGCACTCATAAATGATTTAAAACGGAATTTAAAGTCATACGTCTCTTGCATCAAACGTTTAACAAAATCACGATTATATAAGTTTAAAAAGTCTTCTTCTAAATAGTCATTTTCGATTAAATAGTCAATTTTTTCATCTAAAGTATAGAAGAACACTGTATTTGGATTTACATGCTCTAAAAAGTAAGCACGAACCGCTTCTTGATCTTTTTCAATTTGAATTTTCCCATCAAGTGGACGGTTAACTTCATTATTTAACTTGAAATATGTAATTTCTTTATCTTGTACTACTGCTTTAGGTTGGTCCAATTTCATTCACCTTTTCTTTCAAAATTGTTACGTCGTTCATATTTCCCTGAAATTCAAAAGTCAATAGCAAAGGTACATTATACGCTTTTGCTAAATCTTTTGCAGTGAAACAATAAAGTTCATTGAAATTTAAATTCCCTGAACCACAAACGCCTCTTAAATACGATAGATTTTGACCAGTTTCAATAAAATCATTCAATATTTCGGTTACTTCAATATCATAAGTTGGAGCAATCACGATATAGGGTTCGCTTATTTCTTGAAAAGCATTATCCATTGTAATTCTAAGGCTATCCATTTCAAGTTTATTTACAAACTTTTGTGTCTGCCCTGTTAAGGACATATACACAATCTTCACATCACATTCCTCCTAATCAAAGAATGACACCACTACATGTAGTGGTGCATTTCTATTATATACAACTATATATGGTTTTTTGTTAGATTTCAACTATATTAAACCACGGTTTGTTTTCTGCAAACATTTATTCTCAACTAAGCCAAGAGTCATTATAAAATACAATCACTAGAATAAGCCACCATTTAAGCTAGTTCTTCTCCCTGGTAAAAATATTTTTATCGGCAAATCTGCCACCAACTAAATCTTTTGTCTGTAAATTTCTTTTGAGTTTATGTCTTAAATTATACAAAAAATGTTTTATCCCTAAACATAATGACTATGACTTGATTTTTATCATTTACAAACGTAATCTTTAACTGTTAAGGCACATATCGAAAGGAGTAAATAATGGTAACAGCAAAAACAAATCCTAAAAGTCATGATTTTCAAGATGTGTCTGCTTCAGAATGGGAAATTATGCGTGTGGTGTGGGCTCAAAAAGAAACCAACTCCCGCACTATTATTGCTTCCTTAGCAGATAAAAAAGGCTGGAAACCGGCCACTATAAAAACCCTTATTGGTCGTCTAAGTAAAAAAGGCTGGCTAGAGACTGTTAAAAATGGTAAATCGTTTATTTATCGACCAGCCATAGATGAAGATACGGCATTACAACATCAAGCCAAGACATTATTGAATGGATGGTGCAATACAGATGCCGATAAAGTCATCTCTGCACTGATTCAAGCATCCATTTTAGACGATAGGATGAAAGATAATATCCTAACTGCTTTAGACCAAGCAACCTACGTTGACCATGTAACTTGTCATTGTACTCCTGGACAATGTATACATCATCCAGACACACATTAATGTTTATTCAGATAATTGCCAATTAATTGGCGTACGGCCAGACTGAACGAGTAACGCATTCGCCTTGGAAAATGGCTTGGTTCCAAAGAATCCACGTGAAGCAGATAAAGGGCTGGGATGGACTGAACTTAGAATATAATGCTTATTTGTATCAATTAAACGCGCTTTTGCTTTTGCTGAATTTCCCCATAAAATAAAAACTATTGGTTTTGGGGCATCATTTAACGCCTCTATTGCTGCATCGGTCAACAGCTCCCAGCCTTTACTTTTATGGGCGTTTGCCTGACTATCTGGAACCGTTAATACAGCATTTAATAATAAAACGCCTTGATCAGCCCACTCTCTCAAATCGCCATGATCTACCTGGGAAATAGCTAAATCTGCTTCCAGTTCTTTATAAATATTGCGAAGCGATGGAGGGATTTTTACCCCTTTTGCCACTGAAAAACTTAGACCTTGAGCTTGACCGGGTTGATGGTAAGGATCCTGTCCTAAAATGACTACCTTTACCTGATTAAAAGGTGTGTGTTCAAAAGCTGCATAGATGTTCATTGGGTCCGGATAAACCGGCCCTTTTTTATACTCTGCTGCAATAAATTTTTCAAACGTTCTAAACGTTTCAGATGTGAGTACTGGTGCTAACTCTCTTGCCCAATCACTTGGCAGTTTACCAAAACTTGTCATAACATCTACTACCCTTCTCTTTTATATAGCTTATATTATAGCACTTCCCAGCATAATGAATGTGTTTGACTTAGTTTAATCCTAACCAACGAACATACCGTTTGACTAGTGAATTTAAATTGACCATGTTAAACTAAAGTTAACTTAATTGAGATAGGAGCTTATAAATGATTGAATTGATAGTTTCGGACATGGATGGCACGCTATTAGATGAACACATGGATATTCCACAAGAGAATATTGATGCAATAATGCATACATATAATAAGGGGATTCCTTTTGTTGTATGTACTGGTCGTAATTTTACAGAGGCTAAAGTAAAATTAGACGAAGCAGGTATTCGTTGTCCTATCGTTGGTTTAAACGGTTCGATCCTTTTTGACCGTAATGGTAAGGTAGAGTATGAAGTAGATATTGAAGATCAAACTGCTCTCGATATTCTAGATAAGGGGTATGAAGCTGGATATTATATGGAAGCAATGACCAGTAAAAATGTATATTCTTCTTCGCGTGAACAACGTATATTAGCGATTACAGAACTTATTCATGGTATGAATCCCCAAATGTCTTTAGAAGAAGCAAGAACACGTGCAACACAGTCAAATGAGGTTACCACAATTGAATATCGTGAGGATTTACGGACGTTAGTAACTGAGGAAGGTCAAGCCATCATTAAAATTACCTTTGTAGATGCTGACCCAGACAACACGATCAAACCACTAGCAGAAGAAATTGGTGCGCTATATCCTGATACTCATATCACATCATCATTCAAATATAATATTGAAATTAATCATGCGGACGGTACTAAAGGAAAAGCCATTGAAAAATACTGTCAAGATCATGGTTATCACATTGATAACGTAGTCGCAGTGGGTGACAACTTTAATGATGTCTCAATGTTAAAAGCTGCAGGCTATTCATATGCCATGGCCAATGCAGAAGCTGAAGTAAAAAAACATGCAAAATATGAAACAACTAGTAACTATGATGACGGTGTTGCGAATGCGATTTATCATGCTTTAAAATTAGCTGATAGTCAATAATGAACAACTATAATAAAGTCTTTATCGGAGGTAGCTAATGAACGAAAAACATTTAACTGATCCTCGTACTGTTTACTATCATCAAGCGTTTCCTGAACAAGCCCATCAACATCCTCAGTTAGAACAAGTAATGGATCCACAACCCATTACTGGTGAAAATGAATATCAAGGTAACGATCGGTTAAAAGATAGAAATGCTTTTATTACCGGAGGTGATTCTGGTATTGGTCGAGCTGTTGCAATTGCTTATGCCAGAGAAGGTGCAAATGCTGTTATTCAATACTTGCCTGGTGAAGAAAAAGATGTTGAAGATACCCTGGGGATTTTACAAAAAGAGCCAGGCCAATTTTCTGCAATTCCTGCTGATTTCAGAGAGAGTGGCCAAGCGAGTCAAGCTTATCGAAAAGCACATGATTTTCTTGGCACAGTGGATATTCTCGTCTTAAATTCGGGTGAACAAGTAGCTATACAGCAACTACAAGATCTAACGATTGATCGGGTAAAAGAGACTTTTGATGTCAAGCTATTTTCAATTTATGAAATCGTCCGCGAAGCTGAACAAGATTTAGTAGCAGGAGCTTCAATCATCACCACTTCGTCTGTACAAGGTTTTGATCCAAGTCCTTTCTTCCTAGATTATGCTGCTTCAAATGGTGCGATTAATAATTTAACTGTTTCCTTAAGTAAATACTTTGCACCTAAAGGCATACGAGTAAACGGCGTCGCTCCTGGTCCCGTTTGGACACCTCTACAATTGGATGGTGGCCGTCCAAATAATGACTTAAGTGATTTTGGTCAAAACACCCTATTGGGACGTCCCGGTCAACCTATTGAAATGGCCAGTTTATATGTATTTCTAGCCTCCGATGCTGCATCTTATGTTACTTCTCAAGTATTTGGCGCTACGGGTGGCAAAGCTGTACATTTATAAAAAGTTTTCCAAAGAATAAGCGAGTAAAGCCCATGGCCTTGCTCGTTTTTTTTCAAAATGAATATAGGCATATATTGTCAAAATAGCACTCTAGTATTCAAGATATATTATTTCAGATTTATAAAAATTACGTTATACTAAACTTAAGATAAATTTAAATTTAGTTGTTACTGTAACCCAAGAGAAACGAAAGGACACAATAATTATGAAAGAACGAATTGGTTTGATTGATATAGGTTCAAACTCTATTCGCCTTGTTGTCTTTCAAGTCGAAGATAATTTAGCCATGCGAGAGATTCAAAATATTAAAATTCCCGCACGGATTTTTCAATATATAAACGATAATAATGAGATGTCACAAGAAGGTATTGATACCTTAGCTAGAATTATTGGCGCATTTGCAAAAGAAGCTGCCATTCTTAAAGTTGACCGTATCTTACCTAAAGCTACTGCAGCCATTAGACAATCTGCGAATAGAGATGACATCATCCATCAAGTGAAGAAAAAAACTGGCGTTACAATTGAATTAGTACCGGAAGAAATGGAAGCCTATTATGGATTTTCTGCAGTTATTCATTCAATGAGTGATAGAGATGGGGTCACCATTGATATTGGCGGAGGTTCAACAGAAATAACACTTTTTAAAGATAAAGAGTTGGTTCAAGCCTATTCTTTCCCATTTGGTGCGGTATCTTTACAAGAAAAATTCTTTAGCGGAAAAGACTTTAATGATGCGAAAAGTATTAAAGAAACTCGTAAATTTGTTCGCCAAGCTTTTTCTGAGCAGCCCTTTTTTGAAAATATAGATTTACCTATCTTTGCTATTGGTGGTTCTGCACGTAATGTTGCGCGTGTCCATCAGATGCAATCAAATTATGGGATGGCTGGATTACATGAATATACAATGAAGCCTAATCAAATTGATCAGGTCTTTGATACCTTTGTCGATTCATCAATGAAAGAAATGCTCAAATTAGAAGGCTTATCTTCTAATCGAGCAGACATTATCATACCAGCAACAATTGTTTTCCAAGAACTCATTGATACAGTGAACGCCTCCATATTTAAATTTTCACAGCAAGGTTTACGTGAAGGGATTGTTTACGAATATCTAGAAGAGAAATATCGTGCAGCATTTGATATTCACCACGTCGCTCAACAAAGTGTCGAGCGCTTATCTAGTATTTATCAATTTTCAATGTCCGATTCTGCACAACGTATGGTAATTGCACGCCAGCTATATACTGCTTTAAGTGAGGACGGCTATCTTAATTGGAGTGACCATGAATTAGAATTAATGAACTACGGTGCATATTTGTATAATCTTGGCGAAATGATCGAACCAGGAAATGCTTCTCAACATACATTTTACCTACTTTCCAATTCTAATTTAAATGGATTCTCTCACCCTGAAAGATTAGCACTGTCCATTTTAGCTTCATATAAAAATAAAACTTTATTTGACCAATATTTAACTAGCTATGGAGAAATGCTAGACGATAAACAAATGGAAAACCTTCAAAATATTGGAGGACTGATCAAGTTTGCTGAATGTCTAAATGATTCTCATAATAATATTGTAAAAAGTATGGATACCGTAATGAAAGGCAAACACTTAATTCTACGTGTATTCTACCAAGGAGAATTATTATCCGAAGTTTATCGTTCTGAAGATCAAAAGAAACACATCGAACGGGCTATCGGTAAAGATATAACCTTAGAATTTATACATGCAAATTCATATCGGGCCATTATTTAACAGTTACTAAACTCTCCATAGTTTAATAAGAAGGAGAATACGAAAATGACTGAACAAATCAAATACAATCTTGATAACCCTGATTACTATGAAAATCGAGAAGTATCTTGGTTAAGTTTTAACCATCGGGTATTACAAGAAGCTGCCGATGAGAGAAATCCCTTACTAGAACGTTTAAATTTTCTAAGTATTGGAACCTCAAATTTAGATGAATTTATGATGGTTCGTGTCGCTGGATTACAAGACCAGTACCATTTAAATGTGAATGAATTAGATAGTAAAAAGCAATGGACGCCTGAACAGCAGTTAATTGCAATAGCTGAAAAGAATCATGAAAACAATGAGTATCAATATGCCTTGTACCAAGATTTGAAAAAAGAAGTGGCAAAACATCATATTCACTTTATTCCCTTCAATGAAGCGCCAATGCATCGTCAAGAAAAAATGAAAAAATTCTTTTTTAACGAGATATACCCAACGCTTACCCCACTTGGTATCGATGCTTATCGCCCTTTTCCAAGCTTGAATAACAAATTAATTCATATATTTGTGAATTTAAGTCGCGAAGGTGAACAGCAAGTAGCCATTGTGCCAATTCCGCAATTGGTAAACCGCTACTACCATTATGAAGAAGATGGTAAACACTATCTCATTAATTTAGAAGATATCGTTTCAAACTTTATTGAAACCTTATTTACTGGCTACACTATTGAATCCAGTTTCTTGTTCCGTATAACTCGTAATGCCGATTTGGACATTCAAGAAGATGGTGCGGAAGATTTATTAACAGTTATTGAAGACTATTTAGTACAACGACGTAATGGTATGGCCGTTCGTATTGAAATTCAACAAGATGATGACCATGATCAAGACTATGTCCAAGCAGACATCGAATACCTATTGGAAGAATTGGGCTTACTAGAACGTGACCTATACTTCGTGAATGGGCCACTTGATCTAACTGGTCTTGGTGATGCCATTGATATTTTAGAGAATTATTTCCCTAATTTACGTTATGAACCGTTTAAACCTGTTTACCCTAGTGAGTTACAAACCTCTAACTTATTCAAATTAGCTGAAAAACGCGATATTTTTGTGCACCACCCTTATGATTCATTTAAGCCTGTAGTTGAATTTATCCAAGATGCGGCTAACGATCCACATACCTTAGCAATCAAGCAGACATTATACCGGGTATCATCTAATTCGCCTATTATTTCTGCCTTGAAAACAGCTGCAGAACGAGGAAAGCAAGTTACCGTGTTAGTAGAATTAAAAGCACGTTTCGATGAAGAAAATAACGTCCAATGGGCAAAAGTATTAGAAGAAGCTGGTTGTCATGTAATTTATGGTAAAACGCATTTAAAAACCCATTCGAAAATTGCCATGGTGGTTAAACAAAAGAACGGTCGCGTTTACCGTTATGTCCACCTTGGAACAGGTAACTATAATGATAAAACGGCTCGCTTCTATACTGATATGGGGATCATCACAACCAATGAAGGGATTGCAGAAGACGCAACAGATTTCTTCAACTACTTAAGTGGCTACTCTAACCAACCTGACTACCACTACCTACACGTATCACCTTTCGCAATCCGTGATAACTACATTGAAGATATTGAAGATGAAATTCAAATGCATAAGGCTTATGGTAATGGTCATATTATCGCTAAAATGAATTCGCTCACTTCAAAAGATGTCATTAAAAAATTATATGAAGCAAGTCAAGCTGGTGTAAAGGTTGATTTAATTATTCGTGGAATTTGCTGTTTAGTACCTGGAATTCCAGGGGTATCAGACAACATTACTGTTCTTTCCGTTATTGGTCGTTTCTTAGAGCACAGCCGAATTTACTGGTTTAATAATAATGGTGATGAAAAATTATTTTTATCATCAGCGGATATGATGACTCGAAACATGATACGCCGAGTGGAAATCGAATTCCCAATTTTAGATAAAAAAATACATAACGAGATTATGGAAATTCTTAAAGTCTATCTTGAGGATAATACCAAGGCTCGATTCAAATTGCCTGATTGTACATATCAGTATGTGCAAAACGATTTAGCGCCAGTGGATTCCCAACGAATCTTCATGAAAAAGGCTCAAAACGAGAGTGATCAAGCTAGAACATCGGCTCCTCAGAGTAAAATGACTTGGTTTGAACGCTTACAAAACCGTTTAAATAAAAAATAGTGAGATATTTATTCGTTATCTAAAATAAAAATAGTACCTTTGGTTCAAATGTATTTGATTCAAGGGTGCTAATCATGTACCATGAGTATGGTTAGGCGTTTTTCGCCATGAATCTTACGGAAGAAAGAGGATCAAGATGTTAACTGTAAATAATGTAAGTGTACAATTTGCGAATCGTAAATTGTATGATGAAGTAAACTTAAAATTCACTCCAGAAAACTGCTACGGCATTATTGGCGCTAATGGAGCAGGTAAATCTACATTCTTAAAAGTTTTATCTGGAGAAATAAGCCCAACAACCGGAAACGTATCAATGGGAGAAGATGAACGTCTATCAGTCTTAAGTCAAAATCATTTTGGTTTTGAACAATGTACCGTTTTAGACACAGTAATCATGGGTAATAAGCGTTTATACGATATTCGAGAGGAGAAAGATGCTTTATATGCTAAAGCTGACTTCTCAGAAGAAGATGGTGTTCGCGCTGGTGAATTAGAAGCTGAATTCGCTGAAATGAATGGTTGGGATGCTGAAAGTGAAGCATCACAATTATTACGTGGTTTAGGTATTGATGAAGACATGCATTACCAAACGATGAGTGAATTAGCCGAACAGGAAAAGGTAAAAGTTTTACTAGCACAAGCTTTATTCGGTGAACCTGATGTTTTACTTTTAGATGAACCAACAAACGGTCTAGATTCAGATACCATAGAATGGTTAGCTGAATATATCATCAACTTCCCTAATACTGTATTAGTTGTTTCCCATGACCGTTATTTCTTAAATAAAGTATGTACACATATCTGTGATGTAGATTATGGGAAAATCCAACTTTATGTTGGTAACTACGATTTCTGGAAACAATCTTCAGAATTAGCAGCTAAACTACAAGCTGATGCAAATGCGAAAAAAGAAGAAAAAATAAAGGAATTACAAGACTTTATTGCTCGCTTCTCTGCCAACGCATCTAAATCAAAACAAGCCACATCTCGTAAGAAGACATTGGAAAAAATCGAGTTGGACGATATTCGTCCCTCAAGTCGTAAATACCCATTCGTAGGTTTTGAACCAGAGCGTGAAATTGGTAATGATGTCCTAACAGTAGAGAACATTTCTAAAACAATAGATGGCGTAAAAGTATTAGACAATATTTCTTTTATTATTCGTCCTAAAGATAAAGTTGCTTTTGTTTCTCGTAATGATGTCTCTACAACTGCTCTGATGGAAATCATCACCGGTAATATGGAACCAGATTCAGGTTCATACAAATGGGGAATCACTACTAGCCAAACATACCTAGCCCGTGATAACTCTGATGAATTTGAAAATAGTCAACAAAGTATCCTAGACTGGTTGCGTCAGTTTGCTAATGGTCCAGAAGAGGAAGATAATACTTTCTTACGTTCGTTCTTAGGGCGCATGCTTTTCTCAGGTGATGAAGTAAACAAAAACTTAGATGTTTTGTCTGGTGGAGAACGTGTTCGTTGTATGTTATCTAAAATGATGTTATCCAAAGCAAATGTCTTAATAATGGATGATCCAACAAATCACTTAGATTTAGAATCTATTTCGAGTTTAAATGAAGGATTAATTAAATTTAAAGAAGTAGAATTATTCACTTCTCATGACCGAGAGTTTATCCAAACAATTGCTAACCGTATCATTCACGTAGCACCAAATGGTATAGTTGACCGTATGGATACAACTTATGAAGAATTCTTAGAAAATAAAGATGTGCAAGACCGCATCAAAAAATTATACGCTGAATAAAGGAGCTGATGACAAAAGAAAGAGAGCTATAATCTTTTGCCATCAGCCAAACTGATAAAAGCAGACCGGTTTCGGTCTGCCTTTTATTCACTCTAGCTATAATTCCTAATTTAAAAGCAGTAAAAATATTTTAAGGAGGAGAACACTTGAATTTTATCTGGCAATATATAAAAAAATATCCTGGTAAATTATTTATTACACTGATTGCTACATTTGGTACTGCTGCTGTTATGATCGGCCTGCCTACCCTTTTAGCACAGATGATTGATAATGCAATCATTACACGGAACATCCCTTTATTGTGGCGATATACATGGCTAATGATGGGCTTGGTAATATTAGCCTTAGTTTCTAGAACACTTACTGCGTACACGGTTTCTAGTATCGTCAATGATATGGTAATGAACATCCGAAATGATGCTTACCAAAAAATGCAAAGTCTATCCCATCATGAATTTCAAGAATTAGGGGTCGCATCATTAACGACACGTATTTCAACCGATGCTTTCGTGATTTTACAATTTATGGAAATGACTTTAAAACAAGGTTTGGTATCTCCTATGATGCTAATTTTCTCTATTATAATGATCTTCTCCATTTCACCAGCATTAGGTATTTACGTTATTCCTGTATCGATCATTATTATCTTATTAGTTATTTTTATCGCCAAATATACGTTACCTATTTCTGAAAAACAACAGGCAAGTTTAGATAATATTAATCGCATTCTGCGAGAAAATATCACTGGTTTACGGGTAATTCGTGCTTTTAACAACGAGCAATTCCAAGAGGGGCGCTTCAAAGATGTCAACCACTCCTACAAAAAACAATCTGGAAAATTATTCAAAACGATTGCGATTACACCGGCTGCTTTCTCTTTACTACTAAATACTGTGATCATCGCCATTCTATGGTTCGGTGCAGGTTTAATTGAACAAGGTACTATGCAAGTAGGGATTATGGTTGCCTTCATCGAATATGTTTTCCATGCACTGTTTTCATTACTCATGTTCGCAAATATTTTTATGATGTATCCCCGTGCTGCAGTATCCGCTGGCCGGTTAGAGGAAGTAATGGATATGCCAATTACAGTTGCATCACCTGATGCACAAGTTGCCATTACTGAAACTGATGAATTTGGTACCCTAGAATTTCGCGATGTCGATTTCGCTTATCCAGATGCTTCTAAGCCAGTTTTGAGAAATATTTCCTTTAAAACAAAGCCTGGTGAGACAGTAGCCTTTATTGGTTCAACTGGATCAGGTAAATCAACTATCGTTAAATTAATTCCGCGTTTCTACGACGTAACTAAGGGACAAATATTAATCGATGGCATTGATATACGTAATTATGATTTAGATGCCTTACGAGCAAAAATTGGTTATACCCCGCAAAAAGCCTTATTATTTACTGGAGATATCGCAGAAAACTTACGTTATGGTAAATATAATGCCGATGATATGGATTTAGACCGAGCTACCAACGTGGCACAAGCCTCTGAATTTATTAACCGCCTAGAAACAAAATACGCAACACACTTAGATGAAGGTGGTGCTAACCTATCTGGTGGTCAAAAACAACGGCTTTCTATTGCGCGTTCAATCATTGCAGAGCGAGAGATTTATATTTTCGATGACTCATTCTCAGCTCTGGACTACAAGACTGATGCAGCTGTTCGTCAAGCCCTGCAAGATGAAACGAAGAATGCGACAACAATTATTGTTGCACAGCGTGTAAGTTCTATTATCCATGCCGATCAAATCATCGTTCTTGATGAAGGTGAAGTGGCTGCTCGTGGAACACATAAAGAACTACTAAAATCTTCAGAGTTATACTATGAGATTGCATCATCTCAATTAAGTGAGGAGGAATTAAATCGTGGCTAATACAGAAATTGAAAAACGAGAAATTCCAACGAAGGAAATTTTAAGCAATCTATGGCAATATATCAGACCTTATAAGGGTCAGTTTATATTAGCAATGCTTGCCACTATTTGGATGAATATTGCTGGTGTTTTAGAGCCTTTTGTACTAGGTTTAGCTATTACTGAATTAACCAGTAATGTCGTAGATATTATGAACCAAGTACCGGGTGCAAGTATTAATTTCCAATATGTTGGTTATATTGCCCTACTATATTTTATCCGTGGCTGTTTCTTTTGGTCCGGTCAATATTTAGGTCAATATTGGCTAACAAACGTGGTACAAAATGCTATTTACGACTTACGTAATGATGTTGCTAAGAAAGCGAATCAAATGCCTGTTTCCTATTTTGATAGCCATCCTACCGGGGACATTTTGTCTCGAATGACTAACGATATTGATTCAATTACTAACGCATTACAACAATCATTTATTCAATTTGTAAATGCTATCTTGGGGATTTCATTTGCAGTTGTTTCGATGTTTTTAATCCAATGGCATTTGGCGTTAATTATTCTAACTACTATTCCATTGTCATACCTTTTCGCTAAACTAATTATTAATCAATCCCAATCAGCCTTCCAGAACCAAGCAAATGCCTTGGGTAACTTATTTGGCTATACACAAGAACAGTTATCTGGATTCACAGAAATTAAGGTTTACAGTCGTCAAGCAGAATCTGTGGAAGAGTTTAAACATCGTAATCAACAATTACGTGACTATGGTTTTAAAGCCAGCTTCCTATCATCTCTTATGATGCCACTCTTAAATACTGTAAGTAATTTAGGTTACGTCGCGACAGCCCTGGCTGGTGGTTTATATACACTTGCTGGTAAGTTGACAGTAGGTAATTTACAAGCCTTAGTGCAATATGTAATACAAATTACCCAACCTATCCAAATGCTTACTCAGCTAAGTGGGGTCTTACAATCCGCATTAGCTGCTGCTCATCGTGTTTTTAACTTCTTAGCAGAAGAAAATGAGGTCCAAGAAGAAGTTACCGGTCATCTACCAGCAAAAGTTAAGGGTGCTGTAGAATTTGATCACGTACGCTTTGGTTACGATCCAGAAAAACCATTAATGAATGATATTTCTTTCAAGGTTGAACCTGGTCAAACAGTAGCTATTGTTGGACCAACCGGTGCTGGTAAAACCACTTTAATCAATTTATTGATGCGGTTCTATGACGTAGATGCTGGCGCTATTAAAATTGATGGTGTACCAACTAAATCCATGACAAGAAGTGAATTACGTAATCACTTTGGTATGGTACTACAAGATGCTTGGTTATATACAGATACTGTTTTAGAAAATATCCGTTTTGGTAAACTTGATTCGAATGATTATGAAGTACAAGAAGCAGCAGAAATTGCGAACGTTGATCATTTTATCAATACTTTACCGGGTGGTTATGAAATGGAAATTAATGAAGAAGCAAACAATATTTCCTTAGGTCAAAAACAGTTGATGACAATTGCCCGAGCTGTCATTGCCGACCCAGATATTCTAATTCTAGATGAAGCTACCTCATCGGTAGACACGCGTCTAGAAAAATTGATTCAAGAAGCGATGAATAAAATAATGGAAGGTAGAACGAGTTTTGTTATTGCACATCGTTTGTCTACTATTCGTGACGCTGACTTAATTCTTGTAATGCAACAAGGGAATATTACTGAGCATGGTACCCATGATGAATTAATGGCTGCAGGTGGCTTCTATGCCGACTTATATAATAGTCAATTCTCTGAAGAAACACCTATGGATGTTTCTATGGGTTATTCTTAATGCTTTATGAATAAAATTTATAATATCAAAAGGACGATGACCAAAGCGAGTCATCGTCCTTTTATTTTTTATTATTGGTCTTTCTTTTAATGAATATTATTCGTTTTTGTAGTTACTTTAATATTATCTTGTTCTAAGTTGTAATTAATTGTGGCAGATGCAAGTTTATAGCATAAGGCAAAAATGGGTACGGAAAGTAGCATACCCGCTAATCCAAAGAATGCACCTGAAACTGTTACTGAGAATAATACCCAAATACCAGGTAATCCTACTGATCCTCCTACAACACGTGGATAAATAATATTTCCTTCAACTTGTTGTACAACGATAATGAAAACCACAAACCAAATAGCTTGTACAACATCCACAACCGCAATCAAGAAAAAGCCGACTATCCCTCCCATAATAGCACCATAGATAGGGATTAAAGCCATCGCTCCCGTTAACACAGAAATCGATAAAGCAAATGGAAAACGGAAGATAGTCATACCAATGAATACTAGTCCTAATAAAATACCTGCTTCCACCACTTGTCCAGAAACGTATTGACTAAAGGTCTCATTAGCTTCAGATACAAGGTTTACAGTAAAGTTTCCCCAGTTTTTAGGCATGGTACCATAAATGATCATTTTAAATTGTCTAGCCAATGTCTCTTTCTTAAAAAGGATGGAGGTTCCAAAAATAATCGCTACGAAAGTATTAAATACCCCACTTACCAAATTACCAACCATGCTAATAGTAGTGTCCAAAATACCGGAAGTAAAAGTTTGAACCATAGAGAATAACTGGTCACGTAACTGATCTGTATTCACATTTAATTGGTTCACAGTCTCAAGTATCTGTGGATTATCTACAATATATTGGTTAATAGCTAAATATAATTTGTTAATTTCTGAAGGTACTTGGCTGATGAAAGACCCTAATGTGTCCTGCAAATCTGGTAAAACTAAAAAGATAATGAAAACAATAATACCTATAATAATCACATAGCCGAATAATATACCAACAATTCTATACCAGGTATAATATTTCCCAACCCACTTGGTCATGTATTTCTCAAAAAATTTCAAAGGTAAATTGAGGATAAAAGCCAAAGCAGCACCTAATAAGAATGGCAAAGTCACTGAAATAACAGAATCTATCATTCCTTTAATGATATTAAAATTATTCATTGTCCAATAGCCAACTATGACTACAAACATTAAGCTGACGATTCTTCGCCAGGTAAACTTTTTCTTCACTATTTGCCTGCTTTCTAATATTTCTTAATCCATAATTCATTAATATAATGGTTTTTTTCCTTATGAATAACGATATTCGCTCGATTACGAGTTGGTAAAATATATTCTTTCAAGTTAATCAAGTTAATATTATGCCATGTGTATTCAGCCCTTGCCATAGCTTTTTCAGATGGTACCTGAGTAAATTGATAATAAAAATCATTTGGTGAGTCTTTTGCTTGGTCTAACAATAAATTAAACCGTTGATAGAACCATTCTTCAATTTGCTCTTCTTCAGCATCTACATATACGGACAAATCCCAAAAATCACTCATATAAACAGTATTGTTCTCAGTAGTTTGGAGAACGTTAATGCCTTCAACAATTAAAATTTGTGGATCTTGTAAAACATTCACTTCATCTTTGACAATGTCATATATAGAATGTGAATACTTAGGATATGATATTTTTTTCTTGTTGCTTTTAACATCCGTTAGAAATGTTTCTAAAGCGTCCATATCATATGATTCTGGAAATCCTTTTCGATCCATTAAACCTTTTTCTTCAAGTACAGCATTTGGATATAAAAATCCGTCTGTGGTTATTAATTCTACGTTCAAATCCGGATAGGCTTGAGCTAGAAATAACTTTAGCAAACGTGCAGTTGTGCTTTTTCCAACCGCAACGCCCCCTGCTATACCAATGATAAATGGCGGAATTTCACCAGTAATACCAAAGAAATTAGACCGTTTTCTTTCTAAGTTTTTATAATTTTCTCGATAAATAGAAATCAATTGTGTCAAGGGTTTATAAACCTCGTTAGCATCCTTTAAAGATAGAGAATCATTTAGAGATGTTAAACGATCCAATTGTTCGTTAGTCAACTTAATTTCAAACTCTTCATCTAGCTCTTTTAAATATTGATTCCATTCCATTCTTTCTATAATATAATAGTCTCTATTTACTTGCATTGTTACTCCAAACTAGCTGGTTATTTAACCTGCCATGTAATTTCTGTTAAGCAATGGGCATTATCTTCACTATCGATTACATGTTGCGTAACAAATGTATCGCCTGTATTAAGTGAATCCGATAGTGCCGATAAATCTGAGTGCACTTTTCCTTCTTGATGTAGATACATCTCTTTTTCATAGGCAACTGTATAATTAATCGGAGTATATTTTTCAAACCAGTCCATCCCTAATGAATTCGTAATCCAACGTAAATAAATTGTATTATTTACATGGTTATTCATATCTATATCCAAAAATTTTACTTCAAAGCGATTAACCTTAGAGTCAACTTTAACTTGTTTGTTTAGCCGTTTCCGCCGACTGGCCTTTACTTCTTTTTCAACCTGATACCATTCTGCAACTATTTCTGGGATACGGACAATAGACCGGTGATTTAGATCAATTAGGGCAAAAGTTGTCTCTGCTTGCGCTAACACTAAGCCGTCTTTTGACTTTAGGGCATAATGCCTTTTACTAAAAAATTTGTTGTAGGTAGTAGCTTCAGTTTCTACAATGATCTCTTCGTTGTAACGTGGTAAACGATTGATGTCTATTTGATTTTGCGTAATAATCCAAGCCCACCCCTGTTCACGAAAACCTTCTTTCGCTTCAGGAATGGTTTCTTCTTGATTATTAGATGCAATCAACATAATATCCAAGATAGCAGGAAGTGTCATTTCTCCTAAAGCATTACAATGGTAATGACGTACTTTAATTAACTCTTGATATACTAAACCCATTCTTTTACCTCCTTGATAATTTCAAACCGTATCATTCGATATACTATCCTCCAATAACATAACTCTTATTATACGTATATTTCACATTTTAAGCTAGCATAAAAACATTAATCTGGACCTATGTAGTAACGTAAAAAGGGCTAGAAACTTATCGTTCTAACCCTTTCCATCTTTCTATGATGGGATTTGTAATTGACCATATTCACTATAAAAATGAGGATAGGCTAGGTAAACTGCAATCATAGAAGTAATAGCTGAAGTAGCAACCATCATAAAATAGATTAGAATTTGATACATGATTGCACTTAGTGGTACAGCACCAGCTAACATCATCCCAGTCATCATACCTGGTAATAAAACTAATCCTACGGTTCTGGCAGTATCAATAGTTGGTTGCATAGCAGCCTTGATTGCTTCTCTTAAAATGCTAGTAGATGCCAATTTAATAGATGCACCTAGTGCTAATTGTTCGTTTACTTCTTGCTGAGATTTTGAAAACTCATTATTTAAATTACGAAAAGCCAAACCAATTACAGACATAGCATTACCAACTAACATTCCTGTTATCGGAATAATTTGTGCTGGTACAAACTGTATAGATCCTGAAATTACCAAGACAAGAATAGAAGTTACCACCCCACCAATAATTGCTATTAATGATATTTTAAAAGCATTTGGTATCTTATTTGCGCGTTTACCGGAATTATAAGCTGCATTTACAATCATAAAAATCATAATCAGTGCTGTTACTATGAATGAATGAATTTGGAATATATAAGTAAGGACGTATCCAATGATGACAAGTTGAACAACCATACGCAACATTGCCCAAAGAATATCCTTTTCTAATCCAAGTTTTTCTTTATATGAAATGAATACAGCAATTACAACTAAAATAAATGAAAAAGCTAGGGTCGTTGGTGTTATTGTTAAGGCATTAGTCATTTCTACTACACTCCTCAATTGATATTTGCTGTTGGGAAATATGCACAATCCGGTTTGGACTAATAGAGCCATCTTCGATATGACTCACCCAAATAACCGTTATTTTATGCTCTGCTTTGTAATCCATTAAGATTTTCCATACCAACGCTCTATTATCTTCATCTAGGGATGAAGTGATTTCATCTAATAAAAGTACTTTTGGCGGAAAAATAAGATGTCTAATTAGCCCAACTCGCTGTTTTTCACCGCCTGAAATCTTGTGGATAGACTTATCTAAACCAATATGGGCCAATCCAAAGTCTTTCATATAATTTAAAACTAATTCTTCATCAAAATCTTGCTCGCGCGCTTTAAAAACTAGTTCAAAGTTATCGCGGATTGTTTCTCCAAATAAATGCGGGTTTTGAGCCACATAAGATATATTTTGTCGATATTCTTGATAAGATACTTTTGTCAGCGGTTGGTTTAAATAAGTGATATCCCCAGAACTACTAGGAATTAAAGCTGCAATTAATCGTAACAAAGTACTTTTACCGCTACCTGAAGCGCCTTCTATCCGTATCATTTCTTCTGGATAAATTGTAAAAGACATATCTTTTAATAAATAATCTTCTCCTGGTTTAAAGGTTACTTGATTGAAAGTTACTATTCCTTCCATATGATTCATCCTTCCTTTACTTACATGAATATTCTATCATACACTATTGCATATTTGTGATAATTCTCTGTTTTTTGGAAACTAGAATTAGCTAACAAGTATGAAATAAGAAAATATTGCTTAATATAAACAATACGTTATAATGAAACTAATAAGTTTTACAATTTATAGAGGTGACAGTATGAAACTTACGATAACACCAGCAGCACAAACATATTTTAAAAACGACATGGGATTGTCCTCGGGTAGTGAAGTTGGATTTCATAGTCGTGTATATGGTAAAACAGCCGTTCACGAGGGGTTTTCAGTGGGCTTAACTGTTGAATCGCCTGAAGGTGCTTTATTAGCAGACGAAACCATTGACGGTATCCATTACTATATTACAGAGAATGATGAGTGGTTCTTCCATGGCTATGATTTCGAAGTTGATTTCTCCCCTGAAGAGGAGAACTTTATTTACCGGTTTATTGAACAATAGTCTAAATTATTAATACAATATAAGTGGTTACCAACCACTGCGTAACTTTTGGTATCATATTAAGTAAAAAAAGGAGTGAAGCTATATGAATCCAATTAAGAATTTATTTCTAGCAGCAATCGGTGGCACTAGACTATCCTATGAAAAAGCGGATGAATTAATCAAAAGCTTAATTGAAAAAGGGCAAATTTCTGTGGCTGAGGGTAAATCATTAAGTGAAGATATTCAACGAGTAGCCAAAGGGCACACAGAAAGTACTACCAGCTCAGATGCGCTGGATAAAACCTTGTCTGAACGTATTTTAGCATTACAAGGTCAAGTAGAAAATTTAACCCAAGAAGTGCAAGCTCTAAAAGAAGCTAACCGAGAATCTACAGATGGTAATAGTTCTGAAAAAGAGGATCAGTAGTTTTAATACAATCGTTAAAATTTGAGGCTGAGGCAATTTTGCCCCAGCCTCACTTGCCATAAATACAGATAAAAATAGAGTTATCAATAGATATTCGCTTGGATTGACGGTGATTAAATGCAAACTGATAGTAAACGTTTTCGCGAGATTGTTTCCATTCTAGGGGCTTATGGATTTGGTGAGATACGGTATAGATTTAAAAAAAATGAGGAAAGTGATCGACCTAAAGCCTTAAGACAAGCTTTTGAAGAATTAGGACCAAGTTTTATTAAAATTGGCCAAATTTTGTCTACTAGAAGCGACCTTTTACCTATAGAATATTTAATAGAATTAGAAAAATTACAAGAGGATACTTTACCTATCCCCTTTGATATCATTCAACAAGAATATTTTGAGTCAGTTGGTAGCGCAATTGAGTCTGACTTTGCTTCAATCAATGAACAACCTTTAGCATCAGCTTCTATCGCTCAAGTTCATCGGGCCCAACTTCATACTGGTGAGCAAGTAGTTGTCAAAGTTCAACGTCCTGAAATAGAAGACCAATTAATCCGTGATTTAAATATTTTTATTCGCGTCGTTGAGGCTATTCCTTCAATATTTATGGATATTATTATCAATCCTGTCGAAATATTGAAAGATATTAAAGTCCAGATTTTAGAAGAAATGGATTTTCTAAACGAGGCGCATAATATGTTGCTATTTGCAGAGAATCATAAACAACGAACAACTATTATCAACCCCATTCCTTACTTGAACTTATCTACGCGAAAGATATTAGTTCAAGAATACGTTGAGGGCGTTTCAATTGGTCGTCATTTTGCTTTAAAGGAAGAAGGATATGATTTAAATGATTTAGCCAGTAAATTTGTCTTGTCCTACTTATATCAAGTTTTTGATGATGGTTTCTACCACGCTGATCCTCATGCTGGAAATATCTTGATTAGAGATGGAAAAATCGTATTTATCGATTTTGGTGCAATGGGAAGAATTTCTCCAGGTCAAAAGCAATTACTTATTCAAATCCTTACTTCTTTAGTTGAAAAAGATATCGACGGTCTAGTCAATGTGCTTTTACAAATCTGTAAAATAAACAAAACCGTAGACAAAGTGGTTCTCTATCGTGATATAGAAAGTTTATTCAATAGGTATCTAACTACGGGAATGGAAGCCTTAGAAATCGATGATATATTCCAAGACTTGTTAAAATTTGGTCATAAACACGGGCTTACCTTTCCATCCGAATATATTCTATTAGAAAAGACAATAGCAATGGTACAAGGTGTTGCTCAGAGTTTAGATCCTCATTTAGATTTTATGGCAATTTTCCAGTCATTTTTCTTGTCTAGCAGCTCACTAGCATGGGAAAAGATATTAGATCCTAATGCGCTTGCTAGAGAAGTATTTAGGACCCTAAATTCGACTAGACGGATGCCCAATAAAATAGAAAGTTTAATGGATAATATTAACAATGGTCGGTTGAATGTCCGGTTAACTTTTGAGAATATAGATGAGCGTATTCGTGATATCAATAGTATGATTAATAGGATTATTTTTGGCGTTATCTTATCTGCCTTAATTTTAGCTTCGACCTTAATCATTACTTCAGCACAAACTTACTATGCTGAATTATTAGGTATTTTCTTTTTCATTATTACTGGTATGATTGGTCTTATATTACTCATCTCAATGTTAAGAGCTCGTCGGAAGTAACAATTAGTATGTATAACTCACTACAAAAATATCAAAGACAGGATAACAAGAAAGATCCGGATATGCTTCCGGATCTTTCTTGTTATTTTTTAGCTATACAGTGGCAGAATCGCACAACCAGTTAATTCCGGACCAGTATGCACTGCCAAGGCTGAGCTTAACTGTACATCATATGCTTCTGAAAAATTAGGAAGTGATTCTTTTAATCCTTCTAGCAAATTAGCTGCTGTAACTCTTGCAGATGGATTCCCACCACAAGTAGCTATCATAAACTCCTGATTTTCAGGTACAACGCTTTTTGCAAGTTCAACCATTTTCTTCATAATTTTACCTTCATTGTTTGATTTTGAAGCGCGAATTTTAGCAATTGTAGTATAAATCCCTTCATCATCACAAGTAATAATAGGTTGAATATTTAACAAAGTACCTACTGCGCCTGTTACACGACCAATTCTTCCACCAGCAATCAAATATTTAAGGTTTGGAATATGGAAAAATACATGCCCCTTCTCAACTGAGTCCTGTAGCTTTTTGGTAATCATTTGAAAGTCATTTTTCATTTCCAAATACTTAGTAGCAGCAATCATAAATAATCCTGAACCAATACCAATATTTTTAGTATCTAAAAGAAAGCATTCTACTTCAGGAAAATCTTCTGCAATTAAACGAATAGAGTTATTTGTACCTGAAAGATTTGAAGAAATCGTTACCGCAATAATATGCGTACAACCCTTAGCAATTAAGTTTTTAAATGCCTTTTCGATCAGTTCACCACTTGGTAAGGAAGTTTTAGGAATTTCATTTGCCATTCTTTCGAAAACTTCTTGAGGTTGGATGGTTACTCCATCTAAATATTCACCTTCGCTAAAGGCTACATTTAAAGGTAATACTTCGATTTCAAATTTATCTACAAACTCTTTTGGAACATCTGAACCAGAGTCCACAATAAAACCTATTTTTTCCAAATTGATTCCCCCAACATTAAGCGTTATGCTTCTATATCTTTTTCTGTGATATCTTGTTCTACAAAAGAAATGAATTTTTTTGCAAATAACAAATTAGTTACTGTTTCACAAGCCAAGTAAATAATATACTGATCAAAATAATTCGGTTTTGAATAGTCTGTTTGGATATCGTCGCTAATTGCTATATTTAAATAGTCATGCGCTTGTCGTTTAATGGTGGTTTCCAATAATCCACAAAACTGGTTATAAGCATTTGAATTACCTTGAGATTGCGCTATAAAAATCAACACCCGTCGAATGTCTTGGATTGAAATAACTTCCTTAAACAAGGTAATCACAATTAAATAAGCAATGTGACGTTTATTGTAATGTCTTTTAATTGGCTTAGGAATTAATCCTAGTTTAACATAGTTATTGACCATCGAAGATGTCACAGGCTTTTTATCTGAAGAAAAAATTTGGAATGGTTCTAAATACTGGGTTACAACTGCAATGAGCTGGTCCATATATAAAGGAATATCCGTAATTTCTTCCCATCGCGGCATTTTAATATCATCTAAACTTTTGACCCAATTTTCAAATTCTATTTGTTTCTCCACTCTTACTCACCCACTATTTCATTATAAGAACATTATACCATAAAGTTATCATCACTATGAACAATAGTTTTGAATCCGAAAAGTACAGGTATTTAGCTAGCGCTTACGCTTTCTTAAAGTCCATTTTGACCAATTCATTCGCGCTTGTTGCCCACTATTAGTATCTTTAATATTATCTGTCGATTTACTTTGAATTTCATTCGTTTGACGTTGTTTGTTATAATTATTTGTCTTAGTCTCCATCTCTTCCATAGCTGCTTGGAAATCCGGATCTTCTTTCCCTCGTTTTAATCTTTCTCCATATAATTCTTTCATCAGCTTACGCACAGTTCGTGGATTCACTTCTTTCCCTTTGGCTTCTGCTGTAGCGATAAAGGTTAATACTTCAATATATGACATTGCTAATGCAGTTGTAACGATGGCAGCAGTTGTACCAGAAATGACACCACCTGCTACTGATCCTAATCCTGGAATGAATTTTATGACATTAGAGACAATAAGCCGTCCAACATAAGTTGCTGATCCTGTACCACCAATAGCACCTAAAATACCTAGAGCTGTTGATTGGTCCATGGAGATACCAAATATTGCTGTAATATGTGCCATCATACCGATTTGCATTGGCACTAGGACAGTGGCATCTGAGAAAGGTATTGGTGTGAATCCGACACCAAATGTTGTGACAATATATTTACGCGCCCAACGTCTAGCTGCTCGACCCTTTCTATCGATATCAACTTGTTGGGCATTATTAAAAGCTGTGTGTACGTTATGTGGCAATAAACCGAACGTTCTTTCTACTAATTCCTTAAGGCCGAAAGCGGGAATAGCATAATCATCAGTAATTTTATAATCTATAGCCATCAAACGAATAATCGATTGTACCGGTAGATTTTTATTCACTAGGTATCGTTCAAACTTTAAAGCCTGTTCACCAATTGATTGAGTCAAAACCAGTATGACGGGCATTTTACCTGCAAGATATTCTATCAGTCGTATCTCCATATCTTCAATACGTGAAGCGCTAGCATTTATACAATAGTAAACTACATGCATTTGTTCTTGGTTTTTTGACATTTTAGCTAAGGTGTCATTAATTTCACTAGTGACTTGCATTTGGGTATCAGAATCTAATTCCAATCCTCTAGTATCGTATAGTACCATTGGAACGCCTTCTTTTTCAATTTTACGCAAATGTTTTGTTACTGGTTGTCCAATACCCGTTTCAGCTAATTTTTCACGGAAAATACTATTAATGAGTGTAGACTTTCCTACTCCAGTTTTTCCTACAACCAAAATGTGTACCTTCTCAATTTTTTCAAGCTCATCTTGTGTTTTTTTAGTTAACTCATCTGCTAGTGACCAATCCATATTTCTAGCCATTTTGTTCACCTCAACGATTATTTCTTATATTTAATTTTATCAGATATTAGTTAAAATAGTATGATATTGAATCAGTTTTTAATAATTACCTCATAGAATATGCTATAATACAAATGTTAAAAACACATCCTACTTAAGGAGGAAAATAATGTCTGCTAATTCACGTAGTCGAGAAAAAATGAAATTACCTTATACAAAAGCTTACTATATAACGAATGAGGTCTTAAATTCGGTAACCCATGGTATTGGATTTGTCCTTTCAATTGTTGCCACTGTTTTCCTAATTCTAAAAGGGATTGAAAATGAAGATACACTTGAAGTGTTTTCATACGTTATATATGGCCTTTCAATGTGTGCTTTATACTTAGCATCCACTTTATATCATAGCTTCTCTTTTACGAAAGCTGCAGGTATTTTTAAAATTATCGACCACTCATCCATTTTTATTTTAATTGCTGGTTCATATACACCATTTGCTCTTGTCGCAATTGGTGGTAGGTTTGGATGGTTTATCTTTATCGCCCAATGGTCTATTGCAATATTCGGCATTGTGGGTAAGATTCTTTTCCTAAACAAAATGAAGAAATTCTCCACCCTCCTATACATATTAATGGGATGGTTTGGCATAATTGCAATGCCACAAATGGCATCAGCAATCGGTAGTGGCGGTATTGCTTGGTTAATTGCAGGCGGCGTAACCTATACGGTTGGTACTATTTTCTATGCACATGATGATCTTAAATTCTGGCATGTCATTTGGCATCTATTTGTACTTGGTGGTAGTATTGCTATGTACTTCTCAGTGCTATTGTACGTGTAAGAAACATAACAATTCATATAAGTAAATAAGGGGAAGTGACTTCTTTGTCACCTCCCCTTATTTACTTATATGCATCTGTTCTTCAATTATTTCTTATTTTGCAGATACTTTAATCGCTGACTACTTTTATAAAATTCATATTTTAAATTCAAAAATTTTTCACAGTCTAATAAAATATCAAAAAGCATTGAACGGGTTTCAAACTCATTTCTACTTTGGGGGAGCGGTTGCATTCTAAAGCGCGTCTTTAATTGTGCTAATTCATTTCTAAGTTTAGCCGCCGTATTCATTTCAGATAATTCTTGACTAACATGTCTGAAAAAATCACTCAAATCATATGTTTGCTCTGTTGATTCAAAAATATTATCTAGGGAATTATTAATATCATAAAGAATAATTAGTTGTGAACTACGCATAGAAAAATAATTTTGATAATAAATTTGACTTTCACCGCTAATATTATTTTCTGCCTCTTTCATAGCTAGGTATTCGCCATGTTTAGCTAATTCATAAGCTTGATCAATATGCTCATATAATAGATAGTTTTGATGATGAGACGTATCCATTTTATCAGCTAATTGGTTTAAAATGGTTTGCATTTCCGCTTCAATTTCCACCTTTACCTTATTCATCTGACCACTTTCAGATGTTTGGTACAAATTGACTATTACAGCAATCCCTACACCTATAACTAATAGCAGCATCTCATTGATCCACCAATTAAAATCAGAAGCTTGTTCTAATAATAAGTGTGAGATAAAGACTGCACAGGGTGCAATCGCATTATCACTTTTAAGATAGACTGAAATAGGATAGGTTATCAGTAAATAAAGTGAGAATACCCAGATTTCATATCCAAAAATGTTAAATAATATAGTGGCAATCAGCAAACTTAAAATCATAGTAAGGGTCAAGTTTTCAATGTATTGAACAGTTTTCTTGCTGGTTTCTGCTAATGAAAGAATCGCAATAACACCAGCAGATACCGCATAATCTAACCCTAGCCATTGCGCTAAAAAAATCGCAATAAATGTGGCCACTGCATATTTTGCACTTTTAATTGCTATAGGCATTCGATCGCTCCTTTAACTATACTCATGCATATTTTAGCATATATTCTGAAATTCATTTTGTAAAAAACGTAGCACACTACCAAATTTCCAAAAAAGTGCGCAAAGATAATGAAATATGGTAGAATAGTGTCAGCGAGTAAGATCACATTTTTAATAAATTTATAAAAGGAGCAAAAAATGATTTTTAAAGTTACTTATCAAGACTCATTGACTGAAGTACCACGTCGTGAGTCAACACACACTATGTATATCCAAGCTGAAACTAAACGTGAAGTTCGTGCCTATCTAGAGAATGAAACCCCCTATCTAGTCGAGTTTATTCAACCACTTGAAGGTGCGCATTTAGAATACGAACAACAAAATCCAGACTTTAAAGTTGTGGAGCTTTCTAATTAATGAAAGTTGATATAAAAAATAATGAAGTTGGCGTTTTCGCTTTCGGGGGATTAGACGAAATCGGTAAAAACTCTTATGGGGTCCAATTTCAAGATGAAATATTATTATTAGACGCTGGAGTTAAATTCCCAGAAGACGATTTGTTAGGTATTGACTATGTTATTGCCAATTATCAATACCTCATTCAAAACAAACAAAAAGTTAAAGGTTTATTCATTACCCATGGTCACGAAGATCATATTGGTGGTATTCCTTTCTTACTAAAACAAATCAATATTCCAATCTATGCAGGAAAATTAGCCATGGCATTGATTAAGAATAAACTAGAAGAACACGGTTTATTACGAGATGCAGAATTGCATATTATTGATGAAGACTCTGTTATCAAGTTTAGAAAAACATCCGTTTCTTTTTATCGCACTACCCACTCTATTCCAGACGCAATGGGCATCGTGGTAAAGACCCCACCAGGTAATGTTGTGTTTACTGGTGATTATAAATTCGATTTCACGCCAGTTGATGAACCAGCTGATATCCATAAAATGGCTAAAATTGGTGAAGAAGGTGTCCTATTATTACTTGGTGACTCCACAAATGCTGAAATTCCAGGCTTTACCCAATCAGAACGTGCTGTTGGTGAATCATTAGCAGATATCATGTCCAACATCGAAGGTCGAATAATCTTTGCATCATTCGCTTCAAATATTTCACGTCTATCGCAAGCTATTGATGTTGCGGTTGCTCAAGGTAGAAAAATAGCCGTATTTGGTCGATCTATGGAAGCCGCCATTCGTAATGCTATCGAACTTGGCTACTTTAATGTTGGTGAGGATGCTTTTATTCAAAGTAACGAAATCAACCAATACCCAGCAAACGAAATTTTAATTATGTGTACTGGTTCTCAAGGTGAACCAATGGCTGCTCTTTCTCGAATTGCTAACGGTACCCACCGACAAATTTCTATTCAACCAGACGATACTGTGATCTTCTCATCTAGCCCTATTCCAGGTAATACTTTATCTGTAAACCATGTTATCAACCAATTATTGGCTGCAGGAGCGGAAGTTATACATGGCAAAGTAAACAATGTCCATACTTCTGGACACGGGGGTCAACAAGAACAAAAACTCATGTTATCGTTGATGAAGCCGAAATATTTTATGCCTGTTCATGGAGAGTACCGTATGTTAAGTATTCAAGCCGAACAAGCTGAATTAGTCGGAATTCCACGTGAAAATATATTTATTATGCAGAATGGTGAAGTCTTAGCTTTAACGCAAGACTCAGCTCGTCGCGCAGGTAGTTTCCCAGGTGAAGCTGTTTATGTTGACGGTAAAGGCATTGGAGATATCGGCAATATTGTTTTACGTGACCGACACAATCTTTCTGAAGATGGTTTAGTATTGGCTGTTGTATCTGTTGACTTTAGCAAGAATGAATTACTCGCTGGTCCTGATATTGTTTCTCGTGGTTTCATTTACATGCGTGAATCAGTTGGTTTGATTCAAGATGCGCAAAAAGTTATCCGAACCACAGTTATCGGCCACCTTAATTCTGGTAAGAAAGTGAACGAAAAAATATTACGTGATGCAATGCAAAACGCCCTACAACCATTCTTATATAAACGCACTAAACGTAATCCAATGATTATGGCTGTCGTTATGCCTGTATAATGATAGAATTGAAAAACCTGCGATATCGAGCTTATTAAGCTTATATCGCAGGTTTTCTTTATTTTACAAGCTGATGTTGAAAAGCATAAATAGTCGCTTGTGTGCGATCCTCTACACCTAATTTTGATAGTATATTGGATACATGTGTTTTTACAGTCTTCAAAGTAATGTATAACTCGTCAGCAATTTCCTGGTTTGATTTACCAGCAGCAATCAACTGCAGAACCTCTTGCTCACGTGACGTTAAATCGTCATGAAGATAATGGCGGTTAGATTCTACCTCATGAGCAATGAGTTTTTCATTTACGGTGGGGGCAATGACTGATTCACCGGCGAATGTTCGCCGAATAGCTGAAGCAATTTCGCTAGCTGAAGATGTTTTTAGTATATACCCTTTTGCACCAGCCTGCATTGCTGGATATACTTTTTCATCATCAATAAAAGAAGTAACAATTAAAATATTTGCTTCTGGCCACTCGGCTAAAATGTCTTGTGTCGCTTGTATACCATCCATATTATCCATCACTAAATCCATTAAAATAATATCTGGACGTAAGCTTAAAGCTAATTTTTTGCCTTCTAATCCATCTCTTGCTTCCCCCACTATGTCTATATCTGCTTGAGTAGATAGATAGGTTGAAACGCCTAATCTGACCATTTCATGATCATCTACTAGTAATACACTAATCATACATACCCTCCATTTTTCTTGGTATAACAATTTGTACTAAGGTCCCCTGATTTTCAAAAGATATAATATTCGCACTGCCACCTAATTGTCCAACACGCTCTTGGATATTTTTCAAACCATACCCGCCACTTTGTGCTAATTCTTTATCCGTATCAAAACCCACACCATCATCCGAAAACCTTAGGTAAATATTCCGATCTTTCTCATATAAATGGCACTCTATAATTTGCGCTTTTGCGTGTCTTAGGCTATTAGACAATAATTCTTGTACAATCCGAAATAAGTGGTTCTCTACTTCCGGTAGCAACTGAACATCAGTCACCGTTGCTTCGAAATTGATTTTTACTTTTGTTTCTAATTCTCTAAAGAGCTGTTTAATCCCTTCTGCTAAAGTTTGATTGGTTAGTGAAATTGGGCGTAGATGGAGGAGTAATGACCGCATCTCAGCCTGTGCTTGATCAACCATATCAGCCACTTTACCAATAAGTTGTTGATTTACGGGATCTATATTATCTGCTTGTTCTTGAATCGCAGATAGAAGCATTGTCATAGCGAATAATTGCTGACTAACTGAATCATGTAATTCCCTAGCGATTCGTTGTCGTTCCTCTTTGACTATTTCATTTCGATTCATCTCAGAATTTGCTTCGCCAGCTACTGTCTTCGCTTGTAAGGCCATTTCCATATTCTGCAACATCACTCTTAACTGCTCAATTTGACCTTCCAGTTGATCATTCGTATATGTACCAGTCACTTCACCTTGAAAAACAGGTGAATCATATTTCCGAGTAGTCAAAGCGGTTAATTTTGCAGTTAATCGCTGCTCATCCTTATATAAGAAGAAATACAAAATAAAAGTTGCCAGTAAGGAGATGCCCATATTGATCATTAACAAATAGATAAAAGGTAAAGTTAAACGTGCAACACCAAGATAGGATGTTTTAACGTACATCATATTTGGTGCAAGTATCATTAAGATATATGCGCCAATTGACAAAGTTAATAGTGATAACCAAATAACTAGAAAGATAGTTAACAGGCGACGTCCTCTCATAAAAAGACCACCTCAACCGCTCCCCATCCTTGAGAAACTTGTAAATAAATCTTTCGATTGCTTTGTTGATAATCATTACTCATAAAAATTTTTCGCTCATTATTTAATGGTATTTTCTTACCATTCCAGTTCACTTCCGTACGAAAGCCATTAGCATGTAATTCAAAGCCAATACCTTCAGGCACAACCAGTTTCGTATGACCAATTAATTGATTAATTACCACCACATTTGTACCAAGAGGGACAATAGTTGATCCAAAATCAATAAAGGTATTTGCATACAAATGATACAGCTCAATATTTTTCCAAGTATATATTTCTTCTTGATACGGCGCATGATTAAATAATTGATCAAATACTAAAAAAGTTTCTTTCTTATTAAACTTATTATCTTCCATTTCCACAATCTTCGTTTGACGTAAAGTTAAATCATATTTCTCATTATCAGATTGATCTCTAGTAATGCCATAGTAGACCAAACCAACAACGATCATGGTTAATAAAATGCCTGAAATATAAGGTAAGGTCACTATTCCAATAAAAATGAGGAAGCACCCTATAGCAACTAGTAATAAATTCAACCAACTTTGATGCTGCTTTTCTTCATTTATTTGCATTTTTATATGGTTACTGATAGCCAATAAGCCACAGCCGACCACAATAGAAATCACATTTTCTGGTTTAATCAATAAACCTGTAAAAACAATTAATCCGGCAAAACAAGCTAATATCATCCATAGATTCCTCATATTGCCCTCCATCCTCTTCATATTTTAATCATACCATTTTACATTTTACTACATATGACCATTTTATGAGATAGATAATCTTTTTACATTAGACCTAAGCCTTAAACTTATCATAATAGTTTGTAAAAAAGACATACCTCCACCACATGTGTGATAGAGATATGTCTTAAAATTTACTTAAATTAGATTGCATCGACACTAATAATTTTTACTACCATGTCGCCACCTGGTGTGTCAATTGTCACTTCATCGTTTACACTTTTACCAATCAATGCTTGTGCAATCGGTGATTCATTAGAAATCTTACCATCTAATGGATCTGCTTCTGCACGACCAACGATAGAGTAAACTTCTTCATCACCATCAGGTAACTCAATAAAAGTTACTTTACGTCCGAGCGAAACAATACCTTCATCGATTTCATTTGGATCAATAATTTTTGCGTAACGAACCATTTTCTCTAATTTCTGAATTTGACCCTCAACAAAGGCCTGTTCATCTTTAGCCGCTTCATATTCAGAGTTTTCTGATAAATCTCCATATGAACGTGCGATTTTAATTCGTTCTACGATTTCTTTACGTTTTACAATTTTTAACTCGTCTAAATCTTGTTGAATTTTCTCAAGACCTTCTTGGGTCATTGGATATACTTCTTCTGCCATACTTCTACTCCTAACAACAATAGTAATTTCAACTTATCAAAAGTGAATAGACCCACAATATCATGGAACTAGATATTTTGCAATACACTTAATTTGATAATCTCTAATAATATTTTAATTAATCTGTTTTTAAGTCATCTGGAATGATTGAGCGAATTTTAGTTGTCATCAAATCAATCGCAACATTATTGGAGCCACCTTCTGGAATAATGATATCTGCAAATTTTTTCGTTGGTTCGATAAATTGCTCATGCATGGGTTTTACAACCGACGTATACATATCAATAATCGAGTCTAATGAACGTCCACGCTCAGCCATATCACGCTTAATACGCCGGATAATACGGATATCATCATCAGTATCTACAAAGACTTTAATATCCATTAAATCCCTCAGTTCTTTATCAAAGAAGATTAAAATACCTTCAATAATAATCACTTCTTTGGGTTCTAAACGAATCGTTTCTTCTGCACGATTATGTTGAGTGAAATCATAAACCGGCATTTGAACAGATTCTCCATCTAATAATTGTCGAATATGATCACTTAATAAATCATTGTCAAATGCTAGTGGGTGGTCGTAGTTAGTTAACGCACGTTCATCCATTGTTAAATGACTTTGATCCTTATAGTAAGCATCTTGTGGGATATAAGCTAAACTGACATCGCCAAATTCTTCAATAATTTTACGGGTTACAGTTGTCTTCCCTGAACCTGTACCACCTGTTACACCGATGATGATTGGCTTACGCATTCAAAACACACCTTCCTGATATTAAAAATAAGCTCGAATTCACTGCTATTAAATATAGAGAAAAATGTTCTCAATTGCAAGTAAATTCAAGCTATTTTTATTTTTTACTGTAAATTATAAGTTAGCGTTTTCTTCAGTAACATATTGTTCAACTAACGCATCATGCTCCTCATAAGTTTCCGAATAGTATACTTTACCTGTTTTCAGGTCAGCTACAAAGAACAGATAATCAGACTCAGTTGGATTCATGGAGGCTTCAATGGCTTCAATACCAGGGTTATTAAACGGACCTGGACCAAAACCTGTATTGATATACAAGTTATATGGTGAATCTACAGCTGCATCCTCATTGGTAACATATGCAGAATGTGTATTATTTGCATATAAGACCGATATATCTGATTGAATTGGCATATCAATTTCTAAACGATTCATGAATACACCTGCAATCATTTCACGGTCTTCTAATGAGGGCGCCTCTGCCTCAACTAATGAAGCCAAAGTTAGGAATTCATGGAAAGTGAATCCAGAAGCTTCAATCTCAGCTGTATGTGTTTGACGAACATTTTCCATTTCATCAACCATCATCGTCACAATATCTCCTACTGTTACAGTAGATGATAATTGATATGTCGCTGGATATAAATAACCTTCTAGCTTATAACGTACATCATCATTTTTTGATACATCAGTCAGTAATTCAGGATATTTAGCTAATAATTCTTCAAATAACGCATCATCTGTCATTTGTGCTAACGCATCTTCTTGATCTATAGCTAGCGCATCAGCAATAATTTGTGAAATGCTTTCTAGCGATGAACCTTCAGGAATAGCAATAGACGCTACTTGAGCTGTAGCTCCTTGTTGTAATTCATTATTAGCATCTGTATATCCTATATTCTTATGTAAAGTATATGTTCCAGCTTCAATAGCATCATTACCAAAGAACCGTAAGTATGTTGTAAAAAGGAAGTCGTTAAAAATAATACCTTCGTCATCTAAAATGCTTGCAATATCAGCTGTTGTTGACCCTTCTGGAATGTTCACTTCGACAGTTTCGCCAGAGCTACCAATACCTCCTGTAAAGATCATAAACGATAAAAATAAACCAACAACAATAATTAAGGTTGCAGAAATAATCAAAAACCACTTAGCTATTTTTGAAGCAGTAGATGCTGCTTTACGATCAAGATCTTTCTGTTTTTTGTAAAAATCTTCGCGTGCTTTCTTAGACATATAGCGACTCCTCTTCTTGTAAAATCATTACTCCTATTATACATGAATGTGTAATTTTTCTATATAAATGTTAGATAAATACAAATAAACGTAAAATAGCTGTAATAATTACTCAAATAACATTCTAAAAGATAAAAGGACTTGGGACCAAATAGTCCCAAATCCTTCATATGTTCTAATAGCTACTTAATCCTATTGCATGTCTTCATCTTCGATAAAAGTCGCTAATACTTCTTCTACCATATCCCATTCTTCTTCAGTCTCAATAGGATTCAATTGACCTTCAAAGCCATCTTCGCTTTCTTCATATGAGAAGGCTTGTAACTCTACTCCTTCTTCATCAGATACGCCTGCTGGGTAAAGAATAACGTACGATTTACCGAAATCTTCTGAATCGAATGTAAATAATATTTCGAATAGTTGTTCGTTACCTTCCTCGTCAATGATTGTAATGTGGTCGTGACCTTCATGGTCATGTTCGTGATGTTCAGTCATTTAAAATTCTCCTTTTTGTATATTGGGTAAATATAGATTAAACCCTATTATGATGGGTGGGTATCTAAATAGTTCTGTAAGATTAATACGGCTGCTAATTTATCAATCACTTTTTTTCGCTTCTTACGGCTAACGTCGTTTGCTATTAACATCCGCTCTGCTTGAACAGTAGTTAACCGTTCGTCTTGGTAGAAAACAGGAATGTCAAATTGATCTAAAATAAGTTGTCCGTATCTTTGTGATGCTTCGGCTCGTGGACCAATCGTATTATTCATATTTTTGGGTAAACCAAGAACGAATGCTTCTACTTTATACTCAGCCACTAACTCACCAAGGCGTTCCAAACCGAATTGTTCCATTTCTTCATCAATTGGAATAATCTCTACTCCTTGAGCAGTCCAACCAAACGGATCAGAAACAGCCACTCCGACTGTTTTAGACCCCACATCTAATCCCATATAACGCATTATTCGCGACCAGATTGTTTCATATAATTCACAATTAATTCTTCAAGAATTTCATCGCGATCATGATAACGGATAATGTTACGTGCTTCATTATGACGTGGGATATAAGCTGGATCACCAGATAATAAATAACCAACGATTTGATTTACTGGGTTATAGCCTTTCTCTTTTAGTGAGTCATAAACGATTTCTAATGTCTCTTTGACATCCTTTTCATTATTTTCTCCAAAGTTGAATAGGACTGTTTCATCTTTATTACTCATCAGAACACCTCCAAATATTATCTATAGTTTACCTAATTATCTAGAGTTTAACAAGAATTCGTCATTATTTGCTAATAATTTCTTTCGCAAATGCAAGTGCTTCTCTAATGCCAGCTGGATTTTTACCACCTGCTTGGGCCATATCTGGTCGACCACCACCGCCACCACCAACTTTTGGTGCGATTTGCTTAACAAGGTCACCCGCTTTGATGCCAGACTTAACTGCATCTTGACCAACAGCAACTAATAAATTCGCTTTATCATCACGAGAAGTTGCTAGTACAAGGATATCAGAACTGTCTTTTTGTTTCCATTCATCAGCAATTTTACGCAACTCTTCCATTGAACGATTAGGAACATGTTCAGCAATCACAGTGTATGCACCAGCAGTTTCTACATGGTCAAAAATTTGTACCGCAGCTTGCGCATTCATTTTATCACGTAACGCGCTTAATTGTTGTAAAGTTTCTTTATGATCTTCTTTAAATTGTTGTAACCGTTCAACAATATTCAAGAAGCTTTTAGCTTTTAAGTTTTCTGCAATTTGTTTCAAAATATTTTCTTGTTTTTTATATTCTTGAATTGCCGCAAGAGAAGTCACAGCTTCAATACGTCTTACACCCGCACCAATACCAGATTCAGAGATAATCTTGAATAAACCAATTTCAGCAGTATTTGCTACATGCGTACCCCCACATAATTCGATAGACCAATGGTTAATATCGACCATACGCACTTCACTACCATATTTTTCGCCAAATAAAGCTTGTGCTCCTGCAGCTTTTGCTTCTTCAATAGAGGTTACTGTTGTCACCACTGGATAAGCTTCTGCAATTGCTTCGTTTACTTTAGCTTCCATTTCAGCTAATTCATTATCCGTTACTTGACCAAAGTGGGAAAAGTCAAAACGCAGGTGACCCGCAGTAACTAATGAACCGGCCTGATTCGCATGATCGCCTAAAACATCTTTCAATGCTTGATGTAGTAAATGTGTTGCTGTATGATTTTTCTCAATTGAATGGTGGCGACGACGATCCACAACTAACTGTACTATTTGATCTAACACAACTGCAGCTTCCAGTTTTACTTCATGTAAATGTTGTCCATTTGGTGCACGTACAACATTTACCACTTGTCCAATTAGTTGACCACTTTCATCTAATATATCTCCTGTATCAGCAACTTGTCCACCCATTTCGGCATAAAATGGCGTTTGCTCTACAACTAGGTAAATTTCTTCATCTGCTTCTGCAGAGCTAACTATAGCATCACCAGACACAATCGTATTTACCCGTGTCTCTACTGTCAATTGGTCATAGCCAACATATGTAGATACTACATCAATATCACTCAACACTTCAGATTGTACGCCCATCCCTGCTGAATCCTTACGAGCAGCACGTGCACGTTCTCTTTGTGCCTTCATCGCTTCTTCAAATCCAGATAAATCAACATCAATACCCACTTCTTCCAAGTACTCTTGGGTTAATTCTAATGGGAATCCGTATGTATCATATAATTTAAAGGCTTGGGCACCAGACATCATTTTATTATGTGCAGCCTCAAGTGAAGAAATTACTTCTTGAATAATGGCTTCCCCTTCATTAATTGTCTCATTGAAACGATTTTCTTCTGTATCAATGACATCTTGAATAAAATCTTGGTCATCTTTTACTTCGGGATAGAAGTCAGCCATAATGTCAGCTACAACAGGTACTAATTTCACTAAGAATTTATCTTTAATGCCTAAACGACGGCCATGCATAATTGCACGACGAATCAGGCGACGTAAGATATAACCGCGGCCCTCATTTGAGGGTAACGCACGGTCACTGATTGCAAAAGTAACTGCACGTACATGGTCAGCAATCACTTTAAACGATACGTCAGTTTCAGCTTTTTCACCATACTTTACACTTGCTCCCAGCGTTTCAATTTTTTTAATAATTGGTAAGAATAGATCTGTTTCAAAGTTAGTTGGTGCATCTTGTATAACAGAAGTCATACGTTCCAATCCCATACCCGTATCAATATTTTTCTGTTTTAGTGGCACATACTCCCCATTAGGCATATGGTTAAATTGTGAAAATACAATATTCCAGATTTCTAAATAACGTTCATTTTCCCCACCTGGGTACATTTCCGGATCAGAATCTTCTAGATCTTGGTATTTTTCACCACGGTCATAAAAAATTTCAGTATCAGGGCCACATGGTCCAACACCCAAATCCCAAAAATTATCTTCAACTGGGACAAAATGATCATCAGATAAGTCAGTCGCTTGACGCCATAATTCTACTGTTTCAGTATCTTCTGGATAATAAGTCATATAAAGCTTTTCAGGTTCTAGAGCTAACCATTTTTCGTCAGTTAAAAACTCCCAAGCCCATGGAATAACTTCTTCTTTAAAGTAATCACCAATCGAAAAGTTTCCTAACATTTCAAATAAAGTATGATGGCGTGCAGTAACCCCTACATTTTCTATATCATTCGTACGAATTGATTTTTGCGAGTTTGTGATTCGCGGATTTTCTGGTACAACAGAACCATCAAAATATTTCTTTAAGGTAGCAACTCCTGAGTTAATCCAAAGTAAAGATGGGTCTTGTACTGGGACTAATGAAGCACTAGGCTCTACACTATGACCTTTAGATTTCCAGAAATCTAGCCACATTTGTCTAATTTCTGCTGATGTTAATTGTTTCATAATTCTCCTCCTCAAAATAAAAAAACATAGTATTGCAAACTGAGGACGACTTCGCGCGGTACCACCTCATTTGCAATGCTATGTTTACATTACCTCTCTAATTGCTGGATAACGCTAGCGCGTAGTCTTTCGACTAATTTTTTAGAAAGAGAGCATTTTACGGGTGGATGCTTGCACCTATTCATCCTCGCTAAATTTCATAAAATATGGTTCTTTCTACTTGTTGACTTTTAAAGTCTTTTTACCTTCCAAATTATACTGACAGAATGCCCTTTTTGTCAAGTTTTCACCTTATCGATTCTACTAAAAATCTTCAGGTCTTATCCCATCCATTCCAATCATAGGATCAATAGAATGACTAAGAATAAGATCGACAGTTAGATGAAAATCTTGATGATTGAATATCTCTTCATCCATATTTTTCTCGCTTAATGCATCATCATGTTCACAATTTGTACTATCCATTTCGTTATTCACTAGCTGACTTGCCGTTTCCGCTTCTTCAGCTATTTCGCTTTGAATTGCAGTGGCGGTTCGCTCATCAATATCTACGGCTTCCATTAAAAAGTCTTTTAATTGTGTTTGGCGACTTGCATCCACATTTTGAATCGCTGTTTGAAAAGCTTGAGGATCTCCACACATAATTAGGGATTGTTTAGCACGAGTAATCCCTGTATATAACAGATTTCGTTTCAGCATGCGATGATGCTGTGGCACTAACGGCACAATCACAATTGGAAATTCTGAACCTTGTGATTTATGAATAGAAGTACAGTAAGCTAAAGTGATTTCATTAAAATCATTTCGTTCATAAGTCACTTCAACTTCGTCAAATTGTACCACAATCTGGTCAACTTTATTAGTTGTTTCTTTCGCAAAAAAGATTGCCACAATCTCGCCTAAGTCACCGTTAAAAACGTTCTTCTCGGCTTGATTCTTTAACTGCAAGACCTTATCGCCAACTCTAAAAATTTGCTCAAAGTATACTAATTCACGCCGTTTACCATCTTCATTGGGGTTTAATACGGCCTGAAGTCGCTCATTAATATGATTAATGCCTGCTTGTCCTTTATAAAGAGGCGCTAGAACTTGGACATCGCGTTTTGGATACCCTTTCTCAATCGCCCTTTTTGCTACAACGGCTACTAGATCGGCAATTTGGCTCGCTTGTACTTTGAAAAACGACCGATCTCTTTGGTTCATCATCAAATCTTTAGGCACAATACCTTGCTTAATCTGATGCGCTAATTGCACAATAGTTGACTGATTTTTCTGGCGGTAAATTTCATCTAATTCACGCGTTTTAACCGTTTGAGAAGAAAGTAAGTCGGCAAGAACCTGACCAGGCCCAACTGAGGCTAATTGATCTTTGTCCCCAACAAAAATGACTTGCATAAATGATGGTACACATGAAAGTAACTTAAAGGCCAACCAGGTATCCACCATAGACATTTCATCAATAATCAGCAAGTCTGTCTCTAACTGAATACCCACCTCTTCACTATCTTCTCGGTCATCTTCTTCACCTGTTAAACCGAGTAAACGGTGAATAGTAGAAGCTGGTATACCTATCATTTCAGTCATCCGTTTAGCTGCACGTCCCGTTGGTGCGGCTAATGAAATTGGAAAAGCACCGGGATCATATTCTTCTACATTTAATGAAATACTATTTAGACGGGCATATAACTGTACGATACCATTCAATACCGTTGTCTTACCCGTTCCAGGCCCACCCGTTAAGATGAACATTTTAGACGTTAAAGCTTCTTTTATTGCCTTTTTTTGTGCTTGTCCATAGGAAATACCAAGATCTTTTTCTAATTGTTGAATCTCTTCATCTAAATCAACACCAGGATATTGGGGTTGGTATTGTGGTTGTTGCATTTGATCCATCATTTTCGCAATACCAACTTCTGCAAAATACAGGGAAGGTAAAGCAACCCGCCCCTCTTCAGATAGTATTAACTTACCTGTCTCGTTCATGTCAGAAATCGTATTTTCAATTAATTTAGCATCAATAAATTGAGACTGTCCATGCATCAATACTTCTTGTGTTTTTTCAATAAGTGGCTTCTCCATCACAAAAGTATTACCTGACTCAAAGGTAGCCAAGTTCAACACAAACATTATGCCACCTGCAATCCGAACTGGAGAATCTAAGGGAAATCCAATATTTAAGGCAATTTGATCAGCTTTTTGGAAACCAAATCCACGAATATCATCAATCAATATATAAGGATTTTCTTCTATAATTTCAACTGCTTCATTATGGTAAAGACCATAAATTTGTCCTGCTAGTCTTGAAGAAAAACCCATTTCAGCTAGTTTTACAAAAACTTGCTCATTTCCTCTTTGTTCCACCATTCTTTCATATAAAATGGTTCGCGTTTTTTTGGAAAGACCCTTCACTACTTTTAAGGCATCAGGATCATTTAGAATGATATCTATCGTCTTGTCGCCAAAAGTGTCCACAATACGACTAGCTAGTGTATCTCCTATACCAGGAAATTGTTCCGATGATAAGAAGCGCACTAAACCCTCTTTAGAGGTAATTTTTTGCGCTTCATAGGAGGTCACTTGAAATTGAACACCATATTTTGCATGGTCTACTAACTTCCCATTAAAATGATATGTAGTGCCATCTTGAATAGATGGAAAATTACCAGTCATCACAATTTCTTTTTCTGAATACATTGTATTTGTCTCATCAATTGCAACTGACATTACCCGATAAAAATTGCGCTCATTAAAAAAGAAGGTTGCTTTTACTTCACCTATGACATAATCTTCGCTTGATATATTATTTTGATTTTGTCCCATGTTAGCTACTCCCTCCTCATCATAATCCTTATAATTATAGCATATCAAGCAAGCTAGGGATGAGAGATTTGTCCCTTTATATCTTTGTTAGCTAATCATTTCTAAAATCGAGTAGGAGGAATCTTTCGATTCCGACCTCTCACACCACCGTGCGTACGGTTCCGTACACGGCGGTTCAATATTTTGCGTAAGCAGACTCTAC
>NZ_PNHQ01000020.1 GCF_002871935.1 Aerococcus viridans
CAGAAGAAGATGTAACATCATCCGTAACCGTACCAAACTTCCCAACGGAAGGTGAGCAACCAGTTATTTCAGTGGATGATCCAAGTCAATTACCAGATGGTAAAACACCTGGTGAATATGAAGTGGACGTAACGGTAACGTACCCAGATGGTACTACTGACACTGTAAAAGTACCTGTAACTATTGGTGAGATGCCGTGGACACCAATTAACGAAGCACCAACTATTGCTTCAATTGAAGACCAAACTGTGAATGAATCAACACCAATTACACCAGTAATCGTTGATGCAACAGATGATGGACAGGTAACGGTAGCAGTAGATGGTTTACCAACAGGTGTTGAATTCAATTCAGAAACAAATGAAATTTCTGGCGCACCAAGCGTAACAGACTGGGGTACAAGTGAAGAAACACGTGATTACGAAGTAACCGTAACAGCAACGGATGAAGAGGGTGCGGTAACAACTGAAACGTTCATTATTACTGTACAACGTGACACCGATGGTGATGGTAATCCAGATGTCACAGATCCAGATGATGATAACGATGGCTACACAGATGAAGAAGAAAAAGAAGCTGGTACAGATCCAAAAGATCCAGACAGCAAACCATCTGAAGAAGATACAACTGGTCCAAAAATTAGCCCAATCGAAGATCAAACTGTGGTAGAAGGTAACCCAATTAAACCGATTGTTGTGGAAACAGATGAAGAAGCAACAATTGAAGTAGATGGATTACCAGATGGCGTTGAATTTGATCCAGAAACCGGAGAAATTTCAGGCACACCAGAAGTTACTTGGGATGGTGACGAAGAAACACGTGATCACGAAGTAACCGTAACAGCAACAGATAAAGATGGAAATACATCAACAGAAACTGTTGTGATTACAGTAGAACGTGACACCGATGGTGATGGCAATCCAGATGTCACAGATCCAGATGATGATAACGATGGCTACACAGATGAAGAAGAAAAAGAAGCTGGTACAGATCCAAAAGATCCAGACAGCAAACCATCTGAAGAAGATACAACTGGTCCAAAAATTAGCCCAATCGAAGATCAAACTGTGGTAGAAGGTAACCCAATTAAACCGATTGTTGTGGAAACAGATGAAGAAGCAACAATTGAAGTAGATGGATTACCAGATGGCGTTGAATTTGATCCAGAAACCGGAGAAATTTCAGGCACACCAGAAGTTACTTGGGATGGTGACGAAGAAACACGCGATATTGAAATCACAATTACAGCAACAGATAAAGATGGAAATACATCAACAGAAACTGTCGTGATTACAGTAGAACGTGACACCGATGGTGATGGTGATCCAGATGTAACAGATCCAGATGATGATAACGATGGCTATACAGATGAAAAAGAAAAAGAAGCTGGTACAGATCCAAAAGATCCAAATAGTTTCCCATCTAAAGAAGTAGACCATGAAAATGATGACATAGCTAAAGAACAATCTTCTGAAAATATTGAAGATATGACTACAGATGCTACGACATCAGAATCAGCATCAACTACATCAAATGAAATGCAACAATCTGCTAATGAATTACCTGATGCTGGTATGGCTTCTAGCGGTTCAGCATACGGTATTGCAGCATTGTTACAATTATTAGGATTAGGTACACTATTTAATTCTAAGAAACGTAAGAAGAAATAGTTAGGTAAGTTTTTAGTAAATAAAAGCTAAATACCAATGAAAAGGCCGTGAGAGCGATATGCTCTTACGGTCTTTTTGATCTTCAATATGGTTTTATGGCTCTACAATATATAGGACTGATGACTAAAAAGTCTGGCTCTGTGATAAATAGTTTTGGTAGGAAATTCTTAGGCATTGTCGCCAGCACAATTTATTATTGAACCAAAAATCGTGAGAGATTATTGGACATTTTTTTGCTTATCATAAATAAATAATAAAAAGTTAATGCAAACGGTTGCACAAAAACGTTTTGGGGTGTATAATTTACTTTAAGATATGAAATCGTTATCAAATAATTTGAGTAAAGGAGCTTAAAAATGAAGAGACTGTTTACATTCGAATTTTGGCAACAGTTTGGGAAAGCCTTGATGGTTGTTATTGCAGTAATGCCAGCTGCAGGTTTAATGATATCTATTGGTAAAACGATTCCCTTATTTGCTGAAAACATGAGTATTTTAGTGACTACGGGTGGCGTTTTAGAATCAATTGGTTGGGCCATTATCGGTAATTTACATTTATTATTTGCCATTGCAATTGGTGGCTCTTGGGCTAAAGAACGTGCAGGTGGGGCTTTTGCAGCAGCTGTTGCTTTTGTCTTAATTAATCGTATTACCGGTGCACTATTTGGCGTAACAGCTGAAATGTTAGCTGATCCAGCCGCAGTAACCAGTACTATATTTGGTCAAACGATTCCTGTTGAAGGTTACTTTACAAGCGTTTTAGAAGCGCCGGCTTTAAATATGGGTGTATTTGTAGGGATTATTTCTGGTTTTATTGGAGCAAGTGCCTACAATAAATATTATAATTATCGAGAACTACCGGAAGTATTATCTTTCTTTAATGGGAAGCGTTTCGTCCCATTTGTTGTGATTGCATGGTCTTTAGCAACTGCTTTAGGCTTAGCTGTAGTTTGGCCAGTAATCCAATCAGGGATTAATGCATTCGGTCAATGGATTGCTTCATCTCAAGATAGTGCGCCTATTTTAGCACCGTTTATCTTTGGTACTTTAGAACGGTTACTATTACCATTTGGTTTACACCACATGTTAACCATCCCAATTAACTACACCGAACTTGGTGGTACTTATGAAATTTTAACTGGAGCGCAAGCGGGTGCACAGGTTGTTGGTCAAGATCCATTATGGTTAGCTTGGGCAACTGACTTGGCAAACTTCAACAATGCTGGTGACACACAAAATTATCAATTTGTACTAGAAAATTGGGTTCCTGCTCGTTTCAAAGTAGGACAAATGATTGGTTCATCTGGTACTTTGATGGGATTAACTTATGCGATGTATCGTAACGTTGACAAAGATAAGAAAGATAAATATAAACCAATGTTTATTTCAGCTGCAGCTGCTGTTTTCCTTACTGGGGTAACTGAACCTTTAGAGTATATGTTTATGTTTATTGCAATGCCTCTATATGTGGTGTATGCAGTAATTCAAGGGGCAGCATTTGCGATGGCGGATGTGTTAAATCTACGTGTCCATTCATTTGGTGTTATTGAATTTCTTACCCGTATTCCGTTATCAGCGCAAGCAGGAATAATGGGGGATGTCATCAATTTCATTATTGTGACATTAGTCTTTGGTGTATTAACTTACTTTATTGCAAACTTCATGATTAAGAAATTCAAGTACGCAACTCCTGGTCGTTTAGGGAACTATGAGGAAGGATTAGGCGGAGAGGAAGCTGGTAAAGCATCAGAAGGGAACGCTTCATCAATTGCCTCAAACGCTAGTGAACAACAAATTGCAGATGTAATCTACTTATTAGGTGGCCGTGAAAATATCGACTTTGTAGACGCTTGTATGACGCGGCTACGTGTAACAGTTAAGGATACTGAAAAAGTAGCTAGTGATGAGTATTGGAAAGCAGCTGGTGCTATGGGCTTAATGGTTCGCGGTACTGGTGTACAAGCAATTTACGGACCAAAATCTGACATTTTAAAATCTGATATTAATGACTTATTAGAATCAGGTGCACCTGTTCCGACACCTTCTGATAAGGTGACAGGGGAAATAAAGGTCGATGATCCTGCTGAAGCGACTGGAAAAAGTACGGCATCTGGTCAAAAAACAGCTATCTTTGCACCAGTATCTGGGCAATTATTGGATATTTCTGCTGTAAGTGACCCAGTATTTTCTGAAAAAATGATGGGAGATGGTTACGCTGTCGAACCTAAAGCGGGTGCAAGCTCAGCGAAAGTTTACGCACCTGTAGCTGGTAAAGTTGTATCGATTTTCCCAAGTCATCATGCAATTGGTATTCAAACAAGTGATGGTCTAGAAGTATTAGTACATATGGGGATTGATACAAATAATTTTGATCCAGAAGTCTTTGGTTTAACAATTGAGGTAGATCAAGAAGTAACTGCTGGACAAGTGATTGGTGAAATCAACTTACAAGCGGTTGAAGAAGCAGGTAAAGAAAAAACAGTAATCGTAGTGGTAACCAATTCAGATGCTATTGAACAAATTGACTTATCAGAAACTGATCAACCAATTGATGGTGGTCAGAAAGCAGGAGAGATTCTTTCTTAGATAGAAATGAATATATAGAGGGAAGATAGTTAATGGTTAACAAGCCAGCTATTTTTCTAATCACTAATGTAATCGCTTTCTTAAATCGTGATATTCTAATTAAAGATAGAGAAAAGAGGGAAATTATTGGATTTAGCAGCTTTATACCATCGTCCAGAAAGTGAATTTGCTTATTTATATACTGAAGATACTGTTCATATCCGCTTGCGTACAAAGAAAGATGACGTGGTAAAAGTAGATTTATTAGCGGGAGATACTTATTTACATTATTCAGAGGCTTGGTATCAGACAGGTCAAGCTATGGCTAAGGTTGCTACGAGTGATATACATGACTATTGGCAGTGTGAATGGCAATTAGCGCCTAATCGTTTGGCGTATGCATTTCGTGTTCAAGGGAATAACGGGGACCAGGTATTTTATTGTGATCGCGGGGTTTATCCAATAGATGATCAGGAAATTTTGAAGCAAGTAAATGCATATTTCCGTCTACCATACTTTCATGAAAGTGACCGAGTAAAAAAACCAACTTGGGTAAAGGACACGGTCTGGTATCAGATTTTTCCTGAACGATTTGCGAATGGAGATCCTACTAATGACCCAAAAAACACCTTACCCTGGGGAGCTAGAAAGCATCCACGTCATGATGATTTCTATGGAGGTGACTTACAGGGGGTTATCGATCATTTGGACTATTTGGAGGATTTGGGAATTACAGGTATTTATTTGACGCCTATTTTTAAAGCTGACACAAATCATAAGTATGATACAAATGACTATATGACAATTGACCCAGCGTTTGGCAATCCTAAAATATTGAAGAAATTGGTTAATGAAGCTCATGCTCGTGGTATAAGGGTTATGTTAGATGCTGTTTTTAACCATATCGGCTATACGTCTAAGCAATGGCAGGATGTATTAGCAAATCAAGAAGATTCGATTTATAGTGATTGGTTTTATATTCAAGAATTTCCTGTAAAAGCATTTGAAGCAGTAGATTATAGTAGTGGTGAACAATTTGACCGTCACCAATTAACTTATCAAACCTTTGCTTTTGAACCACATATGCCTAAGTTAAATACTTCCAATCCACAAGTTAAAGATTATTTATTAGGAGTGGCTCGTCATTATATTCAAACTTATGATATTGATGGTTGGCGATTAGATGTTGCCAATGAAGTAGACCATCAATTTTGGAAAGATTTCCACCGGACTTGCATTAACTTGAAGGCAGATTTCTATATTGTAGGTGAAATTTGGCATTCAGCTCAACGGTTCCTTGAAGGGGATGAGTTTCATGCAATCATGAATTATCCGATGACAGACCAAATCAAAGACTTTTTCTTTGGACCAGTAATACAGGATCATACAATTGAAAATGCTATGACTAATCACCAATTTATTGATAGAATAAGCAGCCAGCAAATGCTTTATCGAGAACAAACCAATCAGGTTCAATTTAACTTACTGGATTCCCACGATACAGAACGGATTATGACAAGGGCTAAATATGATAGGGATAAGGTGCAGTCAGCACTCGTTTTTATGTTCTTACAAACTGGTACGCCTTGTATCTATTATGGTACAGAAATCGCCTTAGATGGCGGTGATGATCCAGATAATCGCAAATGCATGGTCTGGGAAAAGGATAAGCAAGATCTAGAGATGTTAAAGTTTACTAAAAAACTTATAAAAATGCGGCAGAATTACAGAGATCTCATTCACTTTGCCAGCTTAGATTGGGTACATGACTTGCCAAGTAATCGAATATTAGCTTTTAAAAAGGTTTATCATGGACAAACCCTACGGGCATATTTTAACCAGGGTAGTCAAGACCTGAAAATCGCAGTAAATAAAAACACAAAAATTGTACTAACCAATATTGCAGAAATTGAATGCGGTGACATATATATGAGACCAGGAACTTACTTAGTTAGTGTAGATTAAGCGTATTAATGAAAAAAGCTTTTTGCAATATATTAAAAGTAAAAAAATATTATAAATTAATTACGAAAACGGTTGCAAAGAAGATAAGCATATGCAATAATCTTTGCAAGCGATTACATTGAGTTTTGTATTTTAGGAGGAAAAGTAAATGAATAAATTGCAGTGGAAGAAAACGGCTTTTGGTTTAGTAACGGTATCAGCTGCCCTAGTACTTGCGGCATGTGGGAATGGAGGCGAAGAATCTGCAAGTTCAGATGGTGGATCTGAAAGCGCAAGCGGTAGCACCTTACAAGTATCTGTCGGTGCTGACTATATAGATTACGTAAACGAAATTGCCCCAGCCTTTGAAGAAGAGACAGGGATTGATGTTGAAGTTGTTGAACGTGAAATGTTTGAAACATTAGATTCACTTTCATTAGATGGTCCAGCAGGGATTGCGCCAGACGTGACAATCGCCCCTTACGACCGGATTGGAAACCTAGGTATTCAAGGACATTTATTACCAGTAACACTGCCAGATGATGGTCGTTATGACGAAACAGACGAGCGTCAAGTAACAGCTAATGATGAAATTTACGGTATGCCTTATGTAGTTGAAGCCTTAGTCCTTTACTACAACAAAGAATTAATCGATACTGCCCCAACAACATTTGAAGAGTTGGAAGCCTTATCAGAAGATTCAGCATATGACTACTCTTCTGAATCAGGCAAAAACACTGGCTTCTTAGCAAATTGGGTTGACTTCTATTCTGCGTACGGTCTAATTGCTGGGTATGATGGTTATATCTTTGGACAAGACGGTACAGACACATCTGACATCGGTTTAAATACTCCAGGTGCTGTTGAAGGGATTGAATACGCACAAACATGGTACGAAAAATGGCCAGAAGGTATGTTGGATACAACTTCAGCTGGTAGCTTCGTAGATGAAACCTTCATCTCTGGCGATGCAGCTGCAGTAATCGGCGGACCATGGTCTGCAGCTTCTTACCAAGAAGGTGGTGTTGACTACGGCGTTGCTGCAATCCCAACATTGCCAAATGGTGAAGCTTACCAAACATTCGGTGGTGGTAAGGGTTGGGTTATCTCAGGCTATACTGAAAATGAAGAAGCTGCCCAACAATGGTTAGAATATGTGACAACTGAAGAGAATATGAATAGCCTACATGAATTTAACTCAGAAGTACCAGCTAACCAACAAGCTCGTCAGACAATTGTGGATGCAGGTGAAAATGAATTAGCGATTGCTGTTATCGAACAATATAATGATGCTGTACCAATGCCTAATATTCCAGAAATGGCAGAAGTATGGACAGGTGCTGAAACAATGATGTTTGATGCGGTGTCAGGTAAAAAATCTGCACAACAATCAGCTGACGACGCTGTTCAAGTGATTGCAGATAACATTGCACAAAAATACTAAGTGACACATCTTTGAAAAATTGTGGATGGTTTAGCTAATGGTTTAGTAATCATCGCTGAGCCATCCTTCTTTATTCTAAGAAGTGGCATAAATGTTTAAGTAATGAACCATTAAACAAAAAGAATCTATGATACCTGTCATGGTTTTCTAGTGAAGGAGTTGGTTGCAGTGGTTAAAACTGCAAAAGAAAGAAAAAAAGTGAACTTCACTTCCAAGCAAAAGAGTCAGATCAATAAAGCAACACTGGCTTCAATCATTCCTGGTGGGGGACAATTTTTAAATAAGCAAGTACTTAAAGGCGTCATCTTTTTAGTCATTTTTGCCTTATATATTCTCCATTTATTCAGTTTTGGCTTTGATGCCTTTAACGGTTTGGTTACGCTTGGGGTAACACCTCGTGAAGATCATTCCCTCTTCCTCTTAATTGAAGGGGTACTTGAATTATTAATAACTGTCATCTTTATTATTTTCTACGCTGTACAAATGTGGGATGCCCGAAATGTGGCTAAATTAAATGCTATTAACCCAGATAAGGTCAACCGTTCTGCTAAGGATATTTTAAACAACCTTTACGAATCAGGTTTCCCTTATTTATTAACCATCCCCGCTTATATTTTAATGTTATTTGCTATTGTATTCCCTGTAGTCGTAACGATTTTAATCGTTTTTACTAACTATGATTTCCAACATATTCCACCAGCTAAACTTATAGAATGGACAGGGTTGGAAACCTTTAATTCTATTTTTACCTTAGCAACTTACCGAGAAACGTTTGGTGCAGTATTTTCATGGACAGTCATTTGGACCCTATTTGCTACAACTTTGCAGGTGGGATTGGGTATTTTCCTAGCGATTCTGATGAATCAACCCTTCATCAAATTCCGTCGCTTCTTTGGCGTTATCTTATTGTTACCATGGGCAGTACCCGCCTTCATCTCAATTTTGACGTTCTCCAATATGTTTAACCCATCAGCAGGGGCCATAAACTCACAGGTAATTCCGTTTATCAACAATTTGATTCCTTTCTTGGAAATTCCTGCATTAGCTTGGAAAACGGACCCATTCTGGACTAAAGTGGCATTAATTTCTATTCAAGGTTGGCTTGGTTTCCCATATATTTACGTATTAACCACGTCGATTCTACAATCTATTCCGGGTGAATGGTATGAAGCAGCTTCAATTGATGGGGCTTCACCTATCCAAAAATTCCGGTTTATTACCTTCCCACATATTCTATCTGTTGCGGCACCGGTATTAATCACGCAATACACCGGAAACTTTAACAACTTCTCAATGATTTACCTATTTAATGAAGGTGGACCGGGTTCTGTTGGTAATAATGCCGGGACAACGGATATCTTGATTTCATGGGTATACAAGTTGACGACTGGGCAATCGCCACAATATAACGTATCATCTGCGATTACCATTATCATCTCAACGATTGTCATTGTGATTTCATTGATTATCTTTAAATATACCAATGCTTTTGAAATGGAGGATTAAGCCATGGCTGAGAAAAAATTAGCAAATACGCAAAAACGCGGTCGATTTTGGACCAAATTCTTTACCTATGCCTTCTTAGTCTTTATGGCAATCATCATTATCTATCCCTTGCTGATTACGATTACATCAGCCTTTAGGGGTGGAAACTTAATTGCCTTTAACTTGGACTTCTCAGGTCAGTTTACCTTGAGTAACTTTGAAAGATTGTTTACACAAACCCAATATGGTCAGTGGTACATCAATACCTTAATCGTTGCAGTCATTACGATGGCGCTACAGGTAACAATCATTACGCTAGCAGGGTATGCTTACTCAAGATACCGGTTTTCTGGGCGAAAACAATCCTTAAAATTTTTCATCATTGTTCAGATGGTACCAACAACTGCCGCTTTAACAGCCTTTTATGTAATGGCTTTACAAGTGGGTGGATTAGATAAGTTATGGTTTTTGATTTTTGCTTATGTCGGCGGATCAATTCCGATGAACTCATGGTTGATGAAAGGGTATTTTGATACAGTACCAATTGACCTAGATGAATCTGCTAAATTGGACGGTGCTGGTCATTTACGGACTTTTGGTCAAATTGTTTTACCACTTGTTCGACCAATGATTTCAGTACAAGCCTTATGGGCATTTATGACTCCGTTTGGTGAATACATGCTAGCCCGTTTTATCTTACGATCACCAGAAAACTATACCGTAGCCATCGGGTTACAACAATTTATTACCAATCCCCGTGAACAACGGGTAACCCTATTCGCGGCAGGGGCCTTATTAATTGCCTTACCAATCTCAATCATGTTCTTCTACTTACAAAAGAACTTTGTGTCTGGTTTAACTGCTGGTGGTACTAAGGGGTAATACATCATTCTTCACACATTAATCAATAGAAAGTTAGGCGATGAACGTGCTAAAAGCGATATTTCCCATCAATTATTTTAAGAGTATTTGGACACCAAACAGTATTTGGTTTAACCGCCATGACCTTAAATGGTGGCAAATGATTTTAGTCATCCTCTTTCTAAATGGTTTGATGACAATTCCAGTAACCTTAAACTATGCCAATATGACCGAATTTCCTGTAACGGATTATTATCCTAATGCCATGGCCCTTGTAGACAATCAACTAGTAGAAGATATGCAACAAGTCACCTTTTCTGAGGGTGAAATGTTGATTGATCAGCAACTAATAGCTGAAACCGCTGAAGGGACTACCGCTTTTGGATTAGCAGATGATCAAGTCAATGCATTAACTGCTAGCGGGAAAACGGCCATCATTTTCCAAGAGAATCAGTTTATCTTAATGGAAGCTGGCGCACCAACAGCGACAGTTCTTTATACAAAAGACTTTGATTTGACTGGTTTGGATAAAGATGGTATTCAAGCAAGCTTGAGTCAGCAATGGTTGGATCAAAATCGGGTCTTAGTGGTCTTGATTTTCTCGAGTGTGATTAGCCTAATTTTCTTAGCAATGAACCTTTTCTTAGTGGGCATTGCGGCCCTTATGTTCTATATGACGAAGGGGAGCCCAGTGACATCGATCGAAAGTTATAAAGAGTCTGTCAATTTGATTCTAAATGCCTTGTCATTACCAACTCTATTGGCTATGGCATATGGCTTATACAATTTTGATGTGTCTTTAATGGCCAGTCTACAAACAATTGGTTTAGTTACCATGTTGCTGTTAGTCATGTGGAAAACACGTTTCCGCGATCAAACACTAGATGAATTTAAACTGTTAGAAGTTTAGTCTAAATAGAGAAAAAATATATAACACTAGTATTGCCTTTAATGTGAAGAAGAAAATGACAATCGAAATGTGCATTTTTGAAGATAGGAGAATGCCTTGTGGCTGAAATAAAATTAAATCATATTTATAAAAAATACGATAATGCGGAGAAGTTTTCGGTAACGGACTTCAATTTAGACATTCAAGACAATGAATTTATTGTCTTTGTAGGGCCATCTGGTTGTGGAAAGTCTACAACCTTACGTATGGTCGCTGGTTTGGAAGATATTACCAAAGGAGACTTGGTGATTGACGGGCAAGTAGTGAATGATGTCGCGCCTAAAACGCGTGATATCGCTATGGTATTCCAAAACTATGCCTTATACCCGCATATGACTGTGCGTGAAAATATGGCCTTTGGTTTGAAATTACGCAAAGTAGATAAGAAGGAAATTGATACTCGTGTAGATGAAGCGGCGGAATTACTACAAATCACAGACTTGTTAGACCGTAAGCCAGCAGCTTTATCTGGTGGGCAACGTCAACGAGTGGCCCTTGGTCGTGCGGTTGTCCGTCAACCAAAAGCCTTCTTAATGGATGAACCTTTATCTAACTTGGATGCTAAGCTACGTGTCCATATGCGGTCTGAAATAGCCAAATTACATAAAAGATTAAATACAACGATTATCTATGTAACCCATGACCAAACGGAAGCGATGACTCTGGCTGACCGGATTGTCATTATGAATGCGGGTGAGATTCAGCAAGTAGGCACACCACTTGAGGTTTATAACAATCCTGAAAATGCCTTTGTTGCAGCTTTTATGGGGTCACCAGCTATGAACTTAGTGGATGTGAAGTATGAAGCTGGTCAAATCCATTTAGCGGGAGGTACGAAACTTGAAGTAACCTTACCATCTCGTCGTATATTAGATGAGAAAGGTTATGACGGTAAGACAGTGACCTTTGGTATTCGACCAGAAGATATGCAATCTGAACAATTAGCTTTAGATGCAACGCCAGAGACAGTTGTAGAACCAACGATTACGGTATCAGAATTAACCGGGGCAACCTCGATCCTTTACCTAGATGTAAATGGTCAAGAATTTATTGCTGTTGTCGATGCCCGTGACTATCATGAAGTTGGTTCAACCATCAAGATTGCCTTTAATATGAACAAAGCGCACTTTTTTGATGTTGAAACGGGCAAAGTGATTAAATAGCCCGAATAAGGCCCGAATAAGGTACATGCGAATCTCTCAAGAACCGTGTGTGCCTTTTTCTATAACAGTTAAAGAAAACGGTTGCACAATGAATGATATAAAATTTTATAAGGAGGTTTCTTATGACAGAAATAGTAACAAACTTAAAAGTAGCCATTATCGGATGCGGGGGTATTGGTATGCAAAAGCATCTACCAGCCTTGTCTCAAGTTGAAGGTGTCGAATTAGTGGCATTTTGTGACTTAATCGAAGAAAGAGCGCAAGCTGGAAAGGCTAAATTTGGTCATAAAGATTCACGTGTCTACACGGACTATCAAACCATGCTTACTAAAGAAACATTGGATGTTGTCCATGTTTGTACCCCAAATGCTAGCCATGCAGAATTATCAATTGCTGCCTTAGATGCGGGTAACCATGTGATGTGTGAAAAACCAATGGCTAAAACAGCTGAAGAAGGTCGAGCAATGATTGAAGCGGCAAAGCGAAATGGTAAAAAATTGACTATTGGATATCAAAATCGTTTTAGAAAGGACAGTCAATATCTGAAGGCTATCTGCCAAGAAGGGCAATTAGGTGAAATTTATAACGCTAAAGCCCATGCTATTCGTCGTCGTGCGGTACCAACTTGGGGTGTATTCCTTGATGAGGAAGCGCAAGGTGGAGGCCCTTTAATTGATATTGGTACTCATGCACTTGATCTAACTTTATGGATGATGGACAATTATCAGCCCAAATACGTAGTTGGAAATACTTATAGAAAATTAGCTGACACACAAAATGCTGCTAATGCTTTTGGGTCTTGGGATCCTAACGAGTTTTCGGTTGAAGATTCCGCTTTTGGCTATATCGTCATGGAAAATGGTGCCAGCATCTATCTAGAATCATCTTGGGCGTTAAATACAGTAAACTCGGGTGAAGCTAAAACCACTTTACATGGAACTAAAGGTGGCGCAGATATGAACGATGGATTAACAATTAATGGTGAAGATCATGGACTTCTTTTTGATAAACAAGTGATTGTAGATCCAGGTTCTGTAGACTTCTTTGAAGGGGATACTTATGACCCTGAAGTTGCGGAAGCAGAGCAATGGATTCAAGCCATTATTCACGATACAGAACCAGTTGTAAAACCGCAAGAAGCTCTGATAGTGACTGAAATTCTAGAAGCAATTTATCAATCTGCAAAAACTGGACAACCCGTTTTTCTAAATCAATAGGAGGTTTCTGATGGTTCGAGTGACAGTATGGAATGAGTTTCGTCATGAATTGACGGATGAGGATGTTAAAGATGTTTATCCAAAGGGAATTCATGAGGCATTAGCTAGTTTCTTAAGAACAGATTTTAAAGTGAATACGGCAACCCTGGACCAACCAGAACATGGACTGACAGAGAAGATTTTAGACCAAACAGATGTCTTACTTTGGTGGGGACATATGGCACATGATGAGGTAGCCAATGCTATTGTAGACCGGGTTCACCAACGTGTTTTGGACGGAATGGGGCTAATTGTGCTTCATTCAGGCCATTTTTCTAAAATATTCCAGAAATTAATGGGCACGACTTGTAACTTGAAATGGCGCGAGGACGGCCTTACTGCTAGAGTGTGGAATGTCAATCCTTCTCATCCAATTACTCAAGGTGTAGGTGAATGGATTGATTTAGATCAAGAAGAAATGTATGGAGAACATTTTGATGTACCAGCGCCAGATGAACTGATCTTTATTACTGGTTATCCAAATGGAGAAGTTTTCCGTGGCGGTATGACTTATCGCCGTGGGAATGGGAAGATTTTCTATTTCCATCCAGGGCATGAAACTTTTCCGACTTATTACCATCCAACCATTCAACAAGTGATTAAGAATGCTGTGCATTGGGCAGCACCTTTAACAGAGCGACCAACATATGGGCATTTTCCCATTACAATAAATAATAAAAATTAAAAATTGAAATGAAAACTAGATGAATATAGGAGGATTTTATGAAATTAGGTGTATTTACCCCGTTATTTAATGACTTATCCTTTGAAGAGATGTTAGATCAAGTAGCAGAAAAAGGATTAGAAACTGTGGAAATTGGGACGGGTGCTAATCCAGGGGATGCTCATTTGAAGATTGATACCCTTTTAGCATCTAGTGACGCTAGAAAGGAATATCTACAAAAAGTAGCAGACCGTGGCTTATCTATTTCGGCTTTGTCAGCACACGGTAACCCTATTTCACCGGACAAAGGCCAAGCGAAAGCCCATGATGAATTATTGAGAAAGACGATAAGATTAGCTTCTCTAATGAATATACCTGTGGTAAATGGTTTCTCTGGTGTTGCTGGGGGAAATGCAACGGATACGCACGTGAACTGGCCAGTCATTCCTTGGCCAACCGAATATGCGGATGCCTACAACTATCAATGGGACAAGGTTCTCATTCCTTATTGGCAGGATATTAACCAAGAAGCAGGCGCTGCTGGCGTGAAAATTGGGATTGAAATGCACGGTGGTTTTTTAGCTCATACGCCAGCGACTATGCTACGTTTACGATCTGAAGCTGGAAATAATATCGGTTGCAATTTCGACCCTTCACACATGTGGTGGCAAGGGATTGATCCAGTTGCAGCCATTAAAATTCTAGGTAAAGCAGGGGCTATTAACCATTTCCACGCTAAAGACACTTACTTAGACCAAGATAATATCAATATGTATGGCTTAACAGATATGCAACCCTATCAAGATGTCGCTACACGTGCTTGGACCTTCCGTAGTGTAGGAGAAGGTCATCCAATGTCAGAATGGTCACAAATGTTGGCACAATTGCGTATTTATGGTTACGATTATGTCTTATCCATTGAACATGAAGACCCTATTATGTCAGTAGATGAAGGTTTAGACCGTGCCATCACTAATTTAAAATCTGTAATGATGCGTGACCAACCTCAAGAAATGTGGTGGGCATAATGACAATGGATAAAAACCAAGCTAAATTAAATATTGCCACAGTAGGTTACGGAGGTATGGGGACTTATCATGTTCATGGTCTGATTCCAGCTGAAAGTGATTACCTACAAGTTGTGGGGACTTATGATATTGATATGGATCGTAAAGAAGTAGCTGAAGAAACGGGTACCTATGTTTATCCATCCTTTGAAGCTATTTTAGATGATCAGGAGGTAGATGCTATTCTTATTGCTACGCCTAATGACAGTCATAAGGATTTGGCTATTCGTTCAATGCAAGCAGGGAAACATGTAATTTGTGAGAAGCCAGTAGCTATGAATACCCAAGAATTCGATGAAATGTTGGCAGTTGCCAAAGAAACTGGGCAGGTCTTGATGGTTCACCAAAACCGGCGCTGGGATCCAGATTTCTTACAAGTAAAAGAAATTTTTGATCAACGTCAAGCTATCGGTGATGTTTTCCAAATTGAGTCACGGGTTCATGGCGCTAATGGTATTCCTGGAGACTGGCGACACCTTAAAGCCCATGGCGGAGGGATGGTCTTAGACTGGGGTATTCATCTCTTTGATCAACTATTATGGTTAGTTGACTCGCCTATTAAGTCGGTGAATGCAGATTTATCTTATATTCTTGGTGATGAAGTAGATGATGGTTTTATGGCCTATATTACCTTTGAAAATGGGATTCGCGCTCTTGTAGAGGTAGGGACTTCTAACTTTGTCAGCTTACCACGTTGGTATATTAAAGGAAACCAAGGAACCGCAATCATTGAGGATTGGGAAATGAATGGTCGTATTGTGAAAGTTACAGGAAATGCAGTAGAAAACAAACCATCTCCAATTAGAGCAGGTGTTGGCTTAACGAAAACGATGGCACCACCAGTTGATGGGGTCACTGAGACCTTACCATTGCCGGAAATTCAAACAGTAGATACATCGTTTTATAAGAATTTTTATGATGTGGTCGTTCATGGCGCAGAACCAATCGTGAAGAATGAACAAGTTCGTCAAGTAATGCAATTAATTGATAGTATCTTGAAATAAGTACATGACGAATTGAAATAATTCATAAGCCGTAGACTAATGCTTTTTCCTATCATTTCCTAAAATTAGGATGTGTTTCCTGTCTATCCTGAAGAACTCGGCTAGTAGAGGAATCGCCCTCGGGAACTTTTCCCGAGGGCTTTTCTGACTCCTCACTCTGTAAAGGCTGAAGCCCTGACAGAGTGACATTGGTCTGAAATCCATACTTACTGTGACGGTATGCTAAGAAAGCATCAGCCTTAGGTATTAGTAGTGAGTGCTGAAAAAGTGAAATGTGATTATTGACATTAGTTAAGCTAACAGCATATTTATGACAATAATGCCTGGATTTAACGATAGTTTTTCTCAATACAAAGTCATCAATTATTTGAGAAATAGATAAGACCGTAAATACAGTACCCAAAAATCAAGCTTTATAGTATATTTATGATATAAATATACAAAAAATATTTTGGGAGGTTTGGGTATCGTGAAGAAAGGGATTATATTGGGCATTTCAATGCTACTTTTAGCAGCTTGTAGCAATGGTCAAGGGAATGAGCCTGCAGCAAGTGGGGTAGAAAGTACAGAAACTGCAACGTCTATAGAAACATCTTCAAATGATGAATCGGCAGTTGAGTCCAGTGAAGCCGCAGAAATGAGCGCACAAATTGCAGAGGTGTCAGCACAGATTGAGTCAATCACTGAAGAGAACGCACAATTACAAGCGGAAATTGATAGTAGTGAGCAATCAACCATTGAAGGTTCCATTGATGCCACAGCAAAACATATCAGGGATCAAGCAGCTGCTTTTATTGAACTGACTGTGCCAAAAGATACAGAATTATATGGCGAAGATATTCCGCAATTACGTATTGACCTTGAACCCTATGTTTCAAACAAATTATTGGATTTACTGGCTCCCGCTGAAGCTGGTGTTCTTCCACCAGAAAGTGAAAATTGGGTAAAAGTAGCACTTTTAGAGTATCAAGTTTTGGTAGACCCACAGGATATGGCCGGGGAATCCATACTCGTTGTAGTAAATGCAGTTACACATAAAAATGATTATGGGCATGAGTTTACAATCCAAGGTAACTATAGCTTAGAAATGGTTCAAGAAAACGATAGATGGGTAGTAGACAGATATACTTATTCAGCTGATGAATATTTTGGTACCTATGAATAGAGTGGACGGGAGGCAATTTAATTGAAAAAAAGAATGGTATTGGTAGCTGGGCTTATGGCCTTGTTTAACGGTTTTACGGTGCACGCACAGGAAAACACCTCATCCTTTGATAGAAGCCAAGCGGAACAAGCGTTGAGTGATTTAAATGTTCAATTAAAAGAATTGCAATCAGAAAACGAAGAATTACAAGATCAATTATCAGAAATTGAAGAAAAAAAGGTGAACATCGCAGCAAATGATGACTTATACCAAATTCTGACAGATAAGGCTGTTCAATTCATTGAAGTGTATGTACCTGAGGATACTTCAGTTGAAATTGAAAATAAACACGATGTATATAGAGCATCTCTAGAGCCGTTTGTAACGACAGATTTATTAAATGAAATTGCACCAACAGATGCAGAAGTGGCAGCTGAATTAAGCCAAGCGCCTGAGGGTATTCGTCAACAATACGAGATGTATTATGCAAAAGTGACGATAGAAGACTATTCACTTAGGGTGGACCCAGCCACGGTTGGTACAGATGAAGTGCTGGTAGCAGTTGATATCGTTAAGAACGTCACCAAGAAACACTTTTTGGACGATACACTCATTACCAGATTAATGTTAACGATGGTTGAAGGTGATGGTGAATGGTTGATTAGCGATATCACTCAAATCAATTTAACCAATATGACGGTAGAGTAAGGTATTTTTCGACTTGTCATCTGGAAAAAAGACTCAAAGATTAGTGTTTTAAATAAGGGTAATTCGAAAGAAGTCATGATTCGTTTTCATGGCTTTTTTTTGCGTTATAGCTTTATTAAAGACATCCATAATTAGGAAACTTAGCAATACATTCTTAAAATCTAATAATTTTGGAAGTTCATAAAATACGAAGTTTAAGTCACTAACCATAATAAAAAGACTGCAAGTAATCACAGTCTTTAACGATGTTTGATTAGGTTGTATGCAAGTCAGCGTCGACATATTCATGAATGAATCGTGTGCTAGCTTGGTCAGGTTCTAAGGCCTCAAACAAAATATCCACAGCCCTTGAGCCGATAATTTGAGAATTCAGGTTGACGTAAGAAGTCTTATTCATCGACTGGGTATTACCTTGGTGGTAGGCTGAAAAAGTAATCGTGTGTACATCTTGAATATCCTGTGTATCTAGATAATTCCGAACCCCTTCAGCAACCAGTTCATCAGAAATGACCATACCGTCAATATTTTCAAGGTCTAGTGTATCTTTAGCTAAGTTGTAACCATCGCTTGGTAAGAAGGCAAAGTCATTATAAATATGTTTTGGATCATAAGCTAAAGAATGATCTTTTAAGGCACGTTCATAACCTTTGTGTCTATCGGCGATAAAGAATTGATCCATATCCCCACCGATATAAGCAATGCGTTGGCAACCTTGTTGAATCAAGGCTGTTGTTGCTTGATAACCGATTAAATCATTGTCGTTATCAACATAGTGGACTTTTGTATTATCAGGTGAACCGATCACGACTGCTGGACAGTTGACCTCTTGGGCAAACCGCAATAGAGGGTCATTTTTTGAAGCGTATAAAAAGATTAGTCCTTCAACTTGTTTACCATTAACGATTTTTTCTATATGTTTCCTGCGCTGATCATCATCTAGACCAACTGAAAGCAGGATAGAATAATCATGTTTAGCCATCTCAAAATTAATGCCACGTAAGACGGTAGGGAAGAAGGGGTTTTGATAAAAGGCATCAGTTGCTAGAGGCAGAACGAGGCCAAATGTTTTTGAATGCGCACTTGCAAGCCCTTGCGCATAAATATTTGGAAAATAATTCATTTCCTTCATCACAGTACGAACTTTATTTTTGGTTTTTTCGCTTATTGAAGGGTTATCAGCGATTACCCGTGAAACGGTAGAAGGTGCTACACCCGCTCTTTTAGCGACATCTCGAATTGTAATTGCCATAAGTGTTATCCTCTCTGCTTATTGCGATTATTATATCGAATATTGACAACGTTTTCAAATTATCGAAAAAAAGTTTACGAAACCGGTTGCATTATGCAAGCGCTTTATGTAAAATGTAAGTGAATTAACAAAGAAACAGTAAAAATAGGAGGTTTCATCATGGAGAGAGCAAGCGGTGTCGTTTTACATATATCTTCCCTACCAAATCAATTTGGTATCGGCTCATTTGGTGCATCTGCTTATGATTTTGTTGATTTTTTAGTCGCAACTAAGCAACAATATTGGCAAATCCTCCCTTTGACTACAACATCATTTGGGGACTCGCCTTACCAATCATTCTCAGCCTTTGCTGGTAATACCCATTTTATAGACTTTGATCTATTAACGAAACAGGGTTATCTAAATAAAACAGATTATCAAGGAGTTGATTTTGGTAATAATCCAAAGAAAGTAGCTTACAATACAATTTTCCAAAAAAGGAGACCGATTCTTGAAAAAGCTGTAGCGAACTTTATGGCAGCTAAAGCTAACAATCAACCAGAATTCTTACAATTTTATGAAGAAAACAGTTTTTGGTTGGTCCCTTTTGCCCAGTATATGACTGTTAAAGAAGAACAGGGACAAAAGCCTTGGTATGAATGGCCAGAAAACTTGCGTAACTACGACGAAATGGTTATTAAGCAATTCTGTGAAGTGCATGTTGACCGGTATGATTATCATTTAGTCACTCAATTTTGGTTTAACCAACAATATAAAGACCTAAAAACTTATGCGAATGAACATCATATCCAAATCATCGGGGATATTCCTATTTATGTAGCCCGCGATTCAGTTGAAATGTGGACTCAACCGGAATTATTCCTAACTGATGAGAAGAAAAATCCATCCTTGGTTGCCGGTGTACCACCTGATTTCTATTCGGCTGACGGCCAGTATTGGGGTAATCCAATTTATGACTGGGACTACATGGCAGAAACCGATTATGCTTGGTGGATTTTACGGATGAAGGAGAGCTTCAAATTGTACGATGTCGTACGCATTGACCACTTCCGTGGATTTGAAAGCTATTGGGCTGTCCCATTTGGGTCACCAACCGCTGCTTCAGGCTCTTGGAAGAAAGGCCCAGGCATTAAAATTTTTGACCAGTTTAAACAGGCATTAGGCGACATCAAGGTGATTGCTGAAGATTTAGGTTTTATGACGCAAGCCGTTCATGATTTGCGGGATAAAACGGGTTACCCAGGAATGAAAGTCCTCCAAAATGGTTTCTATGGTCAAGATTCAGAGGACTTACCACATCATTATCCTGTCAATTCAGTAGCCTATGCATCAACACATGATTCGATGCAAGCTTATGACTGGTATATGAACCAAGCCAGCCAAGCTGAACGAGATCAAGCTGACCAATATCTTAACCGACGTGTAGGTGAACACCCTTCTGATGCGTTTGTTAGAGGGATTGCTGCATCACCTTCAAGATTAGCCATCTATATGATGAATGACCTATTACGTTTAGGACCAGAAGGGCGCATCAATATTCCATCTACCATTGGTGATAACTGGGACTGGCGCATGAGTGAGGATGACTTTACAGTTGACCTTGAGGAACGCCTACTTACAGTTACTGAAACATACTTTAGAGTAAACAAAGCTTTCATTGGTCAAGATGATACAAATAATGGTATAAATAGTGCAACAGCAGAGGCTGCCTTTTTACCTGAAGATAATGATTAGCTAAAGTAACCCTTGAATAAACTATTTAAATTGACGAATACACATTTATAGATAAGGAGATAATCATGTTAAATTTAAACGAACGTGCGCAAGCACAATTTAATCAACCGCTAAGTGAATTATCGCATGCAGAAATCTACAAAGTCTTATTAGACCTTGTCCAAGAAAAAACAGCGGCAATGCCTAAAAATGAAGGTAAACGTAAACTTTACTACATTTCTGCCGAATTTTTAATTGGTAAATTACTATCAAATAATCTACTAAACTTAGGCTTATATGATGAAGTTGCTAAAGAACTTGCAGAAAATGGCACATCTTTAGCGGAAGTTGAAGAAGCTGAGGCTGAACCTTCACTTGGAAATGGTGGGTTAGGTCGATTAGCAGCCTGCTTTTTAGACTCTATTGCAACGCTAGGGTTGAATGGTGATGGTGTTGGACTAAATTACCACTTTGGTTTATTCCGCCAATATTTTGAAAATAATAAACAATCTTATGAACCAGATGAGTGGTTAGATCATCCAACTTGGTTGACGAAGTCTGATATTTCATACAAAGTGCCATACGGTAAATTTACTTTACAATCTACTTTATATGAAATTGATGTACCTGGTTACAACCAACCAAACGTGAATAAATTACGCTTATTTGATTTAGATACAGTAAATCCTGAAATTATCGAAGAAGGTTCTATTAATTTTGACAAGACGCAAATTGAAGAAAACCTGACCTTATTCTTATATCCGGATGACTCTGACCGTAACGGGAACTTATTACGTATCTATCAACAATATTTTATGGTATCAAATGGGGCGCAATTAGCTATTCAAGAAGCAATTGAGCGTGGATCTAATATCCATGACTTAGCAGAATATGTTGTTGTACAAATTAACGATACCCATCCGACATTTATTATTCCAGAATTCGTTCGTTTACTGACAACAGAACATGGCATTGATTTTGAAGAAGCGGTGGAAATCACACGCAACGTGGTCGCTTTCACTAACCACACAATTCTTTCAGAAGCCCTAGAAAAATGGCCATTATCTGATATTCAAGAAGTTGTACCAGAGATTGCCGAAATCATTATAAAGCTAGATGAAATCATTAAAGCGGAATTCCCGGATAAACCAGCGGTGCACATTATTGATCAAAGTGGTACAGTTCATATGGCATCGATTGCGATTCACTTTGGATTCTCAATTAACGGGGTTGCCGCTTTACATACAGAAATATTGAAAAATAATGAGTTAAACCATTTTTACGATATTTATCCTGAAAAATTCTCAAACAAAACAAACGGCATTACCTTCCGTCGTTGGTTAATGGCCTCTAACCCAAGATTGGCAACTTTTATGGATGAACATATTGGAACGAAATGGCACGAAGATGCTGATTTAACAGGCTTATTAGCATTTGAAAATGATGAAGCAGTTCTAGATGAGCTACGTCGCATTAAAAAAGAAAATAAAAATGCCTTAGCAGACCACTTAAAACGTACACGTGGTATCAATATTGACCGCAATTCAATTGTAGATGTCCAAATCAAACGTATTCATGAGTATAAACGTCAACAAATGTTGGCCTTATACATCATCTACAAATACCATGAAATTAAAGCGGGACATATTCCTGGTACACCAATCACGATTATTTTCGGTGGTAAGGCAGCACCGGCCTACACAATTGCGAAAGACATTATCCATTTAATCTTGTCACTATCAGAGTTAATCGAAAATGACTCAGATGTTGCACCACACTTGAAGGTGGTATTCGTAGATAACTATAACGTTTCTGAAGCAGAATACTTAATTCCAGCAGCCAATATCTCTGAGCAAATCTCATTAGCTTCTAAAGAGGCGTCTGGTACTGGTAACATGAAATTCATGTTAAATGGGGCATTAACTATCATGACTTGGGATGGTGCCAACGTTGAAATTGCTGAACAAGTAGGCGAAGAAAATGTTTATCCATTTGGTAAGTCAAGTGAGGAAATCGTTAATCTATACGCAACAGATGGTTACGACCCACAATACTACTATAAACAAGCGCGCATTAAACCAATCGTAGACTTCATTATCTCTGACGAGTTAATGGCTTATGGTATTCCAGAACGCTTACAACGTCTATATAATGACATGACCAATAAAGACTACTTCATGGCTTTAATTGACCTAGAAGAATTTATTGATGTAAAAGAAAAAGTTTACTATGAATACGAAGACCGTCATGAGTGGACGCGTCGTTCTTTAATCAATATTGCGAATGCGGGTTACTTCTCAGCTGACCGTACGATTGAAGAATACAATCATGATATTTGGCATTTAGACCAATAATCATTTACTAAAATAAGTGCATAATCAAAAGAAGCCGAGCAAATTCATATTTATTTGCTCGGTTTTTCTTGTATCTTGCTATGTGAAAGTAGATAATGATGTAAAGGTTTTCAAAATGATAAAACAAGTAAATTCATGTGCAAAAGGAGGAGTTATTGAAAAAGGTATTAATCGTTTGTGCGGGTGGGATGTCATCTTCATTAGTTGCTAAGAAGGCAACGGCCTTGTTTCAAACAGCAGGAAAAGCTATCGAAGTAAATGCCACATCAGTGTATGCAGGGCAAAAGGCCATTGAAGATGATCAATTTGATCTGTATCTAGTGAGTCCACAAACGAGAATGTTTTTTGATCAATTAGCTAAATTCGCTAACCGGATGCATAAACCGATTGCCAAGATTCCACCACAAGCCTATGTACCCTTACCACGGCAAACGCAAATGTTGGCAGATTTAATTGAAGTGCACCTTGAAAACAGATAAAGAGTTGAAAACGTAAAAAAATCACAGATTCATGATAAAATCATTGAAAGCATCTTATAAGTAAGCCATTTTGGAGGTAGGTTAATGACAGCGCAATCATTATATTTAGGTATAGATATTGGTGGTACAAATATCAAGACAGGACTAGTTGATGAGACGGGACAAGTTACCAATCAGAACAAACGGAAGACACCCCAGAATTTACCGGATTTAAAATTAGCAATCATAGATATCGTCGACCAGGCGAAAGCACAAGTAGGTGACCAATTGAAAGGTGTAGCATTTTCTGCGCCTGGGCGAGTTGTTTCTGAAACAGGTGTTGTCCATGTTGGTGGTGCAATCCCTTTTATCGATGGATTAAATTTTAAAACTTTTATCCAAGAAAATTTTGGCTTGCCAGCAGCAGCTATTAACGATGGGAAGGCAGCGGCTCAAGCTGAATTATGGCAAGGCAATTTAACAAATGTCGAGAACGGACTGGTCTTACTTTTAGGAACTGGTGTAGGTGGTGGTATTGTTTTAAATGGTCAACTCCATCAAGGTAGCCACTTCCAAGCGGGTGAATTGTCCTATATGTATGCGTCATCTAGTGATATGACTACAGAGAACGCAATGGGTAGACGTGGATCTGCGGTTGTTTTTGTGAATAAATCTAGAGAACTATTAGGGTTAGCACCAGGAGATGGGGAAGAAGTATTCCAAGCTTTAGCAGAAGGGGATAGTCCTGAAGTTACAGCTTTATTTGATCAATATTGCCAAGATATCGTTTATATTATTCACACCCTACAAATTTCTTTAGACCTTGACCGTGTTATTTTTGGTGGCGGTATCTCCGCTCAACCATTACTATTAGAAGGAATCCAAAACAAATATAATGAAATAAGAGACTGTGTAGAATGGTTTAAAAATTCATTTGAACCGATTGAAATTGACTTATGTAAGTATGGTAGTGAAGCCAATTTGATCGGAGCTGTTTACCAATTATTGATAGAAATGTAATAAAAGAAGGTGAGACAAAAGTCGTTTAGAATTGACCTACTGGACCAAAAGGCGCACAATAATGAAATATTATTGGCGTCATTTGGGAAGTATCGGACAATGCTGATTTTTGGCACCCAATGATAAACGTTCTTATATAGCAAAGAGAGGCTGAGATATTTTTGTCCCAGCCTCTTTTTTATTTTATTCAAATGTACCGAAACGAACGGCTTGTCCATCGTCGACCATGACTTCACCTTTGGCGATTACTGTATCGATAGCAAGGGTTTCTTTGTCTAATAATAGAATATCGGCATCTTTATTTACAGCAAGTTGTCCTTTGTGGTCAAGTTTTAACATTCTAGCAGGATTAGATGTAACGGCTTGTAGCGCAATTTCTAGTGGAATCTTCTCCCTTTGAACGGCTTCCTGAATACCAATTAACAATGATCTTGCGCTCGCTACCCCAATGCGTAGGAAGTTACCATTTTCATCAAATCTTGGTAAACTACCTTGTCCGTCAGAAGTGAGTGTAATGCATTCAGGAGATAAACCTTCATCTAATACTTGACGTAAAATGCGTCTAAATGGTACTTCACCATCTAGTTCTTCCGTTTGGTCAGGGTTTTCACTGGCAGTCACATCAAATGTACCACCTAATTTAGCGAAAGCAATTGCCTCATCTACTAGCTCTTGGCTACGACCAATATGGGTTGGATAGAAGATGGTTGCTGGAATATCTGTTTCTTTTAAAGCTTGGAAAATGAACTTTAATCTGTCTTTTCCAGGGCCAACATGGATGTTTACAACCCCAGCTTTACCAGCAAGTAGACCTCCAACACGGGAATCAGCACAAGCATGGGCAAACTGTTCAAATGTGGGTGCACCGTTACGGTGGTCTGAAATGGCTACTTCACCGATACCGATAGCCTTATCAATCACCATAATATCTTTAATAATAGAGTCGGTTACTGTTTCAATTGGTAGACGGTAGTTTCCAATATATACATAGGTAGAAATACCTTCGATTTCTAATGCGTGTGCTTTAGATAGTAAGGCGACATCATCACGACCTACACCATCGGTACCAAGTAGACCGGCAACAGTTGTAACACCAGCAGTTGTTAAGTCTGTAAGTTTCACTTCGGGTGTACGGTTTTGGAAACCATTTTCACCACCACCGCCAAGTAAATGGAAGTGAGCGTCAATAAAGCCAGGACTGGCTATTTTCCCAGTACCATCAATTTCTTCGATGGTTACACCAGTGATATTGGCTTCGATATGGTCTTCAATGGCGATGATGCGGTGACCTTCTATTAAGATATCTTTTTGACCGATATGCTCAGGTGCATAGATATCAACGTGACGAATAATTTTCATTGCAATACTTCCTTTCTAAATTCTTAACCAATGGATTGGATTTATACAGATAATTATTGATAGCCAATAGCAATCGCTAGGAAGATAAAGGCTGTACCTAGTGCGAATAAGAATACTTGCATTTTAATTTGGAATTTAGCCCAGTCACTCCAGTCAATTCTAGCTGCAGCTAGACAACCCACCAAACTAGCGGATACAGGTGTAAAGGCATCTACGAATCCTGAACCTAATTGAAAGGCTAGGACAGCAACCTGACGAGATACCCCAATAATATCAGCTAATGGCGCCATAATCGGCATTGTAAGGGCAGCTTGACCTGAATTTGATGTCACAACTAAGTTGAATAAACTTTGGAAAATATACATGAACCACGCACCAAAGATAGCAGGCACATGAGAAAGGATATTCCCTACACTATATAGGATGGTATTTAAGGCAGAGAAAGTCCCTGCATCTGAGCCACCTAAAACGAGTAAAATTCCTTTTGCCATACCAACAACTACAGCCGTTGGCGCTAAATCAGATACACCTTCAGTAAAGGCATAGGCGATATCGTTAATGGTTAGATTATCTAGCTTAAAGATTAGTGCAGTAATCCCTGAAAGTAAGCCCATTATAAAGAATTGTGAAGCTAATTCTGGAATAGAGAATCCAAGCGACATTACACCATAGACAATCCAAGCCAAACCGAATAACATCTCAAGTAAAATGATTTTGTGACCTAGTAGGAATGGCTTTTGACCTTGTTCATTTTGAGCTTGGTCACTTCTAAAGAATGCATCAGAGTGGAATGAAGGCGAAGCTTCAGGATTGGCTTTAATCTTTCGAGCATAGAGTAATAGAAAGCCGCATGCTAAGCTTGTAATCACGAACCACATAAAAATACGGAAACCAGCACCTGATAAGGCAGGTAAACCAGCGATACCTTGAGCAATTGCGATTGAAAATGGACTCATCCATGAGGTCGCATTTCCGATTTGTGAAGCTACAAAAGTAATGGTTACAGCGGTAATTGAATCATAACCTAATGCCACACAGAATGGGGCGATAATCATTACGAATGGGATAACCTGTTCAGAAGCCCCAAAAGTTGCCCCAGAAAAAGAGAAAATAAAGAATATTAAGGGTAAGGCAAGATGTTCAAAGCCTTTGGCATTATTTACAAAAGCGTAAATACCTGCATCAATAGCACCAGTTTTCATGATGATACCGAATGATCCCCCAACTACTAGAAGCAGGGCCACGATACCAATTGCTGAGCCATAACGGTCCCCGGTCACTAAACCTTCAAAAATATAATTCAAGAAACCAAAACCATAGTGGTCATCGGTACCCCAAATACCAGCAGTTTTATTTAATTTGATAGAGGTATCGTAAATATTGTCGCCGTACAATTCATATAACTCTGATTCCTCTAATCCAATTTCAGATAGGGTGTCTAATGAAAGCTTGCTTTTATTTTCAAGCAAGTTATTTAATTCTTCGCTATCTACTTCTAAATTGGCTAGTGTTTCTGGTTGATCTGCTAAGCTATCTAAGTTATCGATTAATACATCCTCTTTTAAGGGGTGCATATACCTAAATGAACCTTGTTGTAAGACTACACGAGAGGCAGTTTCACCATTCCCAACCTCATATTGAATTTCCTCAGTCGTATACTTTCCGGCTGGGACAACAAATGTAAGCAACCAAGCACATAAGACGATGCCTAGTATAATAACGTATGTATGAGGTGTTTGAAACCTCGGTTTATTTGATGTCATAAGTTTCTCCTTTAAATATTAAATTTCTATTAAATTGTATACTTTTATGAGGGAAATAACAACGACCTTTATGAAATAAGCAATCATTAAGTGTATATAACATGTGAGATCATAAGAGGCGAAGCAAGCTACGCTGAGTAGGTTGTTCACATACAAAAAAAGCCACCTACCGTTGGGAGTCGGTAGGTGGCTATGATTGAATCTTTCGTTTGGGAGGAGAAAGATTTATGAAGAAAAGTTTTTATATTGGGTATGTTTATATACTAGCGCGGATATTTGAATTTCTCGTGAAGATTTAAGATAAAATATTGAAGAAAATGTGAAGACTGTATTTTCTATATATTTGCTATCATTCATTTATTTGAATGATGCGATTTCGCTGCAAGATTTACAAGTTGAACGTATTTATTACCTATATGAGGATATGTTAGCTTATATGGAAGAAACTGGATTTGAGCGAGAAGAAGATATTCCGATGAGTATTTCTTTGCTTTTAGATGTAATTTATTTGGAAGAGAATATGGTATCTGACGAACCGGCTCGATTATTAGGACGAGTGATTGGGGTTAGAGATGATCTTAGTTTTTCGGTAAATTTAGACGACCATCAGTATGAGATGATAGTGGATTAAGAAGGCAATAAAAATCTAGGTCGCAAAAAGGTGTATCTTGATCATTTGATGTATCTTTTGTAGTTTTTTTAATTGAAAAGTTATTTATTCATGTTTTTTGAACTTTTTTAAAAAATCTTATTGACAACTTTGCTATCAGATGATATTCTTATTAAGTCGTCAGTTGATGACACAAAAAACACGCGGAAATAGCTCAGTGGTAGAGCACCACCTTGCCAAGGTGGGGGTCGCGGGTTCGAACCCCGTTTTCCGCTTTGTCCATAAGGCAAACTTTTGAATACTTTGATAAATATGCCGGGGTGGCGGAATAGGCAGACGCACAGGACTTAAAATCCTGCGAGGGATAACCTCGTACCGGTTCGACCCCGGTCCTCGGCATTTTATATTTATGCACCCATGGCTCAACTGGATAGAGTACCTGACTACGAATCAGGCGGTTGCAGGTTCGACTCCTGCTGGGTGCATGTTTATTTTTGAATAACGGGAAATAGCTCAGCTTGGTAGAGCACTTGGTTTGGGACCAAGGGGTCGCAGGTTCGAATCCTGTTTTCCCGACTAATGGGGTAGCTCAATAGGGCTATCTTTTTTTGTGTCTACTTTTATACATGGATACACGTCAATAAGAACTATGATAAAAGTGGCTCTACAATATATAGGACTGATGACTAAAAAAGTCATTGGTCCAATTTTTTTCGCAAAAAAACGAGGATTCCATTATCATTAAGTTAACGACAACTAATAGATAGGAGATCCTCGCATGAATAATTTTATCAATATTACCCTACAATTGAAAGATGAAAATATTATATTTGATACTAAAAATGTGGTTGAAGAGAAGAAATTTAATAATAGGTTATCGCTATTCTATCATGCTAAATTGGAGGTAAATCCCCAGTACTGTCCAGCCTGCGGCTGTATAAAAGAAGGACATAACATCGTTAAAAATGGGCTCTTCGTCAAATCGGACTGATGAGAATAATTTCCAAGTAATCATTGATTGCTTGGTTTTTTTATTTATCATTCATTTCCATTA
>NZ_PNHQ01000021.1 GCF_002871935.1 Aerococcus viridans
ACACCCTTGCCATTAGCTAACAGTTCCTACTGCCAGGCCTGTAGTGGACTTTCACCACCAAGTTAGCGCCCATGCCGGGCGCACCAAAAAAGGCGTGACCATGACATCACGCCTCTTCTATGTTAGTTTGATTTGTTTTCTATGATTGAATGCTGTTTGATTAAACGTATTGTAATTCTGCTACTTCTGAATTTTTGAAAGCAGCATCAATTGTACCGCCACCTAGACATTCTGGACCGTCGTAGAATACAACTGCTTGTCCAGGGGTGATTGCACGTACTGGTTCTGCAAAAGTGATTTTCGCAGTCCCATCTTCATTGATATCAACATGGACTTGTGTATCTTTTTGACGGTAACGGAATTTCGCTGTGCAATCAAAAGAAATTGCAGTAAATTCGTCATCGACAAATGATAGGTCACTCGCCATTAAGTAGTCTGCATATAATTTATCGTTGTGGAAGCCTTGGCCAACGTATAAAACGTTTTTAGCTTGGTCTTTCCCTACAACAAACCATGGTTGATCAGATTCGCCACCGCCACCGATGCCTAACCCTTTACGTTGGCCGATTGTATAGTACATCAAGCCCATATGGTCACCCATTACAGTCCCATCTTCAGCAATCATTTTACCAGGTTGTGCTGGTAAAAAGTTACCTAGGAATTCTTTAAAGTTCTTTTCACCAATAAAGCAAATACCAGTTGAGTCTTTTTTCTTAGCAGTTGCTAAGCCTGCTTCTTCTGCAATACGACGTACTTCTGGTTTTTCTAAATGGCCTAATGGGAACATGACACGTTGTAATTGGTCTTGTGATAATTGGTTAAGGAAGTATGTTTGATCCTTATTATTATCTAAACCTCGTAACATGTGTACTTTGCCTTTAGAATCGCGTTCAACTTGCGCGTAGTGGCCAGTTGCAACATAGTCAGCCCCAAGTTCTAATGCATAGTCCAAGAAAGCTTTAAATTTGATTTCCTTGTTACACATTACATCCGGATTGGGTGTCCGGTCACGTTTGTATTCATCTAGGAAATAAGTGAATACTTTATCCCAATATTCCTTCTCAAAGTTAATCGAGTAATAAGGAATACCGATTTGCGCGGCTACTGCGGCAACGTCTTTGTAATCTTCCGTTGCTGTACAGAAACCATTTTCGTCTGTGTCATCCCAGTTCTTCATGAAGATACCGATGACATCATACCCTTGTTCTTTCAGTAATAAAGCTGTCACGCTGGAATCAACGCCACCACTCATACCGACTACCACGCGGGTATTTTTATTTGGATTATTTTCTACCACAACATCACCATCTTTCTGCCATAATTTTACGATTGAAGGTCGTATATTAGGTTGTTAGTAGAGATTATAAAATCACAAGTACAAATTATACAGGCTATAGCAAAAAAAGCAAGCAATACGCTTACTTTTTTCGAGTACATTTATCAGTTATAGTTTATACAATTTCTTCAAGGATACCCATAGTGACCATATCCGCTTGTAACCGTTCAACCGCTTCTTGCAGTGGTGCCATCGAATCGTTTTTATAAACATTCACCACTTGCATGCCGTTCAAATTGGTCACGGTCATAGAAAAACCATCAAGGCTGCTATTCACTTTCATTTTGAATAAAACTTCACGGCTATCATTAAATGATGCGGTTACTACGCGTTCGAATTCAAAGTTCCCTTGTTTACCCTCTTGGAATCCGTAGTCTCTAAGGGTATATTTCTTCACTGTATCGGCTAGTTTAAATTTCTTGCTAGCGCCTTTTAACTGGACACTTGCTGTCATTGCCATCCTTAACATACCTCCATTAAATTTAGAAATGAATTAATTAATTGAAGCAAAAATATCTAAAATTTGATCAATGTCAGAAAAATCAGTTGGATCACCAAAAGAAATACGTAAGCTTTCATGGACTCGTGGCGAATCAACCCCATACATAGAAATCAACACACGGGATGGTTCAAGTGATCCTGCCGTACAAGCAGAGCCAGCTGATAAATATGCGTCTCTTAAATCAAGCTTAATCAGAACTTGATCCGACGCATGTCCTGGCCAATAAATATTTAGGACATGAGCTAATTCAGCTTGTAATGGACCATTAATTTTAAAATTTAAACCACGTGCTTTTGCGCCATCTAAGAAATACTGACGCAATGCTTTCAAATGCGCTTGATGCTTATCCATCTGTACATATTGCTTTTCAATTGCCTTAGACATACCCAAGATTAACGGTAAAGCTTCAGTTCCTGCTCGATGTTTATTTTCTTGGTTTCCGCCACGTACATAGGGAGAAAAGTCGGCCTTAGCATTTCGGTAATACATAAACCCTATTCCCTTAGGACCAAAAATTTTATGGGCAGACATTGACAAAGCATCGATATGCATTTTTTCTACATCTAAAGGAATGTTTAGATAGGTTTGAACTGTATCCGTATGAAAGAATATATCCCGTTCATTTAATAGGTCTCCGATAGCTTGAATGTCTTGTAAGGAACCTACCTCATTATTTCCAGCCATTATTGACACTAAGATCGTATCTGAACGGAGACTGTCTACCAATTCATCAAAATTGATATGCCCTTCTTCATCAAATCCTAAATAAGTAACTTCAAATCCTAATGTTTCTAAGTGTCGCATTGTTTGATATACACTAGAGTGTTCCGCAGCTGTCGTAATTAAATGTTTACCTTGTTCAGATAGACGAGCCACGGTTTGGTTAATTGCTGAGTCATTAGATTCAGTTCCACCAGAAGTAATAATAATGTCATCTGCAGAAGCATTTAAAGTATCTGCAATTTGTCGACGAACTGATTCTAGTTTTTGCTTAGATTCACGGCCGATTTTGTACAAACTCGAAGCATTTCCAAAATCATCACGCATTGCTTGGCTAATGACTTCAATGACTTCCGGATCAACTGGCGTTGTAGCGGCGTAATCTAAATAAATTCCTTTCATTATTTTCCTCCTGTAAATTTTGTTTTCTCTGGGAATAAGAACGCTAATAGATCTTTTGTAATCCGTTTACCTTCTCCAAATGCTGGATAAATATGCATCATCATCATTGGATTAAAGTTGGCCTCAATTAAAGCATAATTATCCGCAGTTGCTGGTGTATGAATATCCTCTATCATCAAATCTAAACCAGTAATTTTCACGCCTAAAACTTTAGCCATTTTAATTGCAATTTCTTTATATGATTCATGCATGTCAGCTAAAACTTCGATAGAATCTCCGCCTGTAGAAATATTCGAATTTTCCCTTAAAATGACTTGTTTTCCTTCAGGGATGATATCATCCGGCGTTAAGCCTTGTTGTTTCAAAGTATTTACTTCGATTTCACCAAGTTGAATCTTCTCTAATGGTGAACGATGGTCAATACCACGCTTAGGATCTTCATTCTTCTTATCTACGAGTGCTTTAACTGTAGACACTCCATCACCAATCACATTCGCACCTACACGGTTTACAATAGATAGGACTTTCCCTTCTTGAACGTAGAAACGGTATTCCGTTCCAAAGGCAAAATCTTCTATTAATACTGTATGATCTTCCCTAAATGCAATTTCAAGCGCAGCTTTAAACGCCTGTTTGGAAGCTCCTTTTTTGAATATAGAAATCCCAATCCCCATATTAGTTGATTTAGGTTTAATTACAAATGCTTTTTCTGAATATAAATCAGCTACTTTTAGAGCCTCGTTAAACTGATTAAACTCTAAACTTTTTGGCACATGAATACCATGTTCTGCAAGCAGTGCTTTCGTAACTACTTTATTTTCCATCACGTAATGGCCAATATAAGGATCTTTGCTTGTAATATTAGCATTCTTCACAATTTCTTCGTGTGTTTTATACTTCAATCGAATCATCTGGTCATCTCGGTCTAAGATATCCATTTGATAGCCTTCTTGAATTGCATCAAACATCAAAATTTGAGTAGATAATTCCATATCTTCAAAGCCACCTAAAGCATATGGTTTCTCCCATGATGACTGATATAATTCTTCTGCTAATTGACGTCCCGCTTCAAGATAACCATCCACATCTTGCATACTAGTCATCATCTTACCAGCTGGTGTTAAGGTGGGATCTTTCAACCGTTCCACCATCACTTCTGTAGTATCGATAATTGACTGGTCTGCATTTATAGCCGCTAACATATCTTTCATTTCTGACAGAATTACTAATCCTTCTTCCATTGCTTGAGTTTTTGAGAAGGTATCTTCTTCAGCTACTTTGGTTTTTAAATCAATACCATAATGAACATCTGCCATGCTCACATCTTTTCCTGACCAAATTAGGTAGAGAACAAAGTACTTGATAAAGTCAATATCCGAAGCTTTAATACCATATGGTGCATCAGGTTGTATGTCAATGAGTCTAAATTCAAGATATTTAATACCTTTATCTAGTAGAGACCTTGCCTTATTAGCGCCTCGCAAGCGAACATTTGAATAAAATTCTTTTTCTGCAATCAAACGTTTTTCCGTCACGTTTGCTTCTAGCTGTGCGACATAGTCCTCTAGGTTGTCGTAAGTAAATGTCACATCATCCTTATTGATATAACCTAAATGAGAGTTTCGAATTGAGCGGACTGGGTGGTCAAATTTATCTGATGGCACACGGAAAAAGCTATCATCCGCTATAGGTGCTGCGCCAAAAAGATAAACTAAAATCCACTGATAACGCAAGAAATTCCGCGCTAAGCGTAAGTAGAAGTCTGATTGGAAAGCTTTCAGTGATTGCTTATTCCCTTCGACTGCTTTTGCTTCTTCATGTAGTTTTTGAATGAAGTCAGGTGAAACCTGCATATTATAGTGAATACCGGAAATCATTTGTAATTTTTTTCCATACACTTCTACTAGATAATCACGATACGCAACTGCAGACGCATCCTCTAAGTCTGCAACTGCAATAGCTTCATCCTCAGGTAGGACTGGTGGCATTGAAAAAGGCCAAATACGTTCTTCTTCTGTTAGTGATTCTATCACCACTTCGTGTATTGCCTGCAACCACTCCATCACTTGATCACTAGTATATACTGGTGGTGTTACTAACTCTAATTGCGACTCTGCAAAGTCCCGTTGGATATAAAATGATGTCGTTGACCCATCCACTTGTTTTGGATGCGGTGTTAGGGCTAACTGGCCCGCTGGTGTAATCCGATGACCTTCGCGCTCAATCCCTATTGATGCCTCTTTAAAAGTATGGCTGATATCTGCTCGCTGAATGAATGACTGTAACCAATTCATATATGTTCTAACTCCTCATCTACTCTTCTACCATCATCACGATGGTTGTTCGACTTATTTTATCATTAAAGTCGTCATCAGACCATTTATCTAGCTTATTATTTTCTTATGAAAACGAACGTATATTCGTAAAACTTCCTTAGCTATGATATAATTAGACAAAATATAGTCAAGAAAGGAGCTAGATGAATGGCACAAAATACGCCCTTAGCCTACCGTATGCGACCGCGGTCAATTGATGAAGTCGTCGGTCAACAACATTTGGTTGGGGAAGGCAAGATTATTTTTCGCATGGTAAAAGCCATGCAACTGTCATCCATGATTCTATATGGACCTCCAGGGATTGGTAAAACTTCCATTGCTTCAGCCATCGCTGGATCTACTAAGTATGCCTTTAGAAAATTAAATGCTGCCACCGATACCAAAAAAGATTTACAAGCTGTTGTGGACGAAGCTAAATTTTCTGGTGGTCTCGTCTTACTATTGGATGAAATTCATCGATTAGATAAAACGAAACAAGATTTTCTATTACCACATCTAGAATCAGGACTCATCACCCTTATTGGAGCAACCACAGAAAACCCCTTTATTCATACCAGTCCAGCTATCCGGTCTAGGGCGCAAATATTTCAATTAGAACCTCTTGAAAAGACAGATATAAGGATTGGATTAGAGCGTGCTTTAACAGATAGCGAACGCGGTTTAGGCGCTTTTCCAGTGGATATTGATGATAATGCTATCGACCACTTCGCCCACGCAGCTTTTGGTGACTTACGTTCTGCTTTAAATGCGCTTGAATTAAGTGTACGATCAACTGATGAGAATACGGAAGGTCGCATTCATATTACGCTAGAAATTGCAGAAGAAAGTATGCAAATGAAAGCCTTCTCCCATGATGCTGATGGTGATATGCATTATGATGTTATTTCTGCCTTTCAGAAAAGTATCCGTGGTAGCGACGTAGATGCATCCCTCTTATATGCTGCTCGCTTAATTGAGGCTGGGGAATTGTCCATTTTATGCCGACGTCTATTAGTTATTGCCTATGAAGATATCGGTTTAGCCAATCCACAAGCAACAGAGCGAACGGTAGCAGCAGTTCATGCTGCTAATCAATTAGGGCTTCCTGAAGCCCGAATTCCATTAGCAAATGCTATTATAGACTTAGCGCTATCACCAAAATCAAACTCTGCTATTGAGGGCATCGACGCAGCCTTATCAGATGTAAGAGCAGGTAAAGCTGGTTTAATCCCTAAACATCTTAAGGATACCCATTACAAAGGTGCAGAAAGTCTAGGTCACGGCGAAGGGTACAAGTATCCTCACGCTTATCCTAATCATTGGGTAGCACAGCAATACCTACCTGATACACTCGTTAACCGGCGCTATTATCAAGCGGGAGATACCGGTAATTATGAACGTGCTTTAGCAGAAAACCGGCGTAAACGCGAAGGTAAATAATCATTTTAGTATAAACTTGCAGATACCTAAGTTGTCTATCTTCCAAAGCTTAAAAACTTGAAATTATACATAAAAGCTTGTATGATGTTTATAGAAAGAATAACTCTGTAGTGTTCGCGATTTCTTTACATGTGTTGACCGAACAATTAGCTATCTAGGGAACTGCCAAGGTTTATGGATACAACGCCTCATCACGAGGACTGTTGAAGTAGATATGTGGTTCCCACCTGTATATCAATGCGGGTTCAATACAGATAGATTTCATCACGGCACATAACGGAGCTCTTTTATAAAATTAAATTTTTAGAGGATGTGTTTATCGCATCCTTTTTTTGTAGTCTAAAAAACATCAATACTGAATAGACATAACAATATTTAAAAAAAGTTGATCATCACTTTGTAGTGTAACTATAATAGCTAATCGCAAGTAAGGATGGTATCCCAAAATTAAATGCTTCACTTTTTAGATTTATAACTACAAAAATGATACTTAAGCGCTTACTTTATATTTTTTAAGTGGTATAATAAGTACAAAGGAGCGTGAGGAAAATGTATCAAGAATATTCACGTATATTAGCCCCAATCGATGGTTCTGATGAGTCTAGATTAGCCTTTAAAAAGGCAGTAGCAGTTGCTAAACGTAACAACGCTACACTGATTGTAGCTCATATTATTGACACCTCTGCTTTCCAGACTACCAATATCTATAATGAGGTCATTCCTGAAGCAGTAACATCACGAGCTAAAAATATGTTATCTGATTATGAGGAAGAAGCCCATAAAGCAGGCATCGAACATGTTGAAACAGTCATAGATTATGGTTCTGCTAAGTACCAAATTTGTCACACTTTAGCACCAGAACATAAGGCCGATTTAATTATGATTGGTGCTACCGGACTCAATGCTGTTGAGCGTCTATTTATCGGTTCCGTATCTGAATACGTTATTCGCAATGCCCCATGTGATGTATTGGTTGTTAGAACAAACTTAGATAACGAGGAAATTACAGCGTAATTATTCATATTTAAAATAATAAAACCGCTAAATATGCAACTTTATAAGCCATATTTAGCGGTATTTTTTATAAATCTAATATTGCTTGAATAGACAGCACAACTCGTGGTACAAGAGAAGTTAGATCAGCTTCTTCCTCAAGTGTATGCGCACCTGTCCCTACGATACCTAAACCATCAATAACAGGAATATCTACAATAGATGCTAATGAAGCATCTGAGGCCCCTTGACTCTCTACTTTAGTTAATGCTCCATAGCCTAGCTTATTAGCTGTTTTTATATAATGGTCTGCTAACTGATCCACTTTATCCGTATAAACCATCGCATCGACACCAGATTCAATTTCAAATTTTGTCACTGTATCGGGAATATAAGGCTTAGAAATTACACGTTCAACATCATCAATGATTTCATCTTTAATGGCCTGATTAGGAAAACGTAAAGAAAAATTTCCTTTGGCAACCCCTGGTATTGTATTAGCAGAAACTCCGCCATTAATGATGCCACAGTTAATTAATTTCTTACGTGAAATATCAGTTAAAGCTTCAAGCGCGACAACTTTTTGCGCTAATTCAACAACTGCAGATCGCCCAACTTCAACTTCCATTCCAGAGTGACCTTGAACACCTTCAACTGTTACATTCATCATCATACCCCCTTGACGACCAACCACCACCTCATTAAACCTTGATGACGGTTCAAAATTGAGCATTAAAGCTGCATCTTGTAATGCTGTTATCACTTCTTGACGGGTAGGTGAATAACGGTGTAAAGTTTCTTCATCTGGTATAAAAATTAAGGTCAAAGGCTGTTTTTGATACCCCATTTCGATTAAGTTTTTCACTACATACATGGCAATCACTAAGCCACCCTTCATATCCATCAGACCTGCACCCTTAGCAAATCCGGGTTTGTCTGCCAGTAAGCGGAAATGATGGTCCAAAGTAACACCCGCATTGAAGACTGTATCCATGTGACCAGATAAAACAATGGGTTTTCTATCTTGGTTTTCTGATGTCTTGTACTCAGCAATTAGTAGATCACCTGCTTGATTATGTGGGATTATCCGTGTTGTCATACCAATATTTTCACACCATTGACGAATGATGGCTCCTACTTGGTTCACCCCATTAATTTGATCAATTCCTGATTCAGTATTCACCAATTCTTCTAAAAATGCGAACATCTCATTTTCCTGACTCGCAATGCATGCTTTTAACTTGTCCATTTTCAATACTATTCCCCCATCATTTACTTATTATTGGTAGCTATCTGAAGTTTAGTTACGCATCTTGTTTATCTAACCATACCTCATCTAAAAAAAGTAATTTAGATCCTGCAGTAGCAACTTGATCGCCGACAATGAATGGGCGTTTTATTAGCATGCCGTTTTTAGCCAGTAATTGCAAAAATTCGTGTTCTGACATCTCTGCTAGCTTATCTTTTAAAGCTAATTCACGATATAAACCACCTGACGTATTCAAAATTTTTGTATATTTGCCATCTACTTTACTTAAGGCCCAAGCTAATTCTTCAGCTGCAGGAGGCTGATCACGAATATCTATAATCTCACCAAAAGTTAACCCCTGCGTTTCTAAATATTTTTTTACCTTTTTAGTAGTTGAACATTGTTTTAACCCATAAATTTTTAGCACAATACATCATCCTTTCTGTACCCATTGTATTTCTTAATCATAACAGACCTTTGTTTCTTCAAAAATCTGATTAAACGGAAAAAATAGTCTGGTCATTTTCTAAGATTATGTTTCATAAAAACCTTCAAGTACATTAGTCGCCTCTTTAGATAAGGCTAAATTTTGGACATGCGTATCATAGTTTTTAGTCAAATAAGAGAAGAATAGTAAATCAATCGCATAAAGTTGCGCTAGGAGTGATATTGTCGCCCCACTTCTTAACAAAGCTTCCTTAGTGTCAGCTGTCTGCAACCCAATGTCCGCTGCTTTAGCGAGTGTATTATCACCTGCTTTAGTTAAAGATACTGTGTTTAATCCTAATTCTTTAGCCATATTCATCATTACAGTGCCTTCATATTTTTCCCCGGAATTGGATATACCAATATATAAAGCGTTTTTCGGCGCAATAGCCATGGCTGCAGCTAATTCATGCTGATCTTGAGTTACCATTATTTGTTTCCCAATTCGGGTAAATTTTTGGCGGAAGTCTTCAGCGACAATATTTGATGCGCCTAAGCCATATAAGAATACTATTGGACTAGCCATAATCCACTCAGTGACTTGATCGATATCTTGATTAACAAGTGTGATATTCGTATCTGCAAAAACGACACTCGCGTTAGTGGCTAACTTTTCCTTAATCCTATCAAGGCTTTCATCAGGATCGATATCAGTATAATTCAAATTGCCGCTTTGACTAGTTTGTGCTGACAAAGCTAACTTCAACGCAGTAAATCCCCTCATACCAATCGAATGGCAAAAACGAATAACCCCTGCTGGACTTGATTTAGCTGCTTTGGCCAGATCGGTTGCATTCATCTGAATAACATCTTTTGGCTTCTCCAATATAAATTGACCAATCTTTTGCTCCGACCTGGGTAAGTCTTGCAATGTTTCATTGATTATTTGAAGGACATTTCTTGCCATTATGGCACCTCTCTATCATCTATCTTTTCACATTATTAAAGGGCCGCCAGCAAGGTGTTGACAGCCCTTTTTTCAGCTATTTATATCTTACTATAAATGTTCTATCGCATCTATTGTATTCAATGGTGAGCCTGTAATTTCACTTGGTGATTGGGCGGTTTTTGGAATTCCAAATAGATAAGTCAGTATGAAACCGCCGATATATGCTGCGACTAGCCCGATGATATATGCTGGCCATTGTCCATCAGCAATCAATGGAATCAAAGCAACTCCTGAAGGCCCAATTGCTGTGGCACCTACCCCACCGATTGCACCTAAAACTGCACCACCGATACCGCCTCCTAAACAGGCTGTTACGAATGGTCGACCTAATGGTAAGGTTACGGCATAAATTAATGGTTCTCCAATGCCTAGAATCCCTACAGGTAAAGAACCTTTAATAATATTGGTTAATTGTTTATTGCGACGACATTTCATCCATAAGGCGAAGGCAGCACCAACTTGTCCCGCTCCTGCCATCGCAAGGATTGGTAAAAGTACGGTTTTCCCTGTGGCTGCAATCATTTCAATATGAATTGGGGTAAGGATTTGATGTAATCCAAACATGACTAAAGGTAGGAAGGTTGCCCCTAAGATAAATCCTGCAAATGCACCACCAACTTGTAATATCCAGTTCAATGCCCCTACAAGTGATGTAGAGATAAACCCAGCGATTGGCATAATGAAGAAAATCGTTATCATCCCAACAACTAGTAATGAAATAGTAGGCGTTACAATGATATCTATGGCATCCGGAATAAATTTACGTAAGTTTTTTTCAACTAATGCTAAAAGATATACTGCTATGATTACCCCAATAACACCACCTTGGCCAGCTACTAGGTCGCCACCTGTGAAAATATTTGGTAGCGGGGCTTCAGGTAACATCCCTGTAAGATAAGTGACGCCGGCAACAATACCACCTAGACCTTCTGTCGCCCCAAAGACACGAGCAGCATTAATACCAATATAAATATTTAAGTAGAAAAATAAACCATTTTGAAGGATCTTGAGCACTAAGAAAATATTATCCCACATACCTGGTGCTAATGCGCCCGCTGTTAACATATTTTGAATAATGGAAGCTATCCCACCAATAATCCCTGCACCAACAAATGCTGGTATTAATGGTACAAAGATAGAAGCGATGACTTTTAATGCCCGTTTAAATGGTGTATCATTTTTTTGTTTTAGTTTATCCTTATTTTCTGAAGTTATTCTTTCAGCTTCACCTCGTCCAGAAGTCATGTCGGGATCAAGATTTTCTTGAACTGGTCTCCCTTGTTGAATGTGCCCTTGATCTGCCATGACGGTAGCTACTTTTGCCGCTGTACCAGGACCGACGACAACCTGTAGCGTATCTCCATCTTCAACCACACCCATAACGCCTTCAACTTGCTTTAAGGATTTTGTTTCTACTCGTTGGTTATCTATGATATGAATACGTACTCGAGTCATACAGTTATATACTTTACTGGCATTAGTTGGTCCACCAATATGTTGATAAATCGCTTGTGCTAATCTTTCTTCATTACTGATTTTACTCATTATACCCATCCCCTTATCAATTGAATACTTGGTTGACAAAGCCATCTGCAGATTTTATTTTTTCACTGGCAGCTTCTTGATCCAAATCCAATAGAATCATCACGATAGCTACTTTGACATTTTTATTTGCCGCTAAAAAGTAACTAGCAGCTTCTTCATAACTACAGCCTGTCGCAGCCATAATTATCCGTCTCGATCGTTCTTCAAGCTTCTCATTTGTTGCTTGTACGTCTACCATTAAATTCTGATATACTTTCCCAATACCGATCATCGAAACAGTTGATAACATATTTAAAATCAATTTTTGAGCAGTCCCTGCTTTTAGTCGTGTCGATCCAGTTAAAATTTCCGGACCACAATCTACTTCAATAGGAATTTGAGCATAATCACTAATTTTAGCTTGCTGGTTACAAGCGATTGATACCGTTTTTGCCCCAATGGATTGTGCATATTTCAACCCCCCAATGACATAAGGCGTACGTCCTGAAGCAGCAATCCCTACGACAGTGTCATGGGCCTTTAAATCTATTTTTTTAAAGTCTGCTTCTGCTAGCGTCAACGAATCTTCAGCACCTTCCACCGCTTCAATCATGGCTTTATCACCACCTGCAATGATACCAACTACTAAATCTTTAGAAACGCCAAAAGTAGGGACACATTCAGCTGCATCTAATACCCCTAATCGACCAGAAGTGCCTGCACCAAAATATATCAATCGACCACCAGCCTTGAACGATTGAACAATCATTTCAACAGCTTTTTCAATCTGTCCTAGGGCTCCAGCGATTGCCTCTGGCACCTTATGATCTTCCATATTCATTTCTTTTAGGACTTGTCTAACGGTCATTTGATCTAGATTCATCGTATTAGGATGACGTTTTTCAGTTGTTAACTGGTTAATCTTTTCACTCATCTATTAAATCCTCCATTTGTATTTTAAAAGCTTGACCAGGTCCAATAAATGTTATTAAGCATTTATCAGGGTCAATTATCTGACCAACCACATTTACTTTTTCGTCTTGAGGTAGATCGACTTTACATACCTGAATTTCCCCTTGATAACGCCCATATTTTTCATTATCAATTGTGATAGCACCTTTTGGTCTTACAATGGTATTGATAGGTTTTATAGTTGTATTTACGAGCATACGAGACTCTTGACTTCTCAAAACGAGTGCCGCTGCATCTTGTCGATTGGTATGGTTACCTAAAACTAACGGTAATTGTTCTGACACTGATTCACTTGCACTTTTGGCATTAATACAAATAATATTATTTTGTATATAGTCTTTGAATTGAAAAAGTACTTCTAGACTAATCATCGGATCTCCAATATAAACATCGTCGACATTACCATTGGTGATTAAATCTAAGGTGCTAGCTAAAGGATGCAGATTTCGATGTACTTCAACTGTTGGCAAGCCAGCATAGATTGGTCCTCTTTTTTTATCATCCGAAGCCACAAAGGCCATGATGCGTAAGCCCCTTGATTTTAAAAATCGATTATGCCGGTTAAATGTATGCATATCCAGACCCGTTTCTGGCCTTGGATAGTAATTATGCCAAGCCGTGATATTTTTTAAATTTGCTTGGTAAAGATGGAGTTGGTCGAGGTCTTGAGTCGTTAGTGTACTCGCATTCAATGCGATATGTATTTCTCTACTCAAACGTGCCACTATTTCCCAATCAATACCGTAATCAATCCTTAAGCCGGTTATTCCTAAATCAATGATGGGTTGAATATTATCAAATGTGCCACCAATTTTATTTAAACTAGTTCCTGAAATATCGACCACTAAAGATAGATCATTCCTCTTAGCAATCTTTCCTAGATCACGCATCCGACCTAGGTATTGCTGGTCGTCATCTTCTGGAATGTGAATTGACGTGAATATACCAGTAAATCCAGCATCAATCATCTGATCAATATCATTTTGGTTAATGGCTTCATTTAAATAAACCGAGAAACCATACATAATGTCACCCTCTTTCATTTTTAATTAGTGTTTATCCGGACATTTGAAAGCGCTTTAATTTTACTTCATTATATCACTTTGAAATATTTTTTCAACAATCAAAGAGTTTTTACTTAAATGCACATTTATTTAAAATTTAATTACAAAAAAAGAACTCAAGTTTACATCAAACTGTAACTTGAGTTCTTTAGAAAAAATATTTGATTATTCGTTAATGTTACCTAAACGTACTGTATCGCGAACGATTACTAACTCTTCATCCGTTGGAATAGTGTAAATTGCTACTTTTGAATCTTCACTAGAAATTTTCGCCTCGTCACGTGTATCATTTGCTGCTTCATCAATCTTCATACCAAAGAATGACATATGGTCATCAATGATTGCTGCACGTGTACGTCCAGAGTTTTCTCCTATACCGGCTGTGAATACAACTGCATCAACGCCACCCATTACCGCAATATATTGACCAATATACTTACGCACTCGGTCATAGAAGATTTCTAATGTAGTTTGTGAACGTTCGTCACCCTTATCTGCAGCATCTTCAACATCACGCATATCTGAAGATACACCTGATAAACCTAATAAACCTGATTTATTGTTTAAGATAGAAATCATTTCATCAATATCAGTGATATTTAATTTCTTCATTAAGAATTGAACTAGAGATGCATCGATATCACCAGAACGTGTACCCATTGTAATACCCGCTAATGGCGTGAATCCCATAGAAGTGTCAACAGATTTACCACCATCTACAGCAGTAATCGATCCCCCATTACCTAAATGGCAAGTAATGATTTTTAAATCTTCAATTGGTTTACCCATTAATTCAGCAGCACGATTCGCTACATATCTGTGAGAAGTACCGTGTGCACCATAACGACGAGCACCGAATTCTTCGTAGTACTCTAATGGAATAGAATATAAATAAGCTATTTCAGGCATTGTTGTGTGGAATGATGTATCAAAAACGCCAACAGCTGGTTTTCCTGGTAATACTTTTTGGAAAGCACGAATAGCACGAGCTTCTGGTCCGTTATGTAGAGGTGCAAATTCTGCTAATTCTTCAATTTTTTGGATTGCCTCCTCATCCAATAGTGTAGAGTCTTTAAAGACTTCTCCACCAGCTACCACACGGTGGCCAGTACCTGAAATTTCATCATAGCTAGTAATAATGTTTAAAGTGTTTAATTGGTCTAACAAGAATTCAGTAGCTACTTCGTGATCAGCTATATCTTTAACATCCTCAAATTTTTGACCTTCGCCATATTTGATAGAAATGTTAGAGTTACCAATTCCAATACGATCGATTTGACCTGATGCTACAACATCTTCACTAGGTACTTCATAGATTTTAAATTTCAAACTAGAAGAACCTGCATTTACAGCAATTACTTTAGACATGCTTTCTCTCCTTTATTATTAATCAATATTTTTATATAACTTTATTATAACATGATAACTTTCATTATAGTAAAGACATTTGGTCTCTACACTATATTTCATACATTTTTGCAAAGTAGATGAATATATGGTTATTTCATTTTTTCAAGAAAATTTTCAAAGGCTGTTAAGAATTTTGGCAATTCTTCTTTGCTCTTTAAATCAGGTATTTCCCCAACCAAGACATTTTCACTCTGTTTAGCTTTATTTCCTGCCTTTTGTACAAGTAAAATAGCTTTTCGTGATTTTTCATTATTAAAGAGATTAGTTGGTAAAGATAATAATGCTTGGAAATAACCGTATTCTCCAATTGCCTCGATCAGGGTTTTTATATTTTCATCTTGAATTAATCCAGCAGGCACAATATAAATACCCCATCCATTTGGTTTTAAGTAACGCAAACCTTGCTCAACCATTAAATAATGTACAAAAGCATGCTCACCTTCGCCACGTTTTTTAGCTGAAGAATATGTATCTGCTACTTCATCAACTGGGTAGTAACCTAAAGGCAAATCACCCACAATCAAGTCGCTAGGAGGGACAATTAGATTTTGGAGTGAATCTCCAAGATATAAATTTGCTGGGATATCTTGCAGACGGGTGGAAACGTCAGCGATCGATAATAATAAATCATCATTATCATAACCAAATCCTTGAATTTTATAACCCGCTTTCTTTAGTGCATTATAAACAATGGCATATAAATTACCTGTCCCCATTGTTGCATCAAATAAATTAATCACTATTTGATTCTGTTTAGTCTCCAAATAATTATGATCTATTAATTTTGTAGCAAAATAACCCATTAAAATCGCAATAGCTTCTGGTGTCATATGATAATTAGCTTGTAGTTGATCAGCTTTTTCACCTTCAATAAAAGCAAATTGGATGGCTTTACGAATGTCCTCAGCTTCAAAACTTTTTATATCAATTTTTCCGTAAATCTCTCTTAACTTTTCAGCTTCTTCATCGTTTGGACGTTGATCAATTTGTTGTACTTCGCCATCCACTAAATTCTGTAAAGATTCAAATAAGGCCTCTAGATATGAAAATGTTAAAGCTTCTTGTATCAAAATTGTTGAGTCATGCAGTACACCAAATAACTGGTTTATATTTTCTACTGACATAGTAGTTCCTCTCTCTCATTATGTTATTTCCTATTTTCAATGAATATTAGTTGTCTGTCAAACATCAGGAATAGAAAAAATTGAATATGGGCGTAATTTATCAGTACAATCCTCTCTCACATTCGTTATCCTATTTTACTTCGATAATATAATTGTATTCAGTAGTTATTAAACTAATCAATATTATTGTATATTTAGAGGCTTTTATAAAATGGTATGCTGACACTAATTTAGAAAGTTAGAACATCAAATAAGTAATTCAAATGTAAACATCATTGATTATCTAAAATAAAAAAAGTGCAATGCTCAAGATGAACATTACACTTTTTTACCCCTTTCCCTGATGGGAACAAAGGGCTAATCAACGTTGATATATCAACGAACTATTCAGCAGCAATTGGATATACAGACACTTGTTTTTGGTTACGGCCTTTACGTTCGAAACGAACAATACCGTCAACTTTAGCAAATAAAGTATCATCTCCACCACGGCCTACATTTACACCTGGATAAATTTTAGTACCGCGTTGGCGGTATAAAATTGAACCACCTGTAACTTCTTGACCATCAGCACGTTTAGCACCTAGACGTTTTGCTTGAGAGTCACGACCATTGGCAGTAGATCCGCCCCCTTTTTTTGTGGCGAAGAATTGTAAATCAAATTTCAACATGGAATAACCTCCTTTATTATTTCGTTGTTTTGGATACATGTATAAAGTCACTATAATTTGCTTCAACGTCCTCAGACAAAGCCAAATAGCAACTCATTAATAACATTTGAGCAAGTTGACCTTGATCGGTAGAAAGAGCCTTGGTTAACTCAATATACAAGTAACCGCCATTTTCTTCATCGGCTTCAATAAGCGGTTCGATATTTGCCATTCGTGTAAGATTATTCACCGTTGATAAGACAACTGCAGATACTCCAGCACAGACAATATCTTGCCCGTATTCTCCCGCAAAAGCGTGGCCAGAAACTTCTAAGCTAACAAATTGATCTTTCTCGTCAGTTTTAAAAATTGCTTGAATCATATCATCACGGCTGATAACTAGGCGTTGATTGAATCAATTACAACTTTAGTGTATGGTTGACGATGACCTTGCTTACGATGAGAGTCTTTCTTTGGTTTGTATTTGAAAGTAGTTACTTTCTTTTGACGACCTTGTTTTTCAACAGTTGCTTCAACAGTCGCACCTTCAACTAAAGGTGTTCCCACTTTCACATCGTCACCACCAACAAAGACTACTTGATCAAAAGTAACTTTATCTCCTGCTTCTGCATTTAATTTTTCAATGTAGATCGCTTGTCCAGCTTCAACTTTAACTTGTTTTCCACCAGTTTTAATAATTGCGTACATCTCACGCACCTCCTTATATAGACTTAGACTCGCCACGATACGTGGTCTTTCGACACTTAAAATACGCTATCATGTGCGGTTGCAGTGTGGTGCTCACACTTTTTACAACATCATATATACTATCAAAATAACTTAAACTCGTCAAGGAATTCATCATAATTAAGTTAAAACAATGAACTGCATTATATTCTACTATTTCGCAAAGTCAACCGATGACTCAATCCTTGTACCAATTTGTTTTCCAAATACAGTATCATGAGTAACAATCAATATCGCTTTACCTTGTTCTCTAGCTAAGGTAGTGATCAAAGCCCCAATTTGATCAGCTGATTCTCTATCTAAAGCTGAAGTTGGTTCATCAAAACATAACACACTTGGATTCAACATTAGCGCTCTTGCAATCGCAATACGTTGTTTTTGTCCTCCAGATAAGGTCGAAGGATATACATCTGCCTTATCAGAAAGCCCCACATCTGCTAATAATTTTTTTCCATCTTTAATCAGATCTGCTTTATTTTTAAGTCCTTGTGCCAATGGTGCTTCAATTAAGTTTTGGATGACTGTTAAATTTGGAAATAATTGATAATCTTGAAAAACCATTCCCAACTCATTTTGATAAGCTCGTCGTTCGCTATTTGAACTGTAAACTGCTTTTGTACCGTTATCTTTCGATAATATCTTTCCATTAATTTCAATTGTACCACGGTCAGCTTCTTCAAGATTATTAATAATTCGCATAAATGTCGTTTTTCCTGTACCTGAACGACCAAGCAGAATGACTACTTCACCTGGGTTAATTTCAAAATCATAGTCTTTAATTACCTGATTTTCTCTATAAGACTTGTTTAGTCCTGATACCTTTAATGACATATGATAACCTCCCTATCACCATTTCAATTGATTTTCAAATTTACGTAATATATATGTTAAAACGGCCGTAATCACTAAGTAAATCGCTCCTGCAACTAAATATGGGACTAAGGACGCATAGGTATTCGCTGCAATATTTCCGGCTCTTAGTAGCTCCCCTAGCCCAATTACATATACTAATGAGGTATCTTTAATTAGAGAAATCACTTCGTTACCGATTGACGGTAATACGATATTTACAACTTGTGGTAAGATAATTCTTCGAAATCCACGAATTTTACCAATTCCTAACACAGAGATACTCTCATATTGACCGTCTGGTACTGCAGAAATACCGCCTCTAAATATTTCTGCAAAATATGCCGCATAATTAACCACATAAGCGAGAATAGCAGCAGGAAATCTATCTAAAGCAATGCCTATATATGGTAAGCCGAAGAAGATAACCATTAATTGTAGCATCAATGGACTACCACGCATAATGAAAACATATGTTTCTATAATAGCTTGCAACCATTTAGGACCAAAAACACGTAATATTCCTATCAAGAATCCGACCGGTACAGATAGCACTAGTACAATTGCAAATAATAATAAGGTTAATTTCAAACCATTTAATAAAGATGGTAATACGGTTACCACAATATTAGATGAATTAGAAGATTGTGATTCTTCACCAAACCATTTGGCAAAAATTTCATCATAGGTACCATTTTCTTTTAGTTCCTCAATTCCGGCGTCAACTTGATTTTTTAATTCAATATCCGTTTTTCTAAAACCCACACCCATGGGTTCAATGGAGGTTTCATCTACAAAGTATTCATACTCATCTAATGTACCTTTTTGATTTAATGTATATCTAGAATAAATATCACCAGCATAGATTGCATCTACACGATCAGCATCAAGATCAGCGAAAACTTCATTATAAGAAGGATATAAAACTGGCTCATTTGCTAACTGGTCATACAAGTCATTTGGCCATTCTTGCATAAAAGTCAATGCTGTCGAACCTGATTGTGTCGCAATTGTCTTTCCAGCTAAATCTTCTAATGATTCAATTCCCGATCCACTTTTACTAATAACCATTTGTCCTGACTCAATATAGGGCTTTGAGAATAATACCATTTCTTCTCGTTCTGCCGTAATTCCGTACCCATTCCAAATCATATCGATGTTACCAGAATTTAGTTCTGTTTCTTTTATTGCCCAATCTATTGGTTGGAAATCTAAATGCCATCCATATAAATCTGCAACAGCATTAGCTAGATCGACATCAAATCCAACCAATTCCCCTGAACCATCACGGAAGCCCATCGGTGCAAATGTATCATCTAAACCAATAGTATATGTTTCAACGTCAGGATCTTCAGTTGTTGCCTTCACTTGTGTCATACCATTTGTAAATATCAGACCTAAAGATAAAATAATTGCTAATATCCTATTCTTAAATTTATATTTTTTCATTGCTTTTACCCTCCAATTAAATAAAAAAACGCCCTTCTACACCAAACTACATTGGTATAAAAGGACGTGAAATAAACGTGGTTCCACCTTTTTTCATAGCAAACTCACGATTGCTATCTCTGTGTGTCAAAGATGACACTGTGATTAACGCTCACATACGAATTATCTTTAATAATTTGCTCTTGGGTGTGTAGATACGATTCTTATACCTATTCTCAACTTAGCTAGGCTCTCTTTAATAAGTCAGTCGTAACCTCTTCCAATCAACACTTTTCATATTTTAAACTTATTATAATCATTTTATAATTTTTAATCAAGTATTATTTTTCAAACCAGATGACTAATTTTTGAATTAACCAAATAAAAATAAAACCTAAGAATGCATTAAATAGTAGCGATGGTATATAGTTTTGACTTAAAAAGTAATAATAAGAACTATTGTGAATATCAATTAGATAATACAAAGCATAAATGAAATGCGTATAACCCGTATATATAATCAATAACCATAGCCAAATTGTATAGAAATTCATTGGTAATTTTTTAATCACAACTCTAGTTAAAATAACAATCATAGGAAATAAAAATAAATTCACACCAAGGATTGAAGAATAGTAAGCATCATATACAAATCCGATTAAAATACTTACGAGAAAAATATTTGAATCATTCATCAAATAAACGGCTAATAAAGTTATTACGATAAGCGTAGACTGAGGACTTATTTGAAAGTTCTCACTGCCTAAACTATAAGACAACATAGTCATCACGCTGCCATCTAGTAAAAGGATAAAAAAAACAAAGGTCGGTATCAAAAAATTATTTTTAAAGAAATGTAACATATTTACCCTCCTACTCTTGACTATCTGAAGAGACGGAAGATGTTTCACTAGCTTGGTCGTCACTATCACTTGAATTATCATTCAACGTCATCACTACAAGCACTGTTCGAATGTCTTTAAAATCTGCACTAGGTTTAACTTTAACTGATTGAGACAAACCAAAATTATCGGATTTTGCTGAAGTAACTTCTCCAATAATTAATCCCTCAGGAGATACGCCTCCTAATCCACTAGTTGTAACAGTATTCCCTTTACTAATTTGTGTATCGTTAGGCACTTGTTTTAAAATCAATTCTTGTGTCTTCTCATCATAGTCAGATAAAATCCCAGACACTATGCCATCATCAGTTTGGATGCTCACAGCAACATTCGTCATTTGATTATTTTCCGTAATTAATAATTGAACTTTTGAACTTGTTGCAGATACCTCTGTAATATGACCAACAAGTCCACTCTCTGTCATTACAGACATATTCTTTTCGATACCACTGTTGGATCCTACATCGATTGTAATTGAATCTAACCAAGTATCCGGTGATCTAGAAATAACAGAAGAAGCAATAACGTTTTTCCCAACCAAAGAAGGTTGCAAATCTAGTAATGCTGACAATTCTTCATTTTCACTTTGTAGAATCTCATTTTGAGCTTCTAGTTCTTCAAGTGAAGAAATTTGACTTTTCAATCGTTGGTTTTCTTCATACGTATTCATTAAATCGTTAATTGAGTCTGTAAAGCGCATCATCGCATTTGTTGGTGTAGACACAAATCTACCTACAACTGCGGTCACATCATTCACCCATAAAACTGGTTTGGGCATCTGTGATTGACTAAATATCGAGTAGGCAATCATACTGAATGAAGTGATGACACTAACAAGCAGGACAATTAATTTTTTATTCTCAAAAAATCGTCGCAATATTATCCATCCCTTCACTTACATATGGTATTTATTATAACAAAGTCTAAAGTTAATTTGTAATGTTTATCCACGCAAATTTATTCTTAATATTTCTTTTAGGATAAGCTTAAGACAAAGATAATTTATCAAAGCAAAAAAGAGAAGCTTTCGCCTCCCTTTTACATAATATGATGACCCGTACGGGACTCGAACCCGTGTTACCGCCGTGAAAGGGCGGTGTCTTAACCGCTTGACCAACGGGCCAATATAAAAATATTAGAATGGTCCGAGACAGATTTGAACTGCCGACACCTTGAGCTTCAATCAAGTGCTCTACCAACTGAGCTATCGGACCTAACCCAACGGTCCCGACGGGAATCGAACCCGCGATCTCCTCCGTGACAGGGAGGCGTGATAACCGCTACACTACGGGACCATTCAATTGCGGGAGTAGGACTCGAACCTACGACCTCCGGGTTATGAGCCCGACGAGCTGCCAACTGCTCCATCCCGCGATGTTAATAAGAATAAGGAGGATAAGGGATTCGAACCCTTGCACGCTTTTACACGCCTGACGGTTTTCAAGACCGTTCCCTTCAGCCGGACTTGGGTAATCCTCCAAAATTTTTAAAATTAGCTATATCAAGCTATGACCCGTACGGGACTCGAACCCGTGTTACCGCCGTGAAAGGGCGGTGTCTTAACCGCTTGACCAACGGGCCAAAATATATAAAAGCGGAGAATAAGGGATTCGAACCCTTGCATCGCTTACGCGATCTAACGATTTAGCAAACCGTCCTCTTCAGCCTCTTGAGTAATTCTCCAAATATCAATGGGCCTGAATGGACTCGAACCATCGACCTCCCGCTTATCAGGCGGACGCTCTAACCAGCTGAGCTACAGGCCCATCATAATACTAAAGCGGGTGACGAGAATCGAACTCGCGACGATAGCTTGGAAGGCTATGGTTTTACCACTAAACTACACCCGCATATTATTTTAAATTACGGTCCCGACGGGAATCGAACCCGCGATCTCCTCCGTGACAGGGAGGCGTGATAACCGCTACACTACGGGACCATTCAATTGCGGGAGTAGGACTCGAACCTACGACCTCCGGGTTATGAGCCCGACGAGCTGCCAACTGCTCCATCCCGCGATGTTAATAAGAATAAGGAGGATAAGGGATTCGAACCCTTGCACGCTTTTACACGCCTGACGGTTTTCAAGACCGTTCCCTTCAGCCGGACTTGGGTAATCCTCCGTGACAATATTTTCATATAATCCCATACAAGGATGGACCTTGTAGGACTCGAACCTACGACCGGACGGTTATGAGCCGTCTGCTCTAACCAACTGAGCTAAAGGTCCAAGTAATTTATATAATAGCGGCGAAGGGGATCGAACCCATGACCTCCCGGGTATGAACCGGACGCTCTAGCCAGCTGAGCTACACCGCCATATTATATTATACATCTAATTAAGTGGAGAATAGCGGGATCGAACCGCTGACCTCCTGCGTGCAAAGCAGGCGCTCTCCCAGCTGAGCTAATCCCCCAAATTAGAATCGGGAAAACAGGATTCGAACCTGCGACCCCTTGGTCCCAAACCAAGTGCTCTACCAAGCTGAGCTATTTCCCGCTCATGCACCCAGCAGGATTCGAACCTGCAACCGCCTGATTCGTAGTCAGGTACTCTATCCAGTTGAGCCATGGGTGCTAATATAAAATGCCGAGGACCGGGGTCGAACCGGTACGAGGTTATCCCTCGCAGGATTTTAAGTCCTGTGCGTCTGCCTATTCCGCCACCCCGGCATATTATAAAATGTATTCATAAAATTGTCTTTACAGACAAAGCGGAAAACGGGGTTCGAACCCGCGACCCCCACCTTGGCAAGGTGGTGCTCTACCACTGAGCTATTTCCGCTTATTAAAATATAATGCCGGCTAAAGGACTTGAACCCTCGACCCTCTGATTACAAATCAGATGCTCTACCAACTGAGCTAAGCCGGCTAATATAATGCGGGTGAAGGGACTTGAACCCCCACGCCTTGCGGCGCCAGATCCTAAATCTGGTGCGTCTGCCAATTCCGCCACACCCGCATAATGACCCGTGTAGGAATCGAACCTACGACCCACTGATTAAAAGTCAGTTGCTCTACCGACTGAGCTAACGAGTCATGGTGGAGAATGAGGGGTTCGAACCCCCGACATCCTGCTTGTAAGGCAGACGCTCTCCCAGCTGAGCTAATTCTCCAATTTTGCATGGCAACGTCCTAGTCTCACAGGGGGCAACCCCCAACTACATTCGGCGCTAAGAAGCTTAACTTCTGTGTTCGAGATGGGAACAGGTGTGTCCTTCTTGCCATCATCACCACACAATATTTATATGAGCTTTTGTTCGCTCAAAACTGAATCTGTAAGTCATCGACCATTCCATCATACAATCTATTATCCATTGGATAAGTCCTCGACCGATTAGTACTAGTCCGCT
>NZ_PNHQ01000022.1 GCF_002871935.1 Aerococcus viridans
TTTTTCTCGCCCTTAGGCGAGAAAGTCGGATCAAGAGTTGGATAATTAATCATAAAAGCTGATAAGAGTTATCGTCTAATATTTAAGCTACGACTGGCTGGAAAGTCGCAGTTAGTGGATTAGATGGTTTAAAGATTAGTTTAAATTGTAATAGAATTCTGACTCTAAAGTTTCTAAAGCTCGCATAGCCATAGCCTGTACGTTTGATTAACTTAATCTTGTTATTCATACCTTCGGTAGGACCGTTAGAAACGCGATAAATTAAAGCATTTTCGACATATGGTAAGAATCGTTCCATTGTATTAATCGTATTTCTTACCTTTTTATTTAATCTGACTTTCTTTAATTCCTGTAAAGTGGCTAGTAAGTAACTGTAGTCTCTTGTTTCTATCGCAAATTTAAGGTCATTCATTACTTGATAAGCTTCTTGTAATTTCGGAGAAAGACTTAATAAATAATCTACCATACGTTGCTCAGTCGTCTGTTCATGGTATAGACGATGATAATAATAGCTTGAAAAATTGAGATGATCAGCATTTTTTAATATTAGTTTCCATTGAATTTTTAATTTTCAATAATCTGTAGGGCGACTGTTTTTAATTTCATTCATAACTTCAATCCATATTGAGTTGATTGTATTATTTAGTAATTGTACGATATGAAAACGATCAATAACGATTTTTGCATTAGGAAAACAAGCCTTCACAACACCTACATATGGAGAATATAGGTCCATTGAAATCGTCTTTACTGCAGCTCGATCTTCTTTAGAATAACGATGGAAATACCGAATTAACGACTGCTGTTTTCGGTCCTCTATAATGTCAATCAAACGTTTATTATGAGGATCTACAAGGATTGCACTCATCGCTCCTTCTACATCATCTACAGACTTAAGTTCATCCAAGGAAAGAGGTTTAGGTAGGTAATTACCTTAAGGGGTCAATGCACTAGCTGCTTTTAATAGGATTCTTGATACAGTATTTGAAGAGACGTGATACCGTTGTTCGATATGCCTCATTAACTGTGTCTCTGTAAAGTTGTTTCATCAGAAGGATAGGCTAAATTTACATCGATATCTGTCTTATGGTGTGTTAATAAATTTCTCAGTTGCCTAATTTGATCCAAAAAATGGTGATTGCGTCTAATGATCTGATTTGTTTTAGCCAATTCTTCTACACACTGGAAGAAGCTAGCATCATCCTTATCAAGTAAAGTTTTCATCGTTTGATGTAAGGCATTAAAGTGGCTGATAAAGGCTACAGTTAAAGCATAAGGTTGATCTTTCGAAATGTCACTTGTATAGTTACTGGTCATCGTAAAATAACCTCCTTCAATTTGCTAAATATTTACCTCGATTATAACAAATAGCGCATGAAATATTAAATTGCAATCATCATGAGCAAAAAACTAGCGTTTTGAATAGAAAGCATTTATAATCATTGGTTGTATTGATATATTTTAATGTTATATTTTGAAACTTATGTTGTTGTAGGTTTTATTTATCGGTACGATTGAAATCAATGATGTTAAAGTCACAGCACCAGATATTAAGAAACAAGATGCTTTCGCTTTGAGACAGCAAACTGCCATGGTATTTCAACACTATAACTTATTTAGAAATAAGACAGCCCTAGAAAATGTTACCTTATCTTTAATCTCAAATAATGTAATGAAAAAAGCGGATGCGGAAGCTTTCGCTGAAAAATTACTTAAACAAGTAGGTTTATCCAATCAAAAAGACCAATATCCGATTACATTATCTGGAGGTCAACAGCAACGGGTAAGTATTGCCCGAGCGCTTGCAGTACAACCAAAAGCGATTTTACTAGATGAGCCGACCTCTGCATTAGACCCTGAACTAGTTCATGAGGTACTTGAGACAATTGAACAATTGGCAAAAGGCCATACGACATTGGTTATCGTTACACACGAAATGAATTTTGCCCGTAAGGTAGCGGACCGGGTTGTCTTTATGAATGATGGTGTAGTTGTTGAATCAGGTCGCCCGGAGGAAATATTCACCAATCCCAAAGAAGAGAGAACTAAGCAATTCCTAAAAGAGTATATTGGGGTAAATGAATACGTGATCTAGAATACTGAATATTCATACAAAAAACTTTTAATAATTTAAAAGTATAAGGTTGTATATTATTGAACTTACTAATTGACTTTTAAAAAGTAAGCATGTAAACTAGAAATAGTTCTAATTGGAACTTATTATAAAAATGGATTTAGGAGGAGTAAAATGAAACATGTCAGATTTTAAAGACTTATTAACTAAACGTCGTTCTCAATACGCTATTGGAGCTAATACAGATGTAACTGCTGCAGATGTGACTGCTGCTTTGAATGAAGTAATTCCACAAGTACCAAGTGCATTTAACTCACAAGCAACTCGTGTTGTAGTTGTTTCTGGTGAAAACAATGTTAAACTTTGGGAATTAATTAAAAATGTTCAAAAAGATGTATTAGATGAAGCAACATTAAATTACATGACACCAATCATGGATGGTGCACGTGATGCTGTTGGTACAATTTTATTCTTTGAAGATCGTGACGCAGTCGAATCAGGTATCCCAGCTAATGAAGAACGTCGTTTAATTTATAAAAACTATGCATCTGCTAATGCACAATTAACCACTTGGTTAACATTAACTGAATTAGGTTTAGGTGCAAACTTACAACACTTCAACATTGGCTACGAACAAGGATTCGATCGTAGCATCCGTGAATTATTAGATCTTTCTGAATCTTGGGAATTGATTGCCCAAATGCCATTTGGTTCAATTGAAGCACCAGCTGCTGATAAAGAAACTATTGCTAGTTCAGAATTAGTGATTGAACGTTAATCATTGACATTTTATAGAAGCTTGCCAACTTGGCGGGCTTTTTCTTTTTTTAAGGTAAAAGTTCGATGTTATAATAGTCATAACATAAACTAGGAGGTCCAATATGCGGAGCGAAGTAATTAAATTATATGAAGACAGAGATGATGTCACTTTAACAACTTATTTATTAGACCCATTCACAACAAATAATGATAACAGAAAGAGACCAGCTATTATTATTTGTCCGGGTGGTTCTTATATGTATTGTTCTGACCGAGAGGCAGAACCTGTAGCTATGGCTTTTAACGCTATGGGATTTAATGCCTTTGTCTTACGCTATTCTGTTTACGGTCAAGGTAAGACGACTGATCAAATTTTAGCTGAAGGACATTTTCCAGTTAAAGAAGAAGTTCTATTCCCGCATGCCCTAAAAGAAACTGCCAAAGTATTTGAGTTAATTCATCAACATGCAACTGAGTGGCAAGTGAATACCGATCAAATTGGTTTAATCGGCTTTTCAGCGGGCGGACATAATACTGGGATGTATAGTAATGTATGGAATAAACCGGTAATTCAAGAAGCAACAAGTTTAACAGGGGACCAGTTGAAACCTGCATTTAATATTTCATCGTATGCACTCACAGATATTGCTTACTATTTTGGTAAAAATGTAGAAAATCCAGATCCAAATGTGCAAGCCTATGCGACTGCTATTTCTCTCGCGTGTTTTGGGAAACCACAACCAACCCTAGAAGAAGTTTCTCAATACTCCATACCAGCTACGGTTAATGCAGATACCCCACCAACTTTTATTTGGGCAACAAGAGAAGACCAAGTAGTGAATGTGCGCGACTCAATTTCCTTTGCTTTAGCTTTAGAAGAAAATGAAATACCATTTGAAATGCATATCTTTCAAAAAGGGCCACATGGTTTGTCTGTAGCTAACGAATCATCAGCTTTATATCCAAATCAAATAAATAAGACTGCAGCACAATGGCTACCATTAGCTGAAAATTGGTTGAAAGAAATTGTCTTACATTGAGTTTATGGATATAGTTATAAGCAAAAAAGTAAATAAGGAAAGTATTCAGTAATGGCAACCCATAAAACTGCGCAATTTAATATTATATATGCCTTATAGCGTTAATTTAATATATGAACTCTTATTATGAAGGCACAGTAGCGCGTAATATTGATTGTAAAATTTCTTGACATTGTTCCTATTATTTCCTAAGATTAGAATTACATGAAAAAATGCGAAATAGAGAGAGGCCGCTAATCACATCAGTATCCGTTTGGAGAAAGGGTTATTAGCCGAAACAGTATGACTTACTGTTGGGGGTGTATTAAAAAAATGCATCACTGCCAAAAAGGAATGCCCAATTCCTTCCAGGAGCGCTTTCTATTTTGTGGGCAAAAGTGATTTCTGTATTCAACCAATACCAAGACGAGCTTTTGCTTGCCTTGGTATTTTTTTATTCTAATTTTAAAAAGGAGCTTTGTTATGAAATCAAAATTATTTCCTAAAAAGTTACGAATGCCAAATGCACTAGTACTTTTATTTGCGATCATGGTCGTCATGATGGTATTAACGTGGATAATTCCTGCAGGTGAGTTTGAACGAACACTTGTTGATGACCGTACGGTATTGGTACCAGATTCATTTCATTTTATTGAATCAAGTCCACAAAATCCCTTCCAATTGGTTTTAGCACTACCACAAGCATTTATTGAGGTTGGTTCGATTGTATTCTTCCTATTCATTACTGGTGGTTCTTTTAAATTAATTAATGAAACAGGGATCCTTGAAGCTTTAATGGGACGTTTAGTTCGTGCTTTAAAGGGCCGCGAAGAAATTTTTATTCCCATTTTAGTCTTCGTTACTGGTTTAGGAGGGGCAACTCTAGGTTTATCTGAAGAAATTATTCTTTTTATTCCAATCGGTATTGCTTTAGCCCGTGCGCTTGGCTATGATGCTATGACAGGAATTGCTGTTTTAATACTTGGTGCTGCTGTCGGATTTAATGCTGGATTTATGAATCCTTTCTCTGTAGGGGTTGCCCAAGCTTTAGCTGAGTTACCTCTATTTTCCGGTGTTGGTTTACGTATTGTTTTATTTGTTGTTCTTTGGGCAGTGACAACGATTTTTATTATGCGATACGCAAAGAAAGTTAAAGCTGATCCAAGTAAAAGTGATGTTGCCGATTTAGAAGCTGCTGATAAAGCACAAGCTGACTATATAGATCTAAATGAACAGGAAATACCAGCATTTTCATCTCGTCACAAATGGATCACACTCGCTTTACTTTTAGGTTTTTCTATAATGATTTATGGTGTATTTCAAATTGGCTGGTTTATTGATGAATTAGGGGCGATGTTCTTTACAATGGCAGTGGTATCCGCATTAATTGGTGGATTACCAACTGGAAAAATAGCTGATACGTTCGTTGCAGGAGCTAGCGAGATGACATTCTCTGTCTTAGCCATTGTATTTGCTCGTGGCATTTTAGTCGTGATGGAAAATGGGATGATTTTAGACACGATTATTTTCTATCTCGTACAAGTAGTCAATATTTTCCCAGCTGTCTTGGGTTCTGTAGGAATGTACGTTATCCAAATTCTAATTAACTTCTTTATCCCATCAGGCTCAGGTCAAGCTGCTGCGACTATGCCAATAATGTTACCGATTGCTGACTCTTTAAATGTTACAAGACAGACAGCTGTACTTGCCTTTCAATTAGGGTCTGGTTTTATGGATGCCATTATTCCAACTTCAGGTGTCCTAATGGCCGAATTATCATTAGCTAAAATACCATATAACAAGTGGTTCAAATGGTTTATGCCGTTATTAGTAATTTACATTCTAATTGGTTTGGTATTCTTAATTGGTGCTCACTTTGTGGGTTATGGTCCATTCTAGAAAGGATTGAAATATATATGACTATAAAAGAAAGATTACACCAAGCAGTTACAAACTTGGAGGATGACTTAAGAGGGTTAAGCGATTATATTTTTGCAAACCCAGAATTAGGACATCAAGAGTTTAAATCTTCGAAAGCACATATTGAATTGCTGGAAAAGCATGGTTTTACAGTGGAAGCACCGTACGCAGGGTTTGAAACAGCCTTTAGAGCAACATTTGATTCAGGTCAGGCTGGCCCTACGATTGCCTACTTGTCTGAATACGATGCTTTACCATCGATTGGTCATGGATGCGGACATAATATGCTAGGTACGGTTGATACAGGGGCAGGTATTGCTTTGTCAAAAGTCATCAATGAAATAGGTGGGCGAGTAGTTGTTTTAGGCACGCCAGCAGAAGAGACAACTGGGACTAAAGTAGATATGGCCAATAGTGGCGTATTTGATGATGTAGATGTCGCTATGTGTACCCATCCCTCAGATGAAAATACTATGTCTGGTACCTCCATGGCTATCCATCCAATTGCTTTTGAATTTTTTGGAAAACCAGCTCATGCTGCTGAGGCACCGGATGAAGGTATTAATGCTTTAGATGCCATGATAAACCTATTTAATAATATCAATAGTCTACGGCAAGAAATGCGTCCATCTGCTCGTGTTCATGGCATTATAACTCATGGTGGAGACGCAGCTAATGTAATTCCAGATTATACAAGAGCTGAATTCTATGTACGTGCTCTAGATACACCTTATATGAATATATTATCTGAAAAAATTATCAATTGTGCAGAGGCTGCTGCATTGGCTAGTGGCTGTACAATGAAGCATAAAGATTTTGAAAATATCTACAAAGATATGATTACAAATGAAACTTTATCTCAAGCTTACAATAAAAATGCCGGAGAACTAGGCATTGACATGGTGCCTGAAAAAGTGGGGGAAAATGGTTCAATTGATATGGGAGATGTGAGTCATGTTGTCCCTTCAATCCATTCATATTATTCAATTACAGATGGCAAACGTGTTATTGGTCATACACCTGAATTTAGAGACTGTACACAAACACCATTTGCTTATGATATGATGCTGAAAGTTGTTGAAACGTTAGCTAGAACAGGTATTGACGTAATTGAACAACCCCAATTACTTGAAGCAATTAAAGAAGAGTTTCATAATAGATAGTAAAAGAAGGTGGGACAAAAGTCGTTTAGAATTGACGTACTGGACCAAAATGCTGACTTTTGAAATCCGAATTTAATAATAAAAAGAGGCTGAGATATTTTTGTCCCTGCCTCTTTTTATTATTATTTATAGTTTATGAATCTGAACGATCAGCCATCCAACGCTTCTGATGACCACGTGATATACGCATAATTTCAGTATATAGATCAGCGAGTTCTTCTTTTAAACGCTTATCCTCCAAGTACCCCTGAACTTTTTCGATAACAGCTTGCTCTCTATCAGTATCAAGAATTTCTTTATTATTGGCTAACTTTACTTGAGCCACTTGTTCTACCATTTTGGTTCTTTTTTCAAATAATCGAACAATCTCATTATCAATACGGTCGATTTCTTTACGTTCTTTCTCTAACATAGCGTTCTCCTTAAATAAATCTTTTATTTTGTTATTTGATAGTAATCTCTAATAGGTAAATGATATCTATTTTTATTGATTTATAAATTTATATATATATTAAATAAATAGTTGTTTATACAGTGTTTCGTCTAATTCATTATAGATAAGAAGAAAAGTAAAAGCAATCGCGATGCTGTTCTATATTCGCAAGGTAAAACCGTTGACGCAGACCTCAAATATCGTTATACTTTTTAAGTTGAAATTAAACTATATGAAAGGTGGATAGATATGTCAATAGAGTCCATATCTGAAACAAGAGAACAAATAAATCAAAAAATATTGGGTGATATTCGGAACCGGAAACCTGTTTTTTGGGAAAATGACAGTCATATACCTTTCAAAAATTTAAAAGGACAATTAGATGTCTCGGTTCTTGAAATTAAAGATGCTGAAGCACGTTTGAAACGTTTTGCCCCTTTTATTAAAGCAGTATTTGAAGATACTGAAGCGCTTGATGGATTGATTGAATCACCAATTTCTGAAATTGGTCAATTCAAATCTACCTTAGAAAATAATTATGACTTTTCTTTTCCAGGAAAAATGTTACTTAAACGGGATGATTTGCTACCAATTGCAGGTACAATAAAAGCGCGCGGCGCCATTTACGAAGTCCTACGTCATGCAGAAGCCTTAGCATTTGAAGAAAAATTATTATCTGGTTATGATGATGACTACGGTAAATTTGCGACAAAAGCTTTTCAAGATTTTTTTAAACAATATACTGTAGTAGTTGGAACGACTGGTAATCTTGGTATTTCCTCAGGTGTAATGTCAGCGAAAATAGGTTTCAATGTTCAAGTTCACATGTCTCATGAAGCAAAACAATGGAAGAAAGATTATCTTAGAAGTCATGGTGTTCAAGTAATTGAACATAAAACCAATTTTACAGAAGCAGTAGACCAAGGTAGACAATCAGCACTATCTGATCCTTATGCATATTTTATTGATGATGAACACTCCATTCAATTGTTCTTGGGTTACACAACAGCTGCATCGAGATTAGAGCGCCAGTTGAAAGAACAACAAATTATCGTTGATGAAGATCATCCACTAATGGTGTACCTACCATGTGGTGTTGGCGGTAGTCCTGGAGGTATTACTTATGGTTTAAAACAAATTTATGGCGATAATGTTCACTGTTTTTTTGCACAACCAACTCATGTACCGTCTATGTTACTTGGTTTAATTACTAAGAAATTTGCTGATATTTCAGTATATGATTTTGGCATTGATGGGCTAACAGTGATGGATGGCTTAGCAGTTCCAAGAACCTCCCAAATTGTTGCGAAGTTGATGTCAGGAATTTTTGATGGTGGCTACACCTTAACTGATGAAGAGTCTAACCGACTATTAACCGACCTTAAAGATGTTGAAGATATATTTGTTGAACCTGCTGCTACGGCTGGATTAATGGGACCGCAAAAATTGTTTACAACGACTGCCGGTAAAAATTATTTAATCCATAATAATTTAATGGATAAGGTTGATCATATGACGCATATTGCATGGGCTACTGGAGGATCTATGGTTCCAGCAGATGAACAAAAATTATTCTATGAGAAGGCAAAGGCTAACCAATAATAAATGATCTAAAAAGAGAGAGTGACTGAGTTTAAAAACTTCGTCACTCTTTTTCTCTATATAAATTTTATTTAAAGTATATATTATTGCAAAATAATTCTATTTGGATAATTAATTAAAAAACAACTTTGGTTCCTTAAAGTTGTATATTTTGTCATTTTATTTTTTCGAAAAATAAAGTATGTAATATATAATGTGATAAAACTCACATTTTCATGATGATATAAGAAAATAAGTTTGCAATTTTAATTATAAATCGTTTACATTTCATTTCTTATTCAGTATAATATGAAATATAAATAAGTGCACTAATTATTTTTATATTGTGAAATTTGCAAAAAAATCATTTGAATAAAAAAGTGGAGGATTAATATGAGTCAAGAAAATAAAGTAAAAACAAGTCGTCCTTTCGGCTTGCGCGACAAATTAGGTTATATGATAGGGAATATCGGTAACGATTTAACATTTTTCCTAGCATCAAACTATTTTATGGTATTTTATACGAATGTTATGGGTGTATCTCCAGCGACCGTAGGGACTTTATTTGGTATTGCACGACTAGTTGATGCATTTACAGATGTTGGGATGGGGGTTATTGTCGATAATGCAATGACTACTCGTGTAGGTAAGTTTAAACCTTGGTTACGTAGAATGGCTTTTCCGGTCGGAATTGCAAGCGCTTTGATGTATAATAGTTTCATTGTGGATTGGTCACCAACAGCTAAAGTTATTTATATGTTTATTACTTATTTACTTTGGGGATCAATTTTCTATACTTCTATTAACATTCCTTATGGATCACTAGCATCTGTGGTTTCAGGCAAAGCTGAAGATCGTGCGAATTTATCAACTTTCCGTTCAATTGGTTCAACATTGATCCAATTTAGTTTAGGGTTTGTAGTACCGTTAATTGCCTATAGTGCAGACGGTAAAGTACTTGCAACTAACTTTACTTGGTTAGCTATTGCTTTAGGTTTAGCAGCGGCTGTATGCTACTTATTATGTTACGGCATGGTTGAGGAACGTGTAGAATTACCTCAAGGTGATAAGTTCAGTGCAAAAGCGATGCTTACAGATATACTTGAATTAATCCAAGATCGAGGCTTCCTAGGTTTGATGTTCTCAACAATGTTTATGCTTGCTGGATTAATATCATTAGGTCAATTATTACAATATACGTATTTAGATTTCTTCCAAAACACGAGAATTTTGCCAATTGCGACTGCGGGTATGACCCTAAGTGCTTTAGTAGTTGCGCCATTTGTAAGTACGATTACTAAGAAATTTGGTAAGAAGGAAGCAGGTTCTTTCGCCTTAATTGGTGCAGGTGCGATTTATCTTATTGCCTTTGTATTAAAAATCCAAAGTCCATTAGTATTTGCGATTTTAGTTATTGTTGCAGGTATCGTGATGGGGTACTATATGATGGCGATGTATGCGTTTGTAACAGATGTCATTGATGATTTCTACGTTAAACGTGGTACACGTAAAGATGGAACAATCTACGCAGTATATTCATTTACACGTAAAGTAGGACAAGCAATTGCTGGTTTCCTAGCGGGTGCGTTATTAACAGCAATTGGTTACCAATCAGGCGTTGAACAACAAACTGCTGAAGTAGCCAACAGTATTTATAACGTTGGTACCTTGTTACCTGGCGCCTTACTTCTTGCTGCTGGATTAATTTTGCTATTCATGTATCCATTGAATAAACAAAAAGTGAATGAAAATACACGTATCATTGAAAGTGAAAACCAATAATTTGTTTCATTAGAAACTAACGTCTTTGCTTAAACAATGATGAAACTGCTTATTAATTTGACTCTCTTAGGTAAACTGATCATTTCTATCTGTTTATCTAAGAGCGTTTTTTATTAACTTACATTACCTAAAATAAATGCCTAATTAAAGCAATTAAACACCGAACATATGCCTTGGTTGGTAATGTTCGGTGTTTTAGTTAATTTGGGTAAGGTCTCAAACAATTGCTTAAATAGTTGCTTTTCTATTAGGGATATCTCGTTAATTACCATAACAACTCGGTAAAATCTTGTTGATAAATGTGTGTTTTAAAGTGACCAGTATCATAAAAATGAAGAAGTTGTACGAATTTTCTAAAAGATTAAAGCGTAAGCGGTAACGACAAAGAGAATACTATAAAGCGTTCCAATTAAATAATATTCAGCAAAACCTTGATTTTCTTCTATCAATTTAAACCGCGCGATCGATTTAGCGGTATAGATTAAACCAATGGAAGAAAGGGCGTTCAATGAAAGAAAGATAGCTGATAAGATCCGTTCTAAGTTACCAATCATTGCGCCTGCTCCTGGTACAGTGACTGTTTCTGTTTGATGATTGGAGTAGTTTTGATATTGGTTAAAGAGTATTTTAAAAGTGATATTTGCTGGTTTAGTGATTAACACAATTAGAAGCATCCATTTCAAAATCAATATTGGTATAACTAGACTAATTTCACCGGATGCTGGAAAAAGATATTGGCTAATGATTAAGATAGCGGCAATATGTAGTAACTGATCAATGAGATAAATGTAGGGCAGTTGTTTTGCTTTAAATGACCAATTACGCTGAATAGTAACTTTTAAAATGTCTATAATGACATGGCTCATCCATATGGTTAAAAATAGCCCAAATAAGCTGATCTGCCAACTGAGTATCCAGGAAATCAATAATAAGAATCCGTGGATAGCCAAATGTTTAGCTAGCGCATGATAGTGTTTATTTTTAGCTTTAGATAATGATTCGCTTTGAAAATGATAATCACCTAGAAAATGGGCGATTAATATGAGAGTATTTATCGAATTATGAATGAACATCATCCACCTCCTCTATCATATTGATGAGATTTTCCTTAGCCTTCAAATAGATTTTTATATTACCTGCGTTTAGACGTTTGCTAAGTGCTGAAGCCGATAGATTTAACTTTTTAGCAAGCACGTTTTGGTTAAATACTGGCTGATAGATTCCTTCCTCCAATAGACCATTAAAAACATCCAGCTGGTTTCTCGTCCAACTTGATCTTAGTGTATCTGTAAGCAATAGTATCGTATTAATGGTAGTATCTTTTTCTCCTAATCCAATGAATACTTGTCTTAAATTACCACTATAATTGTTGGAAGCAACCTCTTCAATAGCAGCTCTTGCGTGCCAATAAGCAGAGCCGTCTGCTCCTATACTCATCTCTGGGTTGATTTCAGTAGAAATATTGCCATATCCTATCCCGAAGCGAATGGGGTGGTTAATTAAGCGTTGGATATCATCGATAAATTGAAATAGCTGCTCATTTGGTTTTATGAGTACTTGGAATTCATCTCCCAAAGTGATTGTTAGTTTAGAAACGATTATATGTGCGTATTTTTGATTAATGACATAGAAACTTTGAATTAAATTTTCTTGTAATTGGGCTCGGTGAGCAGTTTTTTTAGAATCAATCAGGTCACCGATAATGGCTATGTAGCTCTTATCCATAAGGCACCTCCTTATTTTCCATTATAAAGAAAAATCATATAAATTGCCATTAAAACGGAAATTATTATAAATGTCCGTTATTTAGGAAACTTTATGCATTGCGATAATAAATAACCTCATATGGAATAAAGGGTGATAACATACTACAAGTGTTCGCTAATACATTAATTAATTTTAAGCCCAAGGTGGGCTAGTTACCAAAAGTAAAACTATAAGTTAATTCTTTTGAGTAGCTACTTGACTGATATTAGCCTTAGAGCAATTGGTAAATGTTATTTAAAATGTGGCGATGAGTAAAATTAGCACGGAGTCAATATAGGGTATTGTAATTAGTATAGTTTTGGGGTATTTTATCCTAACTGGTCTACTGACTAATATTTTCTAAGTTTTATGAAGCGCTGGATCAATCTACGCCAGATAAATTTCAAATTGTTGGTGGGGTGGTGGATCATTTGGAGATATGGTAAAGTTGGAAATTTCTTCAAAGGAGAAAACATACAAGCTTGACCAGTCCGATTTATCGAAACAGAAGTTGGATAAAAGTAGGCCTATGGTGCAAGCACAAATGCGAACTATAACGCTGATTCAGGAAAGGTTGCGTAAAAATTTGGTATGTTAGCGTTAGCTGAGTATTTAGGTGATTTATTAGAAAAATTATAAATAATCTTTAAGCAAATGCACCTATTGTCTATGTCCGCTAAGGGTAATTAGCGGACATAGAAGTGTATTTAAATAGCAAACACTTACCCTAGCTTTATTAAACCCGTTTTCCGTTTAAATCTAAAATAGTAGCCCCCAAATACATCATAAGTAGGGGCTTTTAATTATCTTGTTTAAGTAGAGGCATCCTCGTCATAAACTTATAAATCTTTAAGAATTCTTGATTGATCAATGAGATCTTCTATTAACTGACTGGAGGTATTCAAATCTTCATTTAAGTCTTGTGCGTATATTTCAGTCGTTCGAACGCTGGAGTGCCGTAACATTTTTTGAGTTTCACGTAAATTGCCACCGTTGATTAAGCTAAGTGTTGCTGCAGTATGTCTAAGTGAATGTGGCGTAATTTTAGATGAATGTATCCCAACAGCTTCATAAGCGTTGGCTATGACTCTAGAAATGGATCTAGCTGACATACGTCCGCTTTTATTTCGATTGCCATGAGAAGCAAATAGTGGTGACAAATCAGTATTAATCATGATAGCTTGGTCTTCACGAAAACGCGTATACTCACGAATAACTTCTTTTGTTTTTCGCGGTATAATAACAAATTCATCTTTCTCTCGTCGGCCTTTACCTTGAACATAAATAACAGTATTTAAGCCACGGCGTTGCACATCCTCAAAGTTTGCACGACTTAGTTCGACTGTCCGAAGTCCCGTAGTTACAGCTAATAAAATAAGCGCGTAGTTACGTTTGCCAATTAATGTATCTGCCGTTGATTTAAGGTAAGCTAAAAGCTTTTCAACGTCTTCAATGTCTAGTGCGTCTTTAGCATGACCGTGTGGTACTGGAATATTATTATTCGCTTTAGCAACGATATTCTCATATAAATTTTCGCGTTCTAACCACTTAAAGAATTGATTTAGCATGTTGCGATACGTTTTAATAGTGCGGTCTTTATAACGGAATTGGTCTAGTGCTCGACGTTGTTCTTCAGAAAGCTCGTCATAGTCTATATTATTAATTAAGATATAGGTTTTGCTTGGATGATTGATTAAATCATCAAAATAACGTTCGATATCATGGTATGTTGGATGTGTAATTTCTTGTTTTTCAAGATAAATAAAGAATGGTCTGATATTTTTAAGATAGCTTTCCTTCGTATTGTATTGTTTCTGTGATAGATAGTCAGTATATAGTTCATAGAAAGCTTCTTTATCAAAGTAGTTATCCATATTCAAAACTCCTTAAAATGCTATGATTCATTATACCAAACATATGTTCTAAATCATAGACAGGAGCTAAGAATTCATATAACTATAGCAGTTATAATTGCTTGTAAACATTGCGCGGTCATTGCATTGTGCGCTCAGACATAAAGTTATAAGTTTATACATGTTGTATGTCTTGTAAGTAAAAGAAGTTCATAAACAAGTATACAAGCATATAAGCATATAGATAACAAGATATAAAGACATCAAATAGCTGGGTTGATTAAAGTAATTTATTTTACCCTTTAGTTTACATAACATATATTATTTAAAGCTAAATGTTTATTTAATATGGTTCTCTATGTCCACTTTATGATACCCTCTACCGATCATTCACCAGCTTTATTTTGTATTGGCATCAAATAATATCTAATGATATCATAGTCTAAAATAAAAAAGTTAGGAAGATTCTCTATGACAGATACTTTAAAATCTACAAATACTATAGATGTTGATACTGAACAAGTAATTATACGACCTGCTGAATTAGCTGACGCTGCACAGTTAACTGCAATTTATAATTATTACATTCAGAATACAACTATTTCTTTTAGGATCGCCCTAACTGACGTTTCTTTAAAAGAAGAACAGATAACTGAACGTATAGGCATAAATCCCTTCTTAGTTGCTGATTATGATGGCCAAGTGATTGGTTTCGCTTATACTAGTGATGCTGGTGCGTATGAAGGTTATACCCCATCTAAAGAGCTTACGATCTACTTAGATGCTCATATTCAAGCTAAAGGTATTGGAAGTCGTCTATATAACGCATTAGAAAAAGAAGTTATTGATCATTATCCTGATATTTATAAATTAGTTTCTCAAGTAACTGGTACGAATGAATCATCTCTAAAGTTTCATGAAAAGCATGGATTTAAACAATACGGTATCTGTAGGAATATGGGCTATAAATTCAACAAATGGTTAGATGTTATATATTTAGAAAAAAATCTACGCCCTTTTAATACTTATTAAATTAAATAGAAAAAAACCAGAACGCACGTTCTGGTTTTTTTCTATTAGTTCTGATTATAAGACCAAGTTGTATACTAAGGCAGCTACAATCGCACCGATAATCGGTCCAACAATAGGTACCCAGGCGTAACCCCAGTTTGACCCTCCCTTACCTGAAATTGGTAAGATGGCATGTGCAATACGAGGTCCTAAGTCACGAGCTGGGTTGATGGCATATCCTGTAGGACCACCTAATGAAAGACCGATTGAACCAACGATGATACCAACGATCATTGGGTTTAAACCATCTGCAATCTGGTTTGCACCTACGGCCATAACCCCAACGACTAATACAGCAGTACCAATAATTTCAGTCATTAAATTCCATGTAGGGTTATCGACTTGTGGACCTGTGGCGAAGGTTCCAAGAATTGAACCCTCTTCTTTAGTTGCTTCAAATTGCTCATGATAAGCTAGCCATACTGTCGTAGCACCTAGAACTGCACCAATCATTTGACCAGCAATATAAGGAACCACTTCAGCCCAAGCAAAAGAACCATTCACTGCGAAAGCGATCGTAACTGCAGGGTTTAAGTGCGCAGCTGATAGGAAACCAGAAGCGTATACACCAATAGTAACGGCTAAAGCCCACCCCATAGTGATAACAATCCAACCACTTTCTTTAGCATTTGATTTGTTTAGATTTACACCTGCATTAACCCCACACCCTAGTAATACCAGTAAAAAAGTACCAATTAATTCACCAATAAATCCGTCCATATTAATACCTCCCATAGTTTTATTTATCACAATACATTAGTTTTTATATATCTACACAAAAAACGGATGAATTATTTTAAATATTGTAATTCAGCTTTGGCAATTTCTTCATCTAATGCTGTTTTTTGTTGATCAGCGTTGGCTTTATCTAAACCTAGGTAGTCTACAATTGTTTGGCTAACAGCATCTTTAACCGCAAGCATCTTGTCATGTTGGAATAACATGAAAGTTGTTCGACGTGCGAAGAAGTCTAATGGTGTGTATACGCCTTCTTCTTCCAAGGCATAGATTAAACTGACTGCAATATCTACTGGATAGTTATATTTCGCTGCATATTCCTTAGCTACGGGTAGATATGCAACTACACGATTCATATTTGAACCATATAATTTAGCTAGTTTAAGTGATTGTCCATAAGTTAATCCACGAGCTACCCCCACGTTGGCAAAGTTTTCCATAGCAGTTTCATAGCTATTTGGATCAAATTGACCGCCAGATACTGGGTAAGTGGATGATTGAACTAAATCATAAGATTTACCTGTCATATCAGCTACAACTGGGATGATTCTTTCCATTGCCCCTTTTGCCATTTTACGGTAGTCAGTAATTTTACCTCCTGCGAGGGTGAACAGGCCTGAAGGCGCTACTGATAAATCAGAGCCACGGGATACACTTGAAGGGCTACCGTCGCCACGTTCAGATGTATTAGAACCTAGATCTTGCAACTTGTCTTCTACAGTACTTCGTTCAACTTTTTGCTTACTATAATCATCGAATAAAGTGACTAATTCATCAAATGTCTGTTCTGATAAACGTCCAGCATCTCCACCATTATAGTCAGAAGCATTATTGGAATCAATTAATGGTCTTAAACCAGCCCATGAAGCTTCAATATCGTCAATTGACAGGTTAGCATTAGGGAAGCGATGGTTTACAACACGTAGTAAGTAATCTACATCTTCTTGTGTAACAGTTGGATGTTCAAAGTCACCGGTATAATCAGTATCTGTTGTACCAAAGTAAGTTTTATTTTCTCGTGGTAATACAAAAACCATACGGCCATCTTGTTCACCAGTATCAAAATAAATTGGTTGTGAAACACTTAATTTAGATTGATCAACTACGAAATGCACACCTTTTGTTGGTCGCATTTGTGCAGGTTTTTCATCTGAACCGTCCAATTGGCGAATAGTATCTGACCAAGGACCAGTTGTATTAATCACTACATGAGACTTAACTGTGAATTTTTCACCAGATAATAAATCTTCTACTTGAACAGCGACGATTTTATCATTTTCATATTCGAAACCAACAACTTTAGCATGACTTAATAAATCAGCCCCATCATCATTGGCTTGCTTAATATTTTCAATAACTAATCGTGAATCATTATTGTTGAAATCAAGGTATTTACCACCACCGATTAGACCTTCAGACATTAAATCTGGTTGACGGCTCAATACTTCATCCTTAGATAGCATTTCATTAGCGTATTGAGAATCTTTAACACCAGCAAGTGAGTCATAAATATCCATGGCAATTTGCAAACGTAATGGATTGAAGGTTACTTTGGGTTCATCATATAAAGGCATTAGCATTGGGTCTGGTTGCGGAATATGAGGTGCAATATTATGAACGGTTGCACGTTCAGTAACTGTATCTGAAACAACCTCTAAATCAAAGTTTTTTAAGTACCGAATACCACCATGTACTAATTTAGTTGAGCGACTAGATGTCCCTTCAGAGAAGTCTTGCATATCTACTAAAGCCGTTTTTAGGCCAGATGCAGCCGATTGAATCGCTACACCTGCACCAGTGATACCGCCACCAATAATAAATAAATCATATTGATTATCTTTTAATTGTTTAACTGTTTCTTGTCTATACTTAAATGATAATTTAGGCATTTAAACTAAACCTCCTGTGTATTAGTCGTTTGCTTCTTCTTTAAAATATTGTGAGTAGGCACGCGTAGCACGTACAGCGTTTGTCCAACCAGCGTATAGGTCCTCTTTATGTGAATTATTCATCTTAGGTTCGAAAGTTTGACCTGGTTGTGTGAACGATTTTAATTCATCGATATCTTTCCAGTATCCAACAGCTAAACCAGCTAGATAAGCAGCACCTAAGGCAGTTGTTTCAAGGTTTGCAGCACGAGCGATTTCAATACCTGTAATATCTGATTGGAACTGCATCAAGTAACCATTCATTGCTGCACCACCATCAACTTTAAGCAATGGAATATCGATACCAGTATCCTTATTCATTGTATCAGTAATATCGCGAACTTGGTATGCAATTGATTGTAAAGTTGCCTTAGCAAAGTCAGCCTTTGTTGTTCCCCGAGTGATACCAAAAGCAGCACCACGTGCATCAGAATCCCAGTACGGCGCACCTAAACCAGTAAATGCTGGTACTAAGTAAACTTCATCTTCATTTGTAGATTGATTAGCCAATTCTTCAGTTTCTGCAGCATTTTCAATTAATTCTAAACCATCTCGAATCCATTGAATAGATGAACCAGCAACGAACACAGATCCTTCTAAAGCGTATGTCACTTTATCACCGATGACAAAACCAACTGTCGTTAATAAGTTATTTTCAGATAATTTCAACTCGCTACCAGCATTCATTACGATAAAGGCACCAGTACCATAGGTTGATTTTACTGTACCTTCTTCTGTAGCTAATTGGCCGAATAAGGCACCTTGTTGGTCCCCTACCATACCAGAAATTGGTACTTCATAGCCATAGAAGTGGAAGCCAACTGTGTGACCATATACTTCAGAGTTTGAGCGAATTTCAGGCATCATCGCTTTTGGAATGTTTAACATTTCTAACATGTCATCATCCCACTCTAGTTTTTCAATGTTCATCAACATGGTACGTGAGGCATTTGAGTAGTCAGTCGCATGGACTTCCCCGTCAGTTAATTTCCAAAGTAACCAAGTATCAATCGTACCAAATAATAATTCGCCTTTCTCTGCACGTTCTTGAGCCCCTTCAACATGGTCTAAAATCCAGCGAATCTTAGTTGCTGAGAAATAAGCGTCGACAACAAGACCAGTATGTTGTTGAATTTTTTCTTTTAGACCTTGATCAATCAAGTTATCACTGATTGGCGCAGACTGACGAGATTGCCATACAATTGCATTATAAATTGGCTTACCAGTCTCTTTATCCCATACTACAGTTGTTTCACGTTGGTTAGTGATACCAATACCAGCAATTTGATCAGGACGTAAACCGCCATCAATAAATGCTCCAGCGATAACTGCCTGTACCGAGTTCCAAATTTCATTTGCATTATGTTCTACCCATCCAGATTTAGGGAAAATTTGCTCAAACTCTTTTTGACTTGAGGCAATAGGTTCTGCTTTATGGTTGTAGATTACTGCACGTGATGAAGTTGTCCCTTGGTCAATGGCCATGATATATTTTTCTTGTTCACTCATTAAAATTCCTCCTAGTAATGAAAAATTTAGCGATAAATAAGCGCTTTCATTACTTAGAAGTATACTCCATAAAAATAATAATTCCTAGAAAATTGATTAATATAAATACAAATGTGCATTACAATATCATAGAAAGTTGACTAGAAAATTAGCTAAAAGGCATGTAAAAAGAAGGATGCGCTTACATAGCCCACCCCTCTTTTTCGCTATTAAGAAAAACAAAATTGTATACACAAGTGATGTTTAAATTTTTCGCCAAGTTGACTTTGAGAATAAAATAATCACTGGATAAATTTCTAGACGCCCGATAATCATTCCTACTGACATTACGAGTTTTGAAAAATTAGACAGAGAAGCATAGTCTTGAGAAGGTCCAAGTAGGTCGAGAGAGCCTCCAATATTTGAAATTGTAGCGATTGTTGCAGAGAATGCAGACGAAAAGTTCAAAGCGTCAAAAGAAAGCACAAGCAATATTATTACAAACACTGCTAAATAAGTCATTAGGTAATAAACAATGCCATAGTGTACATTTTTTTCAATTCTTTTCCCATTATAAGTCATTGGAATAACCCTGTTAGGTGCCAATAGATGTTGGATTTCATGCTTGATTGAGCGTAAGTAAATCCCTATCCTAATGACTTTTAGCCCAGATGCAGTTGATCCAGACATCCCCCCAATAAACATTAATAATAATATTGTTGAATGTGCTGCAATTGGCCACTGTAGAATATCTACTGTAGTATAGGCAGTTGTTGACATAATGGAAACAATATTGAATAGTACATCGTGTATCAAGCGGAATAAATTATCATAGTACGGGATGAGTGCCAAACTAATTATAGCTATTGCAGCTAAGATGATGTAAATATACCACTTTAATTCTTCATCTTTAAAAATTTCTTTCCAACGTCTCTCATAAGCCAAATAAAAGAAGTTAAAGTTCAACCCAAATGTAAACATCGCAATCATCAAGATGGTTTCGACTACCCTTGAATCATAGTGTGCAATAGATGTTGGATAAATGTTAAAACCACCTGTACCAGCTGTACCCATGGACAGTAACATAGATTCAAACCACGGGACCCCAGCAATCCAGAGTAAGACTGTAAATACTATCGTTAGGAGAAGATAAATAAAGTATAAAATATAAATGGATGAAGATACTCTAGATTCTAACTTACCTGTCGTAGGACCTGGTAACTCAGCACGCATTACGTATACACCTTTAGCTCCCATATTAGGCACGATATAGAGAAGAAATATCAACATCCCCATCCCCCCTACCAGCAAGGTAAAGGACCGCCAAAACATTAGCGATTCTGGTAACACGTTTAAAGTATCTACTAGTACACTAGCACCAGTAGTTGTAAAGCCAGAAACGGCCTCGAATAAGGCATCTATATAAGAGTTTACAGCACCTGACAAGTAAAATGGTAAAGCCCCAAACATGGAGATTAAAAACCAAGATAAGGATACTAGGACAAAGCCTTCTCGAGCAAAAAAGACGTCTTTTTCTGGTAGTCTAATTGACATCAATTTACCAACAATGAAGGTGATCAGCATGGAAATTATGAAAGCAGCGATTACTTTAAGCTCATTTTGATAAAGAAAAGCTATGAATAAAGATGGTAGCATCAGTAAGGATAAGACCATGAGTAATCGGCCAATTAAATATTGGATATAAGGCCAATTCATTCGCCATCTCTCCTATTCTTTTTCACTACAATTTCATTAAAATTACGAATTTTATCATCTATATCAATAACCAATACATGGTCACCAGGCATGAATATATCATCACCACTTGGAATGATCATTTCTTTATTTCTAACGATTAAACCTATCATTAATCCCGATCTGAATATCAGTTTTTTTATGGGGATACCAAGGATTTTACAATCTGGACTTAACACAAACTCTAAAACTGCTGTTTTGTTATCAGATAAACGTGCATAGTTTTCCAACTTGTCAGATTGACTGGATGAAATAGACCTTACGTGACGAGTTATAGCGTCTACAATTGCCTTTCTTGGTGAAAGAATCACATCTAGCTTACTATCATCAATTAAACGAATTAGTCCTGGTCTATTGACCTTAGTAATCGTTTTGCGGACACCAGCATTTTTCCCGTATAAAGAAATCATTAGATTTTCTTCATCACTATTCGTTAAAGTGAGTAATAGGTCAAAACTATCTACCCTTTGCTCATTTAAGACATATTGGTCCGTACCATCATCATAAATAACCTCAGTTGCTGTGAACTGATTGGCTAGTTCAGAAGCTCGTTCTTTATCATTCTCAATTAAACGGGTATGAATACCTCTTGCATGTAGAATGGGGATTAAATAGTTATTAATACGACTACCGCCCACAATTAAAGCTGACTTATAACGTTTAACTTTTTTGTGTCCAGTAGCAACGAAGAAGTCTTGTAATGCGTCACGCTTTGCGAATATTTCAATAAAATCACCAGCCAACAAAATAGCATTTCCATCAGGAATAATGGTTTCTCCATTTCGCTCAATTGCTACCACGATAACTTCTGGAATAGTTTGTCTGATATCCCTAATATACTGGTTAACAACACGTGACTTTTCCATAATTCGTACTTTGATTAAATGCATTCGATTATGATAAAAAGGCTCCACAAACGTTGCTGATGGGTAATCTATAACTTGTAAGATATCGTTAGCTGCTGCTCTATCCTGATTAATCAGATAATCAATCCCTAAATTTGTCTGAATAAAACCTTGTTGTGCCGTAAAGGCTTGGTTACGTACTCTGACAATTAAAAACGCTACGCCCAAAGTTTTGGCAATCATAGCAGAAATAATATTGACCTCATCATGTGGAGAAGCCGCAATAAGGACTTGAGCGTTTTGAACATCGGCTTCGCGTTGTACTTCAACATCAACACCGTTTCCAACTACCCCTTTAATATCTATTTCATCAATTAGATCATCAATGACGCGTGGATCATTATCAATTAAAGTCAAATTATGATTTTCTTTAATTAAACCATGAAGGATGTCTTCTCCGAGTTTTCCTCCTCCTACGACGACGATATCCATATGTCCTCCTAAACTTGTGATAAAAGGGTTCTGTGTCAAATAGTGTTGGTGACCAAAAATAAATAATCACAGTTATTTTTTTAATTAAGTTTTTAATAAAGGAGGGGTCATGTTTATTT
>NZ_PNHQ01000023.1 GCF_002871935.1 Aerococcus viridans
AACCAGTCGCAGCTTAAATATTAGACGATGACATTTATCAGCTTTTATTATTAATTATCCAACTCTTGATCCGACTTTCTCGCCTAAGGGCGAGAAAAAGGGCCATGCTTATCTTGTAAATAAACATGACCCCCTCCTTTATTAAAAACTTAATTAAAAAAATAACTGTGATTATTTATTTTTGGTCACCAACACTATTTGACACAGAACCTTTTTAATTACAAAATACAAATAATTTTTTACAGTTAGCTATTTTTTGTCTCTTTGCCTTAGGATATATAATCGGGATTCATCCCGATTATATATCCTAAGGCAAAAGTGTCATCACTTAACGAACTGCAACAACTTTAGTCATTTTAAAATCTAATAAAGTATCTATTTAGTATTCACTGGTATCTTTAACCCCATAGACAAAGAAACTCGTTTTGAGTTATAGAATTCAATGTAAGTATTAATAGCATCCTCTAGGTCTTCAAAAGTTTCAAAGTGCTTTCTTCTATAACATTCATCCTTAAGGATGCCCCAGAAACTTTCCATAGGCCCATTATCAATGCAATAACCTGGTCTTGACATACTTTGAATAACTTTATTTCTTTCCACATATTCTTTAAACCAATGCGAAGTATATTGGTAACCACGATCACTATGAATTAATGTCTTATGTGGTAATAGTTGATCTTCAATTTGATTAAATGTTTCGACTACAAGATGATTGTTATTGGATGTACCTAATTTCCAGGCAATAATCTTCTTTTCACCATAATCAAGAACTGCACTTAAGTAGGCCTTAGAATGGTTACCGTATTTTAATTCTGTTACATCAGTTAACAATACTTCTTTAGCTTTATAAGCTTTTTTAAATTCCCGGTTTAATACATTTTCAGCAATATTTTTTGGCTTATGAGGTTTATAGCGATATCGTTTCTTTCGAATAACTGATTTAATGCCTAGATGAGACATAACTCTATATACACACTTATGATTCGCCTTCTCCTCACAAAAGTGATTCATATAGATAGTCATTCTCCTATATCCGTAGATACCATCAACTTCTTCATTCACATCAATAATTGTCTGAATAATATTATTGATACGAATTTCTTCAGCCGTTGGCTTTCGTTTTAACCACTTATAGTATCCAGCACGACTAACGCCTAATACTTGACAAAGTAACGTTATTTTAAATCCTTTTTCTTTGAGGTAAGAAATGGTTTGAAATTCCGCTTCATATCGTGTTCTTTTAATATCGACCTTCTTTCTATCTCGTCGAGTTTTTTTAATACAGCATTCTCTGTTGTAAGATACTCATTTTTAGCCTTTAGAGCGGCAATTTCTGTTCGTAACTGTTCCGTTTCAGTTTGAATTGTAGATGGTTTTCTGCGACCACGCCCGTCAATAAGACCATCAGGTCCATGCATTTTATACTTTTGTACCCATGAGTAAACATTATTGTAAGATACCTGGTATTTCTCAGCTGTTTGCGTATATGATAAGCTATTAACTAAACAATCTTTAACTATTTCTAGTCGCTCTGAAGTCGTTGTTTTTCTAGATTTCATATTGTACACCTCAGGTTTCGCACTATATTTTTTATTTTCTTTACCCTCAGTATACTTCATTATCCAATAACTTACAGTTGATACAGCAGGCACATTAAATCTTAAAGCCAAATCTCGAAGAGATCCTTCATTATTAAGATAAGCCTCCACCACTTTTAGTTTAAGTTCTTCAGAGTATGAATTATTATATTTTCTAGATTGTAAGGCTGCTAAACCATACTTTCGATATTTATTAACATATTGATAGAATATGGTGTTATGCATCGATAACCCATACTTTTCTACCAGAGTTGTAAAACTTATGCCATCTTCAATAAATATTAGAATATAATTTTCTAAAATAACAGCAGAATATATTTTTCTGGTCATAAATAAACTCCCCCTAAAGTAGACTTATTTTATTAAGTGTCTACTTTAGGGGGAGCATATCATACGTATGATACTAGGAGAATATGTTTATTTTTTTATTTCTTCTGAAACAAGTGTAACCTCAATTTGTTCAAACAGATTTTCGACATTATCTAGGGATAACACACCGACACCTTCTTCTAAAGTATTTGCCATTCCGCAGGCCATAGCATACCTAATGATATCTTTGTCATTATAATTTCGTGCAATTGCTGATGCAACACCTGCTACGGTTGAATCACCTGATCCAGTTGGATTAACAACCTTAATACTAGGGATACTTACTTCATAGATATTCCCACTGAATTTAGCAATTGCTCCATTCCCACCTAAAGAAACAAGTATATTAGGGATTTTAGATTTAGTTTCTGTCAGTTTACTAATTATCGATTCTTTTGAAATTTCTTCAGAATTCATATTGAATAATTCTGCAAACTCTACTTCATTTGGTTTGATAAAATCAGGTGAATAAACAGAATTATTTACAATATTATTTAGAGATTTTTTACTTTGATCCATAATAATAACTAATTTTCTTGAAACATTCTCTCGTAATGCAGTAAGAAGACTTACGTAATAGAAATCATTGTCATTATTTATGGACCCATTCACTGTGACAATATTAATACGTTCTTCGCCATTAACTATATTAATAATATCATCAATAATCTCGTTCGATTCTAATTTAGATATTTTGGGTCCATTTTCAACAATTTCCGTCTGGATTCCACCATTATGCATGATCGTATAGGAATTTCTAGAATTTTCAGATATTTTTTTTGAAATTAAGGGCATATTTTCATTCTCTAAATATTTTCGAATAGCATTTCCATTTTCTCCACCAAGAACCGTATAAGCCAAAACATCCGCTTTTAAATACATTAATGCCCGTGTACAGTTAATACCTTTACCACCTGGCATTTTGACAGGTAGATTTGTTCTATTATTTGCACCTAAAACAAAATCATCAACGGAATAGATAAAATCCATGGAAGGATTTAAAGTAATCGTTAAAATCATTATCATTTCTCCTTTGTAGTTATGATTTTTCCAAATTTAGAATACTTATTTAATACATCATCTGAAATATTATTATCAGAAATAATGCCTGTTACTTCATCTAATGTAGCAAAGGTAAAAATATCTGACTTATTGAATTTAGAGTTATCCGCAACAACATACGTTTTTTTAGAACAATTGATTATTTGATGTTGTATACGACCAAGTGATGGATAAGAAGTAGTGATATTTCTGTCATGGATACCATTCGTAGAAATAAATGCAACATCTACGTTATATAAATCAAATATCTCCTCAGCGTGAGTACCAACAAATTCACCAGTAAGACTGAAATATTCGCCACCAGTAAGCACAATGTTACTGTAACCATTTTCAACTAAATAATTAAAAGATAATAAACTATTCGTTAAAATACATTTATAGTTCTGGGTAATTGAAGGCAAGGCATAATAAAGCGTTGTACCAGCACCAATAAAAATAACATCCCCAGGGCTTATAACAGAATTAATAATGCCACCTAGATACATTTTTTCTTTAATATTTTTTGGCATCTTCTGATCTGTAGAAAGAACATCTTGAATTTTTTTAGCACCACCATGTTCTTTTACTAATATTTTTTTTTCATCTAATTCTTTCAAATCTCTTCTAACAGTCATTTCTGATACACTGAGTAGTTTTGCTAATTCCTGTACAGATAGATAGCCAGAATCTTCTATTAAAGAAGTAATTTTTTTGTGACGATTACGCTTCATATATATTCTCCTTTAGGTCGTGTTCGTTTTCTAACATCATTCTACCACATAAAGAACATTAAACAAACATTTATTGTTGACTTTCAAACACTAAGTTGTATAATAAAGTTAAATAAATTTTGGAGGTGTTGAAGTGTTATATAGTAATTTGTTACAGGAAGATTTAATCAACTTGAATATGAAAGCGAATTCAAAAGAAGGGTTATTTGTAGAAATTGCAAATGACTTATATGAGAAAGGATATGTGAATAAAGGATATTTAGATGCACTTACAGAAAGAGAAGAAAATTTCCCTACAGGGTTGGAAACAAAATTTTTAAGTATAGCGTTGCCGCACGCTGATCCAGAATTTATTGAAAAACCCTTCGTATATATTGTAAAAAATAATAAAAAACTAGATTTTTTACAAATGGGTGACAACAAAGATTTATCAGTAGATTCATTTTTATTTTTAGGTATTAATGAACCCGATAAGCAAGTAGGTTTGTTAGCAAAACTTATGGAATTATTTATGGATGAATATTTTGTAAGCGAATTCAATTCTATAAGTTCTAGCAATAATATGTATTCATTATTAAAAGATAAATTTGAAAATTAATTATTAGGAGGAATTTAAAATGGCAAACAAAAAAAGATTAATCGTAGCATGTGGTAGTGGGGTAGCGACAAGTACAACAATTGCGGAAAAAATCAAAAGTAAATTTGAAGAAGACAATGTAAATTACCCAGTTGAAGCTGTTGATTATAAATCAATTTCAAATGAGTTACCAAGTTCATCTATTTATGTGTTTATCGCTAAACCTGATCAAGAAGTTCTTGATCAAGCGGAATCATTAGGAGTAAAGGTTTTTCCCGGTATCCCATTTTTAACAGGTGTTGGTGTAGATGATATTTACAATCAAATTATTGAAGCAACTAATGAATAATAAAAAATGGGAGTGAATAAAATATGGAAATATTTCAAAATATTATTCAATGGGTCTTAGATTTAGGATCAGCTGTTTTTGTCCCTATAATTATTTTTATTCTAGGACTAATTGCTAGAATGCCTGTGAAAAAAGCTTTCACTTCAGCACTTACATTAGGGATAGCATTCACGGGTATGAACTTAATTATTGGATTTATGTCTGATGCTGTTGCTCCTGCATCAGAAGCAATGGCATTAAATACTGGTATTTCCTTACCAGCAATTGATTTAGGTTGGACAGGAGCTGCTTCAATCACCTGGTCATGGGTATATGCTTTTGTATTCTTTGCAATTCAAATAGGTGTAAATATAGTTTTACTTCTACTAAATTGGACTAAAACGCTAAATGTTGATATGTGGAATGTATGGGGTAAAGCCTTAACTGCATATTTGGTCTACTTCGTGAGTGGAAAACTTTGGGCAGGTTTTTTAGTTGCAATTGTTCAAATCGTCCTAGAACTTAAACTAGGAGATATGTTCCAAAGACATATTGAAGATTTAACAGGTATCCCTTTAGTTACTGTTACACACCCAATGAATTTATCTACAGTATTAATGTTACCAGTTAATAAATTAATGGATTATATCCCATTCTTAAATAAAAAATCAGATACTGATGCTTTACGTAAGAAAATTGGCATTTTCTCTGAAAACTCGGTCATGGGATTCATAATTGGACTTTTACTCGGTTTTGCAGGTGCGTATACAGTTTCTGGTTCACTGAACTTGGCTATTCAAGTAGCAACCGCTATGGCATTGTTCCCAACTGTTAGTAAATTGTTCATGCAATCGCTTTCGCCACTGGCAGATGCTATGTCAGAATTTATGAAATCTAAATTTAAAGATCGTGAAGTATATATTGGTATGGATTGGCCTATTCTTGCAGGTAGATCTGAAATTTGGGTAACGCTTATTTTAATTGTTCCAATTTTTATCGGTTTTTCTCTATTCCTACCAGGTAATACAGTTCTACCCATTGCTGGTGTATTAAATTACTCTATTGCAGTAGGTGGTCTATTACTGACAGGTGGTAACCTTTATAGAATGCTTGTTTTAGGTGTTATTTTCTCTCCGCTATACCTGTATAGTGCGACTTATTTAGCACCAATTCTAACAGATTTAGCTACAATAACAGGTTCAGTTGACGTTCCGGAAGGCAGATTAATTACATGGTCTTCTATGGAATTACCTGAATTAAGGATATTAGGTGCTGAAGCGTTCAACGGTCAATGGTGGGCAATTATTGGATTGGTACTTTTCGTTGGGTTGTTTGTTTGGTTAGGTAAGGAAATGAATAAATCGAAGTTACCATCTAAAAGATACGAAACGGAAGTTGTAAATAATGACTAAGATAAAATGGTATTTGATTCTTTTTATAGCACTAGCTTGTTTTATATTCGGGCTAAATACAGGTGAATTAACCTTTAATATTATAGCTATTATATTAGGGTTTATCGTTTATAGATACGGAAGTGGTTCTATCTTGACTGAATATTATAGTAGAAAAGAAGAACAAAATATAAAACATAAACAATTCCAAAAAGCTTTAGCAAATGGCAAATCATCAAAGGAAGGTAGATAAAAAATGGCAAAAGGTAGAATTTTATTTCAAGAGCAAAGAGAAGCTTTAGCAAAAGCAGTATATTTAACTTTCCATAGAAAAAATACGAATGCTGCAGGTGGTAATTTTTCTTTTAAACATACGGATACAGATGGAAAAGAATATATCATTATGACGCCAAGTATGATGTCTGAAACGTTTTATGGTGATATTTCACCAGCACAAGTATTAGTAGTAGATCCAAATACAGAAGAAATTGTTGCAGGAGAGGGTAGTTTAACGAGAGAAATTAACATGCATATGGCTTGTTATCATACCAATTCAGAAATTAGATCTGTATTCCACGCACATGCACCAAATTCAATGTTTTGGGCAACTAGTCATTTGGATATGCCAAATCTAACTGAATCAACTCAAAAAGTAAAACATATTAAAGTATTAGATTTTGAACCAAATACAACACCTGAACTAGCGCATATTGTAAAAACAGAGTTAGAAAAAGGGATTGAACTTCCTAAAGAATACTTACTTGATAGTCACGGTGTCTTAATCTTAACACCAGGAAATGACGGAATTGAAGCTTTAAATAAAGCACTACAAATTTTGGATATTGTTGAATGGAATGCAGAAATTGCATACAAACAAACTGTTTTCCAAAAATTAGGGATTCTAGACGGTTATTATTCAAAAGGATATAAAATTGGTACTGTAGATGACTTGATTGATGGAAAACCTATTTGGAATCAAGGTAATCCCGATGATGGTTTAGAATAAAATAATATTATAGTCGAACAAAAGGGCGGTGACATAACAGTCATAGCCCTTTTTGAAAGGAGAAAATATGAAACTAATCGCTATTGATATGGACGACACACTTCTAAATAATCAAAATATAGTTACACCGGTTCAAAATGACTTTCTTATTCATCTTATTCGTGAAAAGGGGATTAAAATTGTTATTTCGACAGGACGTTTAGTTGATGGGATCAAAAACCTGCTATCCCCAGAATTGTATGAGTTAGTTTACGTTATCGCACTAAATGGCTCATTAATTTTGAATAATGATAAAACCATCATTAAAAGTGACCAGATAACGAATAAACTATTTAAGGAATTGTTAACCCAATTTGAAGACTACAAATTAGATATGTCAATTTTAGATGAGTTTAACTATTATAGATTTTCGCCACAGAATAATGATTTTATGGATCATGAGGAAAAGTTAAACAAAACAACCATTAGATATTTAGATATTGAGGAATATAAAAATACCAATATTCTTAAATCTTTACTTTTCTATCATCCTACTGAACGGAAAAAGATTGAAAAGAAAGTTTTGGAATCTACCATACCAGGACTAAGACCAATATTTACTCAACCCTATTTAGTTGAATTTTTACCTATTGATACGAATAAAGGTACTGCGCTTGAATATTTATCCAATTATTTAGATATAGATATGAAAGATACGGTTGCAATAGGTGACGGTACAAATGATATTGAATTAATGGAAAGGGCAGGTCATGCAATTGCAATGGGAAATGCAATTGAAGAAGTTAAAAATATATCTGACTTTGTGACATTACCAAATAATAAAGACGGTGTTAAAGTGGGAATAGAACGATTATTAAGAGGTGATTGAATGAATATTAAAGCTATAGGATTTGACTTAGATGATACACTATATGATCGATTTGATATATATAGAAATGTTTTTAATTTAATAGAGGAAAGGTACTGTGCTTTAAATATCACGTTCGATGATTTTAACATGGAATTACAAAGAATTTCGATAGAAGAATATTCTTTGTTCTCAAGAGGTTATAAAGATAAACAAACGTATAAAATTGATAGGGTAAAAAGGACGTATAGCTATTTTGGAAGATCAATATCTAATAATTTAGCTAAACTTTTTGACGTTCTATACCGGTTCTTTCGGAATAAAATAATGACTAGAGAGAAAGTAAATGAAGTGTTATGTAGGCTAAAAAATGAAACAAATTTAACAATATTCATTTTAACAAACGGTCCAACAGTAGATCAAAGAGATAAAATTGAAGTACTTCAAATAGAACAATATTTTCCAAAGGATAAAGTATTTATATCCGAATCTGTAGGCTGGTCTAAACCATCTCGTGAAATTTTTAAATATGTTGAAGATAAATTAAGCATCAGTAACGAGGAAATTTTGTACATCGGGGATCACTATCATAATGATATCCAAGCGGGTAAAAATTGTGGTTGGCATACTGTTTTTTTTAATTTTGAAAATACTAACCAACCGTTAGCTGCAGACTATGCCGTTCACGATTTTTCCGAATTTGAGAAACTGCTAGAAAAATTAAATATATTGTAGAGCTAGAATTTTCCACCAACACTATTTATCATAAAATCTTTATTCGCTCGGATGATTAAATGAAAAGCACAGAAATGTGCTTTTTTTCGTAAAAACTATGTAGAGAAAACGAACAAAAAGGTATATACCACTAATGTGAAATATTTCACTTGTAAAACAACTCATCCACCAATTACAATTTAACCATACCTAGATTTATTTGCATCCAGTTTATACTAGGTATGTAGTTTATTATTAGGATGCATAAAAAGAGGTTAGCTAGTTCCATATAGCTAACCATAAATACTTTTTGTCTCAGCTCTCTAAGCGTGCACTTAGAGAGCTTTTTGTTTGCCCAGTATGAGCAAACGAAAAAGCGACCGAGTTACCTCAGTCGCTATAAACCTATCTTAAGTAATATGGATAATTATTTTCGACTAGTGACATATGCATCTACAGCAATTAAAGCATCTGCAACGTCCTCAGCTGTCACGTGATAAAGCATATTGTGAATTGTTTCCCCTTCAATCGTGGCTTGTTTCCCCACGCGAATCAAAGCGTCACGGTCTTTGGCATCCAAATGTAATTCTTTTAGCGTAGTAGGTAAGTTTAAAGCTTGATATAGATCGATGTAAGCATCAATTTCTTCAGTTGGACGATTTTCCATAAAGAGTTGCGTTAGCGTACCATAAGCAACTTTTTCACCGTGGGTTAGGTGATGAATGTCACCTTCTAAAGCTGTGAAACCATTATGGATAGCGTGGGCAGCCGCAAGACCACCAGATTCAAAACCAAGTCCGCTAAGCAGTGTATTGGCTTCAATAACATTTTCAACTGCTGGTGTAACGGCATGTTTTTCAACGGCTTTAAAGGCTTTAACCCCATCAGCGAATAAGATTTCCTTACTCTTGTCTCCAATTGCTTGTGCAGCTAAAGTTATTTTTCCACCAGCCATGGTATCGTGGTTACCAATCATGGTTGGTCGCATTTCAACTGCAGTTGCTAGTGCATCAGCGATTCCTGAAGCGAAGAAACGAGCTGGTGCTTGTGCAATAATTTGACTATCTAATAGGACTAGATCAGGATTCTTCTTGTAGAATCGATATTTCTCAAAAGCACCTTCCTCAGAGTAAATAACAGATAGCGCAGAAGTTGGTGCATCTGTAGAAGCAACTGTTGGTAAAATAGCTACTGGTGTCTGTAGGTCATCGGCGATGGCTTTCCCAGCGTCAATGGCTTTCCCGCCACCAAGTGCTAAAACAAGATTGACATTATTATCTTGGCCAATTTTCGTCACGCGATCAATCTCTGCAGTAGAAGCTTCACCTTGGAAGGGCTCACGGATAATGGTCATGCCAGCTGATGTCAATCGATCAGTTAAGGTTTCCCCAATAATTTCCCACACAACATCATCTGCCAGTAGTAAAGCCTTATCTCCTAACTTTTGAATGTAATCTATAGCTACTTGACTTGTTAAAATATTTTTACCTTGAACATAATGTGCCGGACTTGCAAATACTCTAACCATAATAAACCTCCTAGTTTATGTTACAAAATTCACAATAAAAACCATATGCATAAAAGCAAAGTAATTATTAACCCCTTGTATATGTGAATTATATCACAAGTAAAAATAAAAAGCCACTATCTTAAGTTGAGTTGCGGGAGCATAAAAGGTAATGATGATTAAGATATTTTTCTTCCAATTGTGGTTCAGATTTGAGATAATATATCGCTGTAAGCACAAATGCTAGAGTAGGAAAAAGCGGATAGCTTTTTTTATTTTATATTCAATATATAAGAAAAAGAGAAAGGAACTTATTGTGGAAGAAAAGAAAAACTTTTGGCAAGAATTGCCACGACCATTTTTTATTTTAGCGCCAATGGAAGACGTAACAGATACTGTTTTTCGTCATGTAGTTCAAAAAGCAGCTAAACCAGATGTTTACTTTACTGAATTTACCAATTCAGAATCATATGTACATCCAAAAGGTCGCGATTCATTAAATTCACGTTTACTATTTACAGAAGATGAAAAACCTATCGTAGCACATATCTGGGGAGATAATCCTGATCACTTTGCGGCTATGGCTAAAGGAATGAATGAAATGGGTTATGCTGGTCTAGATATTAATATGGGATGTCCAGCACCTAACGTTTTTAAACATGGTCGAGGATCAGGGTTAATCCTACGTCCAGATGTAGCAGTTGAATTAATTCATGCAGCTAAAGAAGGTGGCCTACCGGTTTCTGTCAAAACCAGACTTGGTCATCAAGATACTGATGAATATAAAGAATGGCTCAGTTTAATATTAAAACAAGATATTGCTAACTTATCGATTCATTTACGTACAAAGACGGAAATGTCTAAAGTAGATGCACATTGGGAATTGATTCCGGAAATCAAAAAATTACGTGATGAAATTGCCCCTAACACCTTGTTAACGATTAATGGTGATATTCCTAACCGCCAAGTTGGCCAAGAATTAGTTGATAAATATGGTGTAGACGGTGTAATGATTGGTCGCGGTATTTTCCACAACCCATTTGCTTTTGAAGAAGAAGCCCGTGAACATTCACCAAAAGAGTTGTTAGACTTATTTAGATACCATTTAGATTTGTTTGATGAACATGCAGCTAAAGATGGTCGCCCGTATAAACCATTACGTCGCTTCTTTAAAATTTATATCCGTTCATTCCGTGGCGCAAATGACTTACGAATTGGTTTGATGGAAACTGAAACAACTGATGAAGCACGTAAATTGCTAGATGAATTCGAAGAGAAATACTTAGCAGAAGCATAGACTCGGTATTTCACGGTTCCTTTCTTAGCGTCCTGTCTCCGCACCCTTTAGTTGAGTTCGTCAGGGCAGACAGGTGTCCGCTTCAGAAATAGATTGCGTGATGTGCCATCACTACACCTATTTCTTCCATCGTCTCCTGTCTAAGCGCCCTGTCTCACATCCCTTTTAGTCGGGTTCGTCAGGGCAGACAGGTGTCCGCTTCAGGAATAGATTGCGTGATGTGCCATCACTACACCTATTTCTTCCAACGTCTCCTGTCTAAGCGCCCTGTCTCACATCCTTTTTTAGTTGAGCTCCAAATGTCAGACTCGTGCCACTTCAGGATTAGGCTACGTGATTTTTAATCACTCCGTCTAATCCTTCCACTGTTACGAGTCTAAACGACATTTGTCACATCCTTTTTTGTTATAATGGTTGTGTCTATATGTTACGCTGCTATTTCAATAGGGAGGTATGGGATGACTACACGGATACTCGGTTGGATAATAAATGTTGTTACACTGCTTTTGTTTATTACATCATTAGTGAATTTAGCTTTTATATTTATTCAAACTAAATTTGTTAATATGACCTTAATTGATTATTTTGCATATACGAATTGGACCTTTACTTATATGCTAGGGACACTATGTATCCCAGTTTCAGCTATCTTAATGCAGGTCAAATGGCGCAAGGCAAGGTTATTTAAACGCCATGCCAAAGAATATTTCTACCTAAGCCTAATGATGACGACAGTAACATTAGTTTTAATTGGTGAATATAGTATGGCTATCTTCATGATTTTCCTATTTATAGCTGCTAGCTATCCTTTAGGTATTAAATATAACGAAGCCATCGCCATGTTACGAGAACCGTCTAGTTACCGTAAACTAGCAGGTGAATGGTTTATCCTATTCATTGCTATAATAGTCAGAATTTACATGTATATAGATTTATGAGAAGTATTAACTTTTGGAACCCAATTATAAAGGTTCTTATATAACAAAGAGAGGCTGAGATATTTTTGTCCCAGCCTCTTTTTTTGGGTCAATTTCCTTATAATGGAACATTGTGATGGTTAAAGAACTTGTCCCAAAAGAAATGGAAGCGTTTGCAGATAGGAAAATGAAATGCTAAGATGATTGTATTGATAGCAATATTCAACATAAAAAGGAGTGAAGTAATGATGATGGCGAAATTGCAACGGTTTGGGGGCGCAATGTTTGTGCCGGTGCTGTTATTCTCGTTTGCGGGGATTATATTGTCCTTCTCAATTCTATTTCAAAATGAATTGATTATGGGTAGTGTCGCTGCTGAAGGGAGTTTATGGCGTAATGTTTGGTCAGTATTGGAAGCTGGTGGGTGGACCGTATTTAATCAAATTGAACTATTATTTGTCATTGGTCTCCCAATTGGATTAGCTAGTAAAGCAGCTGGTAGAGCAAGTTTAGAGTCATTTATTGTATACATGACGTTCCAAAGTTTCTTAGCTAAGATTCTTGAAATTTGGGGTAGTAACTTTGGTGTAGATTATGCTGCTGAACCAGGCGGTGTGAGTGGATTAAAACTAATTGGTAGTGTAAAAACACTAGATACGAATATCATTGGTGCCATTCTTGTCGCTGCCATTGTTGTATGGTTACACAACCGGTATTTTGATACAAAATTGCCAGACTGGTTAGGTGTTTTCCAAGGATCAACATTTGTCTATATTCTTGGTTTCTTTATCGTGTTACCTCTAGCATTTATTACTGCTTGGGGTTGGCCAGTAATTCAAGGTGGTATCGCAACTTTACAAGGTTGGTTAGCAAGTTCTGGTGCTTTTGGTGTATTCGTATATGTATTCTTAGAACGGATTTTAATTCCAACAGGGCTACATCATTTCGTTTATCAACCATTTATCTATGGCCCTGCAGTAATAGAGGGTGGGGTTGAACGTGCTTGGTTGGATCAATTAAATGTGATTGCTTCAAATCCAGCACCCTTACGTGAACAATTCCCAGAAGGCGCTTTTGCGTTACACAATATGTCAAAAATTTTCGCACCGATTGGTATTTCAGCAGCTTTCTATGCGACAGCGAAAAAAGAAAAACGTCAAGAAGTGTTGTCATTGTTATTACCAACAGCTTTTACGGCGATTATGGCAGGGATTACAGAACCGTTTGAATTTACCTTCTTATTTATCGCCCCACAACTATTCTTTATCCATTCATTACTTGCAGCCTCACTAGCGACAACTATGTACCTATTTGGGCTAGCAGGAGACATTGGATCAGGTTTAATCTCAGTTGTTTCTAAATTTATTATCCCAATGTGGTCTAATCATCTCGGGGCAATTGTGACTTGGGTAGTGATAGGTTTAATCTTCTCAGCTATCTACTTTGTCATCTTTAGCTTGATCATTAACAAATTTGATTTGAAGACACCAGGTCGTGAAGATGATGAAGCAGAAGTGAAAATGTATTCTAAACAAGACTATAAAGATAAGAAAAAACAAGCATCAGCTGGTTTCGATCCAAATGATACTAGTCATGATCCTTCAGAATCTAAAGTCAGTGATAAAGCCATGTCAAGTTATGCTGAAGAGGCTGCTAATGACCCTAGTCGTGGACGTTTCGCAGTAACTGCATCTAACTATGTTGACTTATTAGGTGGTCCAGAAAATATTACTGACGTTAACAACTGTGCCTCTAGATTGAGATTAACAGTTAAAGATCCAAATGTATTAGCTACAGATAAAGCATTTAAAGAAAATGGTGCGCATGGAGTAGTCCGTAAGGGACAAGCGATTCAAGTAATCATTGGACTAGATGTCCCACAAGTTCGTGATGAAGTTGATATAGAAATTGCTAAACGTACTGGTAAGGCTTAGTACTAAGGGACAAATTCCAAAAAATGGAACGGTTTTATAAATACTGAAATGCGAACAGAATGTTCAGAAAGCGATGAAAACGCTTCAATTTTTGTTAGCATATAGATATAGGAAATATTCATCTAACAACAAATTCTATTAGGGGGAATTCAAAATGACATTAAAGAAACAATCAATCCTTGTAGCAGGTGGCGGGTCAACTTTTACACCTGGTATTATCATGATGCTCTTAGATAATCTTGATACTTTCCCAATTCGTCAAATTAAATTCTATGACAATGACGGTGACCGTCAAAAGCAAATCGCGGATGCTTGTGAGATTATCTTAAATGAACGAGCACCAGAAATTAAATTTATTGCAACAACCGACCCAGAAACTGCTTTTACAGATATTGATTTTGTGATGGCGCATATTCGTGTTGGGAAGTATGCGATGCGCGAAAAGGATGAAAAAATTCCATTGAAATATGGGGTAATTGGTCAGGAAACATGTGGCCCTGGTGGTATTGCTTATGGTATGCGTTCAATTGGTGGCGTACTAGAATTAATTGACTATATGGAAGCATACTCTCCAGATGCATGGATGTTAAACTATTCCAACCCAGCAGCCATTGTTGCAGAAGCTACAAGAAAATTACGTCCTAACAGCCGTATTATTAATATTTGTGATATGCCTGTAGGGATTGAATACCGTATGGCGGATATTTTAGGATTAAAATCACGTAAAGACTTCGTTGTTAGATACTATGGATTAAATCACTTTGGTTGGTGGACTGATATTAGAGACCATGAAGGTAACGATCTGATGCCGAAGCTTAAGGAATGGGTTCATGAACATGGTTATGTAACACCTGAAGAATTAGCCAACACATCTGAAGAAGATGTTGAAGAAAGCTGGATGCACACATTTGAAAAAGCGAAAGAAGTTTCTTGGCTAGATGAAGATACTTTACCAAATACTTATCTAAAATATTATATGTACCCACAAGATGAAGTAGCAGTGGCCAACCCAGACTACACTCGGGCAAATGAAGTAATGGACCACCGAGAAAAACAAGTATTTTCAGAATGTAATCAAGTGGTCAACTATGGTTCAGGTGCTGAAACGACTTTGAAAGCAGATGACCATGCATCTTATATTGTTGATTTAGCCAGAGCTTTAGCGTATAACACACGTGAAAGAATGTTATTAATTGTGGAAAATAATGGGTCAATCGTAAACTTTGATCCAACTGCTATGGTAGAAATTCCATGTATTATCACTTCAAATGGACCAGAGCCATTGGTAACTGGTGAAATTCCTCGCTTCCAAAAAGGTTTAATGGAACAACAAGTTGCTGTTGAAAAACTTGTAGTTGAAGCTTGGAGTGAAGGTTCTTATCAAAAATTATGGCAAGCCATTACCTTATCAAGAACGGTACCAAATGCACGAATAGCAAAACAAATTTTGGATGATTTAATTGAGGCGAACAAATCTTATTGGCCTGAATTATCTTAACCTATTAAACATAAACGCTTTTGATATAATAAGAGTGGGCCAAGGTCCACTCTTATTATTTTGGAGGCATTTATGAGACCAATAGAAAATATTTATAATGAGTTTTATAGTAAATTAACTGAAAATGAAATTTATATTTTTGACTATATCATGAAAAACGGACATGTAGTGAGAAAGATGTCTATTACTGAATTGGCCAGCATTTTAGCCGTTTCAAAATCAACTATTTCTCGTTTTACCCAAAAAATCGGTTTCTCAGGTTATGCAGAATTTAAATTTTATTTGAATAATGAAGCAGAAAAACAGCGACATGATAGTGAAATTGATCCAATAGGCCAGTTAGTTTCTGATACTCAAGATACTTTTAAAATGTTTAGTAATTTACAGATAACACCTATCGTTGAAAGTATTTATGATGCAGATAACGTCTTCCTATATGGTACTGGTTGGGCACAAAAAAATGCTTTAAATGATTTTAGGAGAAGCATCTTATTAAATAATAAGTTTTCAATTGATATTTCTGCGCCTTTAGAATTAAAAATTGCCAGTGCCTCCATAAAACCTGGTGATGTACTTATTGTGGCGTCTTTTAGTGGGAATGTGAAATCGATTGAACGGGAGCTGAGAGTATTTAAGAGTAAAAGTGCCATACTAATTGCAGTTAGTGAAATGCATACGAGTCTTTTGGCTACATTATCAGATTATGCAATTTACTTTAAAACGACTCAATTTGATTATAAAGATGAAGCCTTTGCTTCGATGTTGCCTATTCATCAAGCTACAAACTTACTAGCCATCGCTTATTTCGAGTATGTTAGAAAACAAGAATTATTAAAGAAAGAAAATAAGGAGCTTGACCTATGACCAGTAAAAATTTAAGCCGAATGATCCATTTCGTGATTATGATACTTGTAATTGCACCGATCCTGTATATTGCACTTTTAAGTTTTCAAGGCAATATGCATGGATTGAATTTGTTAGAAAATTTAACGACAAATGTTTCTACTGTAATTTCATTAATGTCCGTATGTATTCTACCATTTGCGGGCTTTCTAATTAAATCTAAATGGAATCAAATTGATCAAAATCATGATAGCTTAGGGCAATTTTATATTAGTTTATTGTTGATTCTAATTAGTTTTTTACTCATCGGAAACACAGGAATGGCTATATTGATTTTTATTCTAGTGACATTTAGTGTCTTGATTTTAAAAGTTAGACTTGAAGATACACTTAAAAATGTATTTAAGACACCAAAAAATCTTAAATATTTTGCAGGCGAGATTGTGATCCTATTGATTGCAGCTTTCATTCGATTTGCTATTTGGCGATTAAGTATAGGAAGTTAACATCAAATTAAAGAGGAAATAGGTATATTTCGTTATTTATTTTTGTGAAGTGAATGAAGTAAGCTATAATCTAGTTGAATAGACAAGTTATTAGTGAGAAAGTTTATGAAAAGGAGCGTTAAACTAGTTGAAACTGTTAACATTAAATACTCATGCTTATGGTGAAAATGATCAAGATCAAAAGATGGCTTTCATTGCACAATCTATCGCTGATTGGGACATTGATGTAGTGGGGTTACAAGAAGTCAATCAAAGTATTGTTGGTCATCGGGTAGCCATTGATCAAATCCCAAATTTCAAACCTATGGATGGACAAGTGAATATTAAAGAAGATAATTTTGCCTTACGTTTAGTAGAACTATTAGAGGAATTAGGCAAAACCTACTATTGGGGTTGGGCTATGACTCATATTGCGCATGACACAATGCAAGAGGGTGTAGCAATTTTATCAAAATACCCAGTTGATAGCGTCACTAGCTATAACGTATCAAAAAGTCATAATTGGTATGACTATAAAACGCGTCGTATTCTTACGGCTAAGATCACTAGACCAAATGGCGAAAGCTTTATGGCCGTTTCTGGGCACTACTCATGGTGGCATGGTAAAAATAATCAAGAGTTTCACTATGAATGGCAGGAAACTGAAAAATACCTATCTAGAACGAAACTACCAATCTACTTTATGGGTGACTTTAATAATCCAGCCAACACAGACGGTTACGATTATTTGATATCAACACCTCTACCAATTCAGGATTCATATATGATTGCTGAAGAGACCATTGGAGGTCCAACTGTCCTAAAAGAAATTAGTGGCTGGACCGGGCTTAAAGAACAAATTCGTATAGATTATATTTTCGTACCTAAAGGTGTCGCAGTAAAAAAATCTGAAGTTGTATTTGATGGGGAACGTCAACAAGCTGTATCAGACCACTCAGGTGTATTAGTAGAAACGATTGACTAGAAGCTAAATATAAAGATAAATTTACGCATAAAATATTGCAGGATGTGATTTGTTTAGTCACATCCTTTTTAATTTTGTATGATATGAATTGTTTAAATATATCTTTTTGATGCAATATAGGATAAAAATGACTTCATTTTGAAACTAAAATAAATACAAAATATTCAATATTTTGTATTAACCGCTTTCATAAACCTGATTATAAAACGTAAATATGAAATTATAAAAAAGTTATATTTGGTTAAATTTTGATGTGACAATGTTTTGGGAGCGTTTTATAAGATTGTCATCACTATTACGTTAAGAAATCAGATTTTTGAAGATAACTGACAGCCTAATGTGTTCTTAAATAGAGGTGTAAGTAGCTTATATTTTAGTGTATGAGGAGGAAGATTATGGTTGGAAAAAATAACCATGAAGTTAAACGACAAAAAATGGTAATCGTATTCAACGATATGCAATTAAACGTTTAACAATTGGAGTTGTATCTGCGACTGTTATGACTGGTTTCTTTTTAGGAAACTCAGAAGTAGCATTAGCTGCAGAAACGGTAAATAGTGAGACAGTTTCAGAAGTCGCTTCCGTGGACGAAACAGAGCTTAAGGATAATGACAGTGAGGTAACAACTGCCTCTGAAGAAGCATTATCAGAAGAAAGTTCAGTGGAATCACCAGTAACAGCGGAAGTAGCAGAAGAAAGTAATTCAGAGGTTGCTGAAGAAGTAACTGAAGAAGAATCAGTAGATGATTTAGCTGATTATAAAGCACAAGCAAAAGGAAAAATTAATGCACTAGAAAATTTAAATGCAAATGAACTAGCTGCAGAAGAGGCTTTAATTGATCAAGCAACTTCGACAGCAGACATTGATAAAATTGTTGAAAATGCCGAAGTATTAAATGCTGAAAAAGCAGAAGAAGTTGTGGAAACAGAAGACGCTCAAACTTCAGAAACCGATAAAGCAGCAGAAACTGAAGAAGCAACAGAAGAAAGTGATCGCGCTGCGGATACTCAAGTAGACACAGCTGAAGAGAATAAGGAAGAAAAATCTGAAGAAATCACAACTGCTGCAACGGCATTAGCTGAGGAAGAAGAGGCTTCTACAAGTAATTCAAACATCATAAATGCAGATGCAATCGAATCTGGAAAAATCACTAGTGGTGGACAACTTCAAAGAACGCCAGGTATTGTAAGTGGTTGGCTAGATGTTGCGACGAATCGATACACACCTGGTATTAACGGTTCAGAAACAGCATTAAACGGTTATAAAGTGTACTTACAATGGATGGATGAAGATGGCATCACTTCTCCGGTATATGAGGCCATGACACATGATATAGGTGGTACTCGTGCAGGACAAGGTGGTAATGGTGTGTATGCCTTCGATATTGGTGAAGGTTGGACAGATGCGACAGGAAAATTGCATAAACCAGCATTCCAATCAGTTGGCTCTCAAAGATATAAATTATGGTTAGCGCCAGGTCAAACATCAAGTAATGGGAATGAATACTTTACTTACCGTAAGCAACCAGGGAATTCAACAGGATTTTCAGGCGCGGCATTAGCGACAGGTGAGTTCGTATTAGCTGGGCACAGTATTCAAAGAACTGCTATTTATGTTTACGAAAAGCCTAATAATGTAACGATGACTACACCAGAAAATGAGTGGAAATACGATGGTGAAGGTCCTGATAATAATCCAAGTTATCTACCTGATGGTGTAAATAAAAAACATCGTAATGCTGTGAGCGGTCAAGTTTGGTGGGAAACAAGTAGAGCCGGAACAGGATTCCCAGATTCAGCCGGTGAACGTTTCGTTAATCAAACATTGGAAGAAGCAGAGACAGGTTTCCGAGTAGTGACAAGTGTATTGACTGCTGAGGGTGGTCAAGCTATGTCAGCAACAAATGACATTAAGGACGTTAACGAACGTATTAGACAACAACAAGAAATTTTAGCGGCTAATCCACAATATATTCAACAAACTGTGGTTGCGCCAATCGTAGGTGAACGAGGACGTTATACTGCTCGCTTTGATGATAAGTTTGATCTTAATTATATGTATCAATACGTCATTGATGGTGATGGTCAGGTGGTACCAGGATATACTGGTTATTCATCACCAGTCTTTACCCATCCAAAAGACTACGCAAGTTCAGCAGCCTTTATTGCTAATAAAAACTATGCCTATAATGTGCATTTTGCTTTAGTTGCAGATCCTGCTAAGTATAATATTGATATCACAAACTACGATGCTGTGAATAATATCGCAAAACCAGGCGCTACAGCTGTAAGTGATGTTTTCTCAATGTTCTATCCAGGCGAAGAAACTGAAATTGTTTGGATTGATTCAACTGATGGAAGTCCAGTAGAATTATCAAGAACAAAAGTAAATAATTTGGATGAAGCTAGATCAGCTGCCCAATTAACAGTACCTGATGACTTTGAAGGACGTAAAATCTATACTGTTCAATTAGTTGTAAACGGTAATATTATTGCAGCAGATTCTTTTGCAGCAGATAGTGAGTTAGCTGATAACGAAGCCTATGAACCAGAAGTAACACCAGTAGAAAAAGACTACGGTGAAGCAACAACAGAAGAAGATGTAACATCATCCGTAACCGTACCAAACTTCCCAACGGAAGGTGAGCAACCAGTTATTTCAGTGGATGATCCAAGTCAATTACCAGATGGTAAAACACCTGGTGAACATGAAGTGGACGTAACGGTAACGTACCCAGATGGTACTAAAGATAATGTAAAAGTACCTGTAACAGTAGGCGAACAAGCACAAAACGAAGCCTATGAACCAGAAGTAACACCAGTAGAAAAAGACTACGGTGAA
>NZ_PNHQ01000024.1 GCF_002871935.1 Aerococcus viridans
TTGATAAAATTATTCATGCGAGGATCTCCTATCTATTAGTTGTCGTTAACTTAATGATAATGGAATCCTCGTTTTTTTGCGAAAAAAAATTGGACCAATGACTTTTTTAGTCATCAGTCCTATATATTGTAGAGCCAAATAATTTAAAATTAAAAATAATACAAAAGGGTTGAAACCCCTTCCAATGGGCGTTATTGGCAATTTCACCTAAAGGTGTTAAAATAAGGTGATTAATGCTAGCTATTTTCCAAGATTAGATGTTCACAATTAAGGAGCGCAAATTAATGAAAAAAATATTAATTGTTGATGATGAAAAACCAATCTCAGATATTATATCTTTCAATCTAAAAAATGAAGGATATGAAATTGATACCGCCTATGACGGTGAACAAGCTTTAGAAAAATTCGAGTCATTCCAGCCTGACTTAGTAGTACTGGATTTAATGTTACCGAAAATTGACGGTTTAGAGGTGTGTCGGCAAATTCGTAAAGATAGTCAGGTGCCCATTATTATGTTAACTGCTAAAGATAGTGAAATTGATAAAGTATTAGGGCTTGAATTAGGAGCAGACGATTACGTTACTAAACCGTTTTCTAACCGTGAATTAACAGCTCGTGTAAAAGCGAATATCCGTCGTACAGCGGTAGTTGCTGAACCAGTGGCTACTGATGAGGATGCTGCAAAAGACAATATTATTGAAATTGGTGATTTACTTATTCACGAAGATGAGTATATCGCCTCAAAAAATGGGCAAGATGTTGAGTTAACCCATCGTGAGTTTGAGTTACTGCATTATCTTTCTCAACACATTAACCAAGTAATGACTAGAGAACATTTGCTTCAAACGGTATGGGGATATGATTACTTTGGTGACGTTCGAACAGTGGATGTGACGGTAAGACGTTTACGAGAAAAAATTGAAGAAAATCCAAGTCATCCAAAAATTTTAATTACAAGACGAGGCGTTGGTTATTTCCTTAAAATTCCAACCCAAGAATAGAGGTCAGTCATGCCAAGCATAAGGAAGAAAACTGGGATACCTTTTTTCAAATCAATACACTTTAAAATTCCCGTAATTTTTATATTAACGCTATTGATTTCGCTCCAAATTGTCGGAGCGTATTTTATTCGTTCACTAGAAACGGAGATGTTAACTTCGTTTGATGATCAAGTAAATAGTCAGACAACTTTTATCATTGATAATATACAAACGGTGATGGAAGATGAAGATTTGAAGGAGGAGGAAAAAGAATCGCAAGTGAATTCAATCTTGCGACGATTTAATAATGATAGTGTATTAGAAATTCAATTATTCGATAGTAATGGATTTTTACTTGCAACGTCAAATCCTACATCACAAGCGTATATTGGGCAAAGAACTGTGGATGAAGATATTGAAGAAACCTTATACACAGGTATCAGAAGTGAAACTTCTGGTTATGAATCAAATCAAGAAATTCGCATAAAAAAATTTGTGACGCCAATTTTTTCTACGGCTTCTTCTGGCGCCATGATTGGTATTTTAAATGTGACTGCAAATCTAGAGACCATTTATAATCAGATTCAAAATATTACGTTTCTATTCTTAGTTGCATCCGGTATTTCACTTGTCTTTACAACTGGTTTAGCTATATTGATTTCCAGTCAAATCATAAACCCTCTACAAAAAATGCGTGATCAAACGAAACAGATCGCAGAAGGTAATTATTCAACTACATTAGATATCAATTCAGAAGACGAAATTGGGCAATTAGCAGAATCTATTAATTATCTGTCTGTTCGCGTAGGAGATGCTCAAGATTTAACTGAGGCAGAAAGACAACGGTTAGACTCTGTTCTGCGCCATATGACAGATGGGGTTATTGCTACTGATCGACGTGGGAAAATTACGATTATCAACGACCGATCATTGAGTATTTTGAATAAAACGCAAGAAGAAGTCATTGGAGAGTCTATTATTGAAGCACTTGACTTATCCGACCGGTTTTCATTTAGAGAATTATTTGATCAACACGATGCCATTCTACTAAATTATGCAAATGATGAAGGGGAAACGATTATACGTGCAGAATATTCCGTTATTCAACGTGAGTCTGGATTTATTTCGGGACTTGTTTGGGTGTTAACGGATATTACTGAACACGAAAAAATCGAACGTGATCGCAAACAATTCGTATCGAATATATCACATGAATTACGTACGCCTTTAACGAGTGTCCGTTCATATAGTGAGGCATTAGTTGATGGTGCTATTAAAGATGAAAAAGTTGCTGTCGAATTCTTAAATGTTATTCAGACTGAAACAGATCGCATGATTCGCATGATTTCAGATTTATTACACTTATCAAGACTGGATGCAAAACAACAAGTAATCAACCGCGAATTCATTATCTTCAAAGATTTAGTGAACCATATTCTAGACCGCTTTGATATGATGCTTCAATCTGAAGATTATGAAGGCAAAAATTACATTATTAAACGGGAATTAATGGAAGAAGAGGTCTGGGTAGAAATTGACCAAGATAAATTAATCCAAGTTATTGATAATATTATGAACAACGCGATTAAGTATTCACCGGATGGCGGGACAATTTATGTACGCTTAATGTCTACACATAATCAACTTGTTTTAAGTATCCAAGACCAAGGACTAGGAATTCCTCAAGAATCGATTCCACATCTATTTGATCGTTTCTACCGAGTGGATAAAGCTCGGTCACGGGCGCAAGGAGGTAGTGGATTAGGGTTATCTATTGCTAAAGAGGAAATTGAATTACATAATGGAACAATTTGGGTAAATTCTATTGAAAATAAAGGAACTACCTTCTTTATCTCTCTTCCATTTGAAGAGTTTGATAGTGATGATTGGGCAGAGGAGGATGAGTGGGCCGATGAAGAAGAATAAGTGGAATTGGGTCCTTCATGCGATGCTGATCCTACTTGGGCTTGTATCAGTTGCAGCCTCTGTAAGTAATCTATATGGACCTAGTACTTTAAATGCTTGGTTTAGTCAACAAGATCAAGAGCGAAGTGGTGAAACAACTACGGAAATAAATAATATGGCTATTTCTAACGAAACAACCGATAAAAATGCTAAAGAAGCAGTTGAAAATACTGCTTCTCAAACCCTCATATTACACGACGGCGCAGACGAGTATTTAAGCATTAACAATATGTCTGCTATCAAAGAATTAAAGCATGTAGCTGCGGACTTTGATTATGAAAAGAGTGTTGAGGAAGATTCCGTTTATAATATTCGAAATTATGTACAAACACAAGCATATGTCGAAGACAAGTTAATCAATGAAACGCCAATTCATTTATTAATTGCGGATGTCAATAGATTACCACAAGAAGTCCAAGAAATGACGGTTACTTCTTATGTGTATATTCTGGATACTAATGAAGTTTATTTGATGAATGAAAGCACAAATACTGCTTATTCCTTAACGATATTAGATAATATCAATGATGTGATGACGCGTATCGATAATTATTTAGCTTCTTATGAGGACCAAATGTCACCAGTAGAGCCCGTTACATTGGCTAATGGATTAGCTTATGTGACAAAAGAAGCAGAAGAAATTGATCGGTTAACCTATTTACAAGAGCGACAACCGACAAATTATTTCTTGAATCACTTTTTCGAAAGGCCTGAAGAAATTCATGATTATTCAATGAATAATATTTCTCGTTACTATACAGAAGGACGACAGTTAACGATTAATATGGAAACTTTCGAAGTATCCTTATTACAAGAAAATGCTGAAGTTGAGGAAACAACTTTAAATCAACAGATAGAAGTAACTTCTTTGGCTATGGCAGAAATTCTCGCTGATCAAACCTCATGGTTATATGTAGAATCTAGAGGTGAAGAGAATAAAATGGTGACTTACCGTAAGTACATTAACTCACTTCCTGTATTTGGGAATAACTATGTGTCTAAAACACAGTTTGTTATGGCAGGTAATACAATTCAGAATATTTATATGTCAGCATTAGCTATTCAAACGCAAGTAACAGACTTATCTGAATCATATACTGTGATGAGTGGCGTGGATGCATTAGATTTATTAAATAATGCCGGTTACTCGAATGAAGATATTTCTGAATTAATATTAGGTTATCGTTGGGTACAAAATCCTGAAACGAACCGTTTAGTTGAATTAGTCCCGTCATGGCACGTACAAATTGGCAATAAATGGTTTATGTTGGAAGATTTAATTGATATGGATCAATACCCTTCTCTAAAAACCAGTTATACAGCGTCTGGGGATCCTGTAGATTTATCTGTTTACTTTGAAGATCTTGGACAACAAGTGAGTGAGGAAGAAATAAAAACACAATTAGATGAAAATGTTTCGGAGTCACTTTCTTCAGATGAGGTGGAAACTGAATATTCACAAGCTTTAAATCCACCACTGTCTGATAGTAATGATGATGGGGAGGGGAACTAGAAATGAATTTTAGAAAAGTAGAGATCATTTTTATTCTAGCTTTCCTAATTCTAGATGTGTTTCTTTTAAATATTTTTATCAATAAGTATGTTGGAACACCAAGTCAAGCAATTGAAAATCAGTCGATAGATATTGTAACAGAATTCAAAGCAAAGCATATTCAATACGATGACATTTCAGATGAAATCTTACGGATACCGTTTGTGAGAGCATTGAATATGAGTTTAAATGAGGAAACTGTTTCTGAAATGACTGAAGATACACAAAGTATTGAAGTAAAAACTAACCAAATTCTGGCACAAATCAATACACCTATTCAATTAGAAGGCGTGACTTCCGAGACCCCGTCAGGTGAACTTTCAGATAGTGCCTTATCAAGTTTAAATCAGTTTATTCATAATGAAGTATATCAAGGTAGTCAATATCGCTTTATCAGTTATGATAAGTCAGCTGGTAAAGTTACTTATATGCAAGAAACGGCTTCGGGAGCAGTAATTGCAGATGGAAATGGAGAAATTATTTTTCAAGTGAATGATGATTATGCTGTTTATGCCTATGATCAAACGATTACTGGAGAAACTGCAACTCAAGGTGTAGAACGTACTGTAATTAGTGAAAAACAAGCTTTAGAGAATGCCTTTTTGAATAATAGTATTCCAGATGAGTCTATTATTCTGCGTTCATTTTTGGCTTACCGTGAAACCTTAGTGCTTGATGAAATAACCCTTTACCATCCTGTGTGGACTTTGATGATTCTAACAAACGAAGGTACCACTCAACGTGTATTTGTAGATGGTATTAATGGGGCGATTTTGACCCCGTAATTGGAAAGAGGACGATTAATGTTTCAAAATTATCAAGAAAAGGCCAGTAAATATTGGCAATATTTCATTGTTATTATAGCTAGTTTAATAGCAGTATTTATTTTATCGGGGCAAGTGAATGATGTACAAGCTGATGTAACAGTAAATGATTATTCATCCACAATAAATGTTCAAGCAGACGGTGTCATGCAACAAGAGGAAACGATTGGATTTAATATCAAGGGGACGGTTGAGGAATTTAACCACCGAATTGCGCTTACAGATATGAGTAAATTAGCAAGTCTATCAGTCGATATGAAGAGTGTGAGTGCTGATGCCTATTTCACCTTTGTTCAAAGTGACTCTAAAGAAGTGGGCACTTATACTGTTTCAAATAAAGAAAATCAAGCAGTGGACATCCAAATTTTTAATACTGTAACCGATGCACCGCATGTGACAAGAGTGGCAACGGAGATTACTGATGCGTGGACAAATTATTCTGAGTGGTCAATCTTAAAAAGTAGCTTCTTAGCGCTACCTTATGATGTTGATCATGTAACGATGACGGTGAATTTTCCTCAAGCTGTACCTGAAGACCAAAGCGATGTCATTATTTCAGGACCTGGTAAAACAAACATGCAGTGGGCGAACGATAGAAAATCATTTACATTAACAGTGGATGATTTGAAAGCTGATGAAACAGTAACTATTCAAATGTACATGCCTGTTTCAATACTAATGAATAACCAAAAAGTTGGGGCTGATTCTGAAGGGAAATCTACTATTGAGGCGATGCAAGCAAGCCAACAAGCAGTGATCAGTTTACAAAAACGTCAAAAGCTGCAAATTTGGGCTGTATCAGCTAGTTTATTTGTACTTATCTTTATTTATACAATTTATTTATATGTAAAAAAACGTCAAATTGTGATTGCAGTACCACTTAAGAAAGGTTTTGTTGCGAGTAAGCCAAATGGATACGGACCACAAACAGTTGCCAGATTAATGGGTAAACACTATACGGATAATCAAAAAATCGTATTATTAGTGTTAGCATTAATTGAAGCAAAGGTATTGGCTGCTCACTTTGAAGTGAATAAACGAGGTCAGTTAGCGGATATTCAAGTTTCTATCATAGGGCAGGAAGTGCATGGACCGGCTGAACAATTACTATTAACAGCAATCAAAGATAAGCAATCGTCAGTCCAAGATGTCGTATCTTTAAATGAATTAATATTTAATCAATCAACTAGAAAAGTAGCGATGTTGTCTCGCTTTGGGCGTAAATTAGTTCGTAAGATTGATCAAAGTGCTAAACAACCATTAACCAAAGATGGTGTTTATAGTAAAATGAATCAAGTATATATGGTTATTCTTACCCTTTATATGGTAGCATGGTTATTTGGAACAGGATTCGTCATTTATTGGCAATTGCAACTGCAAGAATTTAACATGTGGGCATCGCTATTATTAGTAGCTAGCGTAGCTTTGGTGGCTCTTTTACAAAGAAATGTCTTACCAATGCGTAGTGAAAAAGGTGTATCTTTATTCAAGCAGTGGCAAGGCTATTTAAAAGGAATCTTTAGCCAAGTCAGCAATCCAGATGCTTGGACTCAACACTCAAAAGAATGGTTGGACCAACAATACTTGTATGCATGGGTAGCAGGTAGCAATGTCAAATTAGCTAAAGCTCTTGACCATCAAACACAAATCGTTCGTTTACCATTATTAGGGTCGGCGCAAGCGATTGATCACTTACAATTATCCAAATTGAAGTGGCAACCACAAGCTAAAGAAGTTTTGGATGACGAAATAGTTGAATAGAAATAAAACAGTATTTTAATCTAGAAGGAGGCAATCATGGAGACTGCAGATAATGATTTCACAATGCGTGTTTCCATGCTCGGCAGTAGCTCTAGTGGAAACGCTACTTATATAGAAACCCCTAAACGAAAAATTTTAGTAGATGCAGGATTTAGTGGGAAAAAGATAAAAGAATTGTTAGCCGGCATAAATCGTGATATCAATGAGATTGATAGTTTATTTATTACACATGAACACTCAGACCATATTAAGGGGATGGGTGTTCTAGCGCGTAAGTATGATTTAAATGTCTACGCTAATGAGACGACATGGCAAGCAATTGGTAGTAAAGTTGGGGTTATTCCCGTAGAAAAACAACATGTCATGGAACAAGGTGATATACTTACTTTAGGGGATGTAGATATTATATCGTACGGTGTGAGCCATGATGCTGCTGAACCGCAATTTTATGCCTTTCAAAAGGATAACCGCCAGTTTACGATTTTAACGGATACAGGTTACGTGAGTGATCGATTGGTAGGATTATTAAAGAATTCAGATGGTTATCTGATTGAATCAAATCATGACTTAGATATGTTACGTATGGGGGCTTACCCTTGGTCATTAAAACAACGTATCCTTGGTGATGAAGGACATTTATCTAATGATGCTGGTGCACAAGCGATGATTGATATGGTTGGAGATAGAACAAAACGTATTTATCTTGGTCACCTATCAAAAGAAAATAATCTGAAAACTATTGCCCACCAAACTTGCGTATCCAAGATGATGCAGGCAGATATGGGGGTAAATGATCAGTTTGAGGTATATGATACTGATCCTGACAAGCCAACTAGCTTGTATACACTATAAATTTTTATAAATATTTATCATTTTATCTGTAAAAAGTCATAAACAATTCAAATATTCTGATTATACTCAAGGTATTTAGAGTCTAAAATATAAATCAAGGGAGATGAGCAAATGTCTCAGTCAAATGATCCAAATAACTTAAAAGACCAGTCATCAGTGGACAACCATGATGAACCAATTAAAAATCCAAATGAACCACATAGACCTGAAAAGAAGGCGCATAAATTAACGGCCTTGCAATCAGGTTTAATAGGGGGCGCAGTTGCTGCTGTATTAATTTCTGGTGTGGGCTATGCTGTGACTTCTGCCAACGATACAGAAGATCAGATTTCAACAGAAGAAGTGCAATCAATTGTAGATGAGGCAGTTTCTAGTGCACAAGCAGCCAATACAACATCTTCTGTTCAATCGACTTCACTTGATGTAACTACAGACGTTTCTGAAACAGTAGCGAATGTACAAGATTCAGTGGTCTCTGTTGTCAACATGACAGAATCCGTTTCTACATATGACCTATTTGGCTTTACTTCACCAACCCAAGAATCGTCTGCAACGGATGCTACAGAGCTAGAAACGTCTTCAGAGGGATCTGGTGTTGTCTATAAAGTTGATGGTGATTCTGCTTACGTTGTCACCAATAATCATGTGATTGATGGTGCGGATGCAATCAACATTATTATGTCAGATGGCACCCAAGTTGAGGCTGAAGTGGTCGGTTCTGACCCTTGGACAGACTTAGCGGTATTAAAAATTTCTTCAGACGTAGTGACTACTGTTGCAGAATTTGGCGACTCTGAAAGCCTAAAGGTAGGGGAACCTGCTATTGCAATCGGCTCGCCATTAGGTTCTGAATACGCAACAACTGTGACACAAGGAATTATCTCAGGTTTAGACCGTTCGGTACCTGTTGATATAGATGGTGATGGCACATCTGACTGGGTTGCAAATGTGCTTCAAACGGATGCTGCTATTAATCCAGGTAACTCTGGTGGTGCATTGTTAAATGCAGCTGGACAAGTTATTGGGATTAACTCGATGAAAGTTTCTAGTGATCAAGTAGAAGGTATGGGCTTTGCCATCCCAGCAGCTGAGGTGCAAACAATCATTAGTGAACTTGAAGCCAATGGTGAAATTGTTCGTCCGGAATTAGGTGTATCTATGGTTGACCTTAACCGAGTATCACTAGATTATCAATCACAAAAGTTACAATTACCTGATGATGTTGATGGTGGTGTGTATGTTGCAGAAGTATCAACAGGATCGGCGGCGGAAGCAGCTGGCCTACAAGCTGACGATGTCATTGTAGAATTTTCGGGAGAACCTGTGACAGATTCAGCATCATTACGTCAAGCCTTGTACCAACAAAAATCGGACGCAAGTGTAGAAGTTTCCTTCTACCGCAATGGTGAATTAAAAACAGCGACTGTACAGTTACAACCACAAGACAAGGGGTCCGCAGCGTAATGGAGAGAATCTATTCTTCAATTAAGCAGAATCTTAAATAATATCAATAAAGCTCAACCATTATTGAATGTCGGTTGAGCTTTTTTCGAAGGTATCACTTGAATCAAGTGGAAAGGACCATTTAATTTTTCGAGGGGGGCAAGCTTGGCGCTTTGTCAACTTATCCCCAATCTTTATCCACATATATGTGGATAAAATGGTGCATATGTGTATAAAAAGTTGAAACCAGTTAAAACATTGTGATATAAGCTTTGTGAATTGTGAAACTTTCTGTGGATAGTGGGGATAAGTGTGGGGATAGGTTGTATTTAATTGAAAAATGCCGATAAATCAGTGCTAATGCTTGTTGAAAATGTGGATAGTTATCAATATTAGATCAATGAATGATGGAAAAAGAAGATGAGACAAAAGTCGCTTACAATTACCGTACTGGACTAACATGCGACTATAACGAAATGTTATGGGCGCATTTTGGGAAGTATCAGGCAATGCTGACTTTTGAAACCCGATTATAAATGCGCTTATATAGCAAAAAGAGGCTGAGATACATTTGTCTCAACCTCATTGCTGCATAAGGACTATTAACGAATTTCATGTAAGTAATCAGCTTTTTCAAATTTGTCAGTGTTCGCAATAGCAACATAAATGTCATCAGCTTGGATGATATAGCCAGCCGGGAAGGTCGTGGTTAATGCTTCGCGACGACGTTTGCGGATGCCAATGATATTGATGTCGTAGCGTTGCCGTGTATTTAATGAAGTGAGTGATTTACCCACCCATTCTTCTGGTGCACGGAATTCTACTAAAGATGTGTTGTCATCTAGGTTAATAATTTCTTCAATGGTATTATGAATCATACGGCGCGCAATTTGTACACCAGATTCTTTTTCTGGTTGTACAAGCGTATTTACGCCTAATGCTTCTAAAACCTTACGATTTGTTTTATTTTTAACTTTACAGATGATATTGTTGATCCCTAATTCTTTTGCATTAATCACACCTAATACTGAAGCTTCAAGATTGGTACCTGTAGAAATCACAATCGCATCACATTGGGCAAAACCAAGGTTACGCATATAATCTATATCAGTGAAGTCTCCAACTGAACCAACTGTTAAGTAACCATCTAAACGGTCAACATTTTTTTCATCTAGGTCACAGGCAATGATTTCAACACCGCTTTCAGATAATTCTTTAGCGATTGTAGAACCAAAAATACCTAAACCTAAAATACCTACTAAATTTATTTTTCCCATTTGATAACACCTATCCTATTAAAATATTTGTGCTTGTGTATTTAATATCACGATTTTTATCTTGTTTACTTGGTAATAAAGAAAGGAACATCGTCATTGGACCAATCCGCCCCATAAACATTAAGGCCATTAAAATGATTTGACTAGCCAGTGAAAGCGTAGGGGTTAAATTAGCTGTCACCCCAACGGTTGCAAAAGCGGAAATAGATTCAAATAGAATATATAAGAAATCGACTTTTGGATCAAAAGTTAAGATTAAACCAGAACCGATAATCAATATAGTAGTATATAGTAAGAAAATCACGAAAGCTTGACGTAACAGTTTTGCCGGAATTGTATGTTTGTCAAAGTTGATATATTCTTTTTGTCTAATTTCTGCAATAGCTAACATTAGTACTAAAGCAAATGTGGTTGTTTTTAAACCACCGGCGGTACCACCAGGACTACCACCAATAAACATGGTGACAACGAAGATCAATATACTCACAGGGTGAGCTAAAGTATAATCAATAGAAGCGAATCCAGCGGTACGCATCGTAACCGTTTGGAAAACAGCAGTCATGACCTTGTTACCAATACTCATCTCTCCAATTGTGCCGGTATTGTGCCACTCGAAGGCTAGGAATAACAAAGTCCCAAGCGTAATAATTAGGAATGTCATTTTTAATGCCAATTTAGTATGTGGCTGTAAATGACGAATTGCATTTTTTAAGGCAAATTTAGGTCTAGATCGGTCAAAGTTTTTAAATTGATTGGTGACATCAAACCATACTGAGAAACCAATACCACCTAAAATAATTAAAGCAATAATACACCAGTTAATTACGGGCTGTGTTTGTAAGGCGATCATTGACGAATTGCTAAGTGGGTCAAACCCAGCGTTACAAAAAGCAGATACCGCCATAAAAATACTTAGAAAAGTACCGTGACCTATCCCATATTCAGGAATAAAATAAGTCGCAAAGACTAAAGCACCAATACCTTCAATAATAAAAGTATATCGGAAAATTTTACCCAGCCAATTGGAAATATCATTAAGAGAACTGTTGTTTAAAGCACCGGAAACGGCAACTTGGTCACGCATACGGACATTTTGGCCAATTCTAAAATAAATGAGCGAAATGAATGTCATCAAACCTAAACCACCAATTTGGATGAGTAGCATCATCACAATTTGTCCCAATATATTATAGGTATCAAAAATGGATTCAACCCATAAACCTGTCACACAGACAGCAGAAACAGCAATAAATAGATGGTCAAAGTATGTGGCATCTGATGTGGGCACTTGGCTGATTGGTAGACTCAGTAGTAGCGAACCCACAAAGATGACGACAGCAAAAGATAAAGCAATTTTTTTAGCGCTAGATAATTGACTTACTGGTTTTATAAAAAAGCGCAGCGCACGATGAATTAAATTCAATTTAATAGCCTCCCTTAAAGCTTGAAGCTTTTAAGAAATTTAAAGATTCATTTTTCAAATACGATTAATTATAAACACTTTAGCAGAAAAATCTAGTAGAATAAGAAATAAAAAAGTGAATAACGTAATATTTGCATGATAGGAGTTATTTTTGCATGTTAATTAAAATTATCTCAGTTGGTAAATTGAAAGAAAAGTACCTAAAACAAGGGATTGAAGAGTATAGTAAGCGCCTTTTTCGCTATACCAAGTTTGAAATTATTGAAGTGAAGGATGAACCAACAAAAGAAAATGCTAGTGAAACGGAAGATGAAATGGTAAAGAATGCGGAAGGCGAACGTATTTTGAGTAAAATAAAACCTGATGATTATGTTTATCTACTAGCGATTAACGGGCAAATGCTATCTTCACCAGAATTAGCAAAATCAATGCAAAGTCAAATGACTCGAGGGAAATCAACTTTAGTTTTTGTAATTGGCGGATCCTTAGGTACAAGTGAAGCCGTCAATAAACGAGCGAATCAAGCGATTTCTTTCGGTAAGATGACCTTACCCCATCAATTGATGCGCCTGGTCTTAACAGAACAAATTTACCGGGCTTTTAGAATACAACATAACGAACCTTATCATAAATAAAACCTGTTTTGGTAGGATAAATAGCTATGAGTATGCATGATATGTTAAGATGCAAGAGAAAGACCACTTTTCATATGGATGAAGTGAAGTACATAAGGCGTAGAGAGGAGTTTACCTATGAATATTTTCCCAATACATGCATTAGCAGATAATTATATTTGGATGATTGAAGATACAGACAGTCTTGTGATTGTGGATCCAGGTGAAGCAGCGGACGTTTTAGCTTACATAGAAGTAGAAAGACCAAGCCAAATGGCTATTTTATTAACACATAAACATGACGATCATATTGGTGGTGTAGCGGAAATTATCCAGGCCTACCCAGAAACTAAAATTTATGGACCAAGTGAGGTACCGGGTTTTGACGATATGATTATTCTAGAAGATGGTAGCCAGATAGATATTTTAGGCCATACGGTAACGGCCTTACTTGCAGCGGGGCATACGGCTGGTCACTTAGCCTATATTGTCGATAATCAATTTCTATTTGCCGGTGATGCAATGTTTTCAGCCGGATGTGGTCGAGTATTCACGGGTGACTACCAAGCAGCATTTGAAGCCTTAGAAACATTTAGTCATTTAGATGATGATATTGCTGTCTTTTCAGGACATGAGTATACCTTAACGAATTTAAAATTTGCACATACAGTTTTCCCTGAAAATAAGGTCATTTCTGAAGCTTTAGGGCAAGTAGAAATTTTAAATGACGCCAACCACCCAACCTATCCTTCGACTATTGGTAGAGAAAAAATCATCAATATTTTTATGCAAGCAGAAGACGTGACCACTTTTAAGGCGTTAAGAGATCAACGTGATCAATTTTAAAATATGCATCCATCATAAGATATTAAAGTAGAGAGGCTGGGACAAAAATATCTCAGCCTCTCTTTGCTATATAAGAACATTTATAATTGGGTTCCAAAAGTCAGAATTGTCCGATACTTCCCAAATGACGCCAATAACATTTCGTTATTGTTCGTCTTTTGGTCCAGTACGTCAATTCTAAACGACTTTTGTCTCACCTTCTTTTAGTTTCAAAGCAAATATGTATTGGAATCGACTGTAAATACAAATTTGTATCGATTTGTTATTTTTTTAGTTAATAGGATAATGAGACCGCAATAACTAAAAATGAAAACATTTAATATAAATGGTTCCATATCAAGCTTTGAATCACTTTTTCTCTAATATTTATCTAAAGATATATGCGGGCGTAGATAAAGTCATTAGCTTTAAGTGCAAGTAAAATTGACTTATAGCTTCCAAAAGGGCGATAATATAGGTGCATAAACGCTTACATTATTAACAAGGGGAGGAAATTTGTATGTGGACATTTATATTGGGTGTTATCGCCTTAATTGTAGGGTACTTCACCTATGGCCGCTATATCGAGAAAAATTTTGAGCCAAATCCAGAACGGACGACGCCAGCGGAAGTTTTACAGGATGGTATGGACTTTGTGCCTATGCCAAGATGGAAAAACGGTATTATTGAATTATTAAATATCGCTGGTACAGGCCCCATATTTGGTCCAATCATGGGTGCTTTATATGGGCCAGTTGCTTATTTATGGATTGTTTTTGGTTGTATTTTTGCCGGTGCAGTACATGATTATATGTTAGGGATGGTATCACTTAGAAATAATGGGGCACAGTTACCAGCTTTAGCAGGTAAGTATATCAATAAAGGTACTATGCATGTTGTAAACTTATTTGCTTGTTTACTATTATTACTAGTAGGTACTGTATTTGTTTCATCACCAGCAGCACTTATTCAAAGCTTATTACCAGGTAATGTTGCTTTAATTATTATTATTATCGCTATTTTTATATACTACATCATTTCAACTGTTTTACCTATCGACAAAGCAATGGGGAAAGTTTATCCGTGGTTTGGTGCAGTATTAATTATTTCAACAGTAGCGATTGGTTTAACATTAATCTTTGGAGATCACTCAATGGTTGAGTTGTCTTCAGCTACTATGGCTAACTTCCATCCGAAAGGGTTGGCTATCTTCCCAGGTATCTTCTTCACTATTTCTTGTGGTGCGATGTCAGGATTCCATGCGACTCAAGCACCAATGGTATCTCGTACAATGGAAAATGAACGTGAAGGACGTTTCACATTCTACGGTATGATGATTGCTGAAGGGGTTATCGCGATGATCTGGGTAGCTGCTTCATTAGCGCTATTCGACGGAGAAACTTTATCAGGTATGATCGATGCCGGAACAGCTTCAGCAGTTGTTAATGCTGTGTCATTAGAACTGTTAGGACCAGTATTTGGGACTTTAGCGATTATTGGAGTTATCGTACTGCCGTTATCATCTGGTTTATCTGCTTTCCGTTCATTACGTATTATCATTGCAGACTATGTTCATATGAAACAAGATACACTACCAAAGGTAATGACAATCACTATTCCAATTTACGTGATTTCATTCTTCTTAACTTTCGTGGACTTTAATATCTTGTGGCGTTACTTTAACTGGGCCAACCAAGTTACAGCGGTATTAGCTTTATTGGTAACCACACGTTACTTATTCTTAAAAGGTAGAAATTACTTCGTCACACTAGTACCAGGTGTCTTTATGTTATACGCCGTTATCGTTTACTTATTAAGTGAACCAATTGGCTTTAACTTAGGGCTAAGTAACTTGTCCTACTGGGGCGGGGCAGCCATTACACTGATCTTACTTGCAGTATATTGGATCCAAGGTGTTAAGCAGAAAGAAGCCCTTGACCCAAGTTCAAAACTGATTAATGACCAATTACAAATTCACCAATTATATCCTGAATTGGTTGAAAAAAATAACTAATAGGCTAATTTCAACGGTGACAAATTGACACATAAAAATGAAACGCTGTCAATGAGCCTAATAAAGCCGAGCAATCTGTATAGGGTATCCTATATAGATTGCTCGGCTTTTTATATGTATCCATTTACTTTGATATCAAAGTATATTGAGAAAACATGTTGTAGCATTTACAGTGGTAAAGTATGATCGCTATTTAAAGCATACTAACTACCCAGCATAAAACCTATCATATAAGCGATTAATGCAGCTGCACCGCCTACTAATAACATTTCCATACCAGACCGGACCCAGTTTGTTAAAGTTAACTTTGATTTGATTGCGCCTAAAATAAATAGCGTAAGTCCAGTTAAAACACCTGCAACGACAAAAGTATTTTCCATCAGAAATGGTGAAAATGAAGCAAAAACATAGGCAATTAAGGGAATAAACCCATACACAATAAATGAGCAGAAGGTAATTAAAGCATTATAGATAGGATGTGCTTCTGTTTCTGCAGTACCAAAGATCATGTTTATACGCTCTTCTTCGATGACTTCTGGATATTTAGCTAACGTTTCTGAAATGAGTGAAGCATCTGTTTCTGTAAGACCTTTATCTATATAATATTTTTTAAAATCGTTTAGCTCAGATTGAAAATCATATTTGAAATTAGATTGGTGTTGTTCAATCTCTTTCATAATAAATTCATTTTCTGACTTAGAAGATAAGTAATCACCAACAGCCATTGAAAGACCATCCGCTAATAAATTCGAGAAGCCTAAAACGATAACGATCTGAAAGTCTAAAGACCCACCAGTCACGCCGGCAACTACGGCAAAAGTTGTGATAATGCCATCTAAACCACCATAGACCATACTTTTCACATAATCACTGTTCATACAAAAATTGAATGGATTCGCTTTGACCATTACAATCCCTCCCTTGTATAGCTATTATAGGCTTTAGGGAAGCTTTTAGTCTATATCATATGGTGTAAGCATAGCAATCACTTCATAAAAAAGACTCCAAGACTACTTTTTGTTGATAAAAAATAGTTTTGGAGACAATATAGTTTTCTTATGTGGGCTATTCGTTATTGTTTTCTTTGTTATTTGAGAAGTGAGTACCAAAGATGTTATCAATAATGGATAAGATACGGTCCCAAATACCTACAGCATCTTCTTGTAATTGGTCAGTATCTGCATTTTCAATTGCTAAAGAAGCAGAAGCAGCCACATTACTTGCTGCATCAGACAATGAGCTTGCTAAGTTAGATAATTGTGTTTTTTGTTCTTCACTTAATTCTAGGTTAGAGAAGTTTTTCATTTGATCAATAATCGCTTGGATATTATCTTGAGAAATAACACCGTCCAAGTTATAGTTATTCACCACATTATTCACGATAACGGTAATTTCATCAACAGAAATTGAGCCACCATTTTGTTCTTTCAGATCTGCAACTTGTGCTTTTATGTCAGCAATCGCCGCATTCATGTCACTATCAGAATAGCCCTTATTATCTGCATTTTCTTGGGTAATAGAGGAAGTAACGGCTAACTCATCTTGTGCTACCTGGCGTGCGTTATCATCTAAAGCATAACCAGCATCTTCAAAGGCTTTATATACACCTGCTAAGGCACCTGAACCATCTACTTTAACAGCAGAAGCTACTTTGATGTCTACATCCACTGCACCAGCAGTAATCGCTGCATTTTCGTATTGCGCTTCAGTAATATCTGTAATAGTATCTGGTGTCTCAATCTCGACAGATACACCACCATTATTATCAGCCGGTGTAATGTATGCTGAAGAATAGACTTGATTATATGGGTAACTATCTTGTAATAAATTGTTTAATTCATCAACGGCTACCTCAATCTCAGTTGCACCATCTTCAACACCTAATAATTCTTTTGTTTCTGTATATTGACTATTATTTAAAGTTTCACCATAAGTGAACATCGGATCAATAGCCACTTTATCTGCTAATTTATTCGGTGCAGCTACGGCAAGACCTAAAGCTAAAAGACCACTCGTAAATAAAATTCGTTTTGTAAACTTTTCCATTGTAAATTCCTCCTACAGACTGATTAAAACCATGAAGGTCGTAGTTGTCGGTGACTTCATTGTATCATTTTATAATAGAAAGGGTTTTAGAAAACAGTTAATAAGGATATAAAAATTGTTTAAGACCGTGAGTGTAGCAGTTTAGCGAATACGGTATGAAGATGTCTTTATTGGTTATGAACGGTTCCTCATAACTGTTGTACCAAGTAAACATACACATATAAATGACAAATACAAATCAAAATTTTTTATTAAAAATATTCAAATTAAGTGACAAATTTTAAGTTTAAAAGTATGCTTAAAACTACACTGATGTCGCTTTGGAGGGATAAAAATGAACATCGAGCAGAAAAAAGAAATGTTAGCTATCTTAGCCCAGGATGCGCGTTTAGCACCTAAGACGATTGCGAATATGATTGAAGCTAGCGAAGAAGAAGTAGTCGCACAAATTGCGGCTTATGAAAAAGAAAATGTGATCGCTGGTTATCATACAATGATTAACTGGGATGTTGCGGATGATAATTTGTTATCAGCAATGGTAGAAGTAAATGTAGACTTACACCATGGTATATCTTATCAAGATATTGCAGAAACGATTTACCAATATGACCAAGTAGAATCTCTATATTTGATGTCGGGGACCTATGATTTCCTATTATTAACGAAACGGTTAACGATGGTAGATATCTCAAAATTTATCTCAAAATTAGCTGCAATTGACGAAGTGAGCGCAACCACAACCCATATTGTCATGAACCGCTATAAAGAACAAGGGGTTGTTTATAAGGAGATCAAAGAAGATGGCGGACGAATGGTGATCTCACAATGACAAAATCTCAAAATAAAACCGTAATTGATATGGCCCCCTCTGGTATCCGACGTTTTTTCGACATTGCCAATGAAATCGAAGATGTGATTTCGCTTGGTGTAGGGGAACCTGACTTTCCAACACCTTGGTCAATTCGTGAAGAAGCAATTAGAGCCATCAGAAGAGGTAAAACTTACTATACGGCTAATGCAGGTTTAATTGAATTACGTCGAGCAATTTCAACATATTTAGACCGTAAGTATGATTTGAAATACGATCCTGATAATGAAGTAATTGTCACTGTAGGAGGATCTGAAGCGATTGACTTAGCTTGTCGTGCTTTAATTAACCCAGGTGATGAAGTTTTGTGTATGGATCCCTCATATGTATCTTACGCACCATCTGTAGCGCTTGCTGGTGGGATTCCAGTTCCAATTAAGCTACCTAGCGAACATGACTTTATTTTACAACCGGAAAATATTGAAGCGCATATTACTGATAAGACAAAGGCTATCATCTTAAATTATCCAAATAACCCAACAGGTGCAGCGGCAACCAGAGAAGAATTGGAAAAATTAGCTGATGTCATCAAAAAATATGATTTATATGTCTTAACTGATGAAATTTATTCTGAAATCTGGTATGCCGAAGATAAATATACTTCCATCGCATCATTTGAAGACATGAAAGAGCGAACAATCTATATTAATGGATTTGCTAAGGCTTTTTCAATGACAGGTTGGCGAATCGGTTACCTATGTGGCCCAGAACTATTAATATCACAAATGTTGAAAATCCATCAATTCACCATTATGGCAGCACCAACAGTGTCACAATATGCATCAGTGGTTGCTTTGGAAGAATGTGACGATGATGTGGAAGCGATGCGCAAAGACTATCTAAAAAGACGTAACTTCTTGATGGGACGATTCCGTGATATGGGTTTACCTTGCTTTGTACCGCGAGGGGCATTTTATACTTTCCCAGATATTCGTGAGTTCGGTATGACGAGTGAGGCGTTTGCATTAGCTTTATTGGATGCGAAGAAATTGGCCGTTGTACCAGGTTCTGCATTCGGTGAAGGTGGCGAAGGATTCCTACGTATCTCTTATGCTTATTCAATTAAAGAACTAACGATTGCAATGGATAAAATAGAAGAATTTATCACAGACTTAAGGAATAAAGCATCTTAGGAAAGATAATGTTGAACATCAGATAGCCTGTTTGCATACAGCGGTTATTCAAAAATAATAGAAATGAAAAATCTCGATACCAAACGATATCGAGATTTTTTGGCTCTACAATATATAGGACTGATGACTAAAAAAGTCATTGGTCCAATTTTTTTCGCAAAAAAACGAGGATTCCATTATCATTAAGTTAACG
>NZ_PNHQ01000025.1 GCF_002871935.1 Aerococcus viridans
TGATGCTGATTCAGATGCAGACTCAGACGCACTTACTGATGCTGACTCAGATGCAGATTCAGACGCAGATTCAGATGCGCTTACTGATGCTGATTCAGATGCTGACTCAGACGCACTTAATGATGCTGATTCAGAAGCGCTTGTTGAAGCTGACTCAGATGCGCTTGTTGATGCTGATTCAGACGCACTTACTGATGCTGACTCAGATGCGCTTGTTGATGCTGACTCAGATGCGCTTACTGACGCAGATTCAGATGCAGACTCAGATGCGCTTACTGATGCTGATTCAGATGCAGACTCAGACGCACTTACTGATGCTGACTCAGATGCGCTTACTGATGCTGATTCAGATGCAGACTCAGACGCACTTAATGATGCTGACTCAGATGCACTTACTGAAGATGATTCAGATGCGCTTGTTGAAGCTGACTCAGATGCAGACTCAGATGCGCTTGTTGAAGCTGACTCAGATGCAGACTCAGATGCGCTTACTGACGCTGACTCAGATGCGCTTACTGACGCAGATTCAGATGCTGACTCAGACGCACTTACTGATGCTGATTCAGATGCTGACTCAGACGCACTTACTGATGCTGACTCAGATGCTGACTCAGATGCACTTACTGACGCTGACTCAGATGTGCTTACTGAAGATGATTCAGATGCAGACTCAGATGCGCTTACTGATGCTGATTCAGATGAGCTTGTTGAAGCTGACTCAGATGCGCTCACTGATGCAGATTCAGATGCACTTATTGAAGACGATGTAGAAGCTGATTCAGAATTTGGATTTCTATCAGGTTGTGCATTTTTAATATAATGTGTGCTCCGAGCACCATTTGGTGCAGGCTCCTGTCCAATTCCAAAGTTGTACAATTGCCCTTTTGTAATACCCAATTCTGTCAAAGTAGCTGTTTTTGTAACTTTCCCATAATTCATTGTTAATACATTACTAGTAGAATTAAACGATATAGTTACAGTATTCCATCCCTGTCCCCTAAATCCACTAAAAGAATTTGTAGCGTAGTCAAAAATGGTTCCAGAGTTTTTGGCACCAATCATACTAGTTGTTCCCGATGCATCATTTTTAACAGCGACTGCATATCCTCTTTTTGAAGCATCACCTTTTAAGGTTGTGGCATTTGAATCAATATTTGACATAGGGGACCTATTAGTATCTAATTTGAATCCAGAAACATTTGGCGCTCCTTTATCCCCAATGATACCCCCATCATTTACAATATCTTGAGGATTTCCTTGATAAAACATAAACTGCCAGCCGCCTGGAGCTTGAGTTGCCCCTATATCTGCATTTGCAATATCAAAAGAAATCTTAAAATCTGATGTAAAATCATACTTTGATGGCGCTTGTAATAGTCCCGGATTAACGCCATCTATATGTAGTCCTGGATAACCTTCACTATAATTTCTTTCAATTTCCCAATTTCCATATCTTAGAAAATCTTCAACGTTAGTATAACTTTGATTCTTATTGCCAGTATCTGTAGCTAGAGCTGCAAATGTAGAAAGGCGAGATATAACACTATCATTGGTAGTAGCCATCATGGTTTGGATATTACTTAAATCTCCACTACCTAATTCTGTAACCATAACTTCTTCAATAGCTTTTTCTAGTTGACGCAACTCTTCTTTGGAGTAATTCAAATCGTTTATGACAACAACATTATCTTCTTTATAGTTATCAGTGTTTGCTATTACTTTCTCTATTATCTTATCTGCGTTGTTTTGATTAATGTCACCAGAATTAATAATTTCATTAAATTCTTCATCAGACATGATTTGATCTTTCACATTTTGGGCTTTTTGACTTTCTATATCATCATTAATTTGCCCAGAATATTCATCACTCAATTCGTCCAACTCTAAATTATTTTGAGTTGTAGCACTATCTTGTACTGTTAGATCATTTTCGATACTTTCACTATTAACTCTCTCTAGTTCACTTTCATTCTTACTGTTACTCAGTTCGCTATTATTTACATCATTAGCTACGTCTCCCAATAAGTTATCGTCCGATGATTCACTTTCACTTGCTGAAGTACTTGCACTAATTGATTCACTTTCACTTACTGAAGTACTTGTACTAATTGATTCACTTTCACTTACTGAAGCGCTTGTACTAACTGATTCACTTTCACTTACTGAAGTGCTTATACTAATTGATTCACTTTCACTTACTGAAGCGCTTATACTAATTGATTCACTTTCACTCGCTAAAGCACTATCAATAGCAATTTCACTAACATCATTTTGCACCTCAGATGTTAATTCTTCTTTATTTTCTTGCTCGTTAATTTCGCTGGCCAGATTTTCTTCGTTTGAGGTAATAGATTCGGATGATTGTAATAACGTAGAGTCTGCTGTAACTAAAATATCCCTACTAGATTCTACTTCATGTGAAATTTCATCAGCATGCATAACAGGGGTATAGATAGTACCAATCCCAAATACCGCTCCTGCACCTATAGTGCCCGAGAGTATACGTTTATATTTATTATCTTCTAATTGAAAAGTATCTTCATCCTTTAACTCGGTATCTTGTTCTACTGATGAAAATAACTTTAATAAGCCAAAACGGCTAACACAGGTTTTTACCCAGTTTTTACCACTTTTATGCATTTTGACTCTTGATTTTCTTTCTGTCTCAAAAAAATCTCCATGTCTAAACTTATTCCAATTCATTCATTCTCCCTCCAAAAAATAACATAACAGTTTACATATAATGGATAATATAATCATTAATATATTATAATAAGAAAACTAGAAAAGCATTTTCTATTTTATGTTTAATAAACATGTTTTTGAATTTGAAAAAGGAGATTAGTAAAACAATTAACTCAAAAAACTAGAATATAACATCAATTTAAAATTGATAAAGAGAAAAACGATGCTGAAATGATTTTCTTCAGCACCGTTTTTATTTATATATATTATTAGAAGGGTCATTTGAATTACTCAAATTTTTGATTCAACGAGCAATTTATATTGTAGTATTTTATAGATTTTATCTCAATCTTTCATTCTAGGAACAGCATCATAATATTAATTTATGGTTTCTACCCTATCGATGATCTACCAAAATTTATAATGGCCAGCCCTGTGTAATAAATCGTAGACAATCTGATAAGTGCTTAGACCAATACGCTTCTGAATGTTCATCTCCGTGGAAAATATTTAATGATACATTCTCCGGTGCAACCCCTGATTGGATGACTTGTTGGCTATACTTAATGGCATCATTAATATAGGCTTGTTCAGTATGGGGACCGATAATCATCTCATCCACTTCATCGCCTTCTTCAGTACCACATTCAATATAAATTCTTTGATCTTTTGGCAAAGTCTTTCGCTGAATATAGCGGTCAAAGTCTTTAGCTACTGCCCAATTCGTTAAGGAGAAAATACCTAACCGACCGACTTGGTCTTTATAAGCCGCACCCAAATAAGTAGCAATTGTTGCCCCAAAAGATGACCCTATCATAGCTGTATGTGCTGCATCTGACAGCGTTCGGTAATGTTGGTCCACAAAGTTTTTGACGATGGTCATCACAAACTCTGAGAACTCTGCCCCCCTGCCACCTTGTCCAGTGAGTCGTGGGTCGTAAGCATCCTTTATAGACCATGGCAAATATTCTAAGGTACGCATCTCTTCGCCATTATCAATGCCCACAATAATCATGCTTGGTAAATCTGGATTTCTTTTGATTGCGTGAATTGTTTTCCAGGAGTGTTTTGAAAATGCCTCTGTTGAATGGAATACATTCTGTCCGTCATGCATATAAACTACAGGATAATGCTTATCTGTATTTTCGTCATAATCTTTAGGTAAGAGCACGCGTATCCGTCGCTTATCCAATGTGTAGGGCACATCTAAAATATGTTCTTTAAGTTCCAAATAGAAAAATGGTGCAAACTCCATCCTGACTCTCCTCCAACTATTGAAAAAGAACCTTGGGCACATTCAATCCCAAGGTCCCTTCAAAATTTCATTTACTATATATTTTATTATATATTAAGCATACCGTTCATTCAAACGATCTTTATCGTCCGAATCCTTCTTGGCCATCAAGTCTGCTGCATAGGCATCGAAAGCCGCCGCGTAATCCGTCGCCATCGCTTGTCTAGGTGACACATCCACTTGACGGACAAAATGTAGCTTTTCCAAATTCTTTTGAATATGGTCCGCTTCTTCCATATCAGTATAGACAATTGCATACTTCATCTTGCGCGAGACATAATAAACAAAACCATATTTTTGTAACTGCTTGACTTTTTTATTCGAATACATCCACACAATCAATGCTTGTCGTGATTGTGCTTGATCATAAATACTCATATCATCGACTTCCTTTAATTACTCGCTTTAATTTCATTATAACAGGAATTCATCTGACCGTAACCCTTAAACCACTTTATAAGAAAATAGAAGGTGAGACAAAAGTCGTTTAGAATTGACGTACTGGACCAAAAGACGAACAATAATGAAATATTATTGGAGACTTTTGGGAAGTATCGGATAATTCTGACTTTTGGAACCCGATTATAAACGTTCTTATATAGCAAAGAGAGGCTGAGACATTTTTGTCCCAGCCTCTACACTCCCTTGGTCTATTATTCCAAAACTAATAATAAATCACCAGAATTTACTTGATCACCGTTAGCAACCAATAATTCTTTCACCACAGCTTTACGTGGTGCTTTCAACGTTGTTTCCATCTTCATCGCTTCAGAAACTAACAATAATTGGCCTTCTTCAATTTCATCGCCTTGTTGAACCTGAACATCAAGGATTGTTCCTGGCATGGTAGCGGCGATATGGTTAGTATTGCCGTGATCAGCTTTACGACGAACTGCTGCCGTTGTTTGGGCATTTGCATCACGAACGATAATTTCACGAGATTGACCGTTTAATTCAAAGAAGACAATTCGTTGACCCGTTTCATCAAGTTCACCAATTTGAATCAAGCGGATATACAAGACTTTCCCCTTTTGAATTTCCACATTGACTGTTTCACCTATCCTCATACCATAGAAGAAGCTTGGTGTTGGGATAATTGAAACGTCAGAATAACGTTCAAGCTTATGACGGTAGTCTACAAAGACTTCCGGATACATAATATAAGATAAGACGTCTTGGTCGTCTACATCTTCATCACCTAATTTCGCAATCAATTCTTGGCGAGTTGCTTCAAAGTCAATTGGTGGTAAATGTTCACCTGGACGGTCAGTTGATGCTACTTCTCCTTTTAAGATGATTTCAGATACATCTTTCGGGAATCCACCTTCTGGTTGACCGATTTTACCTTTAAACAAATCGATAACAGATTGTGGGAAGTCGTATTGTGTCCCTTCTTTGAAGAATTTATCAATTGTTAGGTCATTTTGAACCATAAACAAGGCCATATCACCGACAACTTTAGATGAAGGTGTTACTTTTACGATATCCCCAAACAGTAAGTTGACATCATGGTACATCTGTTTTACTTCGTCCCAACGATTACCTAAACCAACAGATTTAGCTTGTTGTTGTAAGTTTGTATATTGACCACCAGGCATCTCTGTATTGTAGATTTCAGTTTCTGGCCCTTCTAGTCCTGAGGTAAATTCATTATAGTACGAACGCACACCTAACCAATATTGGTTGATTTTCTCTGCATTTTGAACATGGATATTTGGTTTACGGTCGTTATACTCCATCGCATAGTATAGTGATTGCATAGATGGTTGTGATGTGGTTGAAGCAAATGCAGAGCTTGCCACATCCACAATATCCACACCTGCACGTGATGCTTCAGTATAAGTTAGAATACCGTTACCTGCTGTATCGTGCGTGTGTAAATGAATTGGCACATCAATATGGTCTTTCAATTCTGAAATTAAAGCATAAGCTGCTTGTGGTTTTAATAACCCTGCCATATCTTTAACGGCAATAATATCTGCACCCATGGCTTGCAACTCTTTAGCTAAGTTCACATAGTAGTCTAGTGAATACTTGGTACGCTCTGGATTTAAGATATCACCTGTATAGCACATTGTTGCTTCGGCAATCTTACCAGCATCTTTCACATATTGAATGGGTTTTTCAATTTGTTTCGTCCAGTTTAGTGAGTCAAAGACACGGAAGACATCGATACCTGACGCTGCAGCCTGGTCTATGAAGGCTTTTAGTGTGTTATCTGGGTATGAAGTATAGCCTACTGCATTGGAACCACGGAATAACATTTGTAGTAAGGTATTTGGCATTGCTTCACGTAATTTTTCTAGTCGACGCCAAGGGTCTTCAGTTAAGAAACGGAAAGCAGCATCAAAAGTCGCGCCCCCCCAAACTTCCATAGAGAATAAGTTTGGTAGTGCATCTTCCATTACTTTAGCCGGTTTCACCATATCTCGAGTACGCATTCGCGTAGCGATTAATGATTGATGGGCATCACGCATGGTTGTATCTGTTAATAATAGGTCGTTTGAATTTTTAATAAATGCTTGGACACCTTTGACACCATCACGGTCTAAAATTTGTTTTGCGGATAGGCCATTACGTTCTACGCGTTCAATTTTAGGTGTTGGAATTGTTTGGAATTGCCCTTTCTCATTTTCAATACCCGGAAAGCCATTTACAGAAATGTCCCCAATATATTGTAAGATTTTGTTCCCACGGTCACGGTTACGTTCTTTAGGGAAATCGAACAATTCTGGTGTTTGATCAATGAATATTGTATTGGCAGTACCCTCTAGGAAAACAGGGTGGTTAACAACATTACGTAAGAAAGGAATATTATTTTTAACACCACGTACACGATATTCTCTTAAAGAACGGTCCATCTTCGCTACTGTATCTTCAAATGTGGTACCGTAAGTAATTAATTTCGCAATCATTGAGTCAAAGTACGGACTAACTACTGTATTTTGGAAACCATTACCGGCATCTAAACGGACACCAAATCCACCTGGAGAACGGTAAGTATTAATTTTACCAGTATCTGGGAAGAAGTTGTTATTTGGATCCTCAGTGGTAACACGACATTGGATAGCGAAACCATTTAATGGTAATGCTTCTTGAGATGGTAAACCAATTTCACTTAAACTCTCACCTGCAGCTATACGAATTTGTGTCTGTACAATGTCTACACCAGTGATTTGTTCTGAAATCGTATGTTCTACTTGGATTCGTGGGTTTACTTCAATAAAGTAGAAATCTTCGCCATCTAATAAGAACTCAACTGTTCCGGCATTCGCGTAATCTACTGAATCTAAGAAATCACGGGCAGCATTACAGATACGATGACGTAGTGCCATTGACATATTGACAGTAGGTGCCACTTCAACTACTTTTTGGTGGCGACGTTGTACTGAACAATCACGTTCCCATAAATGCATGGTGTTTCCTTGTTCATCAGCAATCACTTGAACTTCAATATGTTTTGGTCCTTCAACGTATTTTTCAACGTAAGCTTCTCCTGAACCAAAAGCTTTGGTTGCTTCAGAGACAGCTAGACGGTATTGTTCTGCTACTTCATCTTCTGAACGAACAACACGCATACCACGGCCACCACCACCTAAAGCAGCTTTAATAATGATTGGGTAGCCAGCTGTTTTACCAAATTCAACTACTTCTTCAAGACTTTCAACTGGTCCATCTGATCCTGGAATCAACGGAATATTGGCTTTTTTAGCTGCTTCACGCGCTTTTACCTTATCTCCGAACATGTCTAAAATTTCGTATGAAGGGCCTATAAATTTAATACCTTCTTCCTCACAACGGCGCGCAAATTCAGTGTTTTCTGAAAGGAAACCGTAGCCAGGGTGAATGGCATCAGCATCTACATCTTTAGCAATTTGAATAATGGTTTCGATATCTAAATAAGCTTCAACAGCCTTCTTATCACGAGATAATAGATAAGATTCGTCTGCTTTGAAACGGTGAACTGAACCTTCGTCCTCTTGTGAATAAACTGCGACAGTATGAATGCCTAGTTCATAACACGCCCGGAAAATACGGATTGCGATTTCCCCACGGTTCGCAACTAATACTTTATTGATCATTTATAGTAACTCCCTCTCTTACGCCTCTAACAAGTTGACGCTTGTTTATACTTGCCAATTGTATCATAGTTTGCCATATTTTGAATCATTTTGACATAGAAAAATGAAAGAAATCTCATTTTCTTATCATAATTGGTAAAGATATAAATGATCATTTATTTAAATATAATTTTTCCTATATTATTTTGACAGTAAAAAAAGAAGCTGGGTTTGTATAGCCAACTTCTTTTCCAAAAATAATTACGCTTCAATTTTTCTCATTTCATCTGCAACAAATTGCACATCTGTTCCAACAATCACATGCAAGTGGTTTTTGTCTAAAACATTGACACCAGGTACACCAAGTCCTTTTATCTTAGCTTGATCGACTTGGTCCACGTCCTCTAATTCAAAACGTAGTCGTGTTGCACAATTATAGTAACTACGGATATTTTCTTGCCCACCTACGGCATCATAAATAACATGAGCCATTTGCACATATTTACTGTTGTTAGTTGAAGAAACCGTCTTTTTATCAGCTGAAGTTTCAGCTTCAGATTCTGTGATTGCGGCTTCAGTTACAGCATTATCCCCACGACCTGGTGTGGCAAAGTCGAATTTTTGAATAGCAAAGTCAAATACAAAGTAATACACAACGAACATCACTAATCCTAAAACGAATAGCATGAATGGTTGGTTCGCAATTGGCACATTTAGACTCAAAGCAAAGTCTACTAATCCAGCTGAAAAGCCAAATCCTGCAGTCCAGTGGAAAGTTGCTGCAACAAACATTGATACACCTGTTAGGAAGGCATGTACTAAGTATAATCCAGGTGCAGCAAACATGAATGAAAATTCTAGTGGTTCAGTAATACCTGTGAAGAATGAAGCGAATGCACCGGCAATCATTGTACCAGCTGCAATCTTCTTAGCTTTAGATTCTGCGTTTTTATACATGGCTAAAGCTGCGCCAGGTAAACCAAACATCATGATTGGGAAGAAGCCAGCTTGATACATACCTGTTACCCCTTTTACCCCTTCTGATGCCCAGAAGTTTCCAATATCATTAATACCGATCAAGTCAAACCAGAATACTGAGTTTAACGCATGGTGTAAACCAGTTGGAATGAGTAATTTATTGAAGAAACCATAAAGCCCAGCACCAAATGCACCTAAACCTGAAATGAACGTACCAAAGGCCACTAAGGCATCATAGGCAAATGGCCATACAAAGAATAGGACTAAAGAGATCACCAGCATTGCTGCTGCAGATAGGATGGGGATTAACCGTCTTCCTGAAAAGAAAGCAAGTGCAGTTGGTAATTTTGTGCCTGAATACCGATTGTATAAAGTTGCCGCTACTGTCCCTGCGATAATCGCCATAAAAACGTTTTGGGTTGCACCAAAAGCCATTGGTACTTGGTCAGCTGGCATATTTAATAAAACACTCAATCCGTCTATAGATAATAGATTGGTTACAATCAGATAGCCAACTAAGCCAGATAGCCCAGCAGCCCCATTAGCATCTTTTGATAAACCAGTAGCAATACCCACTGAAAATAGAATAGGCAAATTATTGAAAATGGCGTTCCCAGCTTGAATTAGGAATATCGCCACCTGATTAGATCCGGCCCCTGATAGACCTGCTGGATCAATCCAGTAACCAATCCCCATTAATAATGATGCAACTGGTAATATGGATACCGGTAACATAATAGATTTCCCTAGATTTTGTAAATAATTTTTCATTTTATCCTCCCTTATCATTGAAATCATCCACTAACGATTAATAGACTGTGCCATGCGGAAATAAGTATGCCGCTTACCTCTAACTGCCAAACTCAAAGCGGTAATATTTTCTGGATCCGGCATCCGACCATAAGCCCCATCTCCAATATGGTGCAAGTCCACACCAACCCGTTTATTGGATAAGCCAATCGCTTCAATCACAGAAGCTTGCGCTGATTCCTGACTTGTCCCAATTGTTGCCATCACTAACCCACCACGTGCGTGGATACTTTTAGTTACCCCGTGATTTTCTCGTTCATTCACACCAGGAACTGTATTAACAGCTGGGACCAATACCCCATCAGCGCCCTCATCCATAAAGCCAAGTAAAGCTTCCTCATCTACAATACTTTCTGTTAGCCCAGCCCCATGCATTTTACCTGCAAGAACTAACCCTGAAAAATGTGCTTTTGCCAGCTTAACCGCTTCACGGATTGCCGACATGGTTACACCAGTTGCTGGGTTTCCTGTTAATAGAATCATATCAACGCCTAATTCATCTGCTGCTTCTAGACTTTCTTTAGAAACTAAACGTCCTGGGTTCAATGTTACTCGTGTTTCAAGCAATTCTTGATTTTCGTCAACAGGCTCTAGGTTGATAGCAATTGGTCGACCAATCAGGCGCTTCAATTCCTGAATAATCGTTTTTGATCCGGCAAATGTTTCTAATCCAGGTATTTCTGGATTCAATACATCCAACTCATTTAACACAATGATATCTGCACCAAAAGTGGCCATGACTTCTGGATTCGATAATCCTTGAATCAATGGTGGTGACGTCACCACTGTTTCAGCAACAATTGTCCGCCCTTCACTCGCAAAAATTGCTTGTTTTAATTGGCTAGCATTCATCTGATTGATTTCACTGGCACTAGCCGAAATTAAACGTTTCATGTTCTCACTCCTCCCATCGTAACCGCTAGTTCATCATCAACTAACCGATTACATTTCTATCTAAATATTATATCAATATTGATAGCTATTATGAAAGCTATCACGAAAAAAGTTGGATATATTTACCCAACTTTTTTTGTTTTATTCTTCTTTCCCTAGAATTTGATTAATTTCTTGACTGTATAGGTCAGATTTTCCGCCATATATAGCTTGAACTCCGTTTTGTACTTCAAGTACAGCTGTTGCACCTAAGTCTTTTAGGACCTCTTTATCAACAATCTGATTATTTTTAACTGAAACCCGAAGTCTTGTGGCACATGCAGTTACATATTCAATATTTTCTTCATTCCCCAAAGCCTCAATAATGGTAAGGGCTTGGTCATGTAGATTCGACGTTTTAGATGATGATGCGGTGGTACTTTTTGCCATTTCTCCTACATTAACTTCCATACCTGGTACAGCAACTTTAAATTTCTTGACTAAAGTACGGAATACGAAATAGTAAATGAGTGCCCAAACTATGCCTACTGGAATAACAAAAATCCAATTGGTTTGTACATTTCCTTGTAGTGGGCCAAATAAGGTAAAGTCGATTAAGCCACCTGAAAAAGTATTCCCTATTCTAATCTGAAGGATATCAGCCACATAAAAAGATAACCCGTCTAAAAAAGCATGTACCACATATAACCATGGCGCAGCAAATAAGAATGAAAATTCTAATGGTTCAGTAATACCGGTTAGAAAAGAAGTTAAGGCTCCTGAAAAATAGAAACCAGCATTCTTAGCACGATTTTCTTTTGGAATCGCATGGTACATACCTAATGCTGCCGCTGGTAAACCAAACATCATTGTTGCAAAACGCCCAGCAAAGAAACGGGTACCATATGTAAATAAACCAGTATAGTTTGGATCTGCTAATTGAGCAAAGTAGATATTCTGTGCACCAGAAATGGTTTCACCTGCTACTGTTTCAATCCCACCTAATGACGTATACCAGAATAATGGATAGATCGTATGGTGTAGTCCAACAGCACCAGTCAAACGCAGTAAGAACCCATAGAAGAAGGTTCCAATTGACCCCATATTCGCAATCGCTTCACCTGTTACTTCAAGTCCACTTTGGATAGGAGGCCAAATTAGATAAAATAATAAACCTAAAGCAATAGCTGCTAACGATGATACGATTGGAATAAAGCGTGAACCCCCAAAGAACCCTAGGAATTGCGGTAATTCAATTTTACGATAACGATTATGCAGATAAGTAACGGACAGCCCAACAACAATTGACCCTAAGACACCAGTATCGATTGTTGCACCTTCAGCTGAAAATAACTGTAGCAGAGCTGCAATTGTTGCAGTATATACAAGATAAGCTACACCACCAGATAAACCAGCAGTCCCCTTATCTGATTCAGCTAAACCTACCGCAATACCAATGGTAAAGATTAATGGTAAATTGGCGAAAACAGCATTCCCAGCTGCCGTCATAATGGCGAAAACAGCCTGGATCCAATCTGCACCTAAAAAGGCAAACTGGGCAACCGCTGCATCATTAGAAAGGGCTGACCCTAAACCTAAAAGCAATCCCGCTACCGGTAGAATGGCAATTGGTAACATGAAAGCCTGGCCCAATTTTGAAAACTTCTTAAACATCTCTTTCACTCCCCTATATGGATATATTTTTCTAACTACTATTAAAAAAGGTCGACCACTCTAAAAATTTAATTATTTAAAGCATTGATAAAGCGACTCGCAATTTCTTTTGGACGGGTAATCGCCCCGCCAACAACAATACCTGCAACCCCTAAATCATGGATTTCTTTCGCTTGTTCTGGCGTATGAATTTTCCCTTCTGCAATGACGTCAATCCCTGCTTCAACAAGTTGTTTAACTAGAGGAATATTTGGCCCGTCAGTTTGTTCACTATAAGCAGTATAGCCAGCTAAAGTTGTCCCAACAAAATCAATTCCTTGTTCAAAGGCATTTATCCCTTCTTCAAATGTTGAAATATCCGCCATAAACAATTGGTCAGGATATTTTTCTTTAATTTGTTGGATAAAAGTATTCACTTCAAGACCATCAAAGCGTTCACGTTTGGTTAAATCCAAGGCAATTACTTCACAATTTGTGGCTACTAATTCATCAATTTCTTTCATAGTTGCCGTAATAAATGGTTCTTGTGGCAAATAGTCGCGCTTAATAATGCCAATAATCGGTAAATCAACCGCTGCTTGGATTTCTTTGATATCACGTACCGAATTGGCACGAATACCTACAGCACCTGCTTCTTCCGCCGCCTTAGCTAATAATGGCATTACCCCGCCCGCTTCTGTATATAGCGGTTCTCCTGGCAAAGCTTGGCAAGATACGATAATACCATCTTTAATTTGTTGCATAAATTGTTTTTTATTCATAGTCACTTTCCTTTCGATTATCTACAATATTAAAAATTGCTATGACGAAAACATGTTTGAAAAACGTTTACATCATTATTGTATATGGTTTTGAAATTATTTACAACAAAATATCTATTTTAGAATTCACTTTCACATTTTGCTTTTTTGCAAGCTTATTTGGGGCTTAAAATGAAAGTAATTTCAAATTTTTTCGCAATTACTCAAAAAGAACAGACCTTTTAAAAGTTCTGTTCTTAGAGAGGTTGTTATTTTTCATGTTCAGCTAAATTAGCTTGATGAGATTGCTTCTTTTTTGCCCGAAGTCTACGGCGCCACGATTGATCAGAAGCGATGACAGATAAGGCGATACCAACCATCATACTAGAGACTAAAAGACTAGAACCCCCATAAGACATGAATGGGAAGGTAACTCCGGTTAAAGGAATTAAACCTAAAACCCCGCCCAAGTTTACAAAGGCTTGGATCAAGAAGTATGACCCGACACCAACAAGTATTGATTGGTCAAATATACGGCGCATCTTAAGTGCCTTGTGGAAGATGTAAATCACCAGTGCAAAGTATAAGACGAGCACAAGCATTACGCCCCACAAACCAAATTCTTCTCCGATGATGGCCATAATAAAGTCGTTATGCGCTTCAGGCAAGTAGCCCAATTTTTGAATCGAGTTGCCTGCTCCTCGACCAAGAATACCGCCATTGGATAACGCATAGTAGCCATAAACCAATTGCAGTCCTGTATCTTTTGCGTCCGCAAAGGGATTGATGAAGGACGTAAACCGTGCAATTTGATAATTATCGATATGGGATAGGTCAAATAAATGCAATATAAGGATAATGCAGACATATACCATAATGACGAAGAGGATTGTTTTTGTCAGCCATTTCATGGATAAACCGGAATTCAGTAAGAGAATGACGAATAAAGACCCTAAGATTAATACTCCACCTACATCCGGGAAGAAGAATACGAGCCCTAACCAAATACCAATAGCTGCTACTTGTTTCCAGTATTTGGTGATTAATTTAATTGGACTATTGATTTCAGCAATCGTCTTTTGGACATCATCCTTAGCTAGGAAGTTAGCGACTAATATAACCAAAGCTGGTTTTGCAAACTCTACTGGCTGAATGGAAAAGGCACCAACACCAATCCAACCTTGCGCCCCATTAATGGTCTCCCCAAATATGAAGGTGATGACTAAAAGGACCGTGACCCCTATATACATGAGTTTTTGAAAATTGTGATGCCGCCATCTTTCTGGTTTTATGTTATAAATGATGAAAATAGCGATCAAACCTAAAATCGCAAAAAGTATCTGTCTAAGCAGATAATGGTATGTCGGTTGACCGGATGAAGTTGCTAGGTAAGATGAAGCAGTTGTTACCATCAATAAACCAATCGTCAGTAACAAGCCATATAATAACAAAATCTTCCCGTTTAAATCTTCAAACCGGGCAGCAATTTGTTTAGACAGGGGCGGCCTGCCTTTAGTTTGTTTCGCTTGTTTACGATTTTTTTTGGCTTGTTTCTTTGTTTTCGCTTTTTCTAATGCAATTGATTGTTTTTGTTTATGCTTATCTGCTTGAGCTTTTTTTTCTTTGGATTCTGTTGACACAATAGTCCTCCTTTATGGACTTTTATATAATGTTATACATCCGTTGATACTAGAAATGAGAAATGGTATGGATAGCCATTACTCAAGTATCCATTATAGCATAATCGCCCCATACATTAGGGAAAGCTATTGCATTTTATAGAAAAATAAAACAAGCTTTATTGGTCGACTTACGACTAGTCTTCCTTTAAAAGTCCCAAAAAAGAGGCTGGAACAAAACAAGTCTCAGCCTCTCTTTGCGATATAAGAACGTTTATAATTGGGTTCCAAAAGTCAGCATTGTCCGATACTTCCCAAATGTCTCCAATAATATTTCATTATTGTTCGCCCTTTGGTCCAGTACGTCAATGCTAAATGACTTTTGTCTCACCTTCTTAAATGTATTGCTATAGTTCATAGCATGTGTATTTATTTACCTAAATTCTTTTTCTTAGCTGCTTTTGCACGTTCAGATTCGTTTAAAATTGATTTACGTAAACGAATGTTTTCTGGTGTTACTTCACAGTACTCATCGTCACCCATGAACTCTAATGATTCTTCAAGGGTCATTAGTTTAGGTGTTTTAATTGTAGCTGTTTGGTCTTTGTTAGAAGAACGAACGTTGGTTAAGTTTTTAGAACGGATAATATTTACAACAATATCTTTTTCACGGGTACTTTCACCAACAATCATACCACCATAAACAGCAGTACCTGGGTTCACAAAGATTGTACCTCGATCTTCAACTTGCATAATACCGTATGTAGTTGCTTTACCAGTATCAGTGGATACTAAAGCACCGTTACGACGGCCACCAATCGTTTCATTAATGTAAGGTGCATAGTGGTCAAATGTATGGTTTAAGATACCGTAACCATGCGTTAACGACATAAAGTAGGTAGTGAAACCAATCATACCACGAGCTGGTACATGGTAAGTTAAACGAGTGGTACCTAAACCAGTAGAAACCATATCTACCATAGTACCCCGACGTTGGTTTAGGGCATCAATAATAGAACCTTGGTACTCTTCAGGTGTATCAATTTGCACTAATTCAAATGGTTCAGATTTCACGCCATCAATCTCACGAATGATTACTTCTGGACGAGAAACTTGTAACTCATAACCTTCACGACGCATATTTTCAATCAAGATAGATAAGTGAAGCTCACCACGACCTGAAACAACCCATGCATCCGGAGAATCAGTGTTATCTACACGTAATGAAACATCCGTATGTAACTCATAACGTAAACGTTCCTCCAATTTACGAGAAGTCACGTGTTTACCTTCTTGTCCAGCGAATGGTGAATCATTGGTTAGGAAAGTCATTTGTAGTGTTGGCTCATCAATACGTAATGGCTCTAAAGCCTCTTTAATAGTTGAATCTACGACTGTTTCTCCAACAAAGATATCTTCCATACCAGAAACGGCAATCAATTCCCCAGCTTTCGCCTCATTGATTTCAACTCGGTCTAAACCTAAGAAACCGAATAATTTTGTTACACGGAAGTTTTTCTCAGTACCATCAAGTTTCATCAAGGTTACTTGGTCACCCACACGGATTGTACCGCGGAATACACGCCCAATACCAATACGACCAACATAGTCGTTATAGTCTAGTAATGATACTTGGAATTGTAAGCCTTCTTCAGAATTATCAACCGGTGCTGGAATCTCGTTTAGGATCGTATCAAAGATTGGGTCCATTGTTTCAGATTGGTCAGCAGGATCATCAGATAGACTTGAAGTACCACTTAAAGCAGAAGCGTATACTACTGGGAAGTCTAACATTTCATCATCAGCACCCAATTCGATAAATAAATCTAACACTTCATCCACAACTTCAGCTGGACGAGCAGATGATTTATCAATCTTGTTTACAACAACGATTGGTGTTAAGTTCGCTTCGAAAGCTTTTTTCAATACAAAACGCGTTTGCGGCATTGTACCTTCATAAGCATCTACGACTAAAACTACACCGTCAACCATCGTCATGATACGTTCCACTTCACCACCGAAATCCGCATGTCCTGGGGTATCCATGATGTTAATGTGATGACCTTTGTAGTTAACAGCCGTATTCTTAGCTAGAATGGTGATCCCACGTTCTTTCTCGATATCGTTAGAGTCCATTGCACGCTCATCAATTTTTGTACGTTCATCTAAAGTATCTGATTGTTCCAACAATTGGTTAACCAAAGTCGTTTTACCGTGGTCAACGTGGGCAATGATTGCAACATTACGAATATCTTCACGTTTTGCCATTTTTTAAATTCCTCCATTTATATAATGAATACAAATTTTGTATTAATTATTTGTCAAGTTTATGAAACCGTTTTACCCTAAAACCCCTAGTTATAAACCTTAACAAAGTTTCTTGTAATAAAACCGCCATAATATTATATCACTTATTGATTGAAAATACTATTATTTTCGTTTATATGGACCCAAGAAATCACGAAGTTTAAGTACCTCTCCATACAAAAAAGAATTCTTGGTTAATTTTCAGCCTTCAAATTTCCAATCATTCGACTATATGCTGACGGGTAAGCTGCTACCACTTTATTTCGATGCATTAAATCAAGTGGCGCTCCAGTAAATTGTGTCACCTTAATCCCCACTTCATCTGCCAATACTTGGCCAGCAGCAATATCCCAGGGTTGCAGCCTTGGGGATACGTAAGCGGCAATTTCACCCTTCAATAAGGCGATGATTTCAATCCCTGCTGACCCATAAATCCGAAGGCCCATAGATTCTTGAATCAAGTCTTGCACTTTATGCGCATTGGTCATTGCCATACCGCCATTGACAGCAATCAAAGATTCATGCAAGGTTTTATCTGTATATTTGGGCTTAAAAACCCGACCGTTCCGTTTAATCCCTTGGCCAGCGATGGCTTCAAAGTAATCATCTTGCATCACATCATAAACAACACCTAGCTTACCCAGTCCATCTTCATAGTATGCAACCATGATAGCAAAGTGATTTTGCTGTAAGACAAAGTTGGCTGTCCCATCTATAGGGTCTACTATCCAGACACCGCCATCTAGATTATTGGGCGTTTCACCCATTTTCTCCTCACCGATATAACGGTCTTTTGGAAAGTTTTCTTTAATCTTTTGTCTAAATAATAATTCTACTGCCTTATCTACATTGGTGACCAAATCTTTTCGGTTTGATTTATGCTGGATTTCGATTGCACTATCTAATTGTTCGTGAATATAAGTTGTTGCTTCTTCAATCCACTCTCTCACCAATGCTACACGCGCTTCTAACATCTATTTATATGCCTCCTAGTTTACCTGAACCAACTAACCACTTTGCCCTTACGGCATCGAAATAGTTTTTCTTTCTGAATTTCTCGCTTTTTTGATTGTGCCATAAAGTTGATAGCCAGAAACCTTCTCAAATTGATTGCCTAATTGCTTTTCTGCCATTTTACTTGGCACTACTTGCTTAAAGGCCTTATATCTATTCAATAATTCTTCGCGGTTGATGCTTGATTCATAAGCTTGTTCCAAGCCATTCCACATTTTTATCACAATCGCGATTTCTTCATTTGTCCAATCTAAGTCGATAGGGTATTGATAATTATTAGACATCGTATTCCTCCGCTTTCGTTTTCATATTCATTATAGCGGAAAATAAGTAAAAGAGATAACTTAGCCAGCAATTTTTTCAAGCTTCCATTCCCTTTTCATATTGGTATCCTATTATTTAGACAACTTACGCCAATTGCGTCCAGTTTAAGTCAGCCAGATAGCGAGCGCTAATGTCTATTTCTTTTTATAGCGTCGTTTCCTATCCTATATCGCAAAATAGATAACATTTGGATTACTATTGCTTATATTTTTAACATCATTTAAAATATCATTATGATGTTATGAATGGGGAGAAGAAAATTGGATATTAGAAAAAGTTTAAAAGTAGGTCTGGCTTTCTGTAGTGCATTATTACTTGCTGCTTGCGGTAATAATAGTAGTGATCAAGCATCAACAGACCAAGTTGATACTGAGGAAACTCGGTCATATTCTGTTGGGGTTGTGGGAGATGTATCTGCTGAAATTTGGGAAGACGTTGCTACAAGATTGGAAGATCAAGGCATCGATTTAGAAGTGGTGACCTTTTCTGAATACTCACAACCAAATCGTGCTTTAGAAGATGGAGAATTAGACTTAAATGCCTTCCAACATATTTCATTTTTAAGTGCTTACACTAAGGACATTGGTGATTCACAAATTACGCCAATTGCTTATACTATTGTATCACCTATGTGTATTTTTGCAGTTCCTGAAATCACGGATGTCGAATCCATTCCTGATGGTGTAACTGTTGCGGTATCTAACTCTGCTACGAATGCAGAACGTGCTTTCTTAGGCTTACAGGATATTGGTTTAATCAAGCTAGATGAAGAAGCTGGTTTTGCGCCAACTAAAGCGGATGTTATCGAAAATACTAAAAACATCGAAATTGTCGAAATGGATCCATCTCAAATCGCCCGCTCATTAGGCGATGCTGATTTGATTACGATAGGTGGCGATATGTTGATGGATGCTGGCCTAGATCCAAAAGATGCTATTTATGTTGATACAGATGATGCTTCAAATATTGATCCGGTGAAGAAGAATATCATTGCAACCACAAAAGACAAGGAAGATAATCCAGATATTCAAGCGATTGTAGATACTTATCAATCAGATGAAACCAAAGCTAAAATTGAAGAAATTTCTGGCGGTTCATCAATTCCTATTTGGACAACTGAAGATGATCCAAAAGCAGACTATGAAAAAGAATTAGCTGAAAACTAATTTTAAACATATACAATCGAGTAGGAGGAATCTTTCGATTCCGACCTCTCACACCACCGTGCGTACGGTTCCGTACACGGCGGTTCAATATTTTGCGTAAGCAGACTCTACTA
>NZ_PNHQ01000026.1 GCF_002871935.1 Aerococcus viridans
ATAATGGAAATGAATGATAAATAAAAAAACCAAGCAATCAATGATTACTTGGAAATTATTCTCATCAGTCCGATTTGACGAAGAGCCCAATTTCATAATGAGTATTTACAAAAGTATTTAAGTAAATTAAAGTAAATTAAAGTAAATAAGTATTCTTTATAAAACTAGGTCTTCATACAAGCGAATATATTCTTTGGCCGGTTCACTCCACCTAAAGTCAGTCGCCATAGCCTGGTGTATTAATTGGAACCAAACATCTGGTTGATTTTCATAAACATCCAAAGCAATTGCAATAATATGAGCGAATATATCACCGGTGAAAATATTAAATGAAAAACCATTTCCCTCACCAGTGAATTGATTATATGGTTGAACTGTATCTAATAAACCGCCCGTTTCATGGACAATCGGTAAAGTGCCATATCGCATGGCAATCATTTGCGATAAGCCACATGGTTCAAATGCACTTGGCATAAGGAATATATCAGATCCTGCATATATCTGTTGCGCTAATTCAACATCAAAATCGATATAAGCACAGAATTCACCTGAATATTTCCACTCAAAATACCGGAAAGAATTTTCAAACCCTTCATCGCCAGTTCCTAATACAACTATTTGGATATTGAAATTTATCAGTAAATATTCTGCCTTTTCCTGCAATAATTGCATACCCTTTTGGTCAGTCAAACGTGTAACAACACCTAGTAAAGCCACATCAGGATCCACACTCAACCCTAGTCGCTCCTGTAGGGCGCGTTTGTTCAAAGCCTTACCGGTTTGAACTGTTGATGCATTATAATTCACGGTTAAATATGGGTCCGTTTCAGGGTTATTTTGATCATAGTCAATGCCATTAATAATCCCTGATAGTTTCCAGGCATTATATCGTAACTCACCATCCAATTTTTCTCCAAATTCTGGCGTTTGAATTTCTCGTGCATAGTTCGGACTGACTGTCGTCACCCTATCAGAAAAATTAATACCCGCTTTAAGATAATTTACTTGATCTTCTTTCTTAACACCATTTTCATGATAAAGAGCATTAGTCGTATTAAAAATGTCTTTCAAAACTGATGGATTCTGCCATCCTTGGAAACGAATATTATGAATAGTCAGCACCTTTCGAATATCTTTATAACGATCAATCCAGTGGTACCTATCTACTAACAGGGCTGGAATCATGGCTGTTTGCCAATCATTGACATGTATGATATTAGGAATGAAATCTATTTTCTCCATCATCTCAATCACTGCAATATCAAAAAATCCAAATCGTTCCCCATCATCATCTTGTCCATACAGTTGATCTCTATCAAAATAGGCTAGATTATCGATAAAATAATATTGAACACCATCAAGCGTGAGCGTTTTGATGCCAACATAAGCCGATTTATCACCTAATTCTACTCTAAAGTGTGTAATTTCGGTTACTTGTTCCTTATATTCTTCAGGCATTTGTGAATAGTAAGGCAATGCTACTCTAATGTCTATCCCTTGTTTCCGCAATTCCTTGGGTAAAGCATAAGCCACATCCCCAAGTCCGCCTGTCTTAAAGAATGGTGCGCCTTCAGCCGCTACAAATAGCACTTTCATAAAATCACCTTTCTTTCAATTAAAATCCTTTTGCTTTTTTTATTGTATAAGCAGGATGTTGAAAAGTTTTGTCAGATGCTGCTACATAAGTCCCTTTTGAAATTATAACTGGTTCCTCTGCTGTACCTATAATAACTGCACCAGGTTCAACCTCTACTTTTTTATCTAAAATAGCATATCGTACCGTGGCTCCTTTTCCGATTTTTGATCCTTGGAAGATAATCGCATCAGCAACTTTAGCATTTGGACCTACTTCCACATTACGAAAAATATGAGAATGCTCTACTTCGCCATAGATTTGACAGCCAGTACCTATTTGTGCATTAATCACATCAGCATGACTACCATAATATGTTGGTGAACCATTGTGTGCTTTAGTGATAATAGGCTGATCACCTTGAAATAATTGTGTAAAATATTCCCCATTTAACATCTGCATGCTGACATCATAGTATGATTTCACTGAATCTACGTTACCAACATAACCTTCATATTGAAAGCCTACCGTCTTATAGTCTTCCATATATTCAATGATCACTTCATCTAATTCTTTATAGTAGTTATTCTCTTCAGCACGATGAATCATTTCTAGTAACTTATCTGTTCTAACAAGCGCCATATTCATATCGTAATTAACAGTAGCTTGTGAAATTGGGGTAATTCCTTCTTTTGATAAACGTTCTACTTGTCCCTTTTCATTTAAGTGAATAATATATTCATTAGGATGATATTCAATTAATTCACGAGGCACTTCCGAATAAATACGGATGATATCAGCATCGCAATGATCAAATGCTTCAATTACTTCGTCTAAATGGATATTAGCAACGATTTTTGCACCTGAGACAAATACATATTCAGCATTTGAACGCTCAATAAATAAGTGATGATCATCATAGAATGGTCCTTTACGACTTGCTGCTTCATATAACGCACGTTTGTGGTTCATTTGCGAATATGTAAAAATACCACCAGTATAGTTGTCGAAATTCCATGCCTTACCCGAACGGATATGATCATATACAGATCGACCTGTTTCAGCCATAAATAAAGCAACAGAGCGAACACCAACATGTGATAGACTTGATAAATAGAAGTCTAAAATTCGATAACGGCAAGTAAATGGTAGGTTAGCAATAGGTCTATTTTCTGTTAATGGCATTAAATCGGTTGTAGATTCATTTAAATTTAAAATAGCAGTAACTTTATTTTTAACCATAATAATTTCCCCCTACTACTTCTTCATAACCTATGACAGCGATATTATCTGGCGTTCCAATAACAGAAGAACCATTCGAAACAACTGCGTCCTCACCAAGGATCGCATACTCAATCTTAACGTTCTCACCAATACTTGAACCTTTCATAATGATAGAATTACTAATAAGAGAATCCTTACCAACCAATACATTCGGTGAAAGAATTGAATTCAGTATACTTCCTCGGATGATGCATCCATCACAAATCATCGCATTCTCTACAACTGATTCTGTGGATAAAAATTGCGGTGTAGTCATCGTGTTTCTTGAGAAGATTGGCCATGCTTTATCGCGTAATTGTAGCGGATGGTCTTGATCGAGCACCTCCATGTTAGCTTCCCATAGTGAATCAATCGTGCCTACATCTTTCCAGTAGCCATCAAATGAATAAGAAAAAATTTTCTCATTATTATTTAAATAAGCAGGAATAACATTTTGACCAAAGTCTTCCATACCTTCTGGATCTTTCATTAAATATTCATGTAATTTTTCCCAGGTAAAAATATAAATACCCATTGATGCTAAATTACTCTTTGGACTTTTTGGTTTTTCTTCAAATTCAATAATTTTTCCTTCATCATCTGTATTCATAATCCCAAAACGGGAAGCTTCATCTATTGGTACAGGCTTTACAGCAACCGTACAATCTGCATTATTCGCTTTGTGGGCCGCTAACATAGGGGCATAATCCATTTTATAAATATGGTCTCCTGATAGAATTAAAACATATTCTGGTTGCTTACTGTCTATAAATGAAACATTTTGATAGATAGCATTTGCTGTACCATTAAACCACTTTTCTCCATCACTTGATGAGTAGGGCTGAAGAACAAATGCCCCACCATCTCGTGTGTCTAAGTCCCAAGAATCACCATTCCCAATATGGTCATTTAAAATCATTGGTTCATATTGCGTCATCACACCAACCGTTGTAATGCCTGAATTCATACAATTACTTAAGGTAAAATCAATAATTCGATATTTACCTCCAAAAGGAACAGCTGGTTTAGCTATACTTTTTGTTAATTTTCCTAAACGAGTACCTTTACCACCAGCAAGAATCATTGCAATCATTTCATTATTTAACATAATAATGGAGTTAAACTCCCTTCCCCCTTTTTTCAATAAGGCCCTACATATCAATAGTGGGTTCATTACATTCCAACAAAACTATGGTTACCAATTCATCAACTACTATCATTACTCTTGATTGACTGACGCCATTTCTATCTGGATATTATGGGGTGTCAATGCAAACGCAGCAAGCGATGGTAATATAATTCTTAGTGAATATGGTTGACCTTTATGTGGCACTTCTTCAGTTTCAAAAAAAGTACTTTGACTTTCCCAATTTCCACCAAATGTATTCATTTCACTATTTAAAATAACTTTATAAGTCCCTGGATAGGGCACACCAATTCTATAGTTATGACGCTCAATTGGTGTAAAATTAAAAGCACAAACTAAAATATTGCTAGTTTCTTTACCATGTCGAATAAAAGAAAGCGTTGTTTCTCGGTCATCATCTGCTTCAATAATAGTGATACCCTCCGTTTGGTTATCTTGTTCATGTAATGCTGGTAATGTTTTATATAAGTCATTTAATTTAGCAATATAAGCTTGAAACTCTGAATTAAATTCCCTATCTAACGATGACCATTCCAAGCCTTCATAAAATCGCCATTCCAAAAATTGGCCTATTTCATTTCCCATAAAGGATAGTTTTTTCCCTGGATATAGCAGTCGATAACCTTCAAGTACACGCAGGTTCGCAAACATTTCATAACGATTATGATTAGGCATTTTACCTAGGAGTGAATGCTTTCCATGAACAACTTCGTCATGAGAAAATGGTAAAATAAAGTTTTCGTTATGCATATACATAAAAGTGAAATTGATTAATTTATAATGATATGCCCTACCCGATGCATCTATACCAAAGAATTTTAATGTATCATTCATCCATCCCATATTCCATTTGAAGCTGAAACCTAAGCCTCCATGACTAGTTGGTTTTGTCACCCCGGACCAAGCCGTAGATTCCTCAGCAATCATCAGATAAGAAGCATCTCTTCTTAGAATTTCTGTATTTAATTTACGTAGAAATTCTAGTCCTTCAAGGTTTACATTATGACCATATTTATTAGGTTGCCATGGACCAATATCATAATCTAAATACAGCATATTAGATACTGCATCTACACGAATACCATCGAAGTGAAACGTTTCTAGCCAAAAAACAGCACTAGATATTAAAAAGGATTGGACCTGATTCCTACCTAAATCAAAATTCTTAGTACCCCATCTAACATTATTTGCTCGATTCGGATCTTGATACTCATAAGTCGGGGTACCATCATAATTTGCTAAAGCATCATCATTGACTACAAAGTGTCCAGGGACCCAATCAAGGATTACACCAATTCCTTCTTGATGACAAGCGTCCACAAAAGCCATCAAAGGGCCAAAATCATGACCAAACCTACCAGCAATCGAAAAATATCCGGATATTTGATAACCCCATGAAGCTTCCAGAGGATGTTCCATCAGTGGCATAAATTCAATATGTGTATAGCCCATCCTTTTTACATATGGAATTAACTCCCTTTGTAAGTCTGAGAATGTATATGCTGAACCATCTGCATGTCTTTTCCAAGATGCCATATGAACTTCGTAAATATTGATTGGACTTGCAAACATGTCCATTTTCTTTCTTTGTTTTATCCATTTTTGATCCTGCCACTCATATGACGGAATGTCCTGAATGACAGAAGCATTTTTTGGGGGGATTTCACTTGCAAAGGCAAATGGATCCTGTTTTTCCCGTCTTTCACCATGCTGATCTTCAATGACAAATTTATATAGGTCCCATTCTTTGGCATCTAGGCTTACAATCGTCCACGCACCGGTGTCTGCAACTTTTTTCATTTGCATTTCATTCCAGTCAGTAAAATCTCCTTCTAGATATACTGCTCTAGCCTTTGGGGCCCATACCGTAAATCGATAACCTTCTTTATGATTGAATAATTTTTTTGCGCCAAGGAATTTATATGCTTCATAATGATTTCCTATATTAAAAAAATACATTTCTTCTGCTAAGTGTATGTCTTGAACGGTAGTCTCAGCTTCTTTTTCTTTAGCCAAAATGATTCCTCCCTAATATAGCAAATTTCAATATTTGCTATTTGAATATTTGTTCTATAACTTTTCCCTCTACTGGTGTATTAAATGCTAAATCTAACATTGCGAGCATTGTCGGGCCTTCGTCTATTAGACGGCCTTTGGATATTGTTTCGCCCATTTTGATTTTAGGCCCTTTTGCCATAAACATTGTCGTGTAATTTTCTTTTTCAGGACTATAACCATGACTGGCTTTTAAAAATTTGACACCTGGAATACTTTTATTTGTGTCTTCCAATATTGGTCGCTCAATATCGCTCTCGAAATAATAACCTGCTTTAGCTTCAACTAACGCAAAGCAATTTGGATCAGCACCTAAAGCTATCGCCTCATTTTGACTATAAATCTTATCAATGTATGGAGCTAAAGGAGTGAGTAATGTTTTTAATTCATCCATTATAAAATCATCATGATTTTTTACATAGATATAGGTAGAACCGTCTGCTCCTTTAGCATATACGTCATAATCCTGAATCTTATTTTGCTTATCTATTCGAATTAAATCAGCATTTTTAAATAAGTGATTCGGTCGAATAACCGTATGCGTATCAATTTGATAATGATCTCCTAAAAGCACAACATGCGCATCTTTATATGCTTCTGTAGACTCAAGCGCTTTCATTAATTGGCCTAAATGATTGTCCATACGTTCAAGTGCTGCCTTTGATTCAGGTGATTTCACGCCATATCCATGCCTTGTAGAATCAAGGTCTACAAGATGAAGTGCTAACACATCTGGTTCTTCTTTTTTTATCGTATCAACTGCTACAGCAGTGACAAAATCATCCAATTCTGGTTGCTTAATACCTGATCTTAAATGGCCAAATTTATGATTTTTCTCGAGTAAATATTTAGGAGAAGATGCGAAAAGTGATACTGCTATCTGGGAGTGCCATTTTCGATTAGCAAAAATTTCTGCAATATTATAATCAATAGCAACACTTTTACCAGTAACGGGCCATAATATAGTGGATACAGTTAAACCATGATTACTGGCAATCTCAAACAAAGTTGGTGATTTAATATATCTGGTGTACCAATACCAATCGGGTGATAAAAGATCGGGTTGCAACAAAGTATTATTAATAATTCCATGGTCTTTGGGGTACTGCCCTGTCACTATAGATGTATGACACATATAAGTTAATGAAGGGTAAACAGTTTCTACGTTCTCAACTAAGGCTGCTTCCTGACGAAATTTATTAAAATTTGGTAACGTTAAGGCGTAAGCCAAATCATCACTTCCAAAGGCATCTAAACTAACAATAACTAATTTCTTATTTGTCATTAAGTCCCCCCTATATAAAATAATCATATATATAATTATAACTTAAAAATTATTTGGTTGGAATGAAAAAGCTTTCATTATATGATAAAAAAAAGCGAGGACAAAAATGTCCTCGCTCTCCAAGACTAGGGTCTCAGCTGTTCACATCAGCTTTTGACCAAGTACCCACTTCCTGTGGTGACTTTCATCGTGTACTTTCTTTAACTACATGCACAGACTTACAGTATGCTGTGCGTGTCGCCTCATCGCATGGAGTAAGTCTAACATGAAGTTACATAGAAAACAATCCTTTTTTTGTCAGTTAAAGCTTTACATGTTAAAATTCTTGAATTGTCAATATTATAAGCGAATCACTTCAATTTTATAACCATCTGGATCAGTTACAAAGAAATATCTTGGTTTTGTATCTCCTGGTAATTGTTTTAATTCAGTGACATCAAAGCCTTTTTCACTATGTTCTTTATGTAGTGATTCTAAATCTTCCACCGCAATCGCAATATGTCCATAGCCGTTACCTAAATCATAAGCCTCTGATCCATAGTTATATGTCAACTCTAACTCATAATCATCATTAGGTAATGATAAATAGGTTAGTGTAAATTCATGTTCAGGAAAATCTTTTTCTTCCGCAACTTCAAATCCAAATGCTTCTTGGTAAAATGCTTTTGATGCCTGTAAATCTTTCACACGATAGCAAGTATGTGCCATTTTCATTTATGCCATCTCCCTCTCTATTACTTTCTTATCTATTGCTAATTATAGTTTAGCAAAGATTGTTAAAAAAATTAACCGAAATCTTATTTTTTATCTAAAAAAGCGCAAATTCTATTATAAGTGATCAATTATCCTAAAATATGGATAATTCTCACGGATAATTTCTGTTAAAATTCCCTTCGTTAATCTCTTCAATTCTTTTGAAATATACACAGGGAAGGATTGGTAAATCCTTACCCAATTTGTCCAAAAATGGCTGAGATATTTCTTGATCAAATGGTATGTATAGAAAAAATTTCTCTTTTTGCATAGAAGATCTATCACAATTCCAATCCATCTTCTTTTTTTTGTCACATTTAGCGATTCAATGTGTGTTTTTGGATCTACTTTTTACACCTTTAAAAAACAATAAAATTCTTTAGAAATGTACAGTCTCTTTCAAAACTATGTTATCATGATATGAAGTAAAACACACTTTTAAGCATATTAATTACTAAAAAGTGTGATGCAGAGATAAGGAGTACAAAAACGATGATTTGTCCAAATTGCCAATCGGCTATTCCATCAAATGCGCAAATTTGCCCACAATGCGATCATATTATGATCAATCGAGACATGGATGACAATTTACATGATACGATTGAGATCCCAACAGCAAGATATTCCAATGAAATGACTGAGCATGACGATCAATACACTTCCTATGAGGAGTTGAATAATTCTCCTATTCAAGATACCACCAATAAAGACAAAGGAGATAAAAAGACCAAGAAACCTTTCTTTTCATTTGGAAAAAATCATAAACAAGATAAGAAAAATGAAGATGAAGGGCCTAGTCGCCGAAAAAATAAAAAAGCTGAGAACCGTTTGACATCTTATATTAATTACTTATTGTCTTATATCAAAAAGCCAATTCAATCGCCATCATCCAACGAATTTAATGATAATCCAAATCATGGTATCACAAGTTTACTTTTATTAGCTATTCTAAATACAATATCTATTACATCTTTAGCTAATTACTTTGTGTCACATTATGAGTGGTTTGCAGACTTATCTGTATTACCTAATCTGGATTTTGATTTTGTTGCTTGGCGATTCGGATTAAAAACCTTTGTATTCTTAATTATTACCTTATGGTTATTACCAGCTATTATTCATTTATTCAATCGGAATAATGCATCAGAAAAAATTAGCAACAATATTTGGCTAACTCATTTTTTTGGTATGAATAGTATTTCAGTGGTTGTAGCTTTCATTTGCTTTTTAATTTCCCTATTATCACCTTTATTTTTCATGATTATTGTCCTTTTATTTTCTCTAATGCAAATTGCCTTGCTAATTATAACTTTATCTATTCACTTCTTACAGTCAGGTAATGTTAACAAATCAAAAACATTTTATAGCATATTGAGTGTATTACTATTATTCTTTATAGCGGTTATTTTCTTAGTTGGTTTAATATATTAGTATTCTTTTAGGTTTATTTATTTATCTTGATATGTAACTTAAAGCGATTACTAGTAAGGCAACCTGTAGTAATATTTACATATCGCTACAGGTTGCCTCTTCTTTTAACCATAATCAAGCTGATAATATTTATCTCTACAGCATTAGTGACACTAACGCGTCAGTTACTTATATTTTATTCTCTTTAACACGCTAGTCTTGGAATGCTATGTGATTTTTCTAAACATATTGCAAAATAGTCTGCATCTTTATATAATAATGTATGTGATATTTATTGAAGCTATTCATAATATTATCACTAGACATTTAAAAACTTGCGGTCATGGCGGAATGGCAGACGCGCTGCCTTGAGGGGGCAGTGAGATTACTCTCGTGCAAGTTCAACTCTTGTTGACCGCATTTATATACTTTCAAATACTAGCCAGTAATAGCGGGATTATAAAAAGTGGTTTAGATGACAATATCTAAACCATTTTTTTAGTATTTTTATAATGTAATGACTTCGTAACCTGCATTTTCAATTGCGACTCTTGCAGCTTCACCTTTACCACTATGTACTTGAATGGTAATTTCAATACCCTCTTCATCATTAACGAAAATATGGGAAACACTAACATTTGCGTCTGCCAATACTTTCGTAATTTCTGAAAGTACACCTACTTTATCTTCAATGACTTTTACCACAATTCGGCTACTCACATCATCTGGTTGGTAACCCGATAAATCAATCAAGGCTTTAAAAATATCTTTATAAGTTACAATACCTTCTACGACTTTATTATCATCAACAATTGGTAGCACACGTAAGTTATGCTTGCGCATATACTCTGCAGCTTCTTCTACCATCCATTCAGTAGTGGCTGTTGCGGCTTGCTTATCCATAAATTTTTCAACATTTGCTTGGGAAAGAATGTAGTTTAATTCATATATACTCAAGCTTGTTGCATCCGAAGCAGATTTTGCATCAATAATATCTTGAGTTATTAAACCAACAAATTGTCCATTAGATGTAACTGGAAGATTATGAATTTTGTGACTTTCCATTTTTGTCACAGCCTCTGTCACAGAAGTCTCTGGTGAAACAGTAATTACATCTTTACTCATATATTGTTTGATTTTCATGAAGGTCCCCCCTATATATGTCAATAATATTTAAGTGCTTACATATATTTTATCATTTACCTAAGTAAAGTACAGATTTTAATATTATTTCGGTTCAATTACAGTAACATTCTCAGTCGGCTCACCATTCATTACTTCTTGAATATACGCTGGTGCAGAGACATTATGTTCTTCATCAAAAGAAATATCGTAAGCAATTCCTTCGAACCCTTGTGTTTTACCAATCGCTTCTTTTATGGCTTTTGGATCTGTAGAATCAGCTTTATCTATAGCATCCATCACCATATTTGCTGCATCATAAGCTACTGCAGAAAACATATCTGGTTCTGTCCCAAATTTTTCTACGTATGCATTGTAGAAGTCTTGAACGTCTTGATCAGCATCTTCTGTAAAAACAAAATGAGCTACATAATAGACATTTGTCATATTCTTTGCACCTGCAAGTTCAACGATATTTTGATTTCCTAAGCCATTTGGTCCTACAATGGCAATATCAATACCCATTTCTCTGGCTTGCTTAATAATTGGACCCGCTTCTTGATAATAGCCAGCAATAAAGATGACATCAGGTTGTTGCGATTTTACATTAGTTAGGACAGAACTAAAGTCCGTATCTCCAGAAATATACGATTCATCAATTATCACATCCCCTTCAAAATGATCTACAAAAATATCAGTTAAATTTTGTCCATAGTCTGTAGAGTTGTCTTTCAGTACGGCAGCCGTTGAATAGCCATTTTGATTTGCAAATTCAGCAATTGCTGCACCTTGAAAGGAAATTTCAAAACTTGTGCGATAAAAATACTCCCATACTTCTCCCGTTTTTGAATTAATTGTCGCATCATCGACGGTTGTAGTTGCAGATACAAATGGTACCTCTGCATTTTCAGCCACAGGTTGTGTAGCAAAAGTTAAGGCTGCGGTTGCAGGTCCTAGGACTACTGAATTTCCTTGCTCAATTAAATATGTCATACCCGTCGCTGCTTCTTCAGGAGTGCCTTTATTATCATAAGAATGATAGTAAACTTCTTTTCCATCTATACCACCCGCATCATTTCGCTGTTCAACAGCTAATTGAATTGCATTATCTTGGACTACACCATAAGCAGCAGTTGCACCAGTTAACTCCCATAATCCTCCAATATTAACTGCAGCTGAATCAACATAATCTTCCGCTGATGAAGTAGACGAATGATCATTATTCGAGGTGACGGTTGTTGCTTGAGTACAACCTATACCCATTATTGTCACTGCAAAAATTATTGTTAGTATTTTAGCAAATTTCATTTTTTTCATAAAGATTTCTCCCATCTATTTGTAAATATTATTAGAATTCAAAGTTCAACCAAAGATATACACCAGTTTAAGAAAATAGTTAACAAAAACGCCGGCTCGTTAATACGGGCCGGCGTCTTAGTTAAGAGCCCGTATTTCACGAGAAATAGGACTCTACTATAGTATGGTAGAATCCTCAGTTAACTAATAATAATAATAAATTTTGGTGTGGGCATGTAGAAACAAGTTCTACTTGAATTTTAATCTGTTCAGTCATCATTGTTTCTACCTCCCCTTCTTTGAGTTAACTTAAATATAACAAATTCAATGGAATAATCAAGTGTTTTTTAATTATTTTTTAATTCATTTCTAATTTAAAATCAGATTATTTAATTTCAAGCATACTTAACCCGATTCTACCTTTTTTATCATCCACATCTGACACCCATACTTCAACAATATCACCAACTGATACAATATCACTTGGATTACTTACATATTTTGAAGACATTCTTGAAATATGTACTAAACCATCTTGCTTAACACCAACATCAACAAAAGCACCAAAATCAACTACGTTTCGTACGGTTCCTTGTAATTTCATACCCACTTTTAGATCTTTTAATGATAGAACGTCAGATCTTAAAATTGGTGTAGCTACGTCTTCGCGTGGGTCACGTCCAGGAGTCAATAAGGATTTCTGTATATCAAGTAAGGTTTCTTTTCCAATTTTATAAGTTTCAGACAGAGACGATAAATCTACAGTTGCAATTTTTCTTCTCGACTCTTCTGTTTGGAGTTCCTCTAATGAAATATTTAAGTCATTTAAAATCTTTTTAACTGTTTTATAATTCTCAGGGTGAATACCAGTATTGTCTAAAATATTATCACCATCAGTTATTCTGATAAAACCAACCGCTTGTTCATAAGTTTTCGGTCCTAATCGTTTCACTTTCTCTAACTGTTTTCTATCCGTAAAGACACCATTCTCATTACGGTAGGCTACTATATTTTTGGCAACTGCCATAGACAACCCAGCTACATGACTTAATAATGATGCAGAAGCTGTATTTAGATTTACGCCCACACGGTTTACAACAGTTTCAACGGTAAAGTCAAGCGTTTCTGCTAGTTCTTTTTGCGATACATCATGTTGATACTGGCCGACACCTATAGCTTTCGGCTCTATCTTCACTAACTCAGCTAACGGATCCTGTAAACGTCGCGCAATAGATACTGCTGAACGTTCTTCAACGTTATATTCTGGAAACTCTTCTCGGGCGATTTCACTTGCTGAGTAAACGGAAGCCCCTGCTTCATTCACAATACTGTATACTATGTCTAAATTATTGTCTTGTATTTGTTCAGCAACAAATTGCTCTGATTCTCGACTAGCAGTTCCATTACCAATCGCTACCATCTCAATTTCGTACGCATTAACCAACTCGAGGAACTTTTTGCTAGCTTCTGCTTTTTTATTTACTGGTGCATGTGGGTAAATAACATCTTTAGCCAATACTTTACCTGTCGCATCTACAACTGCAAGTTTACATCCTGTTCTAAAAGCCGGGTCCAATCCCAATACCACACGACCTTTTAATGGTGGTTGCATCAGTAAATTACCTAAATTAGTAGAGAAAGTTGCAATGGCATGTTGCTCAGCTGTTTCCGTTAACTTCGAACGTATTTCCCTTTCAATAGAAGGTTTTAGAAAACGGTCTAAAGAATCTTGAATAGCTGATTGTATTTCACGTGTTGATACTGGGCGACCTTTTATAAAGCGATTGACTAAATATTCAATAATCGGGAACTCATCTGCCTCAATTGCAACATTTAAAATCTTTAATTTTTCAGCCCGATTAATGGCCAAAACTTGATAGGGCTTCACATTTTGAATATTCTGGCTGAAATCATAATAGATTTCGAAAATTGCTTTTTCATCTTCTGCATTCTTACGTTTCTGACTAGTAAGTTTACCTTCTTTTAAGGTATATTTACGTAACCATAAGCGAATATCTGCATCTTCAGCAATCCATTCAGCCATAATTTCATGAGCACCAGCCAAAGCTGATTTCGTATCTTGAATCTTATCATTTAGGAATTTTTCAGCTTCAGCCTGTACGTTACCTGAAGTCGGTGATGAAAATAGCCATTTTGCTAATTCTTCTAGACCATTCTCTTTCGCAATTGTCGCTTTAGTACGGCGCTTTTGTTTATATGGCGCATATAAATCTTCTACTGTTTGCAAAACAGTTGCCTTTTTAATTTTGTCCGCTAGTTTATCGGTTAACTTTCCTTGTTCTTCAATATTCGCAAGAACCGATGCCTTTCTCTCCTCTAACTGTTTCGTATATTGGTAAGCATGTTCAATTTCTCTAATTTGAACTTCGTCTAATGACTGCGTTACTTCCTTACGATAACGCGCAATAAAGGGGACGGTATTACCTTCTTCCAACAGTCCCAATACATTTTCAATTTGTTGCTTGTTAAAGGGTAAACTTTGATTAATTATTTGAATGTAAGATGATTCCATATTCAACACCTTTCTTTTTTCGCGAACAATAATTATACCCCAAAAGTATAACTTTTGCTATTCTTCATATTTTGACGTTATTAACGCATTTTATTTTCGGCTAATTATTGCAATTCTATTCTAAATAAAATATAATTGTGTTAACTTAAACAGTTCCATGAGGGAGTAATCAGCGATTATTATATCGTGGCGGCGCCAACATATACGGCAGATATCTGCCGGTGCCGTCTTAAAAGATGAGACTTATGGCTATTTCTCTATCGAGGAGTAGTCATAGGTCTTTTTTTGAAAAACTATCTCAGGTGCCTGCTTTAGGGAAAATAATTTAAAGGATGGAGAGATGATTAATGTCAGAAGAAAAGAACAATCAGTCTTTCTTCACTCAAGATACTGATCAAGTATTCACATCATTAAATTCTTCCACAGAAGGTTTAACAGATGCTGAAGCTGCTAGTCGCTTAGAGAAGAATGGACCGAATGAAATTAAGGAAGGTGAACGCAAATCTACCTTACAGAAGTTCTTGGATCAATTTAAAGATTTAATGATTATTATCTTATTAATTGCTGCAGCGCTTTCTTTAATTTTAGAAGGTATGCACGGTATGGTAGATGCTATTATCATCCTTGCAGTTGTATTAATTAATGCAATTATGGGTGTTGTTCAAGAAAATAAAGCTGAGGATGCAATTGACTCTCTTAAAAAAATGTCTTCACCTAAAGCAAACGTTCGACGCGACGGGGAAGTTCAAGCGATTAATTCTAAAGATATCGTTGTTGGTGATATTGTAATTCTAGAAGCTGGTGACGTAGTTCCTGCAGATATACGCCTATTTAAAGCGAGTTCATTACAAATTGAAGAAGCCGCTTTAACCGGTGAGTCAGTACCAGTGACAAAAGATATTGTACCAGTGGAAGCTGACGCAGGTATTGGTGACCGTTTAAATATGGGATTCTCTTCTACTAACGTTACTTATGGTCGTGGTGAAGGTGTCGTCACAGCAACAGGTATGGATACTGAAGTTGGTAACATTGCTGAAATGTTAGACAATGCTGAAGGCAAAACAACCCCATTACAAGAAAATATGAATGGGTTAACTCGTTTCCTTACTTATGCAATTGTAGTTATTGCTGTTGTGATCTTTGTTTTAGGTTTATTACGTGGATTTAACTGGATTACAATGCTATTAACAGCCATCTCAATTGCAGTAGCTGCCATTCCTGAAGGTTTACCAGCAATTTCAACAATTATTCTTGCATTAGGTACACAAAAAATGGCTGATCGGCGTGCTTTAGTACGTAAATTACCGGCTGTAGAAACCCTAGGTGGTACTGAAGTTATCTGTTCAGATAAAACTGGTACGCTTACACAAAACAAAATGACCATCGAAAAAGTATACTACAATGGTAAATTACATGACGCTACAGAGGATATTGACCATAACGAACCCGTTTTTCGCGTAATGAACATGGCTAATGATGCTACTATCGCTATAGATGGTTCATTAGCTGGTGACCCTACTGAAACAGCAATGATTCAATTTGGGTTCGATAAAGGTTACGATGTTCGTGAAACCATTAAAGTTCAACCTCGTGTTGGTGAAGTACCGTTTGATTCTGACCGTAAAATGTCTACAACAGTTCACGAAACTTTGGGTGAAGAGCAATCACATGGCAAATATGTTTCAATGACTAAGGGGGCACCTGATGTTATTATCGACAAATGTACACACTATGTGAATAAGGGTGAAATTCTACCATTAGATGAAACAGCGCGTAAAGAACTGTTAGACGCTAACCATGGTATGGCAATTCAAGCATTGCGTGTATTAGGTATGGCTTACCGTTATATTGATGAATTACCAGCTGAATTGAATACGGAGTCTCTGGAGCATGATTTAATCTTTGCTGGTATGGTCGGTGAAATTGACCCTGAACGTCCTGAAGCTCGTGACTCAATTGCTACAGCAAAACAAGCTGGTATCCGTACAGTTATGATTACTGGTGACCATAAAGATACTGCTGCAGCTATCGCAGCTCGTTTAGGCATTATTGAAGAAGGTCAAGAAGAAGCTGTTACAACTGGTGCACACTTGAATGAAATAACAGATGAAGAATTAGCTGCGAATGTTGAAAAATATTCTGTGTATGCACGTGTATCTCCAGAACATAAAGTTCGTATCGTATCTGCATGGCAGTCACATGATAAAGTGGTTGCAATGACGGGTGATGGTGTTAACGATGCGCCTTCGTTAAAACAAGCAGATATCGGTATCGGTATGGGAATCACTGGTACAGAAGTTTCTAAAGGTGCTTCTGACATGGTGCTTGCTGATGATAACTTCGCCACTATCATTACCGCAATCGAAGAAGGACGTAAAGTATTCTCAAATATCCAAAAAGCTGTTCAATTCTTACTTTCAGCTAACTTGGGTGAAGTAATGACTTTATTTGTGGCAACTATGCTTGGATGGACAATTATTGAACCAATTCACATTTTATGGATTAACTTGGTAACTGATACCTTCCCTGCAATTGCTTTAGGTCTTGAAGCAGCAGAATCAGATGTTATGGAACACACACCTCGTGGACGTTCTGGTAACCTATTATCTAATGGTGTATTACCTTCAATTATTTACCAAGGTATCTATGAAGGTGGTGTAACCCTATTTGTATTCTGGTTTGGACGTTACCACATGGGTGTACCTTTGGAAGATGCTGAAGCCATGGCTTTTCTAACCTTAGCATTTATCCAATTATTCCATGCATATAACTCGAAATCAGTATTCAAATCATTATTTGCTTCAAATCCATTTGACAATAAGTGGTTGAATATCGCAGTACTAGCCTCAACAATGTTAATGTTAATTACTGTATTCGTACCTGGTTTAAATGACGCCTTTGGTACTGTTCATTTATTAGGAGACCCAATGGCACTGCAAATGTGGACTGTTATCCTATTAGGAGCTGCTTCAGTCGTACTTTACGTTGAAATCAGCAAATTTATTATTCGTACAACTGATTTAGATAAAAAATTTGATGTCAGTTCAGAGTTAAATAAATAACGATTTATCCACTTACTTTTAAACTAAAAAGGGTTATGACAGCTTTGTCATAGCCCTTTTTGATTTGAATAAAACAAATATTAGTAGAATGAAATTTCGTTCCGATATGTCATTGACAAAACTAATTATCTTCGCATAAATAATAATACTTTTTCGTTTATGCATTATTTGTGTTTGCATTTTTTGTTTGTCTACCTATCAACTTCTTGATAGTATATATAAATAATCAATAAATTTTCATTTTAATAATAAAGGTGGTTTTAAATGCGTAAAATGCTCAACAATCAGCTATATCGTTTTTTACATCTATTCTTCGGTAAAACAGAAATAAAACCCTTGTTCTTTTATACAGTAGCAAGCATTTTTATATTATTTGGTCTAAGTGTTCAATCACCTAGTTCTTTGATATCTGGTTATTGTACGATCCTCTTATCACCAAGTAATCTAATAACAGACTACTTTGAAGTTGGTGGCATCGGTGCGACTTTTCTAAATGTTGGGATACTTACCTTAGCCAATACTTTTTTTATACATCGTAATGCACCTAAAATTACGGGACCATTATTAGCTGCTGTATTCACAGTTATGGGATTTTCTTTCTTCGGAAAAAACTTATATAATTCGATTCCTTTTCTAATCGGTACTTATCTTTATAGTAAGTATGCTGATACGCCGATTGCTAACTTACTATTGGGTGCCCTTTTCTCATCTGCACTAAGCCCTGTAGTATCCTTAATCACATTTGGCCAGGGATTACCAATTTTCATAGGTATGCCAATTGGTATATTGGCGGGTATCATTATTGGTTTCGTGATTCATCCAGTTTCATCTAGCTTTCTACGATTCCATCAAGGATTTAATTTATACAATATTGGCTTCACTGCTGGCGTGATCGGTTTAGTGATTGCCTCAATTATGCGGGTTTTTGAATTACCAGTAACTTACGACATTGAACCACAACAATTATCTAGTTCACTTGTTACTTGGTTCTTTATCCTCTTTTCACTGGTGCTTTTCTTATCTGGATTTATCTTGAACAATTATTCATTTAAAGGGTATATGAAATTGCGTAAAGCTTCTGGACAATTAATTTCAGATGTGGTAATTGAATTTGGTACCCCCATTACCTTAATGAATATGGGTATTCTCGGTTTAATTGCTATTGGATATGTGCATATTGTTAATGGGCATTTAGAGGGTGCAGTGGTTGGTGGTGTCTTGACCGTTGTAGGTTTTGCAGCGTTTGGTAAACACCCCTTTAATATTATTCCTATCATGGCTGGTATATATTTGATGCAAATTGCCATGCATATAGATAATCCGAATACAACAAGTGCATTATTATCCGCATTATTCGGTACTACTCTTGCACCAATTGCTGGATATTATGGATGGGGTGCTGGCCTTATTGCTGGTGCCCTACATGCTGCCGTCGTCAATAATACTGGTGATGCCCATGCCGGCTTAAATCTATATAATAACGGATTTTCTGGAGGGTTCGTCGCAGCTTTTCTTGTTCCTATATTTGATGTCATAAAGGAGAGAATGAACAAAAATGAGAGAATACGCAAAGGTTAATCGTATTGTATCAGAATTTATGAATTTATTTGATGACTATGAAATTAATAGATACCAAATGGATTTATGTATTGCGGCTGATAAACAATCTACTTCTGTCATTAAATTTGACGGTAAAAAAGCTGATCTTCCACAATCTTTTATTGATCTATTAGATGACTTAAATGCTAAAAGACAACCTGAAATTGAATATTATTATGAAGATCTTCTAGGCATTCGTAATGATACTTTTAATACGGAAATTCTAGCTGCGGTTATCGATTATGTTACTTTTGATGTTACAGATATGGGATTTAAAATCTATATTGAGCGTGTATATCGCTAGAAACATTGTTAAAAGTTAATCTTCATTATAAAAAACGTCCATCTAGGATACGAAGCCTAGATAGACGTTTTTATTTTGGTTCTATGATAAATAGTGTTGGTGGGAAATTCTTAGGAATTTCCGCCAGCACTATTTTTGGGTATACAAAAAGGCCATGAAATCCTAAAATAAAGTAAATCACCACAATATACTTGAAAGAAGGAAAATTCATGACCT
>NZ_PNHQ01000027.1 GCF_002871935.1 Aerococcus viridans
ATAATGGAAATGAATGATAAATAAAAAAACCAAGCAATCAATGATTACTTGGAAATTATTCTCATCAGTCCGATTTGACGAAGAGCCCCTTTTAATTATATATAATCAAAGTAAACCATTAAGCCTTTCACATATTTATTATGTGTCCATACTTAATAAATCTTGTGCTAAATAAAATTATTCAGCTGCTGCGTCAGTCATTACATCTTTACCATCGTAGAAACCGCAGTTTGCACATACATGGTGAGATTTACGTAATTCACCACAGTTAGGGCATGCGTTCATTCCAGGTACTTCTAATTTGTAATGTGTACGGCGTTTGTTTTTTCTTTGTTTAGACGTTTTACGCTTTGGTACTGCCATCATTACACCTCCTAATTAAATATCAATTATGCTTCATCCGACGATTCTGAATCTTTAAACAGATCTTGAAGTTTCGCGAATTCAGGATTAATAGCTTTCTCTTCATCGCGTTCAGCTTCAAACTCTGCTTGACTTACAACTCGCCAGTCATTCCCTTCAGGAAACGCATCATCTGCCTCTTCCGATTCAGTTAAAATCTGAATTGGTAGATTTAAAAGAATGTTGTCACGGATAGAATTTCGCAAATCTAATGTATAGCTATCCATATTTAACTGTACAACATGTTCTTCATCGACAATATCTGTCTCCCAACCGTCTTCAATGAAACGTTCGGAAACTGGTATCTGTAGATCCAACACTACCGGCTCTAAAGACCGTGTAGATGGCATCGTCATTTTTAGTGCTAATCGTAATTGTGTCAATACTGTATGTTCTTCATAGAGAACCATACCCTCTACTGAAACAGGTGACATATCGATCAAGTCAGGTATTACTGCCTTCATCTGTTCTTTCATATCAACTGATTCTTGAATCATCATTGGTTGAGATGCGATTTGACGCAACTCTTGAATAGACCATTTCATTATTGACCACCTAATAAGCAACAAGAAAAATTATACTAAGTTTATACCTATTTGTCAATGTTTTTTCCTTGACAAGGGTGTTAAATTAAACTCATTACCACTTTTTGATTATAATATTTATAAGATGAAACGCACTTACTCATACTACTAGGTTCCTATCAAAAAGTAAACTATTTTTCTCCTGCTCCCTTTCCTTTTTTTATTTCGTAAATATTGGCGGATGATTGAAATTTTGGTTTCCAATTTGTGGTTTTAGTATTTCATACATCCGGTCAACCTTCAACCACATTGGCCAGTTTTTTTCACTCGCCTGGTCCACACGACTCACCAATTGCCACGAACACTCTGTATCATTCAAACTTCCCTTAATTGTTTTCAAGTAAGCGCGCCCTTTAGCCGTTGCCCCAAGCAACATCAAAGGTTGTTTATGTCCTGGTGAAAGTACTGTTTGCATATCTTTCTTGTGAATATTTAAAGCAACCATTAAAGCCGTTCGCTGTATCCGATTTGCTGACCAATTGCGATTTTTCACTTGGTTCACAAAATCCGCAAAACTATCCACCTGTTTAATGGCCTCAATCATCCGGTGTTCCATACCACCTACCATTTGGTAGATATTACTAAGCTCATCAGCTGAACCAGTTAACAAACGATATCGTAAATATGGGAATAAGTCACTCCAAGATACCAACCGGTTTTCATCATTAGCTTTACGCAAAGATTCAGCCATCAGACTCGGCACCATTTTATTCAGCGTATGAATATTTTCCTGTTCTTTTAAATCTTTCGTCAAGAGATAGTGACGAATAGCTGAACCCGATGTGTACACTTGGTCATTTTCCAACAGGTGTTCTTCCTTAACCACAGCTAAACGATGGTTATCGCCAATTCGCTTGATTGGTATCATATTCAAAGGTGTTGGTAATTCAGCATTCACCTTGGCATAAGCAAAAGCGAGCAATGTATTCGCATTTTCTTGGAAACGAATGTTCAAGGCGGCTAATGTAGGATATGTTTTTTGTAGATGTTGAATAGCAGCAATCCGTTGCTCAGCAAAAGAAAGATTCTCCATATGTGAAACAGCCTCATCAGCCGCCACCACTTCACCTGGATGGTTAACCATCCATTTCGCCAACTGTTCGTAATTTACAAAGTAGTCATCCTCAACACCAAAGGAAATTGCACGACAGCCTAAAGCAGCTAACGCATTTACACCGCCTTTTGCAAAATAGTCAGCTGGCTGAGTGGCATACCAAAATGGTAATTCTATTACTAAATCACAACCATTATCCAATGCGACGGCTGCCCGGTCCCATTTAGATATCATGCTTGGTTCGCCACGTTGGACATAGTTCCCTGACATTACACCAACTACAATATCAGCCTTAGCTTGTTCTTTTGCTTTTTTGATCTGATAGGCATGGCCGTTATGGAACGGATGCCATTCTGCAATAATTCCGACAGCTTGCATAGGGTCACCCCTTTTGTCAATCTATGATATTGGTTTATTTCTCTGCTGAGAAGAATATACGCTTAGAATTGGTGCTTGGTGCTTCTTGTGTGAAATCGCTTGTTACCCTAATATTCTTAAATCCAACCTGGGTTAAGATATTCTGATATTCTTCAATCGCTAGTGTTTGTTCATAATGCATTTCTTCAAATCGTTGATAGTATTGATCTGCTTCATTTTGGACGAATACATTAATCGTATGATCAATAGTATTTTTGCCACGAAATTGATCTGATGTCCAAGTAAAGACAGCATCATCCCACTCAACAACAAATGAACTTTCTGGATAGATTTCATTCATTTGATATACGGAGTGGACATCAAACATAAATAGGCCGCCATCTTGCAACTGTTGATAGATGTGTGTAAAGGTTGTTTTAACAGCCTCGGCATTTTGTAGATAATTAAAAGTGTCACAGAAGCAAGAAATGACTGTTGCCTGATTTTCTAATTCAAAACTTGTCATATCATCTTGCCAGAATGTTAAGTCTAATTTGGCTTCTTTGGCATTTTTAATAGCTGCATTAACCATCTTCTCTGATAGGTCTAATCCTTTAATAGCATAGCCTGCCTGAGCCATAAGGATCGCAAACTGACCGCCTCCCGCACCTAAATCTAACCAAAAATCTTGGTCGTCTAAATACTTGCCAAAAGCTTGAATCGTATCTGTAGCATAGGTAAACCAAGATAAGTATAGACTGTCATCAAACAAGATTTCGTAAACATCAGCGAATACGTCATATTGTTGTTGATTATCTGTCATAATGCGCCCTAGCTAATCCATTCTTCGATATTTACTAACGGTGCTTCGGACCACATTTTTTCTAAGTTATAGAAGCCTCGTTCTTCAGTAGTAAATACATGAATAATTACGTCGAATGCATCGATTAAAATCCAACGATTACCATCTTGGCCTTCGATACCTTTGACTTTAAAATCAGCTTCTTCAATTGCTTCTTCTACTGCTTCCACAATTGCTTTTACTTGACGGTCATTACGACCTGACATAATGACAAAGTAGTCTGCCATTGGGGTTATATTTGCAACATCCAATGCTACGATATCTGTCGCTAATCGGTCATCTGCGCCTCTAACAATAGCTTCTAATAATACTTCACTTTTTTTAGTCATATAATCTCCTTTATTTCTCTTTACGATGATAATTTTTCACCCAATCGTTATAGATTAAGATAGTTTCCGGATATATTTGTCGTCCTGATCTCACTAGATGCGTAATAGACTGTTTAATTTTAAAATCAACAGCTGCATCCAAGTCAGTTTTGGCTAATTTACGAGCCTTTTCAACACCTTTGAAATCTCGACCTGGTTCAATATAATCAGCAATAAATAGGATTTTTTGGTCTAAGGTCATCTCATAGCCTCCAATGGTGTGAATCCAAACAGCCTTTAAAATGTCTTCATCCTTGACGTTAAATTGCGTATCTGCAATCATAGCTGCTAATGGGCCGTGCCAAATGGCAGACCCATAATTTATCCATTCCGGATCATAACCCGGATAGTCTTTAAAAGTCAGTAGGTGTTTTTGACTATCATCTTTTGCATAGTCATGCAATAAGGCTGCTATACTCGCTTTATCCACATTAGCTTCTGGATATAATTCAGCTAATTCAATGGCTGTTTGCTCGACGCGGAGGACATGGTTAAAGCGTTTATTAGTTAAACGAGCTTGTAACAACTCTTCAAGTTCTTTTCGCGTAATTTGAATTAAATCTTGATTCAGTTCTCTAGCTTTCATGCGGTTGATATAACCCCTTTTCTAGAATATAGGCTGCAACGGATGCTGGCGTTAGATAGCGAATAGATGCTTGTTCAGCAACTGCTTTTCGTATACTTGTTGATGATACAGTCATCCTCTCAGCATCTATGAATATCAGTGGATAGTCTGTTTCATTTCGGTAACCCTCACGCCCAACGCCTACAAAATGAACCATTTTTATCAGGTCATTTATTCTATGCCATTTAGGCAAATCTTCAATCATGTCAGCACCAATAATAAAATAGAACTCATATGTTGGGTATAAGGTTGTCAAAATCTCCATTGTATCTACTGTGTAAGATTTTCCAACCCTATCTAATTCAATACCCTCAAGTCGAAAATGTGGATTGTCTTCAATGGCTAACGCGATCATATCCACTCTGTAGGCATCCGCGAGCGTTTCTTTACTTTCTGCATGTGGTGGTTTTTTATTTGGCATAAACCAAACTTCATCTAACTTTAATTTATCATAGACTTGTTCCGCCATTAATAAGTGCCCATTATGAATCGGATTAAAAGTGCCCCCTAAGATACCAATACGCTTGTGAGGATTATCTTCAAATGCTAATTCTGTCTCTGGGTCATTTATTAAACGAACATGTTCTTGATTTAGAAATGATACCTTTGCCACGACTTGCCTCCTGTAATTAACCTAATGCTTTAACTTGAGCTGAAATTTCTTGATATTTCGCTTCTTGAGAAGGTCTATATAAAGTAATCACTCGGCCGATTGTTTGTACAACAAAAGCATCTACAGCTTCAGCGATTTCTGTTGCAGCTTCAGTCGTTTCTTCATCAGTATTTTGTAAAAGGTGTATTTTAATCAGTTCTCGTTTTTCTAAGACCTCATCAATTTGCACCATAAATTCTTCTGATAAGCCATTTTTACCGATATTTGCTACAGGATTTAAATGATGTGCTTCTTTGCGTAAAAATTTCTTCTGTTTATTGTTCAAAATAACGGTCTCCTTTCATTTGGTTATTTTCAAGCTATTTAAATTAATTTTTCTCTAGTAATAATATCGATTCCTTTTGGTACATAGACAGCAACTTGAACAGGGGCGCTCACTGACACCCAGCCTAAGCCTGGATATACGATATCTGTTGGCTTTTTAATTGAGAATTCTTTTCGTACAAGCTCTGGGAATTTATCCGTATTCTCTGGATATGGTGGTTGTAAAATCCCACCTAGATGTTCTTGATAAAACGCATCTGAACCAGCTAATTTACGGCGGTGAGTTTTGATTTGACTAGACATGTATACGGTAAAGGATGTGCGTTCACCTGCAATAAAATCTAATCTAGCTAAACCACCAAAAAATAAGGTTTGTTCTGGATTTAATTGGAATGTCATTGGTTTGATTTCTTTATTTGGCAAAGCATCTACCAATTCTTTCCCTTCTAAGATGGCGGTCATTTGACCTGGATTAATAATTCCCGGTGTATCAATTAAACTAGCTTCACTATTCTCAGTATCATCAAAAGGTATGTCGATTAAATCTAAAGTTGTCCCAGGAAACTGACTCGTTGTGATCACATCCGCTTCAATTCCAGTCGCTTGTAGAATACGATTAATCAACGATGACTTCCCAACATTTGCCATACCAATCACGTATACATCGCGTCCCTCACGCATTTCATCTATTTTAGCCAACAGATCATCAATATTGGCACGTTTTTTAGCAGATGTCAGTATTAAGTCATCTACTTTCACACCGTTATCTTTTAAATATTTACGTAACCAATTTTCAATCCGGCTGTGTTTTACTGCCTTTGGTATAGCATCCATCTTATTGGCAACCATTAAAATCGGATTGCTACCAGCAAAACGGTTTAATCCATTAATCAAAGAACCTGCTACGTCAAAGATATCAATCACATTCACAATTAATGCATCTTTTTCACTAAGGGTATTCAAGATAGCTAAAAATTCATCAGCCGTTGTTGAAACCTTTTCCAAGGTATTATAGTGACGCAATTTAAAGCAGCGCTGACAGTATAATAAGCCTGATTCAATACCTTTCTGATAAGCAGTTTGCGGTGTATAGCCGCGTTTGTCTGGTTGAACTGTCTGAATTTCCGCGCCGCAACCAACACAATACAATGTTTCTTCGTTAGACAATATTATTCCTCCACTTCAAATCAGGATGATTCTTTTCTAGTCTCTTAAATAAGATTTTTTCAATTTTACGATTTAAACGGGTCCAAACCAAGTCTGTCTCAACTAATGGCATCACCAAGATACTGCGAATACCTAGACGGTTACCGCCAAAGACATCTGTTAAAAGTTGATCGCCAACAATGACTACTTCATCCTGACTCACACCTAGCTTTTCAATCGCACGTCTAAACCCTTTACGCGAAGGTTTTTTTGCATCTGAGGTAAAGAGTACCCCTAATTGATCAGCAACACGTTTTACGCGACCATGACGGTTATTAGATAAGATTACAACAGGTATGTCCGCTTCTTTCATACTTTTTAACCAAGCACGCAACTCTGGTGTACCATCAGGGTTATTCCATGCAATCAAAGTATTATCCAGATCAGTGATCACACCCTTAATATTGTGTTTCACTAATTGATCTGGTGTTAATTGATAGATACGTTCTATCATCCAGGTTGGTGTAAAATAATCTTTTTTCATGCCGGCCTCCCTTATTTTCATGAATAGTATATCATAAGCAGCCCCTCGATTCACTTATCCAAATATACTTAAGCCTTTGTTTCTCTCGCTTTTCTGACGCGGATTTTACCGCTAGATAAACTCGCATAACACGTCATTATCCAAATAGTAAAGCAATAAAAAATGCTACGGGCATATCAGTCAGACATGCTCGTAACATCATCAATCGTCTAAAATCATATCTCTTCTACTATAACCCCATCTTGGGCAAAGTCAAGTGTCATTATTTCAGCATCAAGATTTAATTGCTGAATGTTTTCAACAATCTGAGTAGAAGCGCTAGCTTGAACTAGCGTCATAATTGTTGGACCTGCACCTGATAAGTAAGTTCCAAAAACACCATCAACACCTAGTAACTTCTGCCGGATCTGTCCTAGTTCAGGGACAAGTTGTGCTCGGAATGGTTCATGGAATTGGTCCATTTCCATCAGAGTGCCTACCGCTTCAATATCCCCTTCTAGTAACTTACTAACGAATACATTTCCAATACCATTCGCCCGCACTGCATCAGCAAATGACAATTCTTTGGGTAAAACAGCTCTTGCTTCTTTTGTCAGCAACTCACGGTTTGGAACAGTAGCAATGAAGTGTACATCTTTTAATACTGATTTAGTCCACAATACATGAGTTAAATCCGTTGCAACTGATACTACAAGACCACCAGCTAAGGCAGGCGCAATATTATCTGGATGACCCTCAATTTCATTCGCCATATTTATTTTATCCGCCATTGACCAATCAGCATTGACTAGTATTTCGGCAATAGCAATCCCTGCTACAATGGCTGAAGACGATGACCCTAATCCACGTGCAGTTGGGATATCACTAAACATTTTCAAATGATGCGGTTGCGCATCTGGTGCAAAACGTAGAATAGTCACAATAACCATATTGTTCTCATCATGAGGAATACTGTCACCTAATTCATGGTCAATTTGCCACCTATCAGTAGGGCCTAGAATATCAATCGTTAAATAAAGATTGACCGCAACCCCAATAGAGTCAAATCCCGGTCCCATATTGGCAGAGGTTGCTGGTACTTTTACGCGAATTCTTTCTACCATTACAGGTCACCTACTTCGCTTCAGGTAATACAGAGTAGTAAGAAATTAAAGTTAATTCAGGATTGTCCTGTGTAGCTCGATTAATTTGTTGTAGTTGAGCTTGTGACATTTCATGCGTTACCACAACAATTTTCGCAGTCGTATCGTCAGAAGTTGGTTCTTGGAATACCTTGTCTAAACTTACCTTAGCATCATCGAAAATTTGTACAAGTTTAATAAACTGCCCCTGCTTATCTTCTGTTTCAAAGTGGAAGAATCCGACAGATTGGATATCTTCTGCCCTTTTCCAAGTTGCTTCTTGACTATAATTAGCGAATGGTTGGCCAGTAGTTTCAGTATGGATATGTTGACCAATCGCCATAATGTCTGATACTACCATAGCACCTGTCGGCAATTCACCAGCACCAGGACCATAGAACATCATTTCACCTGTCGCTGCTCCCTCTGTGAAAACAGCATTCATTTCATTACGCACTGTAGACAATGGGTGAGTTTTAGGGACCAACGTTGGGGCTACTTCTGCATATACAGTGCCATCTTCAAAATTTGCCCGACCAATTAATTTAATGACATATCCTAGTGAGCTAGCTACTTGAATATCTTGAGCTGTGACATGACGAATCCCTTTAACCGGAATCGTATCTAAGTCGACTGTTACCCCAAAAGCCATTTTTGTTAAAATAACAATTTTTCGGGCGGCATCTAACCCATCTACATCACCAGATGGATCTGCTTCTGCTAATCCTAACGCTTGGGCTTCTGCTAGCACCTCATCAAACCCACGACCTTGTTCTACCATCTTTGTCAAAATGTAATTCGTTGTACCGTTGACAATTCCTGAAACAGAGAACAATTTATCTGATGCTAAAGGCGTTCTTAGACTATTTAAGATTGGTATACCACCAGCAACTGCCGCTTCATATGAGAAATCTAGTTGGTGATGTTGTGCATATTGAATTAAATCTTGCCCGCGTTTAATGGCTACTAGGTCTTTATTAGCAGTCACGATATGCTTACCGGCGCGCAAAGCGGATTCAATACAGTCTGCGGCAAATGATGTCCCCCCCATTGCTTCTACAACAATATCGATATGTGGGTCATTGATGACATCATTGAAATCAGTTGTCAATTGAATGTCTTCTGGTAAGCCAGGATGTTTAGCTTTCGATTTTTCAATATCACGGACAAAAATTTTACTTACTCGGTACTGAATACCTTCTGTATCTGACATTTTTTGCGCATGTTCGTGCATGATTTTGGCTACGCCACCACCGACAGTTCCTAGACCTAGTAATCCAATATTTATTTGCTTCAAATTTGCCACCTCTTTAGTTCATTGTATTTTATCATGTATATTTCATGATATTCTCATAATTAAATTCTACCCTTAAATTCATAAAAAGCAATCAATTGTTGAACATATTCAAAATCCGGTACATAAAACTCATCTCGTCCATTGATTTTGATTGTATCCTCTGACCCTTTCCCAGCTACAACAATAGTCGTCGGCTTCCCTGATGCTATAGCATCTTTATAAGCCATATAAATCGATCCTGTTCGATCTAAATTGCTTCTTACCTTGGCTGTCGGATTCATCTCATAAATGGCCTCTTCAATTTCAGCCATGATCTTATAAGCATCTTCAAAATTTGGATCATCACTCGTTAAGTAAATTTCATTCGTATTCAAACCAGCCACGTGCCCCATGTCAGGTCGTCTATTTTCAGCTTTACCTCCGGCTGAACCAAATACAATCCGAAGATCATTGTCAGGCGCCATTTCTTTTACAGATGAGAATAACTCCTCAAAAGAAATTTTATTATGAGCAAAATCAACCACAAAGGTCAATTGATTATCCTGACTTCTGTATATTTCCATTCGTCCGTCTGTTTTCGCTTGCCCTAATGCTTGTTGAATAGTTGACCATGCCACATCATTTTCTCTAGCAATGGCTGCTGCCACTAACGCATTGTTGATATTAAAGTGACCCAGTACATTTAATTTCATAGGAATCGTTTTACCCTGATTGCGGATCATAAAGTGTTGCGTTGCATCGTTAATGGTCAATTCATCAGCAAAATAGTCTGCTGTTGGATTCTTACGCGATACAGTTACAATGCGCTCAATATTTTTAGCAGATTTGGCTGCTTTTAAAATATCCTCAAAGTGATCAGTATCTTCATTGATAACTGCTACTTTACCATGTTCAAAAATCTGTAATTTTGATTGGAAGTAATCAGTAAAGGTTGGATGTTCAACTGGTGAAATATGGTCTGGTGAAATATTTAGAAAAGCAACTACGCGCATTTGTACATCATCAACCCGGTGATATTTTAAGGCTTGGCTAGATACTTCCATGGTCGCACGCGTGACATTATGGTCTCGCATTGTTGCCAACATTTCATATAAATCCATAGCTTCGGGAGTTGTCAAAGTCGATGGCGTCTTTTCTAGTCCATCATAATTGAATGTAGATGAAATAAAGCCTGGTAGTGATTGCGCTTTTTCTTGACTATCTAAAGTCAATATCTGGTTCACAAAGCCTGCTGTTGTCGTCTTTCCTTTAGTTCCTGTAATACCAGAAATTGCGACGTCTTGCCAAGGGGATTGATAAAAGAAATTGGCTAACTTAGCCATTGCAAGACGAATATCTTCTACAATAATACCTGGAATAGCCACTCCATAATCTTGTTCAGCTAGGTAAGCAACCGCACCTTGGTCAATAGCATCATTAAGATAGGACGTTTTGAAGTTCATCCCTTTACAAATAAATAAGGTATTCGCTTTGACTGCACGTGAGTCGAAAGTAATATAGTCAATGACCACATCATCTATTATTTCTTCTTGTGTAATAGTTGTTGCGTCATCGTTACCTTTAAAAAAATCTATTAGGCGTGCTAATTTCATTGAATCTGACATGTTAAACTCCCTCTACTCCATAAATAAAAAAGGATCGTGATGCCACGACCCTCTATACGACACAGAATGTCTGCCATATTGGTTGTTCTAGTAGGTTTCCCCACCTTAATCAAAATAATGCGTTAATTATTGAATTAACTCGTAAATTTCCATTGCAACTAAGTCAATGTCATCAAATTGGAAAGTTTCGTTGATTGTTAAGTCTTCTAATTCAAAGCTTTCAGACTCTTTGTTAAAGCGTACAATACACTTCTCAACGCCCTCTTTTTCAAAACGACGTACTTCGATTTCTGAGTCATCAGAAAGCATCGCTTTTAATCGGGTAATAATTGCTTCTAATCGAGATGATTGCATAATAATCTCCTTTCGCCTTCTTATCTTTGTCATTTTAACACTCTTTGAGTGAATAAAAAACCATTAACTGCTTAAGAAATAAATTTATTTCAACTCAGGCTTTTCATTATTAAAGGGTGTAAAAATGCCAGAATTCATTTAGTCATCTTTTTTACGTATATAGAAGGACGGAAAATACTTAGCGGCCCATTTTAAGGGCTTATGTAATTCGGCAAAAGTAGACGAAAGATATACACTACGTCCAATTAGATTCCTCGGTTTCTCGGACTGTAATTCAATCATATACTGATAGATATGATATAAATCTTCATAAAATGCATCAGCTGATACATGATAGATCAATGGTGCCAATCCTTCTGTATAAGCCTCTTGTGCTTGCAGAACATCTATTAGTGCATGAGGGAAGTCTGTTACTTTGGATAACAAATGTCCAAATGGTGCGATAGCTTCAAGTGTTGCCAAATAAGGTGTTCTCATAGCGATAACCGGTAAATGATTTGTGATAGCCTCTATGAAGGTTAAGCCCTGTGTTTCTGACGTAGACAAGTTCACATAGACATCTGCTGCTTGATATAAGACATTCACCTCATCATGCGATACGAATCCTGGATAAATGATCTTATCTGTCAAACCCATTTCTGCTGTCAGCTCTTTTAACTCGTCTAACTGTGGTCCATCACCAGCTAACATCAATTTAGCATTTGGAATTCTCTCCAACACCTGTGGTAATTGCTTGATAATCGCAATTAAATTCTTTTCCTCAGCGATACGGTTGATAGATAATAATAAATATTCATCTTCCTCTATTCCCCAACGTTCTCTAAAGCTAGTAAGTTGGTTTGGATCAAGTTCTTTAGGTAATTTAACACCAGTCGCTAAGACATGGATGGGCTTTTGAATCTGATAGTCACGTAGTACTTCTTTCATTTGCTCACTAGGTGATATCACTAAGTCTGCTTGATCACAAAAAAGCTTGGACAAGTGAACGACTGTCTTTCGAGAAATTAACTTGCCATTTAAAATGTAGTGTAGATATTTCTCATACCATGTATGGTATGTATGCACAAGTGGAATCCGCATATAACGCGCTACACTTACCCCCATCAATCCCATAGAAAACTCTGTTTGAGTATGGACAATATCAATTTTTAATTCTTTACATTTACGATAAATAGATGCAAAAGATGGAATGGCTACCCGTCTATCTTTAAAAAATAAAAAAGGTACAGATTCATAGCGAAAGACATGGTTTCCATCTTCGGCTTTTGGATCTGAAGTGGTAAAGATATACACTTCATGGCCATTATCCTCAAATGTTTCTTTTAATGTTTGAATTGATGTAGCGACTCCACTCACTTGTGGAAAGTAAGTGTCAGTAAAAATCGCGATATTCATCTAAACACTCCTTAGATGCTTTTTATAATAATCCTATCATAACAGAAACGAACCTATTTAAAAATCATCTGCGTCTAAGTAAATATTAAAGAATACTATTAGACAGCAAACAATCTGACTAGGTAAAGCATAAAAAACCTCACCAAGAGGATTATCTTAGTGAGGTTTATTTTATTCGGTTTTAGATATTATAGATCAGCTAATTCTGGTACTGCATCTTTAATGAACGCTTCAGCTTCATCTGAAGTCGTTGCTTCAGTAACCACTTTGTTTGCTAAATCAGCCATTTCTTTTGAATCTAATTTAGAAATTAATGATCTGATTTTTAGTACAGAAGATGCAGACATTGAGAATTCGTCTAATCCCATTCCAACTAATAACGGTGCTGCCATTGGTTCTCCGGCTACTTCACCACACATACCAGTCCATTTGCCTTCTTTATGACTTGCATCAATAACGTTTTTGATTAAACGCAATACAGATGGGTTAAATGGTTGATACAAGTATGAAACATGTTCGTTCATACGGTCAGCTGCCATCGTATATTGGATTAAGTCATTCGTACCAATTGAGAAGAAGTCAACTTCTTTAGCAAATTGATCAGCTAGTACTGCTGCTGCTGGGATTTCAATCATAATACCCACTTGGATATTATCTGCAACTTCAACACCTTCAGCTTCTAATTTAGCTTTTTCTTCCTCATAAATTGCCTTTGCAGCACGGAATTCTGCTACATTAGAAATCATTGGGAACATGATGCGCAATGTACCGTACACAGAAGCACGTAATAAAGCACGTAATTGTACTCTTAATAATTCTGGTTGTTTTAATCCAATACGAATTGCACGGTAACCCAAGAATGGATTCATTTCTTCTGGCAATTGTAAGTAAGGTAGATGTTTGTCCCCACCAATGTCCATTGTACGAACAACAACTGGACGACCATTCATACCTTCTAACACAACTTTATAAGATTCAAATTGTTCATCTTCAGTTGGCATTTCATCTGAATCCATGTATAAGAACTCAGTACGGTATAAACCAATCGCTTCAGCCCCATTTGAGTGTACACCTTCTAAATCTTTTGGTGTACCAATATTAGCAGCAATTTCGAATTTCTTACCGTCTTTTGTTAGCGTTTCAGCATCCTTAAGTTTTTCCCATTCAGCTTTACGCGCTAAGAAGTCAGCAGCAATTTTTTCATAAGCTGCAATCGTTTCATCATCAGGGTTTACAATGACATCTCCGTTTAATCCATCAACAATTACCATATCGCCATCGTTAATTTCTTTAGAGATATTACCAGTACCAACAACTGCAGCAATCTCTAATGAGCGAGACATGATTGCAGAGTGAGATGTACGACCACCGATATCAGTTGCGAAACCTTTAACAAATTGGCGGTTTAATTGCGCTGTATCACTTGGTGTTAAGTCATATGCAACAACAACCACTTCTTCATCGATAGTTGAAAGGTCAGGTATTTTAATACCTAATAAATGCGCTATCAAACGGTCAGTAACATCTTTAATGTCCGCTGCACGTTCTTGCATATAAGGATTATCTTCCATGCCTTTGAAAATTTCAATGTAGAAGTCAGCAGTTTGACGTACAGCAGATTCTGCATTCAATGCGTCATCATCAATTTTTTGTGTATAAGCTTGTTGCAATTCTGGATCCTCAAGGACCATTAAGTGCGCATCAAACACTTGTGCTTCTTCTTCCGATAATGATTTAGATGCAACCGCTTTAATCTTTTCGATTTCTACTTTTGAGTCGGCTATAGCTTTTGCTAAGCGTTCTTTTTCTTGTTGTGAATCGTTAGATTTTGAAATTTCAAAACTTAAATCAGGTTCTTCAACTAAGAACGCTTTAGCGATGGCAATGCCATCGCTAGCCGCGATTCCTGTTAGCTTCGTCATATTATTCTGATAACCCTTCGTTTTTCATAGTATCAGCAATTGTTTGGATTGCTTCTTCTTCATCGTCACCTTCAGCAGTGATCACAACATCAGAGCCTTGACCTACACCTAAAGACATTACGCCCATGATAGATTTCAAGTTTACAGATTTACCTTTATATTCTAGGTTAATATCTGAGTTGAATTTGCTTGCTGATTGCACCAATAAAGTTGCCGGACGTGCGTGGATACCAGTTTCAGCTGTAATGTTAAATTCTTGTTTTTGCATAATCAAAAATCTCCTTTAAAATGTTTTATTTATACCTTTATAGATAGGCAAGAGTTATTATAGCTTATCTATTCGCAAAGTAAAATGTCACAAAATAGACTATACCATAATTAGAAAACTCTTTCATTAATAATTTACCAAAAAAATAGCGTTTCCACAAGGTTTTTCACTCGAATTGTAGGGGAATCATTTTATTTAAGCCTTTTAGTTGAAAGTCAAAATTGGTCAGAGTATAATGATGGTATAAGCAGTAATGAAATTATACTGCGAAAAATCTCAATGCTACTTAGAGAGCTTTAAATAAAGGAAGTGTTTATATGTTATGTCAAAACTGTGGCGAACGTGACGCTGTCATTCACGTATACGCAAATGTGAATGGTCGACGTGAAGCAGTAAACCTCTGCCAAACGTGCTACGCACAGTTAGCCCATGGAAATCAAGCTAAAAATATAAATAATAATAATAATCAATCTTTCGGTGGCTACAACTTTGATGACTTATTACGTAAGATTCAGCAACAAGGTTTTGGCGCTAATAGTCAACCTAATGCTCAAACTCAAGCTGGTAATGGTGGAAATAATGACAATTCAATTTTAGGTAATTACGGTACTAATTTAACGGACCAGGCAAAAGCTGGCCTTATCGACCCTATTATTGGTCGTGATGATGAAATTATCCGTGTAATTGAAATCTTAAATCGTCGTACAAAAAACAATCCTGTTTTAATTGGGGAACCGGGTGTAGGTAAAACTGCAGTAGTAGAAGGTTTAGCTCAGAAAATCGTTGAACATGCCGTACCTGAAAAGTTACGTAATAAAGAGGTCATTCAACTAGATGTTGCATCTTTAGTTCAAGGTACTGGAATCCGTGGCCAATTCGAAGAAAAAATGCAACAATTAATGAACGAAGTAAAAGAAAATAAAAATATCATTCTCTTTATTGATGAAATCCATGAAATTGTGGGTGCTGGCTCAACAGAAGGCGGCTCTTTAGATGCGGGTAATATCTTAAAACCAGCTTTAGCTCGTGGTGAACTACAATTGGTTGGTGCAACCACATTAAATGAATTTAGAAAAATTGAAAAAGATGGTGCCCTTGCTCGTCGTTTACAGCAAGTTATGGTAGCTGAACCTTCAATTGAAGAAACATTAGAAATTATTAAAGGGATTCAAGAAAAATATGAAGGTTTCCATAATGTAAAATATAGCGATGAAGCTATTGAAGCAACAGTACGCTTATCAGACCGGTATATTACCGATCGTCAATTACCAGATAAAGCGATCGACTTATTAGACGAGTCTGGTTCTAAGAAGAATTTAACTATCCCCTTCTTAGATAGAGAATCATTGAAAACTCAAATTGATGAATTAACCAAACTAAAAGAGATGGCTACAGAAGCTGAAGATTATGAAAAAGCTGCGTACTATCGTGACCAGCTAAATAAATACCAAGATATGTATGATAGCAATCAAAACATTGCTGAAAAAACACCTACTATTAATGCTAGCGACATACAAGCTATTATTGAAACCAAAACCGGTATTCCAGTTTCAGACCTACAAGAATCCGAGCAAAATCAATTGATTCATCTAGATGAAAACTTAAAACAACACGTAATCGGTCAAGATGATGCAGTAGAACAAATTGCTAAAGCTATTCGGCGAAATCGTGTTGGTCTAGGACGACAAGACCGCCCAATCGGTTCATTTATGTTCGTTGGACCTACCGGTGTAGGGAAAACTGAATTAGCCCGTCAACTAGCAATTCAATTATTTGGTCGACACGAAGCTTTAGTGCGTTTTGATATGTCTGAATATATGGAAAAACATGCTGTGTCTAAATTGATTGGTTCACCTCCTGGATACGTAGGTTATGACGAAGCAGGACAATTAACAGAACAAATTCGTCGTCAACCTTATTCAATCATCCTTTTAGATGAAATCGAAAAAGCCCATCCGGATGTATTGAATATTTTCCTTCAAATCATGGAGGATGGTCGCTTAACCGATGCTCAAGGTCGAACAGTATCCTTCAAAGATACCCTGATTATCATGACCTCAAATGCAGGTTCAGACGGTGTTGAAGCGAGTGTTGGTTTTGGTGCAAGCAAACAAGGCAAACAACAAAGTGTCATGAATAAAATTGGCGATTTCTTCAAACCTGAATTCTTAAACCGTTTTGATGCGATTATTGAATTCCAACCATTAACTAAATCCGAATTGATTATCATTGTTGACCTCCTATTGGACAACATGAATGCGTTACTTGCTAACCAAGATATTCATGTAACCGTTGATGACAAAGTGAAAGAACGTCTAGTCGAATTGGGTTACGATCCAAAACTTGGTGCTCGTCCATTAAGACGTGTTATCCAAAGTCAAATAGAGGATCAAATTGCTGATACCTATCTAAAAAACAGTGACCTTCACGAAATTCATTTCACAACAAATACTGACGATGAAATTATCGTAAGTGCAAGTGAAAATGAAAACTCAGCAAACTTAGAATTAGACGATAGTACAACTGAATAAACATAAAGAAAAGGAATTGTGGCTTCGTCGCTACAATTCCTTTTTTATAAATAAAATTTATGCTTTTGTTGTTAGAAGTGGTTTGTTAGGAATAAAACTACAATGGCAACAACGACTACTAGTGAATCGACTACAAAGCCTAGGATCATCGGTTTAGGACCAATTTTTTGAATATCTTTAAAGCTAGTCGTTAATCCAATTGCAGATAAGGCCATGATCATGCTGAATTTTGATGCACTTGAAATAGATGGTGCAATAGTATCCGGTATAATACCAGTACTTCGTAGAACCACAACGACTAAAAATAAAATGATGAAATAGGGAAATATTTTTTGTAAATCAACAGGTGTGTGGTGGTTTGTGCCCTGCGCCTTATTTTCTAGTCGTTCATTAATAACAGAGAAAACAAGCACATATGGGATGATGAATAACGTACGTGTGAGTTTTACAATAACCGCTACGTTCCCACCAAGTTGTGAGAAAGCATAACCAGCAGCTACCACCGAAGACGTGTCATTCACCGCAGTACCAATCCAATGACCATATCCTGTATCAGACATCCCCAGCGCAATCCCTATCCATGGAAAAATAATTACAGTAATAATATCAAAGATAAAGGTCGCAGAAATTGCATAAGTAATATCTTCATGTTTTGCTTTTATAACAGGCCCAACCGCTGCCACAGCTGATCCTCCACAAATCGCAGTACTCACTGCTAATAAATTTGTTAGCTTCCAATTTACCCCAAAAAACTTACCAATCAAGTTACCAACACCAAAGGCTGTCGACATTGTAAATATCATTAAAAACAGTGCATATTTTCCAACATCCCACACTTCAGCAAAGTTCAGATTCACGCCCATCAAAATAATTCCTAATCGTAGGATTTTCTTTGATGAAAAAATAACCCCTGAATATAGCTGTTGATGTTTCATGAAGAAAGGATTTAATGCCATCCCAACTAGCAGAGCCATCACAGTCGCACCAATGATATCACCTGGTAATAAGCTACTCAGCGCTATGGCTATCACTGCAACTAAGGCACTCAGTAATAAGCCTGGCATAAGATTTTTCCCTTTTTCTATCATAATTCTCCTCCAAATCATTATTCATATCTTGAATATATCATAAGGTTTCCATAAAATATAATTATCATATTTTATATTTACATAAATAATTATTATAAGGATGGTGGGTATGCTAGATAATCGTTTACAAACTTTTTTAACCCTTTGTGAGCAAGGGAATTTTACTAAAACAGCTGAAATATTAAACATGACTCAACCTGCTGTTTCGCAGCATATACAATATTTAGAAAACTACTATCAAATCATCTTAATATCTGAAAAAGGTAAAAACTTCTCGCTTACTGAAGAAGGTAAAGCTCTTCAACAATATATCAAGTTATTAAAAGCAAATGCTGAACGTATATTTCCATTGCTCCACCGCGTAAAAGATAAGGTTTATCCTCTACACTTTGGTGCAACCCTAACCATTGGTGAATATACTATGCCGCCCATTTTACATAAGATATTTGAAGAAAAACCTGCTACAAATATTTCAATGTTTGTTGAAAACACCCATATTCTACAAGAGATGCTTTGGGAGGGAAAGATTGACTTCGCTCTATTAGAAGGCCATTTCAACCAGCAGGAATTTGAACATAAGTTGATTTCAAATGAAGAGTTTATCGCTATCTGTTCGCCTGAAAATATCCTAGCAAAAAAAGCCATTCTTTTAGAAGATTTACTTGATCAGCAACTTATTTTACGGGAGCCAGGAAGTGGTACACGTGATATTTTAGAACAAGCTTTATATAACCAGAATCTTCATATTGACGACTTTACTGGCAGAACTCAAATCACAAATATGAATGTCATTAAAGCTTTATGCCATCAAAATATGGGTATCACCTTTATGTACCGTGAAGCTGTGAAAGAAGAATTAGTAACTGGTTATCTTGTTGAAATTCCATTAGTGAACTTTAATATTCAACATCCCTTTAATTTCGTTTACTTAAAGGATGCACCTGACAAACAGCAAATCGAATCTTGGTTTGAAACAATTGTGCGTCTAAGATAGTACTCAGTCTTGCATACCTACACAATAATAGTCCTATTCATAAGGATAGGTCATTAGCTAAACTACACAAAAAAGGCTCTACAATATATAGGACTGATGACTAAAAAAGTCATTGGTCCAATTTTTTTCGCAAAAAAACGAGGATTCCATTATCATTAAG
>NZ_PNHQ01000028.1 GCF_002871935.1 Aerococcus viridans
CTTTATTTTAGGATTTCATGGCCTTTTTGTATACCCAAAAATAGTGCTGGCGGAAATTCCTAAGAATTTCCCACCAACACTATTTATCATAGAACCAAAAAACTCTAACCAACTGTTAAACCAACTGTTAAACTTAAAAATCCATGAAATTCGAGAACTTTTCAGCGGTATCTTTTCGTTTATTCTTGGTAACGTGCGAATAAACATTTAATGTGGTTTGAATGTTATCTTAAAGATTATTGCTGTTTCATTCTATTCGCAGATTCTCATTAGTATGGTCAAGTTAGATAGCTTACTAAAAAATATATCACTACATGTTTCTATAAGCGAGGTGTTACTTAATATACATAAGAAAATTAACCTTTTGTAAAGATACGTCAGTTTATGCTTATAATTTGAATTATTATGATAAAATAGTTATAAGATAAATGGGAGGTAGAACCATGAAAAAAGTTTATTCAGTTTTAGGTATTTCTTTATTAGCTTTATCATTGACAGCTTGTAATAATGTGGATACTGCATTGGGTATATATTCAGCTGAGACAGTATCTAGTGAAGAAAGCAGTTCTTCTTCAACATCATATGAAAGTGCATCTCTAAATGCTGTAGATTCTGATAGCTCTTCAACTAACGATGCGTCTTCAAAAGAGCCTTCAGATTCAGAAAGTGATGGCGTAGTTGCGTCAAGCGAGGAAACAGGATTAGCTGAGGAAGTTGATACAAGTTCGTCGGTTGCTAGTGAAGCGGCTAATGCGCAGGCAATGACGACTGAAGAAATTGAATCATCAATTATTGCTGCGGAACTGGAAGTGGAATCACAGTCATCTGAAGCTGTACCATCAAGTGAAGTTGAAGCGCAAGATTCAAATGCAACTACTGGACAACCAACAGCTAATCAAGGGGCTTTTGATAACAACCGTGCCCGTGAATTGCTATCTGAAGCAGCACCACTAATTTCTGCAGATTCGCAAGGTGCATATCAGTCTGATGAGTATTTCTTCTTACCAACATTAGTGAATGAAAATTTAGCACAAGTTGATGTTTTCAGACAATCACCAGATGGGCAAGGCCATTCTAATTTAATTGCAACTTATCGTTATGATGCTTATACTGGTACATTAATGGTCATGGATGTAGTGAGTGGTACTTGGCAAAATACAGGACAATAGAATCGCTTAGTGTATACAAATAAATGAAAACTGGTGATTTGAATGATGCTAAAAGGTAGCTGGCATTTATTTAAAAGCACCAGTTTTTATTTGGATCAAATCAAAGAAGAAAACTTGTTTAATGCCTTTAAATTAAGTAGTATTATAAATATAGAATTGAGGTGACAAGAGTGAAAGATAAATTGAAGAATCGTGTTATTCCAATCATTTTGGCTTCGGTTAATCAGGCAAATATTGCTGGTAGTGCTGCAGAAATGTCCTATTACTTTTTATTATCCTTGTTTCCATTACTGATGATGATTGCCAACATCATTCCGATGCTCCCTTTTGAACCTGATTCAGTAGTAGCTTTGCTTGAAACGTTATTACCAGATCAAGTAGAGCCAATTATTGTACCTACACTGGAGTCTTATCTATCGTCTGATACAACAAGTGCTTTATCGGTGTCATTTATATTGATTCTTTGGTCAGGGTCAACTGCCTTTGGGACTATGCAAAATGTGCTAAATCGGACTTACGGCATTACAGATAAGCCTAATTTTATTATTACTAGGTTATTTTCATTTGCGATAGCCATCGTATTAGCGATTATTGCTGTAGCGTTGAGTGTGTTATTTGTTTTTGGGCAAACGCTTTTAGAGACTATAAATCAGTTTGTTGATGTACCAATACAATTGTTTGATATATTCACTAGTGTGAAATGGCCGATTCTATTAATCGTATTGATCTTGGCATTTACTTTTATCTATCAATTTATTCCACATCATAAATATGCCATTAAGTTTGCGGTACCAGGTGCGATTGTTGCGACAGTTCTTTCTGCCGTATTATCTAGTGGATTTAGTTTTTATGTTAATAATTTTGGAGGATCTTCTGTTTCTAACGGTACAATCGGCGTATTCATTGTGTTAATGCTTTATCTTTGGTTGACATCGATTGTGTTAATTGCAGGTGCGTTGATTAATCATATTGTGTATCGTTTGAAAAATGTGAAAGAGTTTATCGACTCGAGTCCAAATTATCATACAACAACATCTGTGAACTTCCCGTTTATGGATGAAAAGACAATCGTATTAGGAACATTAAAGCGTCAACCAGGTGATATAACCATAATGGATAATCCTGCGAGACCACAAGTAAATAAAGATTAAAGGGGCGCATTATTTTGGAAAAACGTTCGTCAAATCGACGATTAAAAAAGAAACCAACAAGTAGAGTCGATATCACTATCGTCATATGCGTCATATTGTTAGCTTTAGTGAGTATTGCGACAATTTTTTCAACGACATATTTACAGTACGATTCTGGTTCTTACTCAGCCACTATTATGCAAATCGCTTGGTTTGCAGTAGGAGCGGTAGCTGCTGCTGTTGTGATGCAATTGGATCGGGAAACCTTATATCATTTTGCACCAGCCGCTTATGGTTTAGGATTGATACTTTTGGTTTTGGTGTTAATCTTTTATGACCGAGAACTGGCTGTTTCTAATGGTGCACATTCATGGATCACAATCGGTCCATTGTCTTTGCAACCTTCTGAGTTAATGAAAGTTGCTTATATTATTATGATGGCTTATTTAGTACAAGGCTATAATGATGAAGGACGTAGAGTTGGCGTTGAGGATATGAGCATTGTAGAGCGGGTTAAGTTTGATGGTCGTTTTTTATTAAAATTGACACTCTGGACAATGCCGCCAGTTGCTTTAATTATCGCTCAAAATGACCTAGGGACAACATTGGTTTTCTTGATGATGTTTATTGGCATTATTTTTGTCTCAGGAATCACTTGGTACATTATTTTACCGGCTTTCATATTTTTTGCAGTTATTGCGCTAGTACTGATTATATTAGTAGTTTACCAACGTGACCTATTATATTACTTAGGTTTCCAAGACTATCAATTTGCGCGTATTGACTCATGGTTAAATCCTTTTGGTAATTCAGCAAATGAGTCTTATCAATTGGCCCAAAGCCTAAAAGCTATTGGTTCTGGGGGTATCCTTGGAAAAGGTTTAGGACAATTCCAAGTCCATGTACCGGTTAGAGAGTCGGATATGATTTTTTCAACAATTGGTGAGAATTTTGGTTTTATTGGGGCTAGCTTTGTTGTATTGTTGTACTTTATTTTAATATTCCAAATGATCTCAGTTGCCTTTAGAGCACATGATGCTTTCTATGCTTCAATGGTTTCTGGTGTAGTCATGATGTTTGCCTTCCACATCGTAGAAAATATCGGTATGTCAATTGGATTATTACCACTAACAGGTATACCTTTACCGTTGATATCAGCTGGAGGTACTGCACTGATTACTAGTATGATCAGTATTGGTTTGATTTTATCCATCAAGTATAATGAAGGATTAGAAGAGTCACAGCTGACTAAGAATCCGGTTGTAAGAGCTATTCGTTGGATTAATCGTCTAATACCAAGGCAGATTTTAGATAAACTAACCTAGTATTATCAATCATTTTAGAGGTGAAAAAGTTTGCATAAAGTATATAGTAAAGAAGGCTTATATCTTGAAGAACTTGAGAATGGAGCAATCCGTATCGGCTTATCTGCATACGGGTCTAATGCTGTAGGTGATGTTTCTTACTTTGCATTTTTTGATGATCATGAGCTTATTGAAGGAAAACCTTTTTTCTCAGTAGAGGGATCAAAGGCGGTTACAGATATGTTAGCACCAATATCAGGGAAAATTCTTTCGAAAAATAGCTTACTAGTGGATGAACCAGATATATTGAACGATAGCGATGAGGGTCGAAAATGGCTGGTTATTGTAAACAGTGATCAGAATATTCATTGGAATAGTTTTCTATTAGAAGATCAACCAATTAAAAACTAAAAATTAGAAAGCTGGATCTCGTAGCCAATATTGTAGAGGCTCGCAAAAGTTAGATTTTTGGTCTAACTTTTGCGGGCCTTTATATATGCTTGGTAGAGATCCAGTTTTTTTTACATTAGGGAAAAGAAGTAGGCAATTTCTTCGATAGTATATTTTTTGAGGTATGTGTCAAACTTAGATAAGAAATGGATAACTGCTGAAGCTTTTACATCGTTAACTAATTCCGTATATTTGCTAGGTAGTTCTGCTTCTTTTGTGCCTATAGGGAAATGCTCTTTTATTGATTTTGTCAATTTATGAACAAATGATGGATCACCATTCTCACCAAGTAGGATAGTAGCTATAGAGGCTTCTTTAGAGAAATACGATAGTACATGAAAAAGTACATCATACTTATCTGAGTCTGATAATAATAAATCACCTTGACTGATTATTGTATTTTCTAAATGATTGATAATTTCATTTTCAATCTCTTCCACCAAAGTATATTTGTCATCGAAATAGCGGTAAAATGTTGACCGATTTAATCCAGCCTCTTTCACGATATTTGCAATGGTAATCGTATTAAATGATTGAGTTTCCATCAACGAAATGAGTGCATTTTGAATATTTTGTCGCGTTTGAATGGTTTTACTCGTTTTGGTCATTTGTTCGTCCTTTCAATTTATAAAGCATGCTAGTGATGTATAAGTAAATTTTACCATATTCAAAAAAATAAGACATATTGTCCTATTTTGTTCTAGTCATGAGAAACAATATGTAATAAGCTTAATAGCAGTAAAATTAAAAGGAGTTTTAATAAATGTTAGAACTAAAGAATCTAAGGAAAACTTATCAAGTTGGTGAAACAGTAACACATGCGTTAAATGATGTTTCGCTAGCTTTTAGAAAACAAGAATTTGTTGCAATACTAGGTCCCTCTGGTTCCGGAAAGACCACATTACTGAATGTAATTGGCGGATTAGACCGATATGACTCGGGAGATATGGTGATTAATGGCCAATCAACTAAAAATTTTAAAGATTTAGATTGGGATGCGTATCGTAATAATTCAATTGGATTTATTTTCCAATCTTATAATATTATCAGTCATTTAGATGTATTGAGTAATGTTGAATTAGGGATGACGTTGTCTGGTGTGGCAAAGGAAGAAAAACGAGAAAAAGCTAAACGTGCGCTAATTCGTGTAGGCCTTGAAGATCATATACATAAACAACCCAATCAACTGTCTGGAGGTCAAATGCAACGTGTGGCAATTGCACGGGCTTTAGCTAATGATCCTGATGTATTATTATGTGATGAACCAACTGGAGCTCTAGACTCTGAAACTGGCCAACAAATCATGGATTTGATACAGGATTTGTCTACTGAAAAATTGGTGATTATGGTTACTCATGATGGAGAGTTGGCTAACCAATACGCGGATCGTATTATCAATTTTAAAGACGGTAAAGTAATCAATGACTCCAATGCATACGATAATGAAGATGTAGGCGCTACTTTAGATATGCGTCGAACTGGCATGTCCTATTTAACTGCGCTAAATCTCTCTTTTAAAAATATTATGACAAAAAAAGGGCGGACATTTATCACGTCTTTTGCTTCAAGTATTGGTATTATTTCAATTGCTGTTGTACTCTCTCTTTCAAATGGTTTTCAAAAACAAATCGATTCTACTCAAGCTGAAACCAGTGCGCAATTTCCAGTCACTATTTCTCAAGTAGCACAAGATACTTCTAATTTTACAACGTCTTCTGAGGAAGAAACTGAATATCCAAGTGAAGATATAGTGATTGCTAACGAGGATCCAGCTTCAGCTGGACAACACGAGAATGATATTACTGATGACCTTGTGCAATACGTAAATGATATTGATCCTCAATTGATTGAAGCTTTAAACTATACCTATTCAGCACAGTTAAATCTACTACGTGACGTAGATGGTGAAGTTCAGCAAGTTGCTTTCTCAAATTATGATCAAGATTCAGCTACTAGTGACATCCAAAGTTTCTATGCGACTTCTTCTGGTATGGGTGCTTCTACATTTCCAGAAGCTACTTCAGGTAATGAGAATGCCTTTTTTTCAGAAAACTATGATGTGCTTCAAGGGGAGTTGCCTACGGAAGAAACAGATCTTGTATTAGTAGTTGATGAGTATAATAAAGTCAATATCAATGCCTTGAATAATTTAGGCTTTGATTATGAAAATGGTGATGAAATTGCCTTCGATGATATCATCGGTACAGAAGTTGTCCTTGCGGCTAATGATGCTTATTATCAAAAGTTGCCTTCAGGTACTTTCATTCCTAATCAAGATTTGAATGATGTCTATAATAACGATAACAATCAAACCCTTCGTGTGTCAGCTGTTATCCGACCAAAAGAGGATGCAACGATGGCTATTTTAACAGAGGGGATTAATTATTCGAATGCTTTAACAGAGTCAATAATTAAAAGTAATCAAGATTCAGCTATTGTCCAAGCACAAAATGATAGTGATCATTCAGTATTAACAGGTGAAACGCTAGACGATGCAGGTAAAGAACAAGTTCTAACAGCGCTTGGTGCGAATCCTATTCCATCATCCATTATGATTTACCCTAAAAACTTTGAGACAAAAGATGAGGTACTGTCATATCTGGATGCTTATAACGAAGGTAAGTCAGAAGATGAGAAAGTTTTATATACAGACTTAGCCGGCACGGTGACAGAATTAACTGGCGGTATCATGAATGCGACAACATATGTATTAGTGGCTTTCGCTGCGATTTCATTAGTGACTTCAATGATTATGATTGGGATTATTACATACACGTCAGTGTTAGAGCGTACGAAAGAAATTGGTGTATTAAAGGCACTAGGCGCTCGAAAAAAAGATATCACGCGTGTATTTGACTCGGAAACACTCATTTTAGGTTTCTTGTCTGGATTAATTGGGGTTGGGACGGCTTACTTATTAACGTTCCCAATTAATATATTAATTGAATCATTAACTGACTTGAAAAATGTGGCAGTATTAGACCCAGTGCATGCAGTGACTTTATTAATTATCTCAACTATTTTAACTGTTTTAGGTGGTCATATTCCAGCTCGTATAGCAGCGAAAAAAGATGCTGCTGAAGCGCTACGTGCTGACTAGTCGTTTTTTTAAAAAAAAGAATATAAAATAATCCTCCTAGGTCTAATGTGAATAGCATGAAACTTAGGAGAATTTTTATATATAGATATATTTATTGATTTTCTTTCGCTTTTGCATAGTTTTCATATACTTGATTGGCATCAATATTTTGTGCCCATACTGGTGTATATGTCGTGTCTACAGTTTTGGCAAATTCATCGGTTTCAGGTGACATATAAGCATTCACAACGGTTTGTAGGTTTGGGTCTTCTAGTTCATCACCTCTAACAGCGATAGATAAGAAATACTCGGGTGGTGTTTGCTCAGGGTCTTCCAAAGCAATCGCATCATCAGCAGTTAAGCCAGCATCTACAAAGTAAGAAGTTGATGAAACAGCTAAATCTAAATCAACTAATGACCGTGGTAATTGAGCAGCTGGCATATAAGTGAATTGGATTTTTTTTGGATTACTAATGATATCTGCTTCAGTGGGAAAAGTTCCTGCACTATCATCTAGAGTAATTAAACCAATGGCATCTAGAAAGTTGAAAATATAACCTATACTAACAGCATCATCGTTTAATCCAATCTCAGCATGCTCAGGTATATCGTCAACCGTTTTTACTGAATCATCACTAGCAAATAGCCCTAATAGAGAAGCACGTGAGAAGGCGATAGGACGAATATTACTATTTTGTTCTTGGTTGAAAGTATACATAAAGGGAATGTATTGGAAGTTATTTAAGTCAATCTCGCCTTCAGCTAACGCGGTATTAGCAGCAGTAAAATCGCTAAAAAGGACTACATCTAGGTTGATATTACTCCCATTTTCAGCCAAACGCTCAGCAACAGATGTCCAAATATCTTCAGTGATAGAAGATACAACACCGACTTTTAAATTGACTACTTCATCATTATTATTTACTTCACTTGTAGTTTGGCTTGTAGTAGGGTCATCATTGTTTGCACTTTCCGAATAGTTGGTCATACCACATGCTACTAGAAAGGGTATTAATAAAACCCATAATAATTTACCAAATTTCATAAAAATCCTCCCATATTCTGTTATAGTTTAATTTTAAATCTATTACACTCTAAATTAATATACTATAAAAAGAAAGCGATTTAAACAACTAAAAATTATGGAACCACTTGAATATAGGTAGCATATTCGCATCTTCATTATCTGTCATCATTTCTGGATGCCACTGTATCCCTAATATATTGTATGTTGATTTGCTCTTATCCACTTCATAAGCTTCGATTACACCATCATTAGCCCAAGCTGTGGCCTTAAGCAACGGCGATAAGTCTTCTATTACTTGGTGGTGATAAGTATTGATGAGCAATGTTTTAGGATTGTCAAAAAGATTACTAATAATTGAGCCTTTTTCCAATTGTATAGAGTGGTGAGGAAAGTGCATACGACTCCAATTCTGGATGTGCTGTACAGCATTTGCTTGACCGATAGGATACTCACTTAAGTCTTGATAAATGGTACCATTCAATAAAATGTTAATTAACTGGAAACCACGACAAATAGCTAAGATAGGAATATTCTTCTTGGTTGCTGCTTCAAATAGCGCACGCTCCCATCGATCACGTGGCGGATAGACACTTTGCAACTTTGGAGAAGGTTCACGACCATATAATAGCGGGGAAACGTCTTGCCCCCCAGTAAATACTAAACCATCTAGATTAGCAACGTATTGTTCAGCCAAGGCTAAGTCTTCTTGTAATGGGATAATAATTGGCATATGGCCCGCCATAGTTAATGATTTACTATAACCATGCGGACTATAGTCACGCATAAATTCATCCCAATCATGATCAAGGGCGTTATGGTTCCCAGTAACGCCGATAATGCGTTTATAAGTGGATATCTTATTATTCATACTGTCACTCCAAACTTTGATTTCTACCTATTATACCAACAAAGATAGGAGGAGGGTCAACTTAGACTACTTATACTCATTGATATATGAAAAGAATTAAAAGTGATCGTAAATAAGTGTTGAAATTCAAGCTAGAAACTTCGCTAATTGCGAAGTTGAATGGTATATTGATTGTAATATCCTAAAGAAAGTGGGAATTAAAGATGAGTTTGTCCGTTAACTTACCCAGTTTTACTATAGGACCGGATGCCTATCAAGAAATAAAAAAATATACAGGTTTTATTGGTGAAAAAGTCGCCATCATAGGAGGTAAAACTGCCTTAGAAAAAAGTTTACCACGTTTACAACCGGAGATTGAGAAGTGTGGTTTAACCATTACAGCGATTGAATGGTATGGTGGTGAAGCATCGTATAGTAATATCGAACATTTAGTAAGTTTAGAACAAGTTCAGGCAGCAGATATGATTTTTGCGATAGGTGGTGGTCGCGCCATTGATACAGGAAAAACAGTCGCTGATAAACTAGATAAACCAGTTTTTACTTTCCCAACAATCGCTTCGAATTGTGCGCCAACATCAGCTGTATGTGTCTTATACCATGATAATCATGAATCTGCGGGTTCCTATAGACTTGATATCCCAGCAGTGCATTCGTTTGCAGATTCAACTATCATTGCACAAGCACCTGAGAAGTATATTTGGGCAGGTATTGGAGATGCGATTTCTAAGGAAGTTGAAGCCACTTTTTCAGCCGAAGGTAGAGAGTTAGCCTACAAAAATACGCTAGGCGTTCATATCGTTCAAGGCACTAATCAACGTATCATGGAAAATGGTTTAGCCGCTATTGAAGCTGCTAAAGCGCATAAGGAGTCTCTAGCAATTGATAATATTTTATTTGAAACTCTTGGGACAACTTCATATACTTCAGTTCTGGTAGATCACGACTATAATGGTCATTTCGCACATTCATTCTACTATGGTGTAACAGTATTACCACAAGGTAAGAATCATTTGCATGGTGAAATTGTTTCTTATGGGGTATTAATTGTCTTACAGTTGGCTAAACAATTTGATCAACTTAAAGCGATTCGCGACTTCATGATCTCTGTAGGATTGCCAACCTCATTAAAATCATTAAGTATTGAAAGTGATGAAGATTTAAGAATAGTTTTAGATAAGGCTTTTACATTAGACCATATTGAAACCTCACCTTTCCCTATTGACCGCAAGATGGTGGAAGATGCTATTAGAGAAGTAGAAAAATTGAATGCATAGAGATTGAACTTGGTTTATAGAAGGTGAGATAACAGTCGTTTAGAATTGGCGCATTTTTGGAAGTATCAAACAATGCTGACTTTTGAAACCCGATGATAAACGTTTTCATATTGCTATGAGAGGCTGAGATATTTTTATCCTTGCTTCTTGTTGATAATGGGATTGTAACATTAAGTGATATATATTTTGCTGTAGCTGCAAGAATCATGATAAAATGAAGATGATAAAGGCGTTTTACATAGGAACAGTCTTTTATATCTAGCGAAAAAGTGATACAATGGATGAATTGTAAAGCAGTTTTTACAAAATGCCTGAACCCTGGTGATAGGTATTTAATTTATGTGCTGAATGAATTGAATGAGATTGTATGAAATTACTCTTATGATACGTAGGTTCATGAAGCAAACTTAATTATATAAATGAAAATAGAAGGCAAGTTAGCATCTAACTAAGTTGATGATTTGTCTTATTTTTCGAGAGGAGAACACTTAATGGACTTAAAAAATCAAGTAGCCCAAGTCATCAAGTCAAATATTGAAACTGAGCTGACCTTAGACCAAATTCAAAATCTGCTAGAAGTACCAAAACATGAAGGACATGGGGATATTGCTTTTCCATGTTTCGTTTTTGCTAAAACATTACGAAAAGCACCGCAAGCCATTGCACAAGACTTAGCGACACAAATGACAGGTGACATTATTGATCACGTTGAAGCTGTTGGACCATACATCAACTTTTTCCTTAATCAAACATTGATAACTCAAGCTATTCTGACAGAAATTTGTGAAGCGGGGAATCATTATGGTGAACTCACAATTGGCCATGGGGAAAATATTACCATTGATATGTCCAGTCCAAATATAGCTAAACCAATGTCAATGGGGCACTTACGTTCAACAGTTATTGGTAATGCTATTGCCAATATCACGGAAAAAGTGGGCTTTAACCCGGTACGAATAAACCACTTAGGTGATTGGGGTACACAATTTGGTAAATTGATTGTGGGTTATAAAAAATGGGGTTCAGAAGAAGCTGTGCGCCAAAATCCAATTAAAGAATTATTAAAATATTATGTTAAATTCCATGAAGAAGCTGAACAAGATGAAAGTCTTGAAGATGAAGGACGTCTATGGTTTAAAAAATTGGAAGACGGCGATCCAGAAGCGTATGAATTATGGAAATGGTTTAAAGAAGAGTCCTTAAAAGAATTCCAACGTGTATATGATATTTTGGGTATCCAATTTGATTCATATAATGGAGAAGCTTTTTACTCTGATAAAATGCCAGCTGTTATTGAAGAGTTAGATAAAAAAGGCTTGTTAAAAGTAGACCGTGGCGCAACTATCGTTGATCTAGAGGCTTATAATTTGAACCCTGCTTTAATTAAAAAATCTGATGGGGCTACTTTATATATCACCCGTGATTTAGCGACAGCCTTATACCGTAAAGATACATATAATTTTGATCAATCACTCTATGCTGTAGGAAATGAACAAAGTAATCATTTCAAACAATTAAAAGCAGTCTTAGAATTAATGGGCTACGATTGGGCAACTGATATTAATCACATTCCATTTGGCTTAATTACACAAAATGGGAAAAAATTGTCTACACGTAAAGGTAATGTTGTTTTATTGGAAGATGTATTAAATGATGCTATTGATTTAGCTTTCAAACAAATTAATGAGAAAAACCCTAATCTGGAAAATAAAGAAGAGGTTGCACATCAAGTTGGTGTTGGTGCAGTAATTTTCCATGACCTTAAAAATGATCGCCTAAATAATTTTGATTTTAATTTAGAAGAAGTTGTCCAATTCGAAGGAGAAACTGGTCCATATGTTCAATATGCGAATGCTCGTGCCCACTCAATTTTACGTAAAGGCAACTTTGATCCTGCTGAAATCTCGCAAATAGCTAACTTCAATTTAGATAGCGACGAAGCTTTCCAAGTATTGAAAGAATTGAACCGTTACCCTGATATTGTTGCTAGTGCATATGAAAAGTATGAACCATCTGTTATTGCTAAATACTTGTTAGCCTTATCTCAACAATTCAATAAATACTATGCACACACACGTATTTTAGTTGAAGATGAACACTTACAATCACGTTTAGCATTAGTTTATGCGCTTACAAAAGTATTAGAGTCTGGGCTAGCTATTCTTGGTGTAGAAGCACCAAATCAAATGTAGTGATGGCTTACTAAAATTAAATGAAATTAAACAAAAAATGTTTTAAAAAGAGAAGGGACATGTTTCCTTTCTTTTTTTATTTACTTATAAATCATATTTCATAGAGAATGTTCATCTTAATCAAAAAAACCGTAAAAAATATTGACTTTAATTGCCTAAGTCCTATAGAATGATAGAAGCATAAAATCCTGTGAAACATTGAGAGCAGACTCGAGATGTGATCACATAATAACAATTGTGTTCTTAGGTCAATTTGCGAATGGCCTTATTTTTTTTGGAAAATAAGGGAAAACAAATTTGAGGGAGATGTGAGTTATGGCAATTAAAGCGAAACCACTTTTATTAGATGTAGAAGAAAAACCATCGTTCGCGAAAGGTTTATTATTGAGTTTTCAACATGTATTTGCAATGTTTGGAGCAACAGTATTGGTGCCGATTCTTTTAGGAATGCCTGTATCTGTTGCTCTTTTTGCGAGCGGAATTGGTACTTTAATTTATCAAGTTGCTACGAAAGCTAAAGTACCTGTATATTTGGGCTCTTCATTTGCTTATATCACAGCTATGCAGATTGCGATTCAACAAATGGGTGGAGATATTTCAGCTGCACAAACTGGCGTGATAATTTCAGGGATTACCTATGTTATAGTGGCGCTTGTCATTCATTTTACTGGGACTAATTGGATTGATAGACTATTACCGCCAATCGTAATCGGTCCTATGATTATGGTTATTGGATTGGGTCTATCTTCTAGTGCAGTAACGAATGCGGGCTTTGTTGAAGATGGTGATATCAGAAGTATTGTAGTTGCTATAGCTACTTTCTTAATTACAGCGATTGTCCAAACAAGAGCTAAAGGTTTCTTTAAGGTAATTCCTTTCTTAGTAGGAATTATTGGTGGTTATATAGTTGCTTTACTACTAGGAATCCTTGATTTTACGCCTGTTATAGAAGCAAATTGGTTTGAATTACCTGATATTTATTTGCCATTTAAAACAAATCACTTTGAATCTTACAACTTATACTTCGGTCCAGAGACTTGGGCAATTGTGCCAATCATTTTGGTTACGATCTCTGAACATATTGGGGACCATACAGTATTAGGTAAAATTCTTGGACGTAATTTCATCAAAAATCCTGGTTTAAGTAGAACGTTAATTGGTGATGGGGTAGCAACAGCTGTATCAGCCTTCATTGGCGGTCCCGCAAATACAACTTACGGTGAAAATACTGGTGTAATTGGTCTAACTAGGGTTGCATCAGTGTCAGTTATTCGGAATGCGGCAATTATTGCCATTATTCTAGCTTTCTTAGGAAAATTCACTGCTTTGATTTCTACTATACCTAATGCGGTTATTGGTGGAATGTCTATTTTGCTATATGGTATTATCGCAAGTAATGGTTTAAAAGTAATGATTGAGGAGCAACTTGATTTCAATCAAGTACGTAATTTAATTATTGCTTCAGCTATGTTAGTTATTGGTTTAGGTGGTGCTGTTATAGATTTAGGTTACCTTACGTTCTCAGGAACTGCTTTATCAGCAATCGTTGGTATCGTATTAAACCAAATTTTACCTGCAGAAGTATCATTCAAACCGAATAAGGACGTAAAATAGTTATTCTATGTAAAGGAAAGGCGGTTTGGACAGAATGTCCGAACCGCCTGTTGTTATATATAGCTTAATCTCTTGAATAATCTTTATTATCACCTTGTAGTTCAGGGTTCGTCTCTACTTCGTGATACATGTTATAGATTGCAAGGATTACAAACAAGAATAAAAAGGCTGTTTGTAACCAAAATATTGTTAAGTCAAACATACCATGTAATAATACGATACTGCAGAAACTACATACTAAGGCTAAACGCCTTCTAAGAATAGGATATTTTCGCATTTGGAGGATTTTTTTACCAAGCGATATGATCGAGGGTAGTAGGATACCGCTACCAACCACACCGTATGAAAGTAAGGTATCTAAGATGATATTGTGCGCGTGTTGGGTATACTTTTCACCGTAATCCTGCCAAACATTTAGATAAGTAAGTGGACCTTGTCCAAACCAAAAGTTATCTCTTAATCCCTTTAAAGCAATTTCCCAAATGACGAATCTGTCCTCAAAAGCAAAACCTAAATCTTCAAATCTTGGAAGAAAACCTAGTTTTATCGAAAGTAGGGTACCGATGCTAGCAGTGAGAAATGTACCAACGGCTATTTTTTTATAACCCAATACGAAATAGAATACAAAGAGCGTACCAATCACCACAAGGAGTGATGTACGAGTTCCAGTATAAATAATCGCGAACAGGTTGCAAAGTGATATGAATAAGAAAACCATTTTTTTGCGGTATTTGGTTGTCCGCATCATTTTGTAAAGACCAATAAAGAAGAAAAATTCTAGCATCATGGCATAGTAATTAGGATTCGCAAAAGTTGCTTCAGCTCTTCCATTATGGATACGATTAATTTCAGGAGATATAAAACTATAATCCCATTCAGGCACCCAATTTAAATATTCAAATGTTGCAAATATAAAAATAATAAATGAACCAATTAAAGCAATGTTTAATAATTCTTCAACAAAATAGGGTCGAATAACTTGCTGGTAATAGTTAAAGTAAATTGCGATTGGAATAAAAGCAATTGATATACCTAATCCTGCCCAGTTTTGAAAGATAAATGAAATCACAGCTGAATAAGCAATAAATACCCATATTGAGGTAGGTACCTCTCGTTTAATGTGCCGGGGCCCAAGAAGTCCTAACATGAATAGAAATATAAATATTACAGCGAATGTAACAAGTGTCATGTAAAACGGAAATAAGTTACTGATAAATAAAATCGCAATCAGTAATGATTGAACTGGCCAGGTTAGTTGAGCTTCTGGTCTATTCACCAAAAGTACACCTCCCTAATATAATCATAGATATCATTATAGCAACTTTTTACCGAAAAAACATATCCAGCCTTTAATATTATTATATTTTTAACACCTTAATATCAAGCAGTATAATTAAAAGATGTCTTGAATAATGATATAATGAGTTATATTAATTGGAGGGACAGATATGGAAAAACTCATTTGGACTGGGCTTGATGAAAAAGATTTCAGATCTTACAAGTCTTGGATCAACAACGGTAGTCCTGGTATTTGTGGTACCTACTGTGCTGCAGTATTAACACATTATACGGTTTTAAGAGATACCAACCATCAAATGGAGAAAAATGACCTTATTGACGCTTTTAAAAAAGTAATTGATGATTACCATCTACATAGTGGTACTTTCTACTGGAATGTAGAGAATGGGTTAAATTCGATATTTAATTTCAAGAACTATCGCGCAAAATCTGGATTATTACCCGATATTGAAGTGCCTAAAATAATTGATCAATACCAATCACCTGTTATTGTAGGTACTTTAAAATATTTAGGGTCCTCTTATAAAAATCATTGGCTACTTGTATATGCTTACGCATATGATGACAAATATGATTTATATTTTAAAGCCTATGATAATCATGGTAATTACAAAGCGATTATTCCTGCTAAACAGACAAATGCCTATATCTATTTGGAACCAATTCAAACATCATCGACAGATGTTTCACTAAAAGAAGAGCCAAATGATTTTACAGAGGATATTACTATAAAGACCAATCAAGCAAGGGTAAATTTTTTAGAAAAGCAGGCTAAAGAATCTGAAGAACGTAAGAAAAAACAAATATTTGGGAAAGAGTGGAAAGAATGGAAAGATATGATTATATAAGTATCGGCGGCGGCAGTGCTGGTATAGCTTCAGCTAACCGCGCAGCTGAATATGGGGCCAAAGCACTAATTATTGAGAAAAGAGATGTGGGTGGCACATGTGTCAACCGAGGTTGTGTGCCTAAAAAGATTTCTTGGCATGGTACAATGTTAAGAGATCAAATCAATGAATATGGTTCTGCATATGGGCTAAATTTCACAGAAGAAGGTCCAGTTGACTATACAACAATGAAAGCTAATAGAGATGCATATATTGACCGTGTCCATAGAGGTTATGCTTCTGGTTTTGAGTCACGTGGTACACATTATTTAGCAGGTGAGGCGAAATTTATCGACAATCATACCGTAGAGGTCGACGGTGTACAATATACAGCACCTCATATTGCCATCGTACCAGGTGGACGTCCTCGTTTAATTGAACTACCAGGTATTGATTTAGTAGATACTTCTGATGATTTCTTTGATTGGGAAACCTTACCAAAAAGTGTCCTTATCATTGGTGCAGGATATGTAGCTACAGAATTCGCAGGTGTCTTAAATGGTTTAGGTGTCAAAACAACTCAAGCTGTTCGACATGATCGACCATTACGTAATTATGATGCATCAATTATTGAAGTTTTAGTTGACGAAATGAAGAGAACTGGCATTGAATTACTGACACAAAGTGATCCTGAGTCAGTCGAAAAATTAGATAATGGTTTGCTCCGTGTAAACTTTAAAAATGGTCACTTTGCTGAAGCCGAAAAAGTGATATATGCTATTGGACGAACACCCAATACGGATAATATCGGTTTGGAGAATACAGATGTCATTTTAACTGAATCAGGACATATCAAAGTTGATGAATACCATCATACTAATGTAGAAGGATTGTATGCTTTTGGTGATGTTATTGGTAAGGTGGACCTCACACCAGTAGCAATTATGGCAGGTAGAACCTTATCAGATACGCTTTTTAATCATGCAGAACCTTACTTACTAGATTATAATACTGTACCAACAGTCATTTTCACTCATCCTGCAATTGGTGCGATTGGTTATTCTGAAGAAGCTGCAAAAGAAATATTTGGCGCAGATCAAGTGAAGGTCTATAATTCAAACTTCACCCCTATGTATTCAGCAGTTTCTGAAAATCGCCAATCTGCACGTTTTAAGTTAATTACACAAGGGCCTGATGAAGTGGTTATTGGTGTTCATGGTATTGGTTATGCAGTTGAAGAAATGATGCAAGGTTTTGCTGTTGGTGTTCGATTAGGTTTAACTAAGAAACAATTTGATCAAACAATTGCTATTCATCCAACAGGGGCAGAAGAATTTGTAACAATGAGGTAGTTAAAAAATAAAGGTTCTGTGTCAAATAGTGTTGGTGACCAAAAATAAATAATCACAGTTATTTTTTTAATTAAGTTTTTAATAAAGGAGGGGTCATGTTTATTTACAAGATAAGCATGGCCCTTTT
>NZ_PNHQ01000029.1 GCF_002871935.1 Aerococcus viridans
ATAATGGAAATGAATGATAAATAAAAAAACCAAGCAATCAATGATTACTTGGAAATTATTCTCATCAGTCCGATTTGACGAAGAGCCGTTTTAATATGGGTATGCTTATACTTACATTTTTAGAGCCCGTTGCGCTTCTCGCTTCATATCTTTTTCTTTTAAAGCACGACGTTTATCATATTTTTTCTTACCTTCAGCTATGCCGAGCAATACTTTTGCATAGCCACGCTTGATATAAACTTTTAGTGGCACTAAGGTATGACCTTCCCTTTGTGTCTCTTTTAATAATTTATTAATCTCTGATTTCTTTAATAAAAGTTTACGTGGACGAATTGGATCATGGTTAAACATGTTACCTTGTTCAAATTCAGATATATGAACATTGTACATCCACACTTCACCTCGCTCAATTCTAGCGAAACCGTCTTTTAAATTTAAACGAGACTGGCGAACAGACTTAATTTCTGTTCCTTTTAAGACCACACCACACTCAATCGTATCTAAAATCGTATAGTCATGATTGGCTTTTCGATTACGGGCAACAACATTATCATCCTTTTGTACTTTCCTGCTTTTTGCCATTTAGTCACCTTCTAATTCTACAAATCAATTATTTACGCTTACTTTGACGAATAACAAAGCTACGTTTTTGATTTGCTTTTTTATTTTTTTTATTCGATTTTTTCTTTTTATGGCCTGTTTTACCGGTATGCTTTTGTTTCTTCTTATAAGGTTTATCAGAAGCAGACTTCTCACTACGTTTAGGACTACCGTCTTTTTGTTTTTCTTGCTGACGTCTACGACTTCTATTATTACCTTTACGGCCTTTATTATTCCCCCGTCCACCTTTACGTGTATTTTGACGTAGTAATGCAGATGATTCAACGTTATCTTCGCTTTTTACAATGATAAAATCAATATCTCGTGTATCAGTATTCACATCGATAACTTTAACAGTTACTTTATCACCAATACGGTAAGTTTTACCCGTACGTTCACCAATCATTACTAAGTGACTTGCTACAAAGTTGTAATAGTCATCTTTTAGCATAGAAATATGCACTAGACCTTCTACTGTATTGGGTAGTTCAACGAACAATCCAAATCCTGTTACAGAAGAGATTATTCCTTCAAACTCCATGCCAATTTTATCCAACATAAATTCAGTTTTCTTCAAACTATCTGTTTCACGCTCAGCGTCTACACTACGACGTTCCATTTTGGATGAATGCTCTGCAATATCAGATAATTTTATCTTCATTTTTTCTTGTTTTTCAGCATTAGGGCGCGCATGATCTTCATAAAAATGAATTAAACGGTGAACAATTAAATCCGGATACCGTCGAATAGGTGAAGTAAAATGCGTATAATCTTCCGCTGCTAAACCATAATGTCCAATGGGCTCAATATCGTAATGAGCTTGTTTCATAGAGCGTAATAACATCATTGCTACAACTGGTTGGAAGGTTTCCCCTTCAACTTCACGCAAGATATCTTGGATATCTTTTGGACGAATGGAAGATTTAGTCCCTTTGGCTACAATACCAAAAGCCGTGACAAATTCTAGGAAACTTTGCATTCTATCTTCATCCGGTTGCTCATGGACACGATAGATAAATGGAAGGACTTTTTTTGTAAAATGACCAGCCACTGTTTCATTGGCTGATAACATGAACGATTCAATCATTTGTTCACCAACCCCGCGCTCACGCACTTCAATTGCTGTTGGATGTCCTTCATCATCTACAAGGATTTTTGCCTCACGAGAATCAAAATCGATTGCTCCTCGGCTCACACGTTTGTTATATAGAATTTCGTGTAAGCTAGCCATATTCTCAAGCATATCAGTAATTTCACTATATTTTTCTCGCAATGCCTGATCTTTGTCCGTAATTATCGCATTCACATCGTTATAAGTCATTCTGTAATCAGAATGGATAATAGACGGATGGATATCGTAATTAATGACACCACCATTATGATCAATTTCCATAATAGCTGACATAGTTAAACGGTCAACATTTGGATGTAATGAACAAATTCCGTTAGAAAGTCGTTGCGGTAACATGGGCACTACTCTGTCAGTAAGGTACACTGAAGTACCACGTTCATAAGCTTCCTTATCCATAGGAGAACCTTCTGTCACATAATAAGAGACATCAGCAATATGCACGCCAAGCTGATAATGGCCATTTGGTAATATACTCAATGATATGGCATCATCCAAGTCTTTAGCATCTGCACCGTCAATTGTAATCGTTAATAGGTCACGGTGGTCTTTCCGGCCTTGTAGGTCATTATTCGATATTGATTCTGGCACTTCATTCGCATGCGCTAAAACTTCCTCAGAAAACTCATGTGGAATCTCAAACATATTTAGGATTGCGAGTATGTCTACACCAGGTTCATCTTTATGGCCAATTTGTTGAATAACGTTGCCGGCAACAGCGAAAGGATGTTGATCGTCTGGATAGTCGACTAAATCAACAACAACAATTTCCCCTTCAACTGGATGTAATCCGTCTGGCTTAACTAAAGCAGTTAAATTATCATAACCATGGTTCTGTGGTTTCACGCTACCTATAAAGCCAGTATCAACTTTATCTTGATCATTAAAAGGCGTAAACTCTCCTGTTAATCTTGTTGTATGTCGAACGAGTACTTCAGCAATTTCCCCTTCTGCAGATTTATCATTCGCTAGGTGTGCTTCTTTAGTAACTTTTACCTTCACTTCATCATTTTGTAATGCGCCGTTCGTTTTTCCCTTACCAATAAAGATATCTTTTTCAAGTTCGTCAGTTTTAACAAAGCCGAATCCTCGTGCATTTTGGGTAAAAACTCCAGTATAATAGCGTTTATTTTGTTTTAGGCTCAAAGTACCGTTACTAGTAATCGCGATCTCTCCTACTTGTTCTAATTGTGCAATTGCTTTTACCAAATCAGCAAAATCGTCAGCCTGGTCATAAGACAAGGCTTGACTTAATGTCTGTGCTGTATATTTTTTTGAAGAATCTGCTAATTCGGCAAGCAGCTCTTTTTTCATATAATTTATTTTTCTACTCACTATTTCACTCCCAATTTAGGTTGGTTAAAAATTCTATAACTGTATCTTCAAATTCATGATGATACTTTCCGACAGTAATGACATGTGTTGCTGAATTAAAGGTGCTCAAATGAACAGGCGCAGTGGTAATAGTATCTGCTAACTGTCCACCAGCTGTCGGGTCTACTAATTCATCTTTACCAGATGCGGCAATGTAGAAAGGCACTTTCAATTCAACTAATCGTTCTCTTATTTTTTGGTTCATTGCTTGGATTCCAGTAAGTGTAGCATGTAATTGTTTGGATAATTGGTTTTCTCTTTGATTAATTTCTTCTTGTGTTTTCCCGGCATATTTTAGTACTTGCTTAGCATATGTCATAAATGATGTTGGTACATTCGATTCAATAATTGATTGGTCTGTTACAATTGGAGAATTAAATACACCGCCACCAATCGCTGGATTATTTAAAATGACTGAAGTAGCCACTGATCCTCCTAAAGATAGTCCAAAGACAGCAATATTTTTATAACCTTTTTCAATCATAAAATTATAAGCATTTTGTCCATCTTGTAACCAAGCATCAGGGTTACCTTCTTTAACTAGGTCGAAAACATCCATAGTAGCATGACCAGTTAAATGCGGTGCATAAACAGTATAGCCTTCTCTATTTAAACGACGCCCCAACATGCGCACATCGTTAGCGCTTCCTGTATATGCATGAAAAAGGATAACCGCTCTTTCATCTCCTTCAAAGAAAAACGGTTCTGGTATTTTTGTTTGCATGAATAATCCACTCTCAATCTTCGTATATTATCATCATTTATATATAATGACTTCGCTATTTCATTGTAAGTTTTATTCGTATTTAAATCAATTAATTGCATTAGTCTGTTCAACTAAAGGACATAAAAATAGCGGCTCTATATTAGAACCGCCCTAATTTCATGAAGATAAGTTTGCTAATAGTAAGGCAATCACCATAAATGCAACACCTAAAATGATTGTAAATCGATTTAAAACAGCTTCAAATCCGCGTGCTTTTTTCTTTTTACCAAACATTGCATCGCCTCCACCAGTTAGATTGCTTGCACTATTGCCTTTTGAAGGTTGTGCAACAACTACTAGTATAAGTAAAAAAGCGATAATAATCAGAATGGTTAATAATATATTATACAAAAGATACCCCTCCGTTTTATTGTCCTTGTTATTCTACCACAAGTAATCTTTTCATACAATTATAGCAAAAGAAAAAGGCAACCGAAGTCACCTTTTTCAAAAGTTTATTTATCTTGATTTGCACGCATTTCTTTATATAATTCAACTTCATTTGGTGAACAATATACAAAGTGATTTGGAGCTATTTCAACCATTTGCTCATCCCCTTTGAAAGGTTCATGGTTATATGTAATCCGTTGACGGTTACGTTCATATATCGGATCTGGCAATGGAATTGCAGATAAAAGACTTTTCGTATACGGATGCAAACCGTGGTAATACAATTCATCAGCATCAGCAAGTTCAACTATTTTACCCATATACATTACTGCAATACGATCAGAAATATATTTAACCATCGAAAGGTCATGGGCAATGAATAGGAAAGTTAAACCAAAGTCTTCTTGTAATTCTTCAAGTAAATTTACTACTTGGGCTTGAATTGACACATCAAGCGCTGATATAGGCTCATCTGCCACGATCATTTTTGGTGCCACTGCTAATGCACGTGCAATACCAATACGTTGACGTTGTCCACCTGAGAACTCATGTGGGTAACGTGTAGCGTGTTGCGGGTTCAAACCTACTTGTTCTAATAATTCAGCAACTCTCGCTTTACGTTCCGCTTTATTTTTGACTAAGCCATGGATTTCAAGTCCTTCAGCAATAATGTCTTCAACCTTCATACGAGGGTTTAAAGATGCATATGGATCTTGAAAGATCATTTGGATATCTTTACGGAAGTCCAACATATCGTGGCGACTTTTTAATGAAGCAATATCTTTACCTTCAAAAATAATTTCGCCTGAAGTTGGTTGGTAAAGTCGCATTACCGCACGCCCAGTTGTTGTTTTTCCTGAACCAGACTCACCTACTAAACCAAATGTTTCTCCTTTTAAAATATCAAAAGAGATATCATCAATTGCACGTACTTCACCTTTTGATCCTTCATTAAAATATTGTTTTAAATTTCTAACTTTTAAGATCGGTTCTTGCTCATTAGCCAATTGAATCATCTCCTTTCATATTCCCTTCACCTGTGGTAATTACACCTTCAGGATCTGAAGATGTGATGACTTCAGTATGTTCATCTAATGTTACATGAGGCGCTCCATCATTATAACCTTCAGGAATAATACCTTTTGATAGACTTTCAAAGATTTTATAACGTCGTTGAATTTCAGCTGGTGCTTCTACGGCAGGAGCATCTGGGTGTAGTAACCAAGTTGCTGCTGCATGGGTAGACGATACTTGGAATAATGGCGGTTCTTCCTCGTAATCAATTTCCATCGCATAGTCAGAGCGTAGTGCAAAGGCATCCCCTTTAGGTGGGTCTAACAAGTCTGGTGGTGTACCAGGAATTGAAACCAATTTCCCAGCAATATCTAGTGTAGGCATTGAACCGATTAACCCCCATGTATATGGATGTTGTGGATTAAAGAAGATTTCATCTACGTCACCATATTCCACAATTTTACCTGCATACATTACAGCTACACGATCTGCAACGTTAGCTACCACACCCAAGTCATGTGTAATAAAAATGATTGAAGTATCAATTTTATTTTGTAATTCTTTCATCAATTCAAGTATTTGCGCTTGAATAGTCACATCTAACGCAGTTGTTGGCTCATCCGCAATTAAGATACGCGGATTACATGCCAAAGCAATTGCAATAACGATACGTTGTCTTTGTCCACCTGAAAATTGATGTGGGTAATGATCCATACGTTCATGTGCGTTAGGAATACCAACCAATTCTAGTAGTTCTTCTGCTCTCGCATATGCTTCTTTTTTAGATTTATCTTGATGCAAGATAATTGGTTCAGCAATTTGTTTACCAATTATCATAGTAGGATTTAATGACGTCATCGGATCTTGGAAGATCATGGCAACATCTTTACCACGGATATCTTGCATTTCCTTTTCTGACTTTTTCAATAAGTCTTCACCGTTAAAAAGGATTTCTCCACCTTTAATATCAGCATTATTAGCTAATAAACGCATGATTGTACGAACTGTTACAGACTTACCTGAACCAGATTCACCCACGATTGCTAACGTTTCTCCATGTTTCAAGTCAAAGTTTACTTTACGAATGGCTTGAACATCACCAGAATACGTTTTGAAATTAATTTCTAAATCTTTTACTTCTAAAATGTTTTCTGTTTTATTACTCAATTCTGCTCAACTCCTTAATCATTCGTTTTTGGATCTAGAGCATCACGCAAACCATTTGCTAACATATTGAATGCAATCATCACAATACAGATTACACCCGCTGGGTACCACATTAAATGAGGTAAGAATCTAAATGTCTTATATCCATCATTAATCAATGTACCTAAAGAAGCATTTGGTGCTGGAATACCTAAACCGATGAAACTCAAGAACGCTTCGAAGAAAATCGCAGACGGAATCGAGAATACTGTTTGGATAATTATAATACCTGACAAGTTAGGTAAGATATGACGGAAGGAAATCTTCCATGGAGATTCACCTAAAGAACGGGCAGCCAAGATATACTCTTGATTTTTAATTTTCATCGTTTGCGCACGTATTACACGCGCCATCGAAATCCACTCTGTAATAGCTAGAGCGATAATAATTGACATGATACCTGGTTGTAATACTAATAACATTAGAATAACGATAACCAAGTTTGGCACTCCTGAAAGAATTTCCAAGAAACGCATCATGATATTATCAATTCTACCGCCATTCCAACCTGAAATAATACCATAAGGCACTCCAATTAATAGGTTAAATAAAGCGGCCATCATACCAATAAATAAAGATACACGCGTACCGTATAAGATACGAGATAGTAAGTCTCGTCCTAAAGCATCAGTACCTAAATAATAATATACGCCTTCAGGTACATTGGTAGTTGCATATTGATCAACAGCCGTACCTGCAACTTCAGACTTACCATCAAACCATGCCAAGTTTTCTAATCCAGGAATTTTTGGTGGTAAATTGGCAAATGCAACGTTTTGAGCATTAGGATCAGCAGGTGCAATTACCGGTGCTAAAATGGCTAATATAATGACAATAATTAATACGATTAAAGACACAATTGCTACCTTATTTTTCTTTAATCGACGCCATGAATCTTGAAGAAAGTTTAGTGATTCTCCAGCAATTTGCTCACGTTCAGCAATATGGTCATGTTGTTTAGCAGGACGGAATTTTTCAGCGGCAATTTTTTGATATGTTTGATTATTTTCAGCCATCTTATTTCCCTCCTTCATTACTTACACGAATACGTGGATCAACGATACCATATAAAACATCAACAATTAATAACATAGCTACTAACATGAATGAATATAAAATTGTAATACCCATGATTGTTGGATAGTCATTTGTTTGGATTGATTTCACAAACTGCTCACCAATACCAGGAATTGCGTAGATATTTTCTACTACCATTGAACCTGTCATTAAAGCAACTGTTAAAGGCCCTAATAATGTCAGTAATGGAATTAACGCATTACGTACACCATGTTTAAATGCCACAGCCGTTTTGCTTAAACCTTTAGCACGAGCTAATTCAATATAGTCTGAATTCAAAACATCTACCATCTCGGTACGGATGAATCGGCTTGAATCGGCTAATGGCGAAATTGCCAAAGCTAAGGTTGGTAATACTGTTGCTGCAAAAGAACCATTCCATAATGCAATTGGGAACCAACCTAATTGAACCGCAAATACTAATTGTAGTAATACAGCAAAAACGAAGTTAGGAATAGAACGTCCTAAAATGGCCACAAAGGTTGCTGTTGAGTCAATCCATGTATTTTTATACATAGCAGAAATTACACCTAATACTATACCAAATAATGTACCGAATATAATTGCTTGACCACCCAATTGTAACGATGGCCCAATACGACTACTTAATAATTCAGTAACTGGTGTATTCGAGAATTGGAAGGATACACCTAAATCACCTGTAAAGACACCTAACATGTAACGTGCGTATTGGACGATTACTGGATCATTTAAACCATAACGTTCGTTCATAATAATGATTTGCTCCGCTGATAACCGATCCTCATTCTGGAATGGTGTACCTGGAAGTAGTTTCATTAAGAAAAATGTAATTGTTGCAATCAGAAATATTGTTAAGAACATATAAAATACTCTTCGAAGTAAATATTTGTAATACGATTTCAAATTGCTTCACCTCCTATATTGTGTTAAATTATTGACATCTCTGAAAGGATTTGATCTATCAATGATTTATAAACGTTGGAAAAGCATCCTTTTGCTTTTTGCCACGATACCGTTCATTATATCAATTTTTCTGCAAGATGGTATCACTTTATTATTCCTAAGCAACAGCTATTTTTACCTGTCTGCCCCCTTCTTAATCCTAGGTTTATTCGGATTAATCTTTAAAGACGGGACTTTTGACCTGTTTCAATACAGCTGGCGCAAGTGGAAACCTAGTGTTTTCTCACAAAATAATTCAAAAAATGATGAAGGGTTAGAAAAAAATGTACAAACTTTGTCCCAATCGATTGGTAATTGGTACATTGGTTTTCTAAAAATTGGTGGCTGCTTATTCGCAATAAGTTTAAGCTTCCTAATCGCCTACTATATCATTTAGAACTACAGGGGTGGACCAAATTGTCCGCCCTCTATTTAATAAATATTATTCTAGTTATCATTACTATGAAATATTTTTTTACATAATCATGTTATTTTTCTTACCTAACTTGAAGTAAGTAGTGCTATCATTCCACCTTTAATTTAGCTATTATACAACCTCTTAAAGCCTATATCGGTATTAAGGTGCATTAATATTAGCATTTATACCTATACACGGGTTAAAACGCGTATAAATCGATCTGATGGCAAGTTCATTGCTTATCAGATTCTAGCCATACTCTTAGAATTTTTCATTAAAAGCAGTACAAATTTTAACATAATTATCATATAACGTCAATATTCCTCACATATCAGAAATAAAAACAACCCACCATTTGGCGGGTTGTTTTTACTTCCAACGAATACTCACTAGAAACTTATTCTGCTGTTTTTGAAGCCCATTTGAATGAAGTTGATGCACCAACTTGGTGGTGAACAACGCCTTCAACAGATGGTTGTTCTAAGTAAGCACCATAGCGTTGGTATAGTGGCGCAATACCAGCTTCATCTAAAATTAAAGTTTCAGCTTTTACTAAATCATTCCAACGTTTATCTAAGTCTTCAGTTTCATCTGAAGCTGATTGAATTAATGCATCGTACTCTTCATTTGAGTAGCCAGAGTTGTTGTTGTTACCGTCAGTTACAAATAATTCTAAGTAGTTAATTGGGTCAGCATAGTCAGCACCCCAACCAGAAATTTGTAAATCATAGTCTTGACTATTATCAGCTGCTACACGGTTCTTAAATGGAACTGAAACAATTTGTACTTGTAAACCTGGTAGGTTTGTTTGTAGTTGTCCTTGAATATATTCAGCAGAACGTTTCGCATTTTCAGTATCATCTACTAATAATTCAAGCGTGATAGCATCTGTACCTAATTCTTCTAGACCAGCATTGAATGCTTCTTGTGCAGACTCTACATCATAGTCAACAAATCCTGTACCTTCACTTGAATCTTCACGGAAATCAACATCTGTTGATGGGTTACTTGCTAATCCTTCTGGTACTAAGTAGTCAGCAGGTAGTGAACCATTTTGTAAGACTTGGTCAGCAAAGGATTGTTTATCGATTGCTTGTGCGATACCACGACGAATATTTGTATTCGCTAATGGTGTTTCTTCACCGTTACGTTCTTGGTTCATCTTAATAAAGAATACTGATGATTCAGGTGAATTAGCCATGTTCGGATCACCTTCACGAGCAGCTACATATTCACCTGAAACAGTTGTGTAGTCAATCTCTCCAGAATCAAATAAGTTTAATGCTGTTGATGTTTCTTTTAATACTTGGTATTTAACTGTATCTAACTGAACATTATCTGCATCCCAGTAGCTATCATTTTTCTCTAATGACCAGTTCAAGTTTGTACCATCCCAACCAGATAAGGTAAATGGTCCATTATATAAAACTGTATCTGAGTTAGTTGCATAACTGTCACCTTGTTCCTCCACGTATGTTTGGTTAAGCGGGTAGAACGGTGCCATTGATAGTAAGCCTTCTAAGTATGGCACTGGTTTCGCATATGATACTTCTAATGTTTTTTCATCTACAGCTACAGCACCTAATTCTGAAGGTTCCATTTCGCCACTGATGATTTCAGTAGCATTTTGGATGATACCATCAGCTAAATATGAATAAGGTGCTGCTGTATCAGGATCAACTAAGCGTTGCCATGCAAATACAAAATCATTTGCTGTTACAGGGTCCCCATTTGACCATGTAGCATCTTCTTTAATTTTGTATGTGTATACAGTTCCATCTTCAGAAATTTCTGGTTCACCATCTAACACACCAGCTTCATACTCACCATCTTGGTTTTGACGGTATAAACCTTCATTCACATTATTCATCATGTCGAATGAAACTGTATCGGTTACCATTGTTGTATCCATGGTTGGTAATTCAGAACTTGTCGTCCAGCTCAATACTTGTTCACTTTCGCCCGATCCATTTGAACCTGAATTGTCACTTCCATTACCACAGGCCGCTAACACTAAACCTGATAGACCTATCACTGCAAGTGATTTTAATAAACTTTTTCTTTCCATAAGAACAACCTCCATATTTAAGCAGAAAGCTTAATTAGATATTTATTACAACATGGAGACAATTTACTAGATTTTGAATCCGTTGTCAATCTTTTCTTCTCATTATTTTCATAAAAATTTCATTATTCGCTCATAAATAAAGACAACCGTTGATATTTGATCAACAGTTGTCTTGACACTTGTTCAATTATTGTATTTATTATTCAGCAGTTAGACTTGCTGTTCGTAGATCAAATTCGTTCCCAACTGTTCTGAAAGTTATGCCTTCTAGATTAGGATTTCTTAATTGTGTCTCAACCTCTTGGTATAAAGGTACCCAAGCAGCGTCTTCAGTTAACACTTCTTGCGCTTCAACAAAGTTGGACCATCTTGCCACTGGATCATTCGCATGCTCGCCTTTTGCAGCAGTAATTTGTTTATCATATGCTTCATTTGAGTAATCACCACGATTATATGGTCCATCTGTTTCGAATAATTCGAAGAAATTAATACCATCTGCAAAATCTGCGGCCCAACCAGTAATTACTAAATCATAATCGCGTGCCTCTTCTTGGCTAAGACGATTTTTCTTAGGTACATTCTGTAAATTCAATGTTACACCAGGTAGGTTATTGGCTACTTGTCCTTGAATATATTCAGCAGTTGTTTTACTCTTCTCATCATCATCACCTAGTAGGCTCAAGCTTAGCGTTTCAACACCTAATTCATCTTGCGCAATTGCCCACAGTCTTGCAGCTTCTTCTGGATCATACTTATCTTCAATAGCAACCTCAGATACGAAATCTTCTTCCGTTTCTGGATTGAATATAAAGTTTTCTGGAACAAATGTAGAAACAGGGTTAGAACCATCACCAATTACATTGGTTGCCAATTCTTCATTGTTAATTGCATAGTCAATCGCTTCACGTAGATTTTTATTTTGGAAGACTTCGTTATTATAGTTGAACGCAACCCAGTAGTTTCTTGCTTTAGTTTGTTGTACAGCATCTTCGTGACTTAGATATTGTTTCGCCAATTCCCCTGTTAATAATGAATTATCAACATCTCCAGCTTCAAATAAATTCACATTTGTTGAAATTTCTTTGATTACTTGAACATCAACTTGGTCAATGGCGATTTGATCAGCATTATAGTAATCTTCATTTTTCACTAAAGACCAAGTTAGTCCTGTACCATCCCAGTCAGTCATCGTAAATGGTCCAGAGAAAACAATATTCTCAGAGTCTGTACCATATGCATCTCCAGCTTCTTCAACAAATTTTTGATTTTGCGGATACAATGGCGTAAATGCTAATAAGTTTTCAATGTAAGGTATCGGAGTATCTAACCGAATTTCTATAGTATAGTCATCTAAAGCTTCAACCCCTAATTCTTCAACTGCTTGATCACCATTCAAAACACCCTCAGCATTTTCAAAGTCAGCCAATAAATATGAATATGGAGCTGCAGTATCCGGATTAGCTAAACGTTGAATGGCATATACAAAATCATGCGCGGTAATTTGATCGCCATTTGACCATGTTGCATCTTCACGCATCTTGATTGTATACACTAAACCATCTTCTGATACCTCAGGCAAGGATTCAGCTAAAGCAGGTTGGATTTCATTCTTATCATTTTCCCAATATAAGCCTTCTTGGACATGCCCAATATAGTTTGCACTATTCATATCAGTTGCTAATACTGAATCCATTGTAGCAATTTCAGTTGGTGCTACATAATTCACTACTGCCTTAGATTCTCCACCAGTTGAATTTGCATTTCCCCCATTTGTACCGCAAGCAGCTAGCAATGTTGCCGTAACTAACGTTACTAAAAAACTCTTCTTAATCTTCATAGAAATCTCCTACTTCTAATGTTATTTTAATACAAATTTTATTTTATCTCATTATTTTATTATGTCAATGGTATCAAGCTATAATTTTTATCAGAAAAAATGATCATGCAAGAATTTTTAAAACTTTATGTAACTTTGTATGCGCAATTTTCACTTAAGTTGAAGTTGATGAAGACAAAAAGCACAGATACTCATGTACCTATGCTTAGATATTAACTATCTGAATATTCAAAAGTGTTATAGCGACCTAAATTGGTGCAATAAATTGCCCTAATTTAAGAGAAATTATTTGTTTTCTAATCTGTTACTATAGCCAAAAGAGGAACACACCCTCGAAAATAGCGATAGTTAATGAAACTAGCCAAATTATTATAACATAAACAAAAATGACTCCAAATATTAAAAGTAACCACTTAAAGGTTTTCTTATAGAAATTAACAAAGCTTCGGTATTTAACTTTTAAATTATCATCAAGACTTACTATTATCACAGGAATAAAACAAATTGCTAATAGCCAGAATAGAATAGCTCCAATTCCAATGAGAATGTTAGAAATTAAATCTACTATAAACATTATTACTCCTCCCAAATATTTATACTTTAGTTTACACAAAAATTATGGCTTTAATTATAATTTACCAATGCTGAATTTTTGAACTGCATTATGTAGACCGAATAAAACAAAAATGTGGACTAGACCCGTACATAATTACGAAAAAATTCTTTATATGAAACTTTATTCGAACTAATGAATTTCTACCCTCAGAGAAACTTATCAACTTTTTGCTCGAAAAATCATAAACACTATTAAAAAAAATTACCCCATGAATATCCTCACTATTAATTACACTCCTAAAAATCCTTTTATATTTTAAAATCGATAAATTATGTAAATTGGTGTAATTAATATAAGTTTCTTGCTTTAAATCTCTGTTTGCTTTTAAGTTCATATAATTCTTATTTTTAATCATAAAAATAGTAGCTAAATTCGATCGAATCAACCACTCTATTCCTTTTATTCATATTAGTTTGTTCTTTAAGTTAGCTTCATAGGCAGTCATTTGATATCTCTGTACCCCCTCATATCTTCTTAACACTTTCTTTTGAAATTCCTTCCAAACTCTTATTCATTTTATCTTTAGTATCTTCATTCTTCTGTAGTAAGTTCGGTTCTATGATAAATAGTGTTGGTGGGAAATTCTTAGGAATTTCCGCCAGCACTATTTTTGGGTATACAAAAAGGCCATGAAATCCTAAAATAAAG
>NZ_PNHQ01000003.1 GCF_002871935.1 Aerococcus viridans
TCAGAATTGTGGGTATCAATCTAATGATGATCGTGTGGCAGCTATCAATATTCAAGAATTGGGTCACCGATATCTGTCGAGTGAGAAAAAACCGCGGTTTGAAAAAGTTGTGCCAATACAAAATTATTAAACATAAAACAATATACGGTAAGTGTCTACAGACCGCTTACTGATGGGGTGCCAGTCAACCATCCCTTAGTGTCTTTAAACGGTTGGAGATATTACATCGTTTGTACAACCACTATGTTTAGGACAAACTCTCTGTTTTAACAGAGAGTAGTTGATATATAATTTCATTATTTTATCAACCTTTCTGCTGTTAAATTATAGATAAGTATACCTTTATACTAAAATAATAAATTCACATCATATCCCTCATACTTCAGACCGAAATCGATAAATACTCATGTATAATAGACAAAAGTACTACTATAAATAAAGGAGTCATCATGTATTTAACCATTTTTGCTATCGTGCTCATTATCGCTGGTCTCATTAACGGATATATCATCCTGATAAAATACCCCAAAGAATTTCAATCAACAAAAATTCTCCATAGTTTCTTGACCCTATCTTTACTCCTGATTGGCCTATACTTATTGATAAAAAATATATAAACCCAAAATGCCAACACTGTAATTTACACATCTGTTGGCATTTTGGGTTATAGTCTTTCATTATGGTATCTACAAAATAAATACTAAGCCAATGAAGTTTTGAATACTTTAGAAGTCAATATATTATGATGTAATATGAACCATCACACATGACTAGCGACTCTTCATTAGTAACTGAACGGCTTGTTGAATACGCTCTTCACCTGTGCGACCATTTTTAATATTTTCTTGCACACATTCTACTAAATTTTCAGCAACAATTAAACTAATCGCACGATCAATACTAGAGCGCACCGCTGATAATTGCGTAACAATATCCACGCAATCTTTTCCTTCTTCAATCATATTCAAAACACCATGCAATTGACCGTCAGAACGTTTCAAACGGTTTACAATTTTTTTATCGTATGCCATTAAACAATTTCTCCATTCCATGCAGAAATGCCGCCCTTTACATTTATCACGTCGTATCCTTCTTGTGTTAATTGTTGACAAGCCTTTGCAGAACGTGCTCCGGAATGACACATGACATAGTAAGTTTGTTTTTTATCCAATTTATTTTTTTCAGCTGAAAGATTACTTAAAGGAACATGGATTGCACCATTTAGGTGTCCATTTTCCCATTCGTTGTTTTCTCTCACGTCTACTAAAGGCAGTTTCTCGTTTTGCCACTTTTGTTCAAATGCTGACATTGATATTGAATGATACATGATGTTATCCCCTTTTCTAGTTTCACTGCTGAGTAAAGCGCAAAGACGCCATCTAAATTTTAGTTTGCTAGCTATTTTGTTTCAGTATGCTTTCTGCTATATAGCTAGGTCGTCCACTGTGACAGCCGATAATAATTGATTGATTGATCTTTTGATAATTTCGCCTGTTACACTACCTATAATGACACTGCTCATTAATAGCGTCTTGCTTTGCGCTTGTCTAGGTCATCATACCGAAACGGACGTTGATCATATCATGTCCTTACGTCTCCACATACCCCAACCCGTATACCTATTATACCTCTACCGGTATTTTCTGTAAAGGTTTTTTGTAGCGCATAATGCATAATGTGACATAATATTTTTGATAGTTTCTACCTGGATACCAAACTACAAAACAGCGTTCAATAGGTTTGAATAAGGAGAAAACTTAAGCTAACTTATGGTTTGGATAGAAATTCAGTAAAAAAATAAGAGAACAGGAAGTTTAACAACCTGTTCTCTTATTTTAATATTTAAAGTGATATTTTATTTTGCAAATTGACTGTTATAAAGATCTGCATAGAAGCCACCTTCAGCCATTAATTCATCATGGTTACCTTGTTCAATAATATTACCGTGATCCATGACTAAAATAATATCTGCATTACGGATAGTAGATAAACGGTGCGCAATCACAAATGATGTTCTGCCTTCCATCAATTTATCCATTGCTTCTTGTATAACGACTTCCGTACGTGTATCAACCGAAGATGTCGCTTCATCTAAAATCAATAGCGGTGCATCTTTCAGTAAAGCACGCGCGATCGTGAATAATTGTTTTTGCCCAACTGATAAAGTAACTGAATCATCCAATACTGTATCGTATCCTTCAGGTAGCGTATTAATAAAGTGATCAATACCTACAGCTGCAGCTGCTTGTTCAACCATCTCATCAGTAATGTTTTCTTGGTTAAAGATTAGATTTTCACGAATTGTGCCCTCAAATAACCAAGTATCTTGTAATACCATAGAGAATTGATCATGAATAGTTGCCCGTGAGATGTCACTTGTTGGTATCCCATCAATATAAATTTCACCTGAATCAATTGGGTAGAATTTCATCAGCAAGTTCACGATGGTTGTCTTCCCAGCCCCTGTAGGTCCTACAATTGCAATTTTTTGCCCAGATTTGGCCGCTACTGAGAAATCTTTGATAATCGGTTGGTCTGCCTCATAACCAAAGTGTACATGTTCAAAAGTGACATCCCCATGCACATCTGGTAACTCACGTAATAAGTTCGCATCCTCTGTCATTTCCTCTTCATTTAAGAACTCAAATACACGATTTAAGGCTGCTGACGCAGATCGGAAAGAAGAAAATGATTGTGACAATTGGCCTAATGGTTGGGTGAACATCCGAACATAAACCATAAAGGATACCACTACCCCAAAGGTAATATCGCCATTTAAAGCCATGATAGATCCGACAACAGATACCGCCACATAACCGAAGTTTCCAATAAATTGCATCAAGGGTTGCATGATACCTGATAGGAATTGGGCATGCCAAACACTATCATACAAAGCTTCATTCGCTTCATTAAAGGTTTGTGTCATCTGCTGACGTGCATTAATTGTCGTTAACACACTTTGACCAGAGTAAGACTCTTCAGCAATACTATTCACATTTGCTAAATTCTTTTGTTGTGAAATAAAATAACCTTGTGAACGGCGTAGAATTAAAACAATGCCAACAAATCCGATAATCACAGAAACTAAAGTGACGAAGGTCAACATCATATTATTGTAGAACATCATCACCAAAGTCCCAATCAATAAAGTCACAGATGGTATGAATGAAGACATGGTTTGGTTTAAGGACTGACCAACCAAATCCAAGTCGTTGGTTACCCGACTTAAAGTGTCCCCGTGACTATGACTATCAAAATAACGTAAAGTCAAGCGGTCAATTTTATCAGATACATTCTTCCGTAACTTTCTTGAAAACTTTTGAATGATCGTTGCCATCACAAAAGTTTGAATATAAGTGAATATGGCCCCAATTACATAGATAATCACAAGGGTTATGGCAATTTTTGAAACTGCCGCCAAGTCAATCCCATCCGGTGACATCAACCCTTCTGTAATCTTATCCGTCATATCCCCTAACCGGTCAGGACCGATAATAGATGCTATAGAGCCACCCATTGCTAGGATAACTGCCACAACAAAGGGCCATCTATATTCCTTGGCATATTTCATCATATTCACCATCAATGAAGGTTGATTTGCATCTTTTTTCTTACGCATTTGCTAATTCCTCCTCTGATAATTGTGAATAAGCAATCTCTTGATATACTTTATTTTCTGCCAATAACGTTTGATGTTTACCGCGACCAACAATTTCTCCACGGTCTAGAACTAAAATCTCATCTGCATCCATAATCGTTGAAATACGTTGCGCCACAATGATTTTTGTCGTGTCAGCCATTCTTTCCGCTAAAATGGCACGCAATGTCTTATCTGTCTGGTAATCTAATGCAGAGAATGAATCATCAAAGATCAGAATCTCTGGTTTACGCGCAAGCACGCGAGCAATCCCTAAACGTTGTTTTTGACCACCAGAGAAGTTATTACCTCCTTGAGCAACACGGGTATCTAACCGGTCTGGCTCACTCTCAACAAAGTCTCTCGCTTGTGCAGTATCTAGTGCATACCAAATTTCTTCGTCTGTTAATGCTTCATCTTCTAAATGTTCATTACTTTCACCAAGGTTCATATTTGAACGAATAGTCCCTGAGAAAAGAACTGGTTTTTGCGGCATATAACCCACAATATTATTCAAAGTCATATGGTCAAAATCTTTAACATCTTGCCCATCAACCAATACTTGCCCTTCAGAAACGTCATATAAACGTGGAATCATTTGGATTAATGTTGATTTACCAGAACCAGTTGAACCAATAATGGCTAAGGTTTCACCCTTGTTGACTTTAAAGTCAATATCTTTAAGGGCGGGTTTAGCATCATCACCGTATTTAAACGTGACGTTTTTAAATTCAACACTACCTTGTTCACTTGTTTCAATACTATCCGAATTAAAAGCGATTGAAGGTATTAAATCTAACACTTCGTTAATCCGATTTGCTGAAACAATGGCACGAGGTAGAAGCATAAAGATCATAATCATTAATAAGAAACCAATAATCACTTGCATAGCGTAGGATGTGAATACAACCATGTCAGAGAATAAGTCAATTTGCTCTGGCCCTTGTGCTGCATCCGCAATTAGATAAGCACCTGTCCAGTAAACCGCTAAAGTTAGCCCATTAGAGACTAAAGTCATCCCTGGTTGCATAATCCCCATAATCCGGTTGACAAAGATTTGTGTATTGGTTAAATCATCATTGGCTTTAGCAAATTTTTTATTTTGGTAATCTTCTGCATTATACGCCCGGATGACACGTAAACCAGTTAAGTTTTCACGCGTTACCGCATTTAGGTTATCAGTCATGGTTTGAATTTTTTTGAAACGCGGTACTGCAAAATACATAATAAAGCTAATCATAATGAGTAAGACAACAACAGCAGCTGCTGTCGTCACTGACCATTGCCAGTTTTGACCGGAAATTTTGGCAATCGCCCAGATAGACATGATTGGTCCACGTAATACCACTTGAAGACCTAAGGCAATTAACATTTGAATTTGTGTCAAATCATTGGTAGAACGCGTCACTAAACTTGGTACAGAGAACTGATTAATCTCATTAGCTGAATAACTCATCACCGTATCAAAAACTTCACCACGAATACGGGCAGTTAAACTGGCTGCAATTCGTGCGGCAAAGTAACCTACCAATATAGCAGAGGCAAAGGAAGCTAATGATAAACCAACCATTACCAACCCAGGTTCCCAAATATCTGAAGTCACCGTATCTGGCATCTGTAGTAACGCTGTAATTTCTGACATGTAGTCAGGGATTTCTAACTCTAAATAAACTTGCAGCATAATCAGTAACAAGCTTAGTAAAGCAAGCAGTCTTTCCTTTTTATTTGCTTTTGCTAATAGTTTTAGCACCTTTCATTTCCCCCTAATCACAACCTATCTTAAGATTGCATATTTTGAATTAATTTGTTCAATATACGAACAAATGTGTCGACTTCTTCTTGTGATAAACCAGCAACTAGTCTATCGTCTACTTCCTGTAGTAAATAGAGAATGCGGTCATGGGCCTCATGCCCTTCCTCTGTCACAATGAGTCTTTTTAAACGACCATCTTTTTGTGATTTCTCCGTTCTCACATACCCATTCTTCTCTAATCGGCTCACCAATTCAGAAGCTGTTGATTTACGAATCTTCATATATTTTTCCAGGTCTTTCACATACAGCTCATCTTTGGTAGATGCATGGATAATATAACCCAAAGCCATTGATTGCGGACCCTTCATATCTCCCAATTCGTGCTCACTAAGTTCGACACCAATATTTCGATGGACTGCAATTGTTAACTCCCTTAGCAAGCCACCTATGTACATTGGCTGATGCTCATCTTTCATTCTTGTCACCTTCTCTATCATTGATATATAGTTCGCACGCTAACTATTATACTAAGACTCAAATCAATGTCAAAATAAAAGTTTCTAAAATACCATTTTTTTGTCAGTTTTTTCATGGGTAAAATAATAGCAAAAACTAGTACATCATGCTTACCCAAAGGCATAGACACCATATACTAGTTTCATGAAAAGTATTCAATTTTAAAGTAAAGCAATATCTGTCCGGTAAGTTAAGGATTTCCCATGGATTTCTGCAACCACATCATATACTGCTTGCCGTGCTGTTTGAAGATCATCCGCTAAGGCAACGGGAGTTAATACTCGCCCACCGTTGGTCAGCAATTGCCCTTTTTCGTCTCTGGATGTCCCATTATGGAAAATAAGGGCATCATCAGGTAAGGCTTGAATCAATTGATGATTGTCATAGGGTCCAGGATAACCTTTTGAATACAACACAACACCGACAGCTGCTTGATTAGACCAAGTCAAATCAGCTGAATCCAAAGTCCCATCTAGCGTTTTTTCAAAGACTGTCAATAAGTCACTCTCTAATCTCGGTAACAATACTTCTGTTTCAGGGTCTCCAAAACGGACGTTAAATTCAAGTACCATTGGTTCGCCATCTTGAATCATAAAACCGATAAATAAAATCCCATAAAAAGCAAAATCTTCCGCCACTAATCCAGCTTCAATTTGACCTAAAATAGCATTTATCTTAGCTTGTAGGACGTCATCTTCATTGTCTGGTGTGGAATAAACCCCCACACCACCTGTATTAGGACCTAAATCACCATCAAAGGCCTTTTTATAATCTTGGGCTGTATCCATGGGCACTAATCTGTTATTCGACACAAAACACAATAATGACTGCTCATGCCCCTCTAGATAATCTTCAATCACGACCTGGCTACCGCTAGTACCAAAACTTTGATCGAGCAACATATCCTTCAAAGTGGCATCTGCTTCTTCAAAAGTTTGACAAATCACAACGCCCTTCCCTTTACATAAGCCATCCGCTTTAATCACAATCGGTAAAGCAGACTGGCTGATATAATCCTTGGCTTCCAAATAATTATCTGTAGTAAATGATTGAGCGGTCGGAATTTGATACCTATTCAAAAATTGTTTGGTAAAATCCTTACTCGCTTCAAGTCGAGCACTCTTTTGGTTAGGACCAAAAATAGGAATATCAACCGCTTGGAAGGCATCAACAATGCCCGCACTTAAGGGATCTTCTGGACCTACAATCACTAGTTCAATATGCTCAGATAAGGCAAATTTCACTAAATGATCGAAATCCATCACGTCAATATCAACATTCGTAAAGTCGCTAGCCGTCCCCGCATTTCCAGGTGCAATAAAAATATCAACTGGTCGCTTAGACTGAGACAATTTCCAAGCAATCGCATGTTCTCTACCACCCGCACCAATAATTAGAATTTTCATGATATCTCCTCAGCTTATTAGTGTTTAAAATGACGCATACCTGTGAACAATACTGAAATATCATAAGCTTTAGCTGCTTCGATGACTTTTTCATCTTGTACTGATCCACCCGGTTGAACAATCGCTTTGATGCCATATTCATGTAAAGTATCAATGGTATCTGGGAAGAAGAAACCATCAGAAGCAACGACAGCGCCAGCTAATGGGAATTCAGACCGCTCTAGTGCATCTTCTAAAGCCCAGACACGACGCACTTCCCCATGGCCTAGCGCTAAGGTTTGTTTATCTTTAGCAATAACCATAGCGTTTGATGCACAGTGTTTCGCCACCTTCCAAGCAAAGTCCATATCTTCTAACTCTTTATCCGTTACTTGGCGGTCAGATTTCAATACGATCCCATCTTCACCATAAATACTTAAATCTTTATCTTGAAGTAATAATCCACCTACTGTTTCTTTATAGGTGGTCTTTTTACCTTTGAATTCACCTAATTTAGTGGACTTCACTAAACGAATATTCTTTTTCTTACTTAAAATAGCAAACGCTTCTTCAGTGAAGTCAGGAGCCACAATAATTTCTAAGAAAATTCTAGCTAACTGATCAGCAGTTTCTGCATCAACCGTACGGTTAAAGCCGATAATACCACCAAAAATGGAAATAGGATCACCTTCAAAGGCTTTTTGATAAGCTTCAGCAGGTGTTTTTCCAACCGCTACCCCACAAGGATTTGCATGTTTAACAGCCACACACACTGGTTCATCAAATTCTTGCACTAAGTCCATATTTGCCCGCATGTCATTATAATTATTGTAAGAAATCTGTTTACCATGAAGTTGTTCTAAATCAAAATCCTCTTCTAGCGGGCTTTCATAATAAACCGCTGCTTGATGAGGATTTTCACCATAACGCAATAACTCTTTATAGCGGTATCCCTTAGTGAATAACTCTGGAAATTGTTCATTTGTTTCAGCTGTAAAGTATTCAGCAATCATGGCATCATAAAAAGCTGTTAATCTAAAAGCTTTTGCAGCTAAACTTTCGCGTAATTCAAGCGTATTTTGGTCATTTTCCAAAGCATCAGCTACTCGCTCATAATCCTCAGTAGCGGTAACAATTAACACATCTTTATAATTTTTAGCAGCTGCACGAATCATTGAAGGTCCACCGACATCAATTTTTTCAATAATTTCTGCTTTACTTGCTACGCCATTCTTCACTGTTTCTTCAAATGGGTATAAACTATTCACCACCATATCAATGGCATGAATACCCATTTCATCTACAGTTGCTTGATGACTGGCGATATCACGATTAAAAAGAATACCGCCATGAACATGAGGATGTAAGGTCTTTACACGGCCTTCTAAAATCTCAGGAGAGTTAGTCACTTCTTCAACAGCAATTACCTTGATACCAGCTTCCTCTAGTAAGGTTTTTGTCCCGCCAGTAGAAATGATTTCCCATCCTAGTTGATCTAATTTTTCTGCAAATGCTACAATACCAGTCTTATCATAAACAGAAATTAAAGCTCTTTTCATACATATCTCCTTATGTTTCCGTATTATTTATTCATTTCTTGAATTAAATCAGCAATCGCTGTAATTAATATGCGATGCTCTACTTTTAAAACGCTTGCTTGTAAACTTTTGGCATCATCACTTGCTAAAACTTGAACAGGTTCTTGAATGAGTATCTTTCCCTCATCAAACCGTTCATCCACTAAATGTACTGTAGCCCCTGTTACTTTAACGCCTCGATCAATCACTGCTTGATGGACTTTTAATCCATAATATCCCTTACCTGAAAATGCAGGAATTAATGAGGGATGAATGTTTATCATCCGGCCTTCAAAAGCTTGAACCAACTCTTTAGAAATAAGCTTTAAGTAACCAGCCAAGACAACAATATCCACTTGATGGTTTTTCAAGCTAGCTAAAATTTTCTGATCATCATTGGCATATAAATGATCAATACCCGCCATTTCCGCTCTTTTCAATCCATAAGCATCTGCCTGATTAGAAATCACAACAGCTACTTCTGCTGGTAAAATTCCCAAACGACAAGCATCCATCACCGCTTGCAGATTTGTACCATTTCCAGAGATTAATACACCAATTTTGATCATACAAAACTTACCTCAGCCTCTTGCACATTCACCTGACCTAATATAAAAGCTTTTGCGTCATTATCTGCTAACACCTTCAAAGCCGTATCTAAATCAGATGGATCAACAAAAATCACCATACCGACCCCCATATTAAAGGTTGCAAACATTTCCTCATCAGTAATTTGACCAAGTTCTTGTAAATATTCAAAAATAGGTAAACTTGGCATTTTTTCACGTTGAACAGTTAGACCTAATCCTTCTGGTAGTACACGTGGGATATTTTCAAATAAACCACCACCAGTGATATGGGCTAACCCTTTAATGGTAACTGCTTCAATTAGCGCTAAAATATCTTTCGCATAGATTTTAGTAGGTGTTAATAATACTTGCCCAATAGTTTGGTCAGTATTTGGATATGGATGGTCAAAAGTCATATTATTCTTCGCTAATATCGCTCTAACTAAAGAAAAACCATTACTATGTACACCTGAAGATGGTAAGCCAATCGCAATATCACCAGCTTTAATATCTTTTCCTGTGATTATTTGCTGCTTATCTACTAGCCCCACTGCAAATCCAGCAAGGTCATATTCATCCTCGCTATACATACCTGGCATTTCAGCTGTTTCTCCACCGATTAAGGCAGCACCAGCTTGCTTACAACCATTCGCGACACCTTCAACAATGTTAGCCATCTTCTCAGGAATCAATTTACCTGTAGCAATATAATCTAGGAAAAATAAAGGCTTAGCACCTTGGCAAATGATGTCATTGACACACATAGCAACTAAATCAATGCCCACGGTATCATGAATACCCAAGGCTTGTGCAATCATTAACTTAGTCCCTACGCCATCCGTTCCTGAAACAAGGACCGGTTCTTTCACTTTATGGGCGCTGAGTTCAACCATACCTGAAAAGCCGCCTGTTTCAGTCATCACCTGATCTGTATAAGTGGCTTTCATCATGTCTTTAATTAATTGCACTTGCTGGTAGCCAGCCTCTTTATTTACACCAGCAGACTTATAATCTAATCCCATTTTTCTCTCCTACTCTTCAGTAAAATAAGATTCATAAAGTTTATTTCGTCCGATAGCGCGGTGGAACCCATCTAAACTAATATATTTCAAACTATCACAACCAATAAGGTCTCTTACTTCATCAACACTACGGTTATAAGCTACTAGTTGCTGTTTATCTGGAATATCTACCGTCATCGATTCATCCTTTACAACTGGCGGTGCAGCAATTCGGACATGGATTTTACTTGCCCCAGCCTCTTTTAACGTATTGACCGTCCGTTTAATCGTTGAACCACGTACAATAGAATCATCTACTAAGATAATCTCTCTATTAGCCACAATACTTTTAATAGGCGTTAGTTTAATTTCAATATCGCGCTCTCGAATAACTTGAGAAGATTGAATAAAAGTTCTACCAATATAGCGGTTACGAACGAAACCTTGTTGGTAAGGTAAACCGGAAGCATTTGCATAGCCCAATGCAGAAATGATACCCGATTCAGGCGCACCAATGACCACACCTTTACGTAATTGATCTTCCTGCCACAAAATTTCACCTAAACGGTAACGCGCATCATATACAGAAATCCCATCCAAAATCGAATCAGGGCGGGCAGTATAAATAAATTCAAAAGCGTCCAGGTTTTCAGTTGCTTCCATATTTGCTGATAAGTAATAAGAAATACTTTGTGATTTAGTTTGCACAAATAACTCACCCGGTTGAATTTCACGAATCACTTGTCCAGCAATACTATCAATAGCAGCGGTTTCCGAACTAGCAATAATCATATCGTCCATCTTCCCAATCGCTAAAGGTTTCACACCATCTAGATGTTTGTAAGCAATGAAGCGGTCTTTATTCATGTAAATTAACGTAAATTTCCCGACTAATCGTTCTAGATAAGCCTTAATTTCTTCCACATCTTTCCCTAATGTGTCAATACAGGCTTGAAAAGTGAAATCGGGATTTTCAATTTCTCCATCAATCGCCATTAAAGCCCCTTTATCAAAAAACGGCATTGGTTCACTTTCACGGTCTTCAAAGGGATATTGGACAAATCCAATCCCCTTGTTACCCGCCATATGCTCAATTAAACCAGCACCAAAATGTTCACTAATTAGCCCATTTTTACGGAGAAGTGCTACCTCCCCATTAGGTAAAATTGTTCCCATTCCAACAGCAGCTTGACCGCGATGTTGTAAGGCATACAGACCGTAATATAGGTGTGGAAAAGCTTCGATAGCCTTGAAGCTATAGATACCTAAAATACCACTCATTTACTCACCTACTACAATGCTTGAACAGCTGCTTCATTGTTCATATCACGAACACCAGCACTTAATTCTTTTTTATAAGCTGCTAATTTTTGACTTAAATCTTGGTCTTGAACTGCTAGAATTTGTGTAGCCAGTATTGCCGCATTTTCACCACCATCTAAGGCAACTGTAGCTACTGGTACACCTTTTGGCATTTGAACGATGGATAATAAAGCGTCTAAGCCAGACAACGTAGAAGATTTAACAGGTACACCAATCACTGGTTTAATAGTCATACCTGCAATCACACCCGGTAAATGGGCTGCTTTACCAGCAATCCCAATATAGACATCCGCATCATCTTGACCAACTAAGGCTTGTAAATCATCTAAAGCACGGTGGGCAGAAATCACGGATACTTGATAAGGAATTTCAAATTTACTTAAGTTACTAGTTACTTTTCGAGCAATTTCAACATCACTTGAACTACCCATAATAATTCTAACGAACATAAAATCCTCCTATTTGGCTTGTAAATATGCAAAAGCTTGTTTTAAAAATTGATTTTCGCCTTGACTAGGCACATTTTGGAATAAGTCTTCTCCACTTCTTTCAAATGAAGAAATAGAACCAAATACTAGACCATTTGGACTGGTTAACGCATCAATATTTTCTTCTGCAAAATAAGTTTTAAAACCAGCAACAACTTGCCCATGGGCTTTCATTTTTGAACTGGCCTCTCCTAAATCTACGCGCCCAAATGCAGTTGCAATGGGTGCTGTATAGGTTTGATTACCTTGCCCCTTAGTGAACGGGCTATTTTCAGAAAGCACTTGACCAGTATATAAATCAGAAATAAATTTACCGTTTTTGTTAGGTAATATGCGGATAGCTGAATGACCTGTGACTTCTCCAAATTCAATTAACCCTGTACGGATTAAAGCGGAGAAAGCAGCCCCATTACCTGTAATCAAGCGATTAGCTTGTAAATGTGCTTCAATTGCTTGACGCACATCCGGTCTTGTTAAAATTAACTCCCAAGCACGCCCTTCTTCATCAGTTTGGTTACCAAAAACTGCACCATTTGGTAAGGCTAATAGCTGGCTCTCTTTTAAATGTTTAATAAATACTTGAATAGATTGTTCAAATTTTTCATGAGACGAATCTGCAATGACCATCATTTGACAATTAAATCCAGCCGCTTCTAAAGCAAACTGCAAATCAAATTCCCCATTCGTACCATATAAAACTGGTATGAATGCTTGAACATCTTTCGTTGTTTTATCAACTGTAGTCGAAGCATTCGTTTTAGATAGTGTTGTTGGTAATTCACGCGCGGTATTTTCAGTTTGATCAAATACGGAGGCGAAAACTTCATTTGACGCTGCTTCAATTGCCTGCACTGAATAATTTTGTCCAGCAATTTGGATATCATCTGCTTGTGTCTGACCAATCACTTGATAAGGGATATCTGCTAATAGCGTTGCTGGATCATCAGCTAATTCTAAAATAAAGGCACCCATTAACGGTTCAGCTAAACGGTTGGTTAAAGTTTCTGACACTTGAACAGAAATACCATTCCCATAAGACATTTCAATGAGGTCTTTTAACATGCCATTAAAACCAACAGTAGAAGCTGCCAGTAGAGCATCCCCTTTAGCCAATTGATGAATCGTTTCATAGATTTCTTTTTCTTTTTGTAAATCAATCGTGAAATCATCTTGTAACGGATTTTCGATTAAAACGACTTTGGACCCTACTTGCTTAAACGGTCGTGAGACAACTTCATCAATATGCCCTTGTGCAACTGCAAAAGATAATAAGGTTGGTGGGACATCGATATCCTCAAAACTGCCTGACATAGAATCTTTACCACCGATACTTGCTAAAGTTAAGCCAGACATAGCCAGATTAGCACCCAATAGAGATAACATTGGTTTTCCCCAACGTTTAGGGTCATCCTTCAAGTTTTCAAAGAATTCTTGGAAAGATAATCGTAAATCTTTATAGTCAAAACCTAAAGCCACCATCCGGCTAACCGATTCAATCACTGAATAGAACCCACCATGGAATGGCGATTGCTCAGAAAGATAAGGATCAAAACCATAAGCCATACCAGACGTGGTGGTTGTTTTACCGCCGTGTACTGGTAGTTTAGATACCATACCTAATTCAGGTGTAGAACGGTATCTACCACCAAATGGGAAGAGGACAGAAGCACGACCAATAGAACCATCAAATTGTTCAGCCATAGCTTTTTGACCTGCTCTATTTAAAGTAGACATATAGGCATTTAATGACGCTTCATTCCAAGTCGTATCCGAGTGAACATCATTTTTAAAAATACTTGTTGGTTGCGTCAAAATAGCATTCGCATGCTTAGCAGCGCCGTTAGAATCTAAAAAACTTCTACTTAAATCAATAATTTGCTGACCAGCCCAAGTCATTTGCATACGGTCATTTTCTGTTACTGATGCAATAACAGTAGATTCGACATCTTCTTCAGTACAATAGCTTAAAAAGGCTTCAATATCCTTTTCAGCTACAACAACAGCCATACGTTCTTGTGATTCAGAAAGGGCAATTTCACCACCATGCATACCTGGATATTTCACTGGTACATCATCTAGTTGAATGTTTAAACCATCTGCAAGTTCTCCTACTGCAACAGAAATACCACCAGCACCAAAGTCATTACAGCGTTTGATTAAGCGTGTGGCTTCCTCTCTTCTAAATAAGCGGGTAATTTTTCTTTCAATTGCTGCTGCACCCTTCTGCACTTCAGCCCCGGCATTTTCTAGTGATTGTTCTGTTTGAATTTGTGAAGAACCGACTGCAGCCCCTAAACCATCACGGCCAGTACGGCCACCTAATAAAATAATCTTATCTCCAACAACTGGTGCTTCCCGTACAATATGATCCTTTGGGGCTGCTGAAATCAAAGCCCCTGTCTCTAATCGTTTGGCTTCATATCCTGGGTGATAAATTTCTTCAGCATAACCACCAGTCAGTCCGATTTGATTCGCATAATCACTATTACCTTCTAAGGCCCGTTTTGAAATTGTTCTTTGTGGCAATTTCTCTGGGTATGTGTCTTCAAATGGTATATTAGGATCTTTAGCACCCGAAATACGCATACCTTGATATACCCAACTTCTACCTGATAATGGGTCACGAACCCCACCGCCAACACAGGTAGATGCACCACCAAATGGTTCAATCTCAGTTGGGTGATTATGGGTTTCATTTTTGAAATATAGAATCCAATCTTCTTCAGTGCCATCTACATCTACTTTAATTTCTAAAGCACAAGCATTGACTTCTGGAGAGATTTCCACGTTGTCCAAGATACCATTTTCACGTAGGTAGCGACTTTGGATTGTACCTAAGTCCATTAAAGTAATTGGTCGATCTGTTCGACCTAATTGGGCTCTTTTTTCTAAATAATCATTTAAAGCAGCTTTGAAAAGCGGTTCATATTGACCAGCGTCAATAGTGACAATGTCAATCTGCGTGTTAAAAGTCGTATGACGACAGTGATCCGACCAATAAGTGTCAATCACTTTAAGTTCTGTTAGGTTAGGATTACGGTTTTCAGATTTAAAGTAAGTTTGGCAAAAGCGTAAATCATCTAAATCCATTGAGAAATGCTTGCCTAAATCTAACAATTCTGCTTGAGTCATTTCAGTGAAGCCTGACACTTCTTCTAACTCTGTTGTTGATGATGGATGAATTTCAAATGGGGGTTCATCCATAGCAATAACCGTGTTTTCCACTGGATTAATAAGGTAGTTTTCAAATTTTTGACCTTGATCTTGGCTTACATGATTTAAGGTCACTACTTTTGAATGGAAGACTTTAACTTCACTTAAGCCAAGTATGTGTTGAATCATTTCGTTCATCATTTGTTCATTTTCATTATACTGGCCCGTTACTTGGCGGTAGCGAAAGGTATAATCAGCTGCTGGTATAGTCTCAATAAAGCTTAATTTTTCTGTATCAAATAAAGCGTGTTGAATCTGTTCCAATGCTACTTTAGAAGTGTTTTCAAATTGGTACAGATTATAAAAAGTAATCTCAGTGTTTTCATCAAACTGAAGGAATTCTACTGCTTCTTTTCTATACTTTTGTCCTTCAACATCAAATTGGGCATTATTTTTTGTAATGACTTGCATTTCGGTCCTCCACTTATTCAAAGTAATGAACTAAGGCTAAAGGTTCAATATACTCATCGCCTTTATAAACACGCATATTTCCGCCTGAAATTTCATCAATTAAAATAATTTCATCACTACCTTCTAAGCGACCAAATTCCAATTTGATATCATATAATGTTAATCCTTTATCCGCCAAAGCTTCTTTAATCACCAATGAGATATCTTGAGTTAGTTTTTTTAATTGTTCGTATTCGCCAGCTTTTAAAATATTTAATTGTTCAAGCGCGTCTTGCGTAATTAATGGATCTTGACGGTCATCATCTTTTAAAGTGAATTCAACATAGGCATCAAGTGGCGTACCAGATTCAATATAAGCACCGTAACGTCTAATAAAGCTCCCTACTGCTTTAAACCGACAAATCACTTCTAATCCTTCTCCAAAGACAGAAGCTTTTTTAATTTGCATCGTATTCTCTGTTGTATTTGAAGAAATATAATGTGTGGGAATTTGTTTTTCTTTAAATAATTCAAAAAAGTATGTTGAAAGCACAACATTACTATGACCTGATCCTTCAATTGTTGCGCCAACTTGATTCTCACCTGGATCAAATACCCCATCTTTACCCGTAACATCGTCTTTAAATTGGAAATAATATTGGCCGTTATCATCTTGGCATAAATTTTTTGTTTTTCCTGTATAAATAAGCATTACTAAAAACCGCTCCTTTTAAAAAACATACGTTTCCACTGAATTATTTATGAATATTCGTTTTTCGGATAATCATATGACTACCTTAAAGGAATTTTTGTATAAACTCAAGCAAAAGATGAACATTTAAAATAAAAATATCGTAAAACACCGTATTTCTCGAATTAAAAACGAACATTCTAATTCAACCATACGATAAATGTTAATATTTTAATTCATTTTACAAAATTGTATCTGAATTGTACTTTTTATGTTTGCTGCAAATAATTAATACAAGTAAAAAACCACCTAAAACGAAAGCCGGTTTGGCATCCATTTTTAGGTGGTTCCTATTGAATTTGTTTCCTTTATTATTCAGCTTTAGGTTGTGTTTGTAGGACTTGTACCTTTTTCCCATTGATCTTCTCTTCTAATTCAGGGTAAACAAGGCGTGCGGTCGCTGAACCAAAGACCATTAATTCATATAATAATTGTGGATCTTCAGTTGTTCTTGATAATAAGCGTAGATAAATTTCTCCGTCACCAGTCAAAATCAAGGTATAGTAGCCTGCACGTTTTAAGTTAATTTCATTAATAACAGCTAAAGCTTTTGTTTGATTGTTGAAATCTTCAACTTGGACTAGTTTACGATAAGTAATTTGGTATTCCGTTACGGATGAACCTTCTTTAAACTCACGTGCTACGACGTTAAAAGGAATCGTTTTATCTTCAGCAATACGGTAAGCACCTGAGAAAACAACTTGGTCTTCATTGAATTTATTCTTCTTAACGGGTACTTTCTTATCTTTAAACATTTTCTCTAAAATTGGTTCAATTGATGGCATGGTATTCCTCCGTTTATCCTCTAAATTCATTACTATCCTTATTGTAACATAAGCTGATCATAAACTTAGTAACTAAAAAGGCCAATTCATTATCAAGCTATCGTCATCTCTCTAAACTCAACGGTCATAGCAATTGGCAGAATCATTAAAATATAGGTCAAAACTTAAATGTTTCCTTGTGGCATTTTCTATGTTGCATAAACTAAGCTTTTCCCATTATATTCCAAAGAAAATTAAATAAAGGCATGACATCTTACCTAATTAAAATGTCAGTTTTGGCTCCCAAAGAGGGTCTTCTTTGAGGTCTGAATCTGCGATAGCCATGTCTAAAACTTCCATGACAGTTAAACTTTGGGCTAAGTGCTCTTCTGCAAACGTCGTATCACCGTGATCAATCCAATTGGCAAAAATCTCAAATTCTGCACCCATCTTATGGTCGTATGTATTTAATTCAAAGTGGTCTGTATACCCGTCATTTGTCCAGATATCAAATGATGTGACCCTATTCGTTGCACTATTTACCCTGATAGTACCTTTCGTCCCTTGAATTGTTGCCCCGTTTTTCCCTGTAGAATCCTTTGAAGCCATACATACGGCTTTTGCGTAGCCATAGTCCATGATCAACACACCAGATGTATCAATCCCATTTTCAATGTTGGGGTAGTAAGCCACTTTCTTTGGTCTACCGATTAAACCAACGACAAAATGTATATTGGATGAATTTAAATCCATCAAGGCACCGCCACCATTTTTGATATCAAAGGCCGGCAAAATGTTCCCTGCTGTGAAAGCATCATACTTACTCGAATATTTTGAGAAATTGCATTCAATTAACTTAATATCACCAATAAGTGGTAAAAGTTCACGGATTTTACCATAATTTTCGACAAATTGACCTGTTACAGCCTCAGCCAATACTAAATCATAGTCAATAGATAGTCGTTCTAATTCGATTAATTCCTTTTGTGACATCGTGAAAGGTTTCTCACAGATAACATGCTTACCATGAAGTAATGCTTCCTTCGCAAAAGGAAAATGTAAGTTATTAATGACGGCAACATATACCGTATCGATATCTGCTTTCATCAAAAATTGATTATAATCACTATATACTTGATCAATACCATATTGCTTTTGAAAGGCTATAGCCTTATCAACACTTTTGGGTGTTGAATTAATTGCTGTTACTTGAATTTCTGGTAACTCGGCAATTACTGGCAAAAATTGCGCCACAACTTTCCCAGTTCCCGCTATCCCTAATTTCATATCTGCTCCTCCATAAACCTGAAAATACCGTAGAATTCGGTATCAACATTCTTCTGATAGCTAATTATAAGCGTCTAAACCTATAAATTCTAGCGCTATTTGATGTAAAGTGCATTTTTATTTCAAATAAAGTAATCGATTACCGTTCTTTTTAAAATAAAAAGCCTTTTTCACCGCACTATGGATGTAATATAGGCTAGTGCCAATTCATTTTACTAGCCAGCTTTTCAAATCTCCTTTATCATGTAAGGTAGATAGGCAAGAGCTTAAAGGAGGATTTCTCATGAAACAATATACTAATTTCATTAATGGTGAGTGGACAAGCCCTACCAATAATGAATTCAAAGACGTAGAAAACCCAACAACTGAAGAAACCATTGCCCAAGTCGCATACTCTTCTAATGAAGATGTTGACCAAGCAGTTGAAGCCGCAAAAAAAGCCTTCCCTACTTGGAATAAATTATCCCTTGAGGAAAGAACCAGTTATGTAGAAAAATTATTAACTGAAATTAAGGCACACAAAGATGAATTACGAGATATTATTGTTGAAGAATTTGGTGCTGCCAAGACCTTCTCTGAGTCAGGACAAGTTGGTTTAGCCATTGATGAAATGTCTGCCACAATAGAGGCAATCAAAGACTACGACTTAACTAACCAAGTTGGAAACACTAAAGTCATTAAAGAAGGATATGGTGTAGTTGCAGCAATTACTCCTTGGAACTACCCGTTAAATCAAATCCAACGAAAAATCACCCCTGCACTATTAGCTGGGAATACCGTAGTTGTGAAACCAGCATCTGATACACCACTCACTGCAGTAAAACTATTTGAATTAGCTGAAAAAGTAGGCTTTCCAAAAGGGGTATTCAACCTAATCCTTGGTAGCGGTAGCGGTGTTGGGAACTATCTAGCTGAACATAAAGATGTTGCTGTTGTTTCCTTTACCGGGTCAACCGAAGTTGGTCAAGGACTATATGAAAACGCTGCTAAAGGTATTAAACATATCATTCTTGAATTAGGTGGCAAATCAGCACTCGTTTATTTACCAGGTGGCGATTTATCCTTTGCCGTTAAAAAAGCCATGGGGACGATTTTAAATAACCAAGGGCAAACTTGTACTGCACTGACAAGATTATTGGTTCCTAAAGACGAATTAGCAGATGTGGAAGCAGAAGTAAAATCTTACTATGAAAAGAATGTTATTTTAGGTGACCCTGCTGATCCAAATACCCTTGTAGGGCCAATGGTATCCGCTAATCAAAAACAAACTGCGCTCGAATATATTGAAAAAGGTAAAGCAGAAGGCGCAAAGGTTTTAGTCGGTGATAAAAAACCAGCCAGCGAAACTGGTCATTTTGTAACACCTACTGTCTTTACAAATGTCACAAATGATATGACGATTGCCCAAGAAGAAATTTTTGGTCCTGTACTCGCCATCATCACATATGAAACTGAAGAAGAAGCTATTGAAATTGCTAATGACTCAATTTACGGCCTTTCAGGTGCTGTAGTCGGACCAGATGAAAGAGCTTATGAAGTCGCTAAGCAATTACGCACTGGAAATATCTTTGTGAATAAAGCGGGACGTAATCCCCTTGCCCCATTTGGTGGTTACAAACAATCCGGATTAGGACGCGAAAACGGTCTATACGGTGTTGAAGACTACTTAGAAACAAAAGCGATCTTCTTAGAAGATTAAAGAACTATATCTAAGAAAAAATAAATAAGCAAATTTTAGATAAATAAAACAGCTACTAGATGATATCAATCTCTTAGTAGCTGTTTTTTAACTTTTAGTGATATACCTTTGAAAAATATAAGGCCATCAAAGCCATGTTCTGCGATTAAAGGCCTACACCAAAGACGCTATTCTCAATCATTCACCATCAACCCTAATAATGATTCGTATACAGGTTTAGATTGACATATTTCTGCCACGAAATAAGCAATAAAAGTGACAATGGCAATTGGGAGTAGATACTGGATAGATCCCCCTGTCATTTCTAGAATCAAGAAAATACCCGTTAATGGCGCACGTACAATCGCTGCAAAATGCGCAGCCATCGCAATGACAGTAAAGACCATAATCGTGTACGCGTCCACTAGACCTAAGGCATGCAATCCACTCGCATAAATATTCCCTACTAAAGCGCCAAGAGATAACAACGGGAAAAAGATCCCCCCTGGAATTCCTGACCCGAAAGCCACACCAAGTAACAGTATTTTTGACACGAATAAGTAAACCAGTGTTAATACGCTAGGGTTGTCTAAAAATGGTAATAGAATCAATTGTTCACCAGAACCAATTAACCGCGCATCAAATAACAATACCACGGCTGTGATGAGGAAAGGAAAAACCATTTTCCAAAAAGATGCTAGCTGCCAATGACGATAAATCGCTTTAGACCATAAGATAACGGTATTAAACAACACACCTGATAAACCTAACAATACCCCTAAAATTAGTAAATACGGATAAGTTGCCATTTCCACCCGTAAGGCTCGAGGAATCGTCATCACAGCATCATTCCCAATCAACGCAATCGATACGAGAGTTGCAGTAATAATCGTTAAAGTGGCAGATAGAAAACCACGACGGGTAACCTTCTTCAATAATTCCTCTAAACAGAAAATAATACCAGATACAGGGGCATTAAAAGCTGTAGACAAACCGGCTCCTGCAGCGCCGACAATCAAATATTTCGTAGATTCTTTAGATGATTTAGTCACCTCTGCTACTCCCTGACCTATGGCTGCCCCAATTTGTACTGAGGGTCCTTCTCGCCCTAGTGTAAGTCCTGACCCAATCGCGAGTAATCCACCAGTTATTTTATAAAATAAAACAGATGGCCAAGAAAAATTTAACTGCCCACTCAACTTTCCAGCAATTTGTGGAATACCTGATCCACCAATCATAGGTTCTCTTTGTGCCGTCCAAGCCACGAAACAACCAATCAATCCTAAAGCCAGTATAAATAAAAAACTATGACCGATTGAAGCCTGTCCCCAATTTAAAAGCCACGTTACTAGCCCCATCAAAAACGGTATAGCGACTCTAAATAATGAAACAACAATGCCCACTAGGATACCTGAAATAACACTCAATAACACCAAACGATAATTCAATCGCCCTTCATGCATCACAACCATACCCCTTCTTCACAATAATGCATTTATTTTCTTTCCCAAATAAAAAAATCCCAACCAAGGATAAGCTCGATCGGGATTTTCTGTATAGCTACTGCAGTAGCCTTATTTTTGTTTGTTACGGCGACGTTCTGGAATACGTGCAGCTTTACCATGTAAGTCACGTAAGTAGAACAATTTAGCACGACGAACTTTACCTTCACGTAATACTTCAATTTTAGCTACGCGTGGTGTGTGTACTGGGAAAGTACGTTCAACACCAACACCGTTTGAAATTTTACGAACTGTGTAAGTTTCGCTGATACCAGCACCACGACGTTGAATAACAACACCGTCAAATAACTGGATACGTTCACGTTCACCCTCAACAACTTTCGCGTGTACACGAACAGTGTCACCAGGACGGAAGTCAGGTACATCGTTACGTAGTTGTTCTGAAGTGATTTGATCAATTAAATTACTCATGTAGATTCTCTCCTTTCAACAACACTCATATGACAATTTTGCCACAGCGGAATATCATAAAGTATGTGTTCAAACAACACCTTAAATATTGTAACAAATCTATCACTTATTGTAAATAGAAAGTTGAACATTTCTTGATATAAATTGTTATTAACAAGTAATAATGTCATAGGTATTAATAAGGGAAAATCTCCCACCCTCACTATACAAATATTTGTTCCTTACGCCACTTCACGATACAATAATAGATGAATAGGAAACGGTTACAGAATAGATAAAGGAGATCTCGTAATGACAAATGACAAACAACAAGTAAACAATATTTACAAGGATTTATATTTAGAAGTAGCCGACTTACGTGAAACCGTTTACCAAGAGGGGCAACAAATTTATACATCTTGGAATCCTGCCACCCTCCGTGAAGATTTTAAGGAAGCAGCCTTAAATTTTGCCTATTATGTTGCCCTTCGTCGCCGTGATATTCGCGACTTACAATTAAAACTAGGAAATCTGGGCCTTTCTTCACTCGGTCGTCTTGAAGGACATGTACTATCTACCCTTGATTTAGTCGCTTATCATTTAGCAAAAAGCGCGGACATGCCCGCAGTCGATATTCCTGAACATATGACCAAAACCAGTCAAGGTCACGGCTCTACACTTGACCAACTCACCAATGATTTCTTTGGCCCAGGCGCTAAAGACCGCTATTCCCGTATCATGGTTACCATGCCCAATGAAGCCGCCACTGACCAAGACCTAGTAGACCGCATGGTGAAAGCTGGTTTAGACGTTGCCCGTATTAACTGTGCCCATGATGATGTAACTACTTGGCGGAAAATGGTCAAAAATATTCATCAATCTGGCAAGAAATACCAGCGCGATATTAAAATTTTCACTGATATCGCTGGTCCTAAAGTGCGTATCCAAGCTATCTATACCACTTTACAAAATCCTAAGCTTTATGAAGGGGATGTCTTCTTCCTAACGAGTGATACGGTGTTAAAGGACTTTTATGACTGTGAAATAGTCTTATCCTGTCCAATTCCAGAACTGATTCAAGATTTAAAGGTTGATGAAGTGGTGTCCCTTGATGATGGGAAAATTCAAGGTAAAGTCTAAAAAGTCTATCCTGAAGGGGTAAAAATTACCATCACCCAAATGGCATCAAATGGTAAGAAAGTAAAAGCGACAAAAGGGATCAACTTTCCTGACCGTGAATTGAATATCCCTGTATTAACCGATAAAGACATTGACGACTTAGCTTTTTCAAAAGAAGCTGCTGACGTGATTGGCTTCTCCTTCGTCCACAATTTGGATGACGTTCGCCATATTAACCAAGTAATGGCAGAAAAAGTAAGTGAAGATCAAGATAAACTAGCTACTATCAAGTTAGAAACCATTTCTGGATTTGAGAATCTCATCAATATCATCATCGAGGCTAACCGCTACCGACCAACAGGCATTATGATTGCTAGAGGAGACCTAGCTGTAGAAGTTGGCTATCTACGACTATCTGTTGTTCAAGAAGAAATCCTTTGGTTCTGCGAAGCTGCGCAAATCCCTGTAATCTGGGCCACCCAGGTTCTTGAGTCCTTGGTAAAATCCGGCGTACCTTCAAGAGCTGAAATTTCGGATGTATCTATGGGGTCACGAGCTGAATGTGTCATGTTAAATAAAGGTGAACATATCCTTGAAGGAATCAATCTTTTACGGTCAATTTTAGCAGACATTGATGAACACCAATTCAAAAAGACACCATTAATGAAACAATTGAACGTAGCCAATACCATTTTCGAATAAAAATAAACACCTACCTCTAATATCCTAAAGGTAGGTGTTTTATGATGTCTAACTATAATATTTTGACTTTTATTGCCGCTTACCATCCTTGGTATAAGCAATGACTTTGGTTCCTTTGTTATCAGCAATTTCCTTAGCCCGCTTCACAGCATCCTCTTTTAAGTCAAAAGTATCCGCAACGCGTTCCGCCTTCACGGTAATCACTTGCCATTGTTCAAGCTCATGATCAAACTTCACCTGCACGTCTTCATCCATCAATTCAGGATTAGCCGATTCAGTATCATGCTTGTCGCTCTTTTTAGGATTGCTTGCATGTTTAACTTCCGAAATCTCTTTATCAGAAGCATTCTGATACCATTCTTTCCCTTGCTGTATCGCAATTGGGATTAAATCTTCCTCCTTGTAACCCGCAGCTTCCATAGCATTCATGATCTCAATGATCTTCTTACGTTCAACCTCATCAAAATTTTTTAAGTTGTTAGGATAATCTTGCATATTCCATGGCATAACATCATCTCCATCCTTAACTCATATTGTATCAAGAATAGGGAATAAATAAAAAGGATAGCCATGTTCAATCTAGCATGAAACTGGGACCCACACAATAGACCACGCTAACAAACAGCCCTACTCAGTTTCTGCTTTAATTTCTTCAAGCCACTTCGCTTGCTTGGGCGTTAATGGATAGTTCTTCAACATATCTGAACGGCGTTCATAGGTCCGGCGTAAAGATTCTTTCTCTTTCCAATCCGCAATCTTAGCATGGTTCCCAGACATTAGCACATCCGGCACCTTCATCCCTTTGTATTCAGCTGGACGCGTATATTGTGGGTATTCTAGTAGTCCAGTTGAGAAAGAATCACCAGTGATAGACGCTTCGTTTCCAACAGCATCTTCAAGCAAACGAACAGTCGCATCAATCACAATCATAGCCCCTAATTCGCCACCAGTGAGCACATAGTCTCCAACTGAAATCTCATCGGTTACATATGACCGAATCCGCTCGTCATAGCCTTCATAATGGCCACAAATAAAAATCAAATGCGCATCTTCTGCAAATGATTCCGCATGCTTTTGCGTAAACGTTTCACCAGCTGGATCCATCAAAATAACCCGTTTTTTGGTATCAGGATGCTTACGCTCAATTTCTTCTAAAGCATCATGGATCGGGTCAACCCGAAGCAACATCCCAGCACCACCGCCATATGGGTAATCGTCCACATGACCGTGTTTATTTACTGCAAACTTACGAAAGTCCGTAATATCAATATTGGCTACCCCTTTTTCCTGGGCCTTCCCAATAATCGACGTATTCATTGGCCCTTCAAACATCTCCGGGAAAAGGCTTAAGACATCAATCTGCATTAGGCGTCACCTTTTTCTGTGTCCACATCTTCAATTAAGCCATCCATCGGTTCAATCACCACGCGATTACCAGCCAAATCAATCTCTAATACAATATCTTCAATATAAGGAATCAAAATATCTTGTCCTTTATTTGGACGTTGAATCGCCCACACATCATTCGATGGTAAAGACGTAATTTCACGAATCTTACCTAAATAGTCATTGTCCGTAGTATATACTTCTAAACCAATAATATCATCATAGTAAAACTCGTTCTCATCCAACTGGTCAGCTTCACGTTCAGCCCCAGCGACTTTCAGGTCAAAACCTTTAAATTTCTCCACATCATTAATATGATCCTTACCTTTAAAATGTAAGAGATTGAAATTTTTATGCAGGCGGCGACCATCTACTTCAACATTCTCCACCAATTTATCACCATTAAAAATCGCCAAAGTAGACCCTATTTTAAAACGTTCTTCTGGGAAATCAGTTATCGCCATTACCCGTACTTCACCGCGTAAGGCCTGCGTATTCACAATTTTCCCGACCAAATAATACTGTTCTTCAGCCATGCCCTCAATCTTCACCATATCTATTGCCATCCCTTCTTACGTGCCTATCTGCCAACTTTTAAACCAATAATTGAAAAAAGGACACGCCACCCATTTCTAGCGACCACTGTAACCAAAAAAGCTACCATGGTCAAACGTCAGTCTTATTTTACATGAATACACCAGAAAAACCAAGATAACACGATAAATCCTAAGGCATTGCGCCAATAAAAATGCCCTTAAAATGCCATAAAAAAGACGCAGACATTTCTGTCCACGCCCTCAAAAAGCGGATTGCTTTGTTGCAAACATCGTATAAATAGGTGCGACGCTCATACCCTGTGAAGTTGAGTTTGCTTTGGCAGTCCGGTCTCCACTTCAGAAATATTTGCAGCAAGTAAACTTGCTACGTCATATTCCTTCCAGTGGTACCTGCCTAAGCGCCAAAGCTCGCATCCTATGAAGTTGAGTTCGCTAGGGCAGACAGGTGTCCGCTTCAGAATAGTTTGCATCACACTTTGTGTGATACGGCACTATTCTTCCATCGTCTCCTGTCTAAACGCCCTGTCTCACATCCTATTTAGTCGGGTTCGTGTCTCCAGAAAGAACTGCGTTTCAGATTAGTTTGTAACTGACTTTGTCAGTCACTGCGCTAATCTTCCAACGTTTTCTTTCTGAACGTCGACTCTCACACCCTGTGAAGTTGAGTTCGCTTTGGCAGTCCGGTCTCCACTTCAGAAATATTTGTAGCAAGTAAACTTGCTACGACATATTCCTTCCAGTGGTACCTGCCTGAGCGCCAAAGCTCACATCCTGTGAAGTTGAGCTCCAAATGTCAGACTCGTGCTACTTCAGGATTAGGCTACATGATTTTCAATCACTCCGTCTAATCCTTCCACTATTACGAGTCTAAACGACATTTGTCACATCCTTTTTTAGTTTTCTTTATCTATTATTAAGCGAATTCTTTTTGGTCCTTCTACTCGAACTGAATAGATAATTGTACGGATTGCGTTTGCAACGCGGCCACCCCTGCCAATCACCCGGCCAACATCATCAGGATGTAGCAACAAATGGTATTCTAAAAATTCATCTCCATCAACAATGTTCAATTGGACTTCATCAGGATGATTCACCAATGGTTTTACAATTGTTAACAATAAATCTTCAATGTTTGGCATATCATTCATAGTGTTTACGCTTATTTGTTAGCTGATTTAGCTTCTAATTTACTTTCGTGATGTTTTTTCATAACGCCTTGACGAGATAAAATGTCACGAACTGTATCAGTTGGTTGCGCACCATCTTTTAACCATTTTAAAGCCAACTCTTCATCTAATTCGATAGTTTCTGGTTGAGTTGTTGGGTTGTAAGTACCAATTTTTTCAATGATACGACCATCACGTGGTGCACGTGCGTCTGCTGCAACGATACGGTAGAATGGGTTACGTTTAGCACCCATACGTTTTAAACGAATTTTTACTGCCATGAGTAAGTTCCTCCTAAAAATTAAGTATTTTTATATATTTAAAGCCTTAAAAGCTCATCACAAGTAAACATGATAACAAGTTTTCATCAGCTTGTAAAGTATTTTCTCTTTACAGGGGGAATTAATTTTATAAATGACCTTATTTCCCTTTTCTCTTTGCTTTTTTCAGTTTACGAGCCATTTGTTTGGCTTGTAATTCAGCGACACGGTTCTTGTTGCGGTTACCGCCGCCACCAAATCCACCGAAGCCACCACCGCCTAGGCCACCCATCATGTTTTGAAGGGCACCCATGTTGCCATTAGACATCGCTGACATGATTTTACGTGACTCGTTAAATTGTTTAATCAACCGGTTCACTTCCTGTAATGTAGTAGCTGAACCTTTTGCAATTCGGCGACGACGAGATTGGCTAATTGAATCTGGATTTTCTCGTTCAAATGGCGTCATCGACTGAATCATCGCTCTGGTTTGGGTCATTTGTTTTGGATCAATATTCAAATCATCTAAATTCCCCAACTTATTCATTCCTGGAATTAACTTCAAGATATCTTTCATTGAACCCATCTTATTCATTTGGTCCATATTTTTCATGAAGTCATTGAAGTCATAGGTATTTTCACGCATCTTAGCTGCCATCGCTTCTGCTTCATTTTCATCAAACTCCGCTTGTGCTTTCTCAATAAGGGTTAACATATCCCCCATACCTAAGATACGGTTCGCCATACGGTCTGGATAGAAACGCTCAATCTCAGTTAATTTCTCACCAGTACCAGTAAATTTAATTGGTTTACCAGTTACAGAAACGATAGATAATGCAGCACCACCACGAGTGTCACCATCTAGTTTAGTTAAGACAACCCCAGTAATATCTAACTCGTCATCAAAGGCCTTGGCAACGTTAGCTGCTTCTTGACCAGTCATTGAATCAACCGTTAGTAAGATTTCATCCGGTTCCACTGCCGCCTTGATATCTTTTAACTCAGTCATCAATCGTTCATCAATTTGTAGTCGACCAGCTGTATCGATGAATACTAAGTCATGACCATTCATTTTAGCATGTTCAATTGCTTTAGTAGCAATCTCAACCGGACTAACTTGATCACCCAAAGTAAAGACTGGTAAATCTAATTGTTGACCAATTGTTTGTAATTGGTTAATAGCAGCCGGACGGTAGACATCCCCCGCTACTAATAATGGTTTCTTGTGATCATTTTTCTTTAAAAAGGCTGCTAGCTTACCAACAGTAGTGGTTTTACCAGCACCTTGAAGACCAGCCATCATAATTACTGTTGGTGGTGCGGTTGCAAATTGAATATCTTCGTGCTCTCCACCCATTAAGTCAGTTAATTCATCGTTTACAATTTTAACGACTTGTTGCGCTGGCGATAATGATTGTAATACTTCACTATTTAACGCACGTTCATTGACACGCTTAACAAAGTTCTTCACTACTTTGAAATTTACGTCAGCTTCTAATAAAGCTAGACGTACTTCACGCATCATTTCTTTTAAATCGCCCTCGGTAATCTTACCTTTCTTCCCCATGTTTTGGACAGCGCCTTGTAGTCTATCCGATAAACTTTCGAAAGCCATTCTTAATAACACTCCTTATTTATTCATCTTAGCCATTCAATTCGGATGGTGATTTGTTAAAATTCCTCATTTGCTTCATCACGGTTATCGATTGCAATGAATTGCTTCATATAGTCCGCTAGCTGTGTATCATTAGGGTATTTTTTTGCTACATAAGAGGCCATTTTTTCCCCTACTGCTCCTCTAGCATAATAATCACGCGCTAAATGCAAATGATTTTCATACTTCAACAAACTTTTTTCGGTCCGTCGAATGTTATCATAAACTGCTTGTCTTGACACATCAAAATGTTCTGCGATTTCTCCTAAAGAAAAATCTTCAGCATAGTACAGTTCAATATAAACACGTTGTTTTTCAGTTAATAAATCCCCGTAGAAAATCAAAAGGGTATTCATTTCATTTGTTTTTTGAATCTCCATCTAATCCTCTTCTATCTGTCTAAAATTTGTCAAGCAGTTTTCCTTTACAAGTGTTTAGTATACACTATCAAACTCACTGAATCAACGAAACGTCCCAAGTCGATTCACGCCCTTTGACAAATTAACGTCAACATTTATATACGATAAAATAAGAAAAAATCGAGGACTACATTATAGCCCCCGACCTTTCCATTTTATTGAATAGTTAAGCTTTTGGATCTTTAAATCCAGCTAATTTTTTCACGATATATACTAGTCCCGTAATCACTAGCACGATTAAAAGAATAATACCCCAAGTTACAAGCGTCAACGGTTCTGTCCCAAAGACATTGTTTAAGAAGGGTAGATAAACAACCAATAACTGTAACACAACTGAGAAAGCAATTGCTGCAAGTAATAATTTGCTTTGGAAGAAGGTTTTATCTAACCCAAAACCATTTAAACGACGAACATTCAAGATATGGAATAGTTGTGCTATCGCCATGTAGGTAAAGGTGGCTGTTTGGGCATACATTAATCCCATGTCAAATATGTTATGGAATAAGAAGAATACGCCAAATGCACCTAGTCCAATAATGACACCTGAAATAATGATGCGACTCAAGAAAGTTTTATTCACTAAACCAGATTCTTGATCTCTTGGTGGATGATCCATGACATTGTTCTCTGCTTTTTCATAAGCCAGAGCAATTGCTGGTCCAATATCTACTAGTAGGTTTAAGAATAAGATATGTAGTGGTTGAATTGGCATTGGTAACATGAAGACAATTGTTGATAAAATCGCAACAATTTCTACCATATTACAAGCGAATAAGAAGGAAATATACTTTTTGATATTTTCAAAAATGATTCGGCCTTCACGAACAGCATCTACAATTGTCCCAAAAGCATCATCGGTTAAAATCATGTCAGAAGCTTCTTTAGCAACCTCGGTACCACGAATACCCATAGCTACACCGATATCTGCACCATTTAAAGCCGGTGCATCATTGACACCATCACCGGTCATCGCCACAACATCCCCTTCATCTTGGAAGACACGAACAATCTGCAATTTATTTTCCGGTGAAACCCGGGCAAAAACAGCGACATCACGAATTTTATCAATAAAGTCTTTATCTTCATGAATAGCATCTAATTCTTTACCAGTCATGGTATTTTCATGGTTTTCAATCCCAATATCACTCGCAATCACCGAAGCAGTTCTTGGGTGGTCTCCCGTAATCATCTTCACCTGAATACCAGCCGCCTGTGTTTGGGCGACAGCATCTTTCACGTCTTGACGTGGTGGATCAATAATACCGAATAAACCATCAATCGTTAAAGTATTCGTATGATTTTCTAACCACGCTTCCATGTCGTCAGCTAATTCATCCGCTTCAGCTTGATCTTTAACCGTATATGAAGCAAGCGCAATCACGCGGTTGCCATCTTCTGTTAAAATATTATTCTTCACTTGCCAGAAATCAACTTCATCTTTTTCAGTGGCCACTAAATCTAGGACAACGTCCATCGCACCTTTCACAATTAAACGGTGAATATCATTTGGAAAATGGTAAAGGGCTGCCATATATTTCTTTTCAGAATCAAATGGGATTTCTGCAACAAGTTGATAGTCATTATCCCTTTCCCACTGAGGTGATAAACCAATTTTATGGCCCAGAACTGTTAAAGCCCCATCCGTTGGGTCACCTTTAATCGTATAAGGATCTTGATTGTCTTCATCTTCATCTGCCAACTCTGCTTCTTCTTCACCATCTACTACGGCATCCCGTTCAATTAAGCGAGCATCAGATGATAAGTAACCATCCGTAATCAATTTCAATATCATCGCTTTGTCATCATCTAACTTGTCGACATCTTCAATTGATTCAATCTCAAAAGTTACTTTTTCCCCATCTTGTGTAATAGCGCCTTCAGGGGTATAGCCTGACCCTGAAACTTCATATTGCCTATCATTTTTAATAATTAAACTTTCAACCATCATCTGGTTTTCTGTTAAAGTACCGGTCTTATCTGACGCAATAATTGACGTAGACCCTAAGGTTTCCACTGCAGAAAGTGTCTTAACTAAAGCTTGGTGCTTTACCATCGTCTGCATACCATTTGATAAGGTAATCGTTTGAACAGCTGGCATAGCTTCTGGAATCGCTGCTACGGCTAGAATAACCGCAATATGTAAGATTTCATTCACTGGATTACCATTAAATAAACCGATAGCAACGACTAGACCTGCTGCTATAAATGCCACAAAAATTAAGGCTTTCCCCAGCTGGTCAACTTCTTTACCTAAAGGCGTTTGTTGATCTTTGTCACCGGTCATCATTTCAGAAATACGGCCAACTTCAGTTGCCATTCCTGTACCAGTTACAACAACTTGCGCCTTACCACGCGTCACTGCAGTACCTGAAAAGACCATATTTAATCGGTCACCAATAGACGCTTCTTCATCATAAGTCGCTTCTGGATCCTTATCTACCGCTTCAGACTCACCAGTCAATGAAGCTTCCATCACAGCAAAGTTGTTGCTCGTTAATAAACGACCATCTGCTGCAATAGCATCTCCTTCAGCAAGAACCATCACATCACCTGGGACTAATTGAGAAGAATCAATCTCAACCTCTTCCCGTTTCGGATCACATGTACACTAGTATTGACCATATCCTGCAAGGCTTCTACAGACTTTTGCGCTTTAATTTCTACAAAATATCCAGTCAAAACCGAAATAAGAACAGCCAGCATCACGGCTATAGCTTCAATCCAATCACCCATTGCGATTGAAATTATGGCTGCGACGGCTAGTAAATAAACGATAATATTATTTAAATTATCTAATAGGATCTCCCACTTAGACTTACTATCCGATTCTTGTAACTTATTTTCCCCATAGTTTTCTAAACGTTCAGAAACTTCTTGGTCACTCAATCCTTTAGTCTTCGATGTTTCTAATTCATCGATGACGTCTTGTAACTTTTTTTGATAAATGTTTTTACTCATCGCCTCTTCCTTTCTTTAATAGAACTTTCAACTCTATTTGTAAATCATGTTAACATAATATTTTATTCATTAAAAGTCATAAAGGCTACCGATAACTTATTAATTAGGTATAATAAAAAAATATAAATAGGTATTTTCCCAAGATAAAAAGGTTGGAAGCGTTCCCTCCAACCTCAATATTTTTTATAAAATTTTCTGCTACTTAAAAATCTACCGCATGCCCTTGTAAAATTGCGTAACTATTTTAGTTGGTGAGACTGGGACAAAATGTCTCAGCCTCTCTTTACTATATAAGAACGTTTATCATTGGATTCCAAAAGTCAGCATTGTCCGATACTTCCCAAATGTCTCCAATAATATTTCATTATTGTTCGCCTTTTGGTCCAGTACGTCAATGCTTAACGACTTTTGTCTCACCTTCGATTTACTCAGCACTCGCTAAAGCTTGCTTAGCCAACAACAATGCCCCTGTAATCCCAGCATCATCACCAAGCTTTGGTAACTGGATATAATCTGTCATAGCTGGCAATTCCACATAATTAGCAACCGCTTTAGCCACTTGTGTACGAATCTTATCCAATAATTGCGCTTGATGCATTACACCACCACCTAATATTACGCGTTCTGGCGCTAAAGTTAAGGTATAGTTAGCAATGGCTTGACCTAAATAATTTGCCACATAATCCCAAACTTCATGGTCAGCAGGTAAATCAGCACCCTTGATGCCTGTTCTCTTTTCAATCGCTGGTCCTGATACTAATCCTTCAATACAATTACCGTGGAAAGGACAAGCCCCTTCAAAGTGGTCATACGGATCTTGAGCAACCTTAATATGGCCCATCTCAGGGTGACTATATGCATGGTAAATTTCCCCATTCATAGAGAATCCACCACCAACACCAGTCCCAATCGTTAAATAAAGACAAGATTTAGCCCCTTTTGCTGCACCCATCGTGTTTTCAGCAAGTGATGCCCCGTTCACATCAGTCGTCCAAGCAATCGGTTTATCGCCAAACCACGTCTGCATTTGCCCAACAAAATCATAATTCTGCCAAGATAACTTGGGTGTTGAGGTAATGTAACCATAAGTTGCTGAATCATGGTTCACATCAATTGGTCCAAAGGATGCGATCCCAAAACTTGCCAATTCATATTGATCGAAGAAGGCTTTTAATTCACCCATCGTTTCTTCTGGAACTGTTGTATCAATCCGTACTTGATCAATGATATTCAAGTCTTGGTCAGCTACTGCACAGATAAATTTCGTCCCACCAGCCTCAATACCGCCGTATAATAAATCTTTTGTCATCGTTTAAAGCCTCCAATTATTGATATCGTTTCCAACATTATACAATACTTTCTACAATTGTAAAAAAGAGGTATGACACTTTTGCCATCACCTCTCTTCAAATTTGGTTAAATATTTTTATACTATCTACTATTAGCTAAGCTTCTTCAAAAAATTGACCAGGATGCTCAATTGCTCGGACACGAACAATTTCTGGCATTTCGTTTAACTTCGCAACCAAATTAGCCACTTTTTCATGGTCTAATTCTTCTAAATCTACTAATGTATAAGCAAAGTCCCCTCGACCACGGTTCACCATATTCGCAATATTCATTCCTTGTTCTGCAACAAAGGTTGAAATCTTACCAATCATGTTTGGAATGTTCCGGTTAATGATTGTAATACGAACTGGTGAGTTAAAGCTCATTTGTACAGATGGGAAGTTAACTGAATTAACAATATCCCCAGTTTGTAAAAAGCGTTTTAAGTTTCCAGCTGCCATACGGGCGCAATTGATCTCTGCTTCCTCAGTAGACGCACCTAAGTGTGGTAACACACGGATTTTTTCATGGTGTAATAAATCTGCATCCGCAAAGTCCGTAGTATAACCTCCAATACGGTTTTCATTAACGGCTTTTAAAACTGCCGCTTTATCTACGATTGGCCCCCGAGCAAAATTATATAATTGGACATCTTCCTTCATCATAGCCAACTCACGCTCACCAATCATACCACGAGTTGAATCCATTAAAGGTACATGAACAGTAATGAAATCACAGGTTTTCAATAAATCTTCTAATTCCATCACACGGTTAACACGACGAGAAATACTCCAAGCTGTATCTACAGATACATATGGGTCATAACCGTACACTTCAATGCCTAAACGGTAAGCATCATTAGCAATCATGGCCCCAATAGCACCTAAACCAATAACACCCAATTTCTTTCCTTCTAATTCATTACCAGCAAATTGTTTCTTATTCGCTTCAACAATCGCTTCAACATCATCATCTGGACCAAACTTGTAGTTTTGAATCCATTCATGTCCTTGAATAATGGGACGAACAGATAATAATAAATTAGCTAATACTAACTCTTTCACCGCATTCGCATTTGCACCTGGTGTGTTAAAGACCACAATACCTGCCTCAGTAGCACGTTGAGTTGGGATATTATTAGTACCCGCACCAGCACGCGCAATCGCTTTTAATGAATCGTTAAAGGTCATATCACGCAAATCTTTAGAACGTAAAATTAATGCATCCGGATCATCATTTTCATTTATAGCATATTTCTCTCGCTCAAAACGCGCCATACCCTCAGCTGCAATCGCATTATAGGTCCTTAATTGATAAACTTTCTCTTTTAATTCCATATTTTTAAATTCCTCCATACCTTAAAGCAGGGACAATGTCTTGATATATGTTTGACTATTATTATTGATATGATTTATTCTACAAAAATTAAAATTAAACAATTTTACCATCTAGCCATTAAAATTCGATTATCCCTCAATAAAGTATAATTAGACAGGTAATTGCTTATTCAATTTTTAAATTTGGAAGAATAATAGCAAGTCAATCATTTCCCTAGTGTATCAATAGCTATTTTAGTAAATATTAATTTAATCATTTTTGTAAAATTTAACGCTAAGCAAAAACTAAATTCTAAAAGCATGATTAGCTAACAAAATGAGCTAAGGTAAAGCCGAGGCTGAAACTACCTAGCATGCCTTAGCAGTGAAAAAGGATGTCTGCCCCATATCAGAGAGTTTGAGGGAAAGTGTAACAAAAGGCGCTCAGACTCAGAACACTGGAGTAAATCGTCGGAGTGATAACAAATCACGTAGACTATTTGCGAAGTGGCGTTGAGTTTGCCTTTTGGAGCCTGATTATGCCTTACTCTCTGAATCGTCAGGCAAGGAATTAGACCTTGGCTAATTCCGGTCCCACTACATTTAAGGCAATGCTAGAAGTAGTGCAAGCCGAAGGCTCATTACATTTCTATTTATTTTCTTCTTCAAATGCTTTCATAAATTCGACTAATGCTTTTACACCTTCCAACGGGAAAGCATTATACAAGCTAGCACGCATACCACCCACTGAACGATGACCTTTTAATTGCTTAAAGCCAGCAGCATCTGCCTCAGCAATAAATTTCTTATCCAATCCTGGATCATTCGTTAAAAACGGAATATTGGTGTATGAACGGTTTTCTACTTTTACATTATTTACAAATAAATCAGATTGATCAATGTAGTCATACAATAAGTTCGCACGTTCTTTAGCATGCTTATACATTGCCTCTTGTCCGCCTTGTGCTGCTACCCATTCTAATACCAAACCAACCATGTAAATCGCAAATGTTGGTGGTGTATTGATCATAGACCCTTTATCTGCTTGTGTTGCATAAGAGAAGAAGTCTGGTAGAGATGTATCTTCCTTTAATAAATCTTCACGCACAATAACAATTGTTACCCCTGAAGGACCCAAGTTCTTTTGGGCACCAGCATAAATTAAACCGAAGTCTTCTACATTATAGTCATTCGCTAAAATGTTAGATGACATATCCGCTACTAAAGTCACCCCATCAAAATTCGGGATTTCATGGAAAGTCACGCCACCAATTGTTTCATTAGTGGTGATATGTAAGTAAGCAGCTTCTGGATCAACCGCTTCAGCAGCAAAATCAGGTACAGAAGTATAGCCATCCGCTTTAGAAGACGCAATTTCTTCAACGCTCACATCTTCTAACACTTGGGCAGCTTTAATGGCTTTTGTGGCCCATGAACCAGTATTCACGTATTGAATCTTCTGTCCTTTCGCCAAGTTTGCTGGGACCATTGAGAATTGTTGTGTTGCCCCACCCTGTAAGAATAAAACTTTATAATGATCAGGAATATGCATTAAATCACGTAATTGTTGTTCAGCTCGTTCGATAATATCAACGAAGGAGGATGAGCGGTGACTCAATTCCATTACGGACATGTCTGTACCGTTGTAATTTAAAAGTTCCGCTTGTGCTTGTTCTAATACAGCCTTAGGCAAGACTGCTGGACCTGCTGAAAAATTATAAACAGTTGTCATTTCATTTCCTCCATCTATAGGTTTACATGTTTTGAACGACTTCACATCGTCACCACTATTATATGCTTTCATCTAATTTTAATCTACCCTTATTTAAACTTATTTTTCTCTCATTTTTATACTAAACAACACTTTGTGCATATTAAAAATCGAATATATTCCTTAATTTTATACTTTTTATACGCTTATAAACCGATCATTCACAAACATATATATACAACGTTCGTGTATTAGAAAGTAGACTTAAATTCTGAATGCTCACCAACTAGTACATATATTGTCCTTTCTACATTTTATAAGTTATAATTTGATAAAAGACTTTAAGGGAGTGAGCGCATGAAATTGTATATGAAGCAAAAGGTATTTTCGTTGAAGCAAGATTTTAATATTTACGACCACAATCAAACACCCTTATTTCGTATATCAGGTAAATTATTTTCACTTGGCCGTCAATTACGGATCTACGATGCCCTAACAGATGAAGAACTGGCTTATGTAAAAGAAACACTCTTTCGCTTATTAACCCAACTAAAGATTTACCGAGACAATGATTATGTGGCTACTATCCAACAAAAATTGACATTTTTTAAAACCAAGATGGCCATTCAAGATTTAGGTTGGACAATTGAAGGAGACTTTTTAGATTGGCATTATGTCATTAAAGATGCAGATCACCAAACAATTGCAGAGGTTGAAGCAAAATTGCTATCTTGGTCAGACACTTTTGAAATCACCATTGATGACACTGAAGTAGATCCCATTGTTGTGCTTGCGATCATTCTCGCAATTGATACCATCCGTGACAAGCAACAATCTGGTTGAGAAACGTAAAAATGATGACCAATAACGAATCTGAAATCGCTATAATAGAAGTGTACTGAAAATACATCCCAACAATTTTCAGTACATCAATCTACTTTAGCGCAACAGCTAAAACATTTTTCTTCAACACTAACAGGCCTGCACTCATTCCAGGCCTGTTTTTTTGTGGTTAAATTTCAAAAATTGCTTATGGTAAAATGTAGAAAAGACTGTCTAAAGTAGGTGAAATAATGAAGATCATGTTAGTAGAAGATGATTTAGTGATTGCCCAAAGTCTTGCCACCGCTTTAAATAAATGGCAATATGAAACAATCGTTACAGAGAATTTCGAAGATATCCTTGGTGAATTCAAGCACCATAATCCACAATTAATTTTAATGGATTTAAACTTGCCTAATTATAATGGTTATTTTTGGACCCAGGAAATTCGAAAGTTTTCCCAAGTACCCATTATCTTTATTTCCTCAGTTGGCGAACCGGTTGATATGGTGATGGCAATTCAAATGGGCGCTGATGACTATATTACAAAACCAATTGATATGCAGGTTACAGTTAGTAAGATTCAAGCTTTGCTTAGAAGAACTTATACCTTTTCTATGGAAATAGGTGCTAATACTTATCAACTCTCGGGGGCCACACTTGATGCCAATAAAGCCAAAATTACTTTCAACCAGGCAGAAGTTAGCCTCACCTTTACCGAACTACAAATTCTTCTGGTCCTATTTCAAGCTAAGGGAGACTATGTAGCCCGTGAGAGGATTTTAGATTTTTGTTGGCAAAATGATCAATTTATTGACGACAACACTTTAGCCGTAAATATGACTAGAATTCGCAAAAAATTACGACAAATTGGCTTAGATAATTTTATTCAAACGAAGAAAAAATACGGCTACCGCATCAAAGCGGAATCATATTAAATGCCTAACATCTAATAAGAAAAACAGATAATAAAAGAGAGGTAACCTATAAATGAAACAATTGATTCAACGTTTTGTCCGTCAAGAAGGCATGACCTTACTCTTTTTGTCCATCTTTTTTGCCACTATTATATTAATATTTTTCTTGTTTGACTTATCTAAGTCAGTACTAGAATTATTACTATGGTTACTCTTCATTATCAGCATTATTTATTTTACTGGTCGAATGCTCTATCAAAAAGAACAGAGAAATTTACTAGCTGAGAATGAAGCATTAAAAATGCAAATAACTACGATTAAGAATAGTGCCCTCCAACAACAAGCTGATACGGAGGAATTCTTTTTAATGTGGGTACATCAGATGAAGACGCCCATTACCGCTAGCCAACTTATCCTCAACCAATCAAGTGAGCAAAGCGCCAGTTACTTAAAACAAAAAATGGTAGAAATTGAAAACTATACTAATATGGCATTGCATTATTTACGACTAGTCAATCCCGATCGTGACCTAACATTTACAAATGTTTCACTAGATACAATCATTCGACCTTTAATCAAGAAATACCGGGTACAATTTATTCAACAACAGGTGAAATTACATTATGAAGCCATTAACGAATCGATTGTTACTGAAGCTAATTTAACCAGTTTAATGATTGAACAAATTTTAAATAATGCCTTAAAATATACGAGTGATGGTGATATTTGGATTCAATTTAACGCTCAAAATATGTCGTTATCGATTAAAGATAATGGCAAAGGAATTCGTGAAAGTGATCTACCAAAGATATTTGACAAAGGCTTTTCAGGTTTTAATGGTCAGTTAAATGAAAAATCATCCGGTATCGGTTTATATTTGGTTAAAACAATTGCTACACGGCTTAACCAACGCGTCACTGTCACTTCCACAGTGAATGAAGGCACAACTTTTACCATCTATTTACACCAACATGTACCCTCTATCTATTGAAAAATACCTTTATCGAATGAACCTTACAATTTTGTAAGGTTTCTTTCTTGTTTTGTAAGAATAGATAAATGTAGACATGGCTTATCTTCGGCATAATACAACTATAAGCAAATTTGTCACATGAAAAGGAGGAAATCACATGTTATTAGATGTAGAAAACGTTAAAAAAATGTATAAAACTAAGGGGAATGAAACAACTGCCCTACAAAATATTGACTTTGCCGTGAATGAAGGTGAATATGTTGCAATCATGGGGGAATCCGGTTCAGGTAAATCGACCCTATTAAACATCATTGCCACTTTCGATAAAGCCACCGAAGGTAAAGTAACCTTAGCAGGCCAAGACCTCACAACCATTAAAAGTAAGGAAATTGCCCAGTTCCGTCGGGAAAAATTAGGTTTCATTTTCCAAGATTTTAACTTATTAGATACTTTCTCAAATAAAGACAATATCTTACTGCCATTGGTCTTATCCAATGTACCTGTAGGTGAAATGGAAAAGCTACTAGAGGAAATTGCTCAACCACTTGGTATCGCTAATTTATTAGATAAATTCCCATACGAAATTTCTGGTGGACAACGACAACGGGTAGCTATTGCCCGAGCAATCATCACCCAACCTAACTTATTATTAGCGGACGAACCAACGGGTGCCTTAGATTCAAAATCATCAGAGCAAATTCTAGACATTTTTAAGCAAATCCATCAAAGTGGTAACACTATCTTAATGGTTACCCACTCAATCCCCGCTGCAGCAAGTGCCGGACGAGTACTTTTCATTAAAGATGGCGTTGTCTACCATGAATTATACCGCGGTGAAGCAAATGACCAAGAAATGCGCGAACGAATTGCACAAAGTTTAACCATGTTAACGAATCGAGGTGTGTAACATGCGCCTAGGAATGCTAACAAAACTGGCAGTGACCAATATTAAGAATCGTGCTACTGTATACTTTCCCTACTTTCTATCCTTTACCTTATTGATGGGTTTGGAATACATTATGGCATCCTTAATGACCAATGATTTTGTTCAAGAACGAAATGCACAACTTCCAACAATCATTGCCTTTGCCATCTTACTATCTACGATTTTAATTACTATTTTTACCATTTATGCCAATAACTTCATCCAAAAACAAAGGCGGCTTGAATACGGTTTATACACCGTCCTCGGTCTAGAGCGTAAGCATATTTCACTGATGATGTTGATTGAACAATGCATCTTATGGATCACTAGTACCACCTTAGCCACAGGTATCGGTTTTATCTTTGGAAAAATAGTCTTCATTATGATCAACAAACTGATGAAAGACACCGGTGCCACCCTAATGGATTATCCATTCTCTCTGGGTGTTGCTGGTTATACAGTTGCTGTCGGTGGTTTAATTATATTCTTCGTATATTTGATCAATAATATTCGTCTTAATCGGTTACAAGCAACAGAACTATTACAAGCAAAAAAAGCTGGGGAAAAACAGCCTAAAGCAAATATACTTGTCCTACTTATCGGCTTAGTGACAATGGGGGCTGGTTACTATTTTGCCTTAACAATCTCAAACGCTATGAGTCAGTTGCCACTCCTATTTGGTACAATTCTACTGATTATCATTGGTACCTACTGCCTATTTATCAGTCTTTCAATTCTTGTTTTAAAATCCTTACAGAAAAATAAAAAACACTACTATAAACCAGAGAACTTTTTAATGATTTCAGGCATGTTATACCGGATGCGGGCAAATGCCGTTTCACTAGCATCTATCGCCATCCTTTGTACAGGTATCATCGTTACTATTGGTACAACCCTATCCCTATATATGGGGATGTCATCTATTATTGAAGGCGCAACCCCCCGTCAATTTGAATTGACTTATATTGTGTCAGAAAATGGTGAACAGGAAAAACTTACTGAGGAAGATTTTCTTACTGATATATCAAACTACTTAGGTGAAGACATCAATACAAGCTTCGCATCGGGCTATGACCTAACCATAATTAGTGCACGCTTTAATAATGGTGTTTTCCAGCCAGAAAGTGATGAACCAGAATGGCTCGCTTACTTATTACTCACAACAGTGGATGACTTCAATGAACTGTACGGAGAAGATTATCAACTTGAAGAAAATCAAGCACTGTATGCTAGTCAAATTAAAAACGCAAAAGAGTTAGACCAAATTACCCTATTAGCTGAAGACGACAACAAGCAAGTATTAGACTTACAGGCTATCGACGAAACCTACATGCCAACCAATTACGTTGGCGACATTATGTATCTAGTTGTTCCTAATGAAGACGTCCTAAATGAAATCCGTGAAAACTTCTTAATCAGTGTCTACGGTAGTGACGAACCAATTAAAGCTGAGCCTAGTCAAAGTCTCTACTTTGATGTAGATGATGAAGAACAAGCCAAAGAAATTGAACAAATGATTGTGGATAATCCTGATTCATTGACCCTTGGCAATCATATTTATCGCATCTCCTCAAAACAAAGTATGACCAAAGAACTATACAGTTTAAATGGTGGTTTCTTGTTCCTAGGTATGATTGTTGGTATTGTACTCATTATTGGTACAATCCTAATGATTTACTTTAAGCAAATTTCAGAAGGTTATGATGACAAAGAAAAATTCGATATCATGGACCAAGTTGGTCTACCTGATAGCTTGATCAAGCAAACTATCCAAAAACAAGTCTTTTGGATATTCGCCCTACCAAGTATCGTAGCAGTCTTAAACGCCATCATGGCATATAAAATTGTCATGTCGCTATTACGAACACTAGGCCTAATTGCTCCTACAACCGTACTTACAGCTTATGGTATTGTGATTGTCGTATTCATCGCCATCTATGCCATCTGTTACCTCATTACCTCTAAAATGTACTACGCAATCATAAAGAAAGAAATGTAAATAACCAGGTCTTAAAAAAAGTATCGACGCAGTAAAGTCCTAAAATATTTTTCGATAGAATCAAACTTTTCATCAACACTATTTATTATAGAACCAAAAAAAATAGACTAACTTAGCCATTCATCTATGGCTTAAGTTAGTCTATTGCTATCTATTAAAGTTAAACTTCTATTACATCTTTAATCAATTGATAAATAAATTTCTCTGCATCAAATACTTGCAGATCATCCACTTTTTCACCAAGTCCGATAAATTTAACCGGAATATCCATTTCATAGCGAATCGCAAAGATCACGCCACCCTTAGCCGTTCCATCAAGTTTAGTTAAGACGATACCGTCAATATCCACAGTCTTATCAAACTCTTTAGCTTGGACTAGCGCATTTTGACCTGTTGTTGCATCGAGTACTAATAAAATTTCATGTGGCGAACCTGGTAATTCTCTTGTTAAGATACGTTTCATTTTATCTAATTCGTTCATTAGATTAATTTTAGTTTGTAAACGTCCAGCGGTATCTACTAATAAGTAGTCGTAGCCACCTTCACGCGCAGTTTTAGCCGCGTCAAAGGCTACAGAAGCTGGGTCTCCTTGCGCTTTACCAGTGACAATTGGCACATCAATACGGCGTGCCCATTCTTCTAATTGTTCAATCGCACCCGCACGGAAAGTATCCCCTGCAGCAAGCAAGACTTTTTTACCATCTTGTTTCAATTGGTAAGCCATTTTACCAATGGTAGTTGTTTTGCCGACACCATTGACCCCAACAAATAAAACAACAGTTGGACCATCTGGATTTTCATTGATTTCAACATCCGGCTCGCCACCCTTGTCGTAAATATCCACCATCTTCTCAATGATGACATCCTTTACTTCTTCACCTGATCTAGCACCGCGACGTTGCACTTCCTCACGCACTGCATCAGATAAGGCAAGTGTCATATCAAAACCAACATCAGAAGAAATGAAAGTCTCCTCTAAATCATCAAAGAATTCATCATCTACTTGACGGAAACCAGCAAATAATTCATTCATACGCTCAGAGAAAGAACGACGTGTCTTCTCAACACCCTTATCGTACTTTTCAAAGACAATCTGTTCTTGGCTAGGTGATTCAGATTGACGCTGTTGCTCAACAATCTCATCCTCACCCGTAAACGCGCGTTTAATACGGTCAAATAATCCCATCATATCACTCCTTTACTAAAATAAAATCTCGTAAAATATAGGTTAAATAATATTTCAACAAACCTACTTATATCGTATCGTAAAAGTAGTCTTCCTGATTAAAATTGTTTTAAATATTATCCCCTGAAAACTATTCAAATAGATTTTCAAGAAGCAAATGCCATTAGATAAAGTTGACATTATGTTACAAATTTTAAATTTAATTAACTCAATATATATTGTATTAAATAATAATTGCTATACTCAGCATGAGGCTGGAACTATCCTAGCATGCCTTCGCAGTGAAAAAGGATGACTGACCCATATCATTCTGTTTGGAATTTATTCCTTACAGAATGAATCGTCAGGCAAGGAATTAGACCTTAGCTAATTCCGGTCCCACTGCATTTAAGGCAATGCTAGAAGTAGTGAAAGCCTACGGCTTACTTACAATTTTAGAAATTTAAAATAGTTATTATAACTATTAGTTGTCCGTTTCAAAGAAAACAAAATGATCAATGGCTTTAGCAACCCCATCATTTTCATTCGAGTCTGTGATGTAGTCAGCGAGCTCTTTGACATCTGGTCGACCATTTGCCATTACGACAGATGTACCTGCCCACTTAAGCATCGCTAAGTCATTCTCTTCGTCACCAATGACCATCACTTGGTCTTTAGTTAATTCTAAAATATCGGCTAAATGACTCACACCAGTCCCTTTATCAACCCCTTTAGGCATAATTTCTAATTGGAATGGATGACTACGCATCACTTCAAAATCTTCATATACCCAGCTTGGAATTTGATCAATCACACCCATTAAATGATCCGTTTCTGTATTTACGACTACTTTAAAAATGGCTGTTTCTGGATCTAAATTGTCCATATCAAATTGTTTGAATGGTAAAAAATTCATTGTTTCTTGATAAAGACCTGGATGATTTTCAGGGAATGGGAATTGGTATACCGCATCAATCAATACCGCTTCAAGTGGTAATTCAAGAGACGCCATCACGTCATATAACCGTTTAGCATCCGCCATAGACATGGTCACTTGACTAGCCACCTTCCCCGTCTTATTTTCAACGACGAGTCCCCCATTATAGGTAATTGAATAGTGATCACTAGTATTGGTCTCTAAAATATCCAAGAATTGTTGAATCGCTTCAAGTGGTCGCCCAGTACAAATAGCGACATCCACACCATTATCAATCGCCTTTCTAACCATAGCACGGTTACCCTCACTAATGGTCTTATCATCCCGTAACAAAGTACCATCTAAATCAATTGCAATTAATTCAATCATAATACCCTCATATTTCTATTTCATATTTTTTACTTCTTTACTTACATTTTGCCATACTTCAAAAGGAAAAACGACTAAACCCACTTTAATTTGATTATTCTAGTAAATTCTCATCGAAATCTTCTAAACGAACTGCCGCTAACTTAGAGACCCCAGCATCCTGCATAGTTACCCCATACAAGATATTCGCTGATTCCATTGTCCCCTTGCGATGGGTAATCACAATAAATTGTGTTTTATTCGCAAAATCACGTAAGAACTGACCATAACGCGCTACATTCGCTTCATCAAGTGCCGCTTCTACCTCATCTAAGATAGAGAATGGGACAGTTTTCACATCTAAAATCGCAAACAACAAAGCAATCGCAGTCAAGGCTTTCTCCCCACCAGATAATAAGGATAAGTGTTGAAGTCGCTTGCCCGGTGGTTGGGCCTCAATATCAATACCAGTTTCTAACAGATTATCTGGTCTCGTCAATTTCAGACTCGCACGGCCGCCACCAAACAATTTAGGGAAGATACTTTCAAAAGCATCTCGAATAGCGATGAAAGCTTGCTCAAATCGTTCAGCCACCTCCTCATCCATCTCAGAAATGGTTTGATAAAGTTTTTCTTTAGCCGCTAACACGTCATCTCGTTGCTTTTGCATAAAGATAAACCGTTCATTTACTTCTTCAAACTCATCAATCGCTGCTAAATTAACCGGTCCAATCTGCTCAATTTCCTTTTTCAACTGACGAACTTTTAAGGAAGCTGATTCCATAGACATGGTTAATTCTGATGTCGCCCTTGCCCGTTCAAAGGTCAAGCCATATGCTTCCCTAAGATGGGTTAAATGATTGTCAATTGATACTTCATATCGTGAAGCTGTTGCCTCCACTTTAGCTTGCTTTTCAAGCAATTCTTGGAGCTGGGTATTCATTTCTTTGACTTCTTGGTCTAAGGCGTCGGCCTTATTCTGCGCCTCATTGCGGGTTTTTCGTACCGCTTTTAGTTCATCTTCACAAGCTTTCTGTGCTTTCACTGCTGCTTGATAGTCAGCTTCCAAGCTACCAGAAGTTTCAGAATTGGATAGAATAGCTTCCTGCATCAACTTAAGTTCTGCTTCCACTTGACTTACCTGATTTTCTTTTGCCGCTAATTCCGCTTCTTGACCTGTTAATTGACTTTCAACTTGGCTGTATTGGGATTTTAAGACCGCTAAATCTGTTTCAGCAGTCTGCAATTGCCCTTGTAATTGCCGCCGTTTTTCGGTTTTATCAGTAGCCGATAAATTCATATCTTCAATCAGGTGCTTTAATTGATCTACTTGTTCATTAATATCTTTTAATTCCGCTACTAATTTTTCTTTCGCTTTTTCGCGTTTCGTCTTCGTTTTTAAAGCAGAAGCTTGCAGACTTTCGCCCGTTTTTAAAGCCTCAGTAAGGGCTGCGATTTGTCCGGTTAACTGGTCAATTTCATTGGTTAACGCCCGTTCACTAAAGCGGGCTTCATCCCCTTGTGCTTTAATTGTTTCAAGTTCTTTCACCATTGCTTCAGCTTCTTGTGATGCTTGTTGTGTCGCTTCTTGTAAGTTTGTTACGGAAGCGGTCAAGGACTTGATTTCCTGACTTAAATGGTCGATATCTGTCTTTCTTGATAATAGGCCAGCATTGTGATTGCGTTTCGTTGCCCCACCAGTCATTGACCCACCAGCGTTGATCACATCTGATTCGAGCGTCACAATGCGATAGCGAGAATATAAGGTTTTCGCTATGGCCCGGGCATTATCAAGATGATCAGCGACAATGACATTCCCCATTAAATTTGCCATAATTTGTTGGTATTGATGATCAAAATCAACTAAATCAACCATCACACCGATAAAACCGGGCATTGACTGAATTTTATTCAAGTCATTAGGATTCACTGACCGACCCTTAATCACATCAAGTGGAAGGAAAGTCGCCCGTCCTGCACGTTGCCGTTTCAATTCACCAATTAATTGGCTAGCGACCTGACCATTTTGGGTAACGATATTTTGCATAGCCCCAGCTAACGCGGTTTCTACGGCTCCAGTATATTGATCTGGCACGCGTAGCAATTGGGCGATTGCCCCGTGGACACCCGGTATTTTATCCGATAAGTCTAAAGCAGCCTTCACCCCTTGATAGAAACCAGCATGGTCACGGTCCAAATCTTCTAGCGATTCCTTGCGGGCAGTTGCCTGCATCAACCGTTGATTGACTTGGTTCATTTCTTCATTCGCTCGGTAAGCCTCATCTTGCTTGGCTTTTACCGCTTGGTTTTTAGCTTGATATTGGCTAAGTAAGGTTTCAATCTCCTGACCCAAAGTTTCCTTATCCGCTTCAGACTGAGTGAATTGATCTTTTAAATCAGCTAAGGTCGTTTCTTTTTCTGTTTGGTCTGATTGGTCTTTTTTCAGTGTGGCCGCTTCATTGGCCATATCTTTTTCAAGCTGGCTCAAGTCATTTTGTAAGCTAGATTGCTTTTGCAAGGCGGTAATATACTCAGTCCGTTTAGCTTGAACTGCTGCTTCAGAATCATCTGAAAGGTCTTCAAGGGCAGATAGTAAACGATCACGGTCAGACGCTTTTTCAGCGATTTCCTTTTCCATATCTCCTAATTGGGCTTTTAATTGGATAATGGTCGCTTTAATGTCCTTCACCAAAGCCTTCAAACTATCAAGGTTTTCAGCTTGGCTGGCTTGATTATTCTCCTTGAAAAGGACTTTTTGGTGGTGAACTTGAATTTTAGCTTGTAATTGCTCAGCATTTTTGACCAAATCTACATACTGGGCTTGTAATGCATTCACAGATGCATCTGCTTGACTCGCTTTATCTTTATACTCACTAAGAAGTGCTTGCGTCTCGTTTAAATTAGCCCGCCGTTTATAGATATCCTCACCATAAGCTTGGATATCATTCTTCGCAACTTGCCACTGTTCGTTTAAGGTTTCAATCTGAACAGCTGTTAGCGCAATCTCAATTTCAGATAGCTCAGCCTTTGATTCCTTGTAATGTAAAGCAGCGTTTTTCTGTGCTTCTAGGGGTTCAATCCGGTCAGAAATCTCCGATAAAATATCATAGATTCTGTGTAAATTCTCTTCGGTATGTTTCAACTTCCGCTCAGCTTCATGCTTACGCGACTTGTACTTCATAACCCCAGCAGCTTCTTCAAAAATCCCCCGTCTATCCTCAGGTTTCTGGGTGAAAATTTGTTCCACCTTACCTTGAGAAATAATTGAAAATGAATCTCGGCCTATCCCAGTATCCATCATCAACTCCGTGATATCACGCAAACGACATGGACGACGGTTAATCATATATTCAGAATCCCCAGCCGCTGTATAGCGCCGGCTAACTGCTACTTCATCGGTATCAAAAGCTAAAGACCGGTCACTATTATCAAAAGTTAGGGTGACTTGCGCATACTGCCCCTTACGACGGTCTTCAGCACCAGCGAAAATAACATCAGACATCTTAGACCCACGCAAGGTCTTGGCAGATTGCTCCCCCAAAACCCACTTAATGGCCTCTGTAATATTCGACTTCCCTGAGCCGTTTGGTCCTACAATAGCTGTAAACCCATTATCAAATTCGATTGTCGTCTTATCCGCAAAGCTTTTAAAGCCGACCATTTCAACTGTTTTTAGGTACACAGGCTAATTCCTTTCTCCCACTATTTCTTCAACATCGTTAAGGCATTAGCCGCAGCAGCTTGCTCCGCCGCCTTCTTAGAATGGCCCACACCTCTTCCAATAATTTCATCAGATAAACGAACAGCCACATGAAACTCTTTACTGTGTGCTGGACCAGACTCACGCTCAAGTTCATAGGTCAATTGAATCGCACCATCTTTTTGTAACTCTTCCTGTAAAGCAGTCTTCGCATCTGACAAACGTGTAAACTCCCCATTCTTGATCTTAGGATAAATGGTTAGGGACATCAAATGCTCTATCGCATCTAACCCAAGATCAAGATAAATTGCACCAAGTACCGACTCAAATAAATCACATAATAAAGATGGGCGCTTGCGGCCATTACTTGCTTCCTCACCATTACCCAAACGGACAAACTGGTCGAAACCACACTCCACACAACGTTTAGCCAATGACTCCTCACGAACAATTAAAGCACGTAAAGACGACATCCGTCCTTCATCCATTTCAGGATAATGTCTGTATAAATAATTAGACACCACTAACTCTAAAACCGCATCCCCTAAAAATTCAATTCGTTCATTATCTTCTAAAGATAACTTTTGGTTCTCATTCACATACGAAGAATGGGTAAATGCCTCAATATAATGCCTTTCATCCTGCATCTTCAAATCAAACCGGTCTTTCAATAAGGCCTTCACACCTGATAAATCCATGAAAATTCCTCCTTCTTCAATTTCAATAAAATAAGGCTGGACAACCAACTGCCAGCCTCCTCAAACATCAAACCATACGCCTACTGATGGCTATCGATATATTTTACAATATCCTCAACAGTTCTAATCTCTTCCACATCATCATCAGAAATTTGGATACCGAAATTATCTTCCAATTCCATCACCAATTCCACAACATCCAACGAATCCGCACCTAAATCCTCTGTAAACGACATCTCAGGCGTCACACTAGAAGCCTCCACACCGAAACGTTCCACAATTAAAGCCGCTACTTGTTCAAAAGTTGTACCCTCTACCATGAAAATCCTCCTAAATAAAATCCTAAGTTACACATCAACTAAAACCTTTTATTTTTGAAAATGGGGAAGTGCTATCGAGCTAGCCCCACTTTCAGTAAAATTATTCTGCCTTCTTCACAGGCATTTCTTTTTCAAATGTTGTCGCCAATTCCTCAATAATACCTGATTCTACAATTGTCACTGCTTGTAATATTGTATGGAAGACACTCGTTGCATTTGAAGAACCGTGGGCTTTTAATACTGGTGCTTTAACACCAAATAAAATACCACCACCTGCTTGGTCTAAATCAATTTTAGTCATCAACTCTTTTAATGACCCTTTGATGAGTAAACCACCAAGTTTAGCGCTAATGCCACCGTCCATAATCGCATTTTTAACCAATTTCATCACAGCAGCTGCTGTTCCTTCCACTGATTTTAATACGGCATTGCCTGTAAATCCATCAGCAACGACAATATCAGAAACCCCGTTTAAAATTTCACGAGATTCGATATTCCCAGTGAAGTTTATCTGATCATTGGCTTTTAATAAACCAAAAGCTTCTTTCGTTAAATCATTCCCCTTATTCTCTTCAGTACCGTTATTTAATAAACCAACTGAAGGTGCAGCTTTCTTCAATACCGCACGGGCATAGGCTGTCGCCATGACTGCATATTGATTTAAATAGGACGCTTTCGATTCCGCATTAGCACCACAATCAATTAATAATACAGAATCTCCAATATTAGCTAGGTTTGGTAGAGCAGCCATTAAGGCTGGACGCTCAACACCTTTCATCCGGCCAACCACTAGTAAGCCTGCTGTTAATAAAGCACCTGTGTTACCTGCTGAAATCAAGGCATCTGCTTCACCGTTTCGTACTGCACGCGCTGCCATCACCATTGATGATTCACGTTTTGTCCGTACAGCTCTGACTGGATCATCTTCAGATAAAATCTTATCTCCTGCGTGAATAATTTCTACATTTTCAGGTGTAGGCCCTTCAATTTCTGCTTTGATCGCCTCTTCATCCCCATAAAACATGATGGTGACGTCTTTACGTTCAGCTGCAGCTTTTAAGCCACCTAAGACGATTGCTTTAGGTGCATTATCGCCACCCATTGCATCTACTGCAATTCTCATTTCTATGCCTACTTTCTACATTCAATAAATTCAATATAATACCCTTATTATAGCATACCCCAAAGCCACTTGTAGCCTATATAGGCAAAAGGGCTTTAGCTTTTTAATCAGAACTCTTCTTGGCCCTAAGATCCGCACATCACCCATCAATCGTCATGACACTTTAGAATCGCTAGAACAACAATTCACCTAAGCATTGATGGTTATCGTTTGATTGTCTAGCCATTTTGCTAGATGCGCGAATTCAGATTGCCTACCTTCAAAGTAAGGGATAAATTGAATGGCATCTTCACGAGCGACTTCTAAGATCACACCATCTTCTATTGGATCAGCTACTTTAAATTCCGGTAGACCAGATTGGCGAGTACCAAAGTAATCACCAGCACCACGTAATTCTAAATCCTGCTGGCTAAGATAAAAACCATCTGTCGATTCAACCATGATACGCATCCGCTGTTTACCGTTCTCTGTTCTTGGATCAGCTACTAATACACAGTATGAAGCATGCACACCGCGTCCTACCCGGCCCCTCAATTGATGGAGCTGGGCTAAACCAAACCTATTAGCATCTAAAATCACCATATAAGTCGCATTGGGTACATTAACCCCTACTTCGATAACCGTTGTAGACACTAATATTTGCACATCATTATGTTTAAAAGCTTCCATCACTTGGTCTTTTTCCTCGGTACTCATTTGCCCATGTAATAAACCTACAGAAAATTGCCCGCCAAATTGCGCCAGATAAGTTTCATAAATATGTTCAGCATTTTGTGCTTCCAAGGCTTCTGATTCACCGATCAAAGGACAGATGATATAAACTTGCCGTCCTTTTTTGACTTCTCGCCAAATTTGTTCATCTACCTGGGCTTGGCGGTTAGGACGGACCCAAGACGTTTCAATAGGTATACGACCCGATGGCATTTCTTTTAACTTCGAAACATCCATATCCCCCATCATGGTAATCTCCAGTGTACGGGGGATTGGCGTTGCGGTCATATACAAGACATTAGGCGCTTTGAACTCACCTTTAGCCACTAATTTAGACCGTTGGTTAACCCCAAACCGGTGCTGTTCATCAATCACAACCATCCCTAAGTCAGCGAACTGCACATCATCTTGAATTAAGGCATGCGTCCCAATTAACAGGTCAATATCCCCGTTTATTAAGTCGGTTAAGATTTCCCGTCGTGCCTTCGTTTTCGTCGAACCCGTTAACAAAGCTACCTTATAATCCGTTTCTTCAAAAAAGCCTGAAATTGCGGCATAATGTTGGTCAGCCAAAATTTCAGTTGGCACCATCATGGCCCCTTGAAAGCCAGCATCAATTGTTGCCACTAAGGAAATCATCGCTACTACCGTCTTCCCGGACCCAACATCTCCTTGAAGGAGGCGGTTCATCTGGAATGGTTGCCTTAAATCTGCACAAATCTCATTGACCACAGCCTTTTGACCAGCTGTCAATTCAAAAGGGATCGTCTGGATAAAGTCACGCAGGTGATCGTTATCATAAAGTACCTGGGCACCGTTGGCCATTCGACGTTGTTGCAATTTACGCCACTGTAATTTCAAGGCGTACAAGAAGAGTTCTTGATATTTCAATTGCCGGCGTGCTTGCCGGTTATTTTCTTGACTATCTGGAAAGTGGATTTGCTGGATGGCTAACTTATGTGGCATAAGTTGGTATTTCTCCCGCAATGCTTCAGGCAATAATTCCACAATCAAGTCCCCATATAAATCAAGCGCTTGCTTAATTAAATCGGTTAACGATTTCGTCGATAAACCTTGCGTTAAGTGGTAAATTGCTTCAAAATCATTGTCCTTATCGCCCACATTTTGTTGATTAGAGAAAAGTTTCATCCCAACAATTTGCTGTTTCGCCGCTTCAAACTTTCCATAAACAACGATTTCTTGATCAACTTGAATATGCTTTTTTAAGTAGGGCTGGTTAAAGAAGATCACCTGCAATACCTCATGATCCATAGCTAAGCGAAAGGTCAAACGGTTACGGTTGCGCCCAAAATATTGGACAACAGGTGCCGTCACAACCACGCCTTTTACCGAGGCCTTGGTATTATCCACTAATTCTCCGGCCGATTTTACAGAAACATCCTCATAACGAAAAGGGAAATGGTACAACAAATCTTCTACCGTAGAAATCCCAACCTTTTCTAATAATGCCGCTTTTTTCTGGCCGACACCTTTCAAAACGGTCACTGAATCGGATAAAGCACGTGCCATCATCATCCCCCTTAGCTTAAAAATCATTAATATGAATGAAAAAAATCTCAAACCAGATGCATTAAATGTTCATCTGACTCAATATTTCAATCAAAGCGCGTCGGTTAGCAAATCCTGATAATTGGTTGGCAATTAAGAAACCATCGGCATTGGTTGCTTCTTTCAACCGACGTAACTGCATTTCTACCTGTTTAGGCGTACCATATACTTTTCTTGACGCATATCTATCTTCTTCATTCGGGTCACTTATTGTGACAAAATCTCTCGCTTCAGAAACCTCCATCAACTCTAAATATGCCCGCTTATCATCATCCAGCGCATCGATCCAGTCATTTAAAGCATAATTCAACGCTTCCTTTACATTACGTTTAGTAGACGTAACTGCATAGGTAGCTACTAATGCTGATGGTTTTGACATGCCTTTTGAAGGTTTGAAGTTTTCCCGGTAGATTTTAATGGTTTCAATACACTCTTCTAAATCACCAGAAAAGAATAAGCCAAATACCATACCTAAGCCTTTTTCGGCGATAAACTTGGCATTACGGCGTGAACCTAACATGGTATAAAGTGGCGTCACGGCATCAAAGTAAGCTGGCATGACACGTAGACCATGCATTTCATCTTCAGATGATAAATCATCATAAAGTAAACCGGCAATTTGTGAAACCGTCTTTTCATAATCAAGTCCGCGGTTAATCTGCATCCCTAATGATTCCTGACGGGTCACTTCTTTTGGCATAGAATGGCCGACCCCTGCTTCAACACGTCCAGGATACATTGCTTCAAGCACCATATAGTTCTCTGCAATTTGATAAGGGGTGGAGTTATTGATAATCACCGCACCTGTACCTAACTTAATCTGTTTGGTTGCTGCACCATAACGTGCTAATAATAACTGGGGTGTTGAAGATAGGACAGCTGGCGTTGAATGGTGTTCCGTTAACCAGTACCGGTCCAAGCCCTTTTCATCCGCCAATTTAGCCAATTGGATGGACTGCTCAAAGGATTCCAATACCGATGTATTTTTATCCCGAGGTATAAAATCTAAAATACCGATCCCTAAAGACATTTTGTCACTCCTCTTACTGAATTCAATAATCCTATTTTACCATATGTAAAATAAGAATAAACTGCCCAATTAGATTTACAAAAAATGAAAGGATCACGTGTGCTATCAGTAATGATCGCCAACTAGTAATCCCTTTTAAGCATATCGTATCTCTCTTGCTCCCCATATGTGATATGTTTAAGACAATGAATAAAAAACCCTTTTGGGAGGTAGAAAAATGAAAAAATATTTACGTTATCTTGGACTGGCTTTCATCAGCTTGGTGCTTGCAGCTTGTGGTCAAAATACTGAAGACGCACAAACCATCAAAGTTGCCACCTCACCTGGCCCTTACTCCATTCTCTTTATGGAAGAAGTGGCACCAAGATTAGAAGAACAGGGCTATACCGTTGAAGAAATTCAATTTTCTGAACTACGCCAAGCCATGATAGCTGTTGATGAAGGCGAAGCAGATATCAACGTGGATGGTAACCGGTTAAACACTGAAAGCTATAATGACACTTTGGACGCTAACTTTGAACAAATTGTCCGTATTCCAACTGTACCGGCTGCTATTTATCCAGGACAAAAAGACCGTTTAGAAGACGTTGAAGAAGGAGATACCATCGCTATCGGTAATGGTACAGTTTCTATGATGCGCGGTTTATTATTGATGCAAGACCTTGGTTGGATTACATTAGATCCAAACGTTGAACCAGCCAAAGTAACCGCCGATGATATTCAAAAAAATCATGTAGGCATTGAAATTGTCGAAATGCAAGGTGCTGCTATTCCACCAGCAATCCAAGATGTTTCTTATGCTTTAGTTGCTGGTTCAATCGCTTATGATGCAGGCATGGATTTAGAATCTCGTCTAGTGACAGAAGAACCTATCGATGGTTTACTACTTGAAGCTATTACCACTGCAGATAAAATGGACCAAGCTTGGGTAGAAGATATTAAAGCTATCTACCAATCAGAAGACTTCAACCAAGCAGTAATGGACCGTAATGAAGAAATTGGGACTGAATTTTGGATTATCCCTGAAGAAAATCAATAGATGATAAATTGATACAAAAAAGCCATCTTGGTAAGGATTCATCCCCTACCACGATGGCTTTTCTTTTATGTTGATTTAAATTACTTTAGTTATTTTTCTACATATTATGACCATATACTAACAAGTACACTGACAAACAGTATCATCAGCAATTTGGACGCCAATAACAGCTTCCACCATATTTTTAGCGACTAAGTCTAAATTCGCTAAATAGTAATTGCGGTCGGTTGCATCTGCAAGGAAGAATAATTCCAATAACCGGTAGTTAATCCCCCAACGACGCGCATTATTACAGTTTAACAAGTCCCCTCTCTTAGATAAGCCTAAACGATCACGAGTTACGAGGCCAAAATGCTTTTGAATCATGGCGATGAAGTTATCGTCCATGGCATCCGTTACATAATCAGCATGAATAATCACATGACCACCAGTTTGCGGTTTAGCCGCTGCGTCCATATGCAATTCAACGACCACCCAATCCGCATAAGTCTTCATGTCCGATGCATGTTGGTAAAGATTATCCATATAAAAGGCTACTTTAATGCCTGCTTTTTTGGCCCACTTTTCAATATAGGGCTTCAACTTCCGTACCATTTCTGCTTCTGTATAACTACCTGAAACAGCGCCTGGATCCCCGTTCCCATGACCAAATGCAATCAAAAGTCCTTTATATTCTTTAAATGTTGTTGCTTTCATATTGCCTCCTAACCCACCAATAAATGGCGAATAGACTGTAGTTTATCCATCAAATTGCGTTTCTTATTGTAAATCGCTTGGCGAGAAATCGGGTAAATTTCAAGTAATAGTTTAGTCTTCCCCTGACAAGCAATCACTTGGTAGAGAAAATCCAAATCACGGTAACGGAGTATTTTCGCCGCCTCAGCTAGAAAGTGCTGAATATCTGCCGTGACTTCAATCGTTTCCCCTTCACCTAAACCAGCTTCAAATACCCACTCATCCATGGTTGAAAACTCCTGACCACTCAAACGCGTATGCTTACGCAACTCATCCAAAACCCGCCATCCCATCACGCGCTTCACATAAGCGACAAACCGGTAACGATCAGCTTCACTTAGCGGGTCTCCGTCAAAATCCTCCGCTGCCTGATACAAAGCAATCTGTGCGATCTGGTATACATCATCATAATAAGACTTATACACATCCACATGATACCGATTCAAGACATGCACAATCACGCCATGATACTGGTCCAACAACTCCGGATACCGATACTGATCAAACATAAACGTCCATTCCTCCCTCAACGAATCTAAAGTTTCTTATCATCACCTGCAGGTAACTTAAAATACGTTTATTACTCAGAAAAAGGCAAGCCCATGTCACGCTGATTACCTCATATTTTTAGGCAGAATTATCATTTAAAAATTAAAAACATTACGTAAAATCCGTTAAATACCCATAAATTATTACTCGTTTGATATAAAACAAACATTTTTCAAATGAAACAAAATATACTGTTTATTAAAAATAAATACAATGCTATAAATAAGATAAGCAAAAAAGTTTAGAGGTGGTAGAAAATGACAGCATATAACAACAAACTTGAAACAGTCCCAGCGAAATGCAATTGGCCAGACTATCTCAACACGTTAATTGAAAAAGCAACCTTTGGTGAGCCCCGTCAATTTAATCAATTACTCCAAAATATGTCGCTATTATACAATGTATCTGAATTTAACCTCCCCTTTAAGACGATTATTCTCTTTACAGATCAAAGTTTTGGTATCAGTGAGTTAGATCCTATGAGTCTGTTAAGAAACTGGCACGACCAATACGGTTTTCTCGCTACTTATTTTAATCAATCCCATGGGCATATCTTAGATAGTTATAAGCGGTTACCCGTTACCTTAGGTAAGTTCGCCTTCCAACGCTTTGATGACCAACAAGATGTCAACCATATCTTAGCCTTACATAATATCCAAATATACTATGCAGACGCCCAGTGCAAGAAGAATACCTGGATTGAAGTAGACAACCACTTTAAGTATAAAATCCAACTAAAGTGTAGATATTTAAGCGAAAAAATGGCTATTTACGCTACCTTCCGAAAACAGCAACTTCATTTCTTTAATCAAATGGCCTTTTATAGTCAATTGAATTTATTCAATCACCGGCAACATTTTACTAACCACCCACTAGAGAATGAACAATATTTGGTGAGTGAATCGGATTACCAACCTATTAAAGCTTACGAAAACTTCGGGCAGCTAGATACTGTTTACCAACTTTTCATCAATATACTTCACTATCTCTTTGGGGCCGACAAATTAATGAAAATCGCGAATAAAAGCACCCAGAATAAGATACGGAGAATTCAAAGAGGGATGAACCAAGTGCATTAAGCAAACCCTTTATGCATTATGGGTATTGAAAAAAGGCTGAGCTATCACTCGCTCAGCCTAATCATTATTTCAACTATGTCATTAGATATCGATTTCTAACAAAATCGGTGTATGGTCTTGTCGGGTACCAGAATCCAACATTTCAGATTTTTGGACTTTATCCGCAATCCGGTCACTCACTAGCCAATAATCAATTCTCCATCCAGAATTGTTGATTTTACTTGTTTTCACACGTTGTGCCCACCAAGTATAAACCCCTTCAACATCACCGTGGATCAGACGGAAAGTATCGGTGAAGCCGCGGTTTAATAAGTTGGTGAAGCCCGCACGTTCTTCATCGGTAAAACCAGCTGAAAAATGATTATTTTTAGGGTGTGCCAAGTCAATTTCTGTATGGGCAACATTAAAGTCACCACAAGCCAATACAGGTTTCTTCGCATCTAAGTCTGCCAAATAATCTGCATATTGCACATCCCAAACTTGTCGGTCTTCTAAACGTGCTAAAGCAGATCCGGCATTTGGTGTATAGACATTGGTCACATAGAAATCAGGAAACTCTAATGTAATCATACGACCTTCGTAATCCATCGTCGTCGGTGCCCCAATTTGTGGGAAAGTGACTTCTGGCGTATAGTCTTTCTTGTACAAGAACATGGTACCAGCATAACCTTTACGGGCAGGCTCAACACTAGACACCCACTGAATCTCATAATCCGGCACATTCGCTGTCATTATCTCAAGGTGCTTTTTCGTAGGTCCCTTCGCCGATAATTTCGTTTCTTGAATCGCAATCACATCTGGTTGATGTTCACGAATCATCTTTAAAACCTCACGTGATAGTTCTGCGCGTGGAGACGCACCAGTTAAGGCCGCATTTAAAGAATCAATATTCCATGAAATTAACTTCATCATTAAACCCCTTTACTCATATGATGACTATATTTTAGCATAACCACAAACATAACCGAAATGAGATAAATAACTAAGAGGTTCATTCAATTATTTTAAACATTACCTTTCTGAATACTTGCTGCTCATTAGTCGAAAAAGAAAAAAGAATCTCCAGCTTCATTTGGAGATTCTTTTAACGATTGCTATATTTAAACTGTCCAATCCATGTCGTCATCTTCAACTTGGTTGCTATCATTCTTACTTTGTTCAATCTCTGCTTGTTTCTTCGCCACACGTTCAGAGATCTTAAGGAACGGCATATAGAATAAAGTTGTTACAGCTAAAATAATGATTTGTAGTAAAACAACCTTCAAGTCCCCACCGCTCGCTAAGAATCCCGAAATTAATGGTGGCGTTGTCCAAGGAACTAGCACAATTAATGGTTCTACAAAGCCAACTACAGTTGCAATATAGCCAATTAAAGCACCAATTACAGGAGATAAGACGAATGGAATCATCATCGGAATATTGAAAATAATTGGCAAACCAAAAATCATCGGTTCATTAATTTCGAATAATCCAGGGGCTATAGAAAGTTTCGATACTTCCCGGTAAGGTTGGTACTTACTTACTAAAAATACCGCGATAATTAAAGCTAAAGTACCACCTGTACCACCCATTTGTGCGTAAACCGCTTGGAATGAGGTATTGATGATATTCATTGGCTCTTGTCCATTAGCAACAGCATTCATATTTTCGTTCATATTCACAAGTAATAATGGTTCTGTTAATACCCCATTAATGACTGTTTGATGAATACCTAATGTAAATAAGAAATTACCAGTTGAATAAATCAACAGATAGCCGAATATAGATGAATTGACCGCACGTAATGGTTCTTGAATAAGTGTTGATATTAAGGTTACTAAGTCTGTATGAAAAACAACACTTAATAGCGCAGAAATGATCGCAAAAAATGATAAAGTCACAATGGTGGGGATCATTGTTGAAAAACCTTGACCAACTGCTGGTGGAACTTGATCACCTAAGTTAATGCGTAATTTTTTATTATTTGCTAGTTTCATAAAAACTTCTGTAGCTAATAACCCCATGATAATCCCAGCAAACATCCCTTGGGTTCCTAATTCATTAAAAGATACTACTCCCGAAACCTCTACCGGATCGCTACCATCAATCGGTGTTGCCAATCTGGAAATAGCCATCATAATAAATAAAGAAGCAGTTGCAACAGAAGTCGCCGAAATCGGACTTGAAAAGTTTTTATTGGTAGCCAATGAATAAGCAATCATTGGTGCAATCAAGAGTCCCGCAATATTCAAAGTACCATTTGTGATTACATTCCCAAAAGTTTGAAAATTAGCTAGTGTCTCACCACTCAAGAATATCGGGAAGATCACATTATTCACCAAGACAGCAAGCCCAGCTAGAATAAACATAGGCATAATACTCGCGAAAGCGTCTCGCAAACTTCGTAGATGAACTTGATTTCCAATCTTAACAGAGAAATTCGTAAATTTTTCAATAAAAGCATTATTTTGAACTTTATTTTGAGCCATCTCTTTCGCCCCTCTCTATTCTTTATTCAAACCATATTTTTCATTGTATTCCTGAATAGTTTCCTTAAACCATTGATAGGATTTCTTCGGTACCCGCTTCATATCTCTTAAATCATGATTGGTACGGTTGACATATACTAGTCCGTAACGTTTTCGCATATCACCTTGAGAGGATAGAATATCAATTAATCCCCAACCTAGGTAACCCATGATTTCTACACCGTCTTCATGAATAGCATCAAACATCGCTTTTATATGTGCTTCATGATAAGCAATACGATAGTCATCTTGAATTGGATTTTCCCCATCCCATTCTTCCTGCACACCAATACCATTTTCAATTGGAAAAACTGGTAATTGATATCTTTGATACATTTTATTCATTACATCACGGAAACCTAATGGATCAATTTGCCAGTTCCATTCAGTTGTATCAAGATGCGGATTGTCCACTTTACCCTCAACTAAGTACCAGTTAGGTGCCGTATCTGATGGTATTTCATTTGCCGAGATAGTTGTTGACGCATAATAAGAAAAACTCAAATAATCGTTATAATGACTTGCAATGGCTTCAAGTTCTTCATCTGTCGCTTTCCAATCAATTTGATTATTTTTAATATAAGTTAACACTTCATTTGAATATTGCCCTTTTGCATATGCATCTAATAAATTATAGTTAATGAATTCATCCCATTTACGAGCAGCTAAGATATCTTCAGGTTTTGAACTAGCTGGATACACCTCACTATAGGCCAACATCCCGCCCATCTTCGCATCAGAATTTTCATGCAAATAATTGGTAATTTCTGCATGGCTAGCCATCACATTATGCATGATTTGATATAATTCATGAACATCTTGCTTACCATTTTCTGCCCCAGCAATCACATAACTAATATTCGGTTCAGAATACAGATTCTGCTCATTAAAGATAATCCAATACTTCACCTTATTTGAAAACTCATCAATCATCTTTTGACCGTAACGAACAAATGCTTCTTTTACATGTTTTGAAGTAAAGCCATTGTATTCTTCAGCAAGGTGAAGTGGCATATCAAAGTGGTATAAACAAATCATCGGTTCAATACCACGTTCAATTAATGCGTCTACAATACGATGATAATAATCGATACCTTCTTGATTAAAATCACCGTCGCCATCCTTTACTACACGTGACCAGGAAATTTGGAACCGATACATATTCATCCCTAAATCTTGAATATAATCAAAGTCTTCCTCAAAGTGATGGTAATTATCATTGGCAAAATGCCAGTCACTCGCAAATTCACTTGCTTCTCTGACATCATATACTGATAGAGACTTACCGCCTTCATTCCAGCCACCTTCAGTTTGCATACTTGAGACAGAATTTCCCCAAAAGAATTTCATAATACTCCTCCTTAAAATATAGTAAGCGTTTACATTTATAAATATATATTAAAACAAATTTCCAATAGGAGAAAGACGTCTAATCAACTTTGTAAACATACCTGTTTACAAAGTTGTCAGCGGATTCTATAATTTATTTGAGGTGATTCATATGTCAAAATATACAAGCATAGCTGATGATTTACGTGATCAAATACTTATAGGAAGATATAAAGACTCAGATAAATTACCCAAGCAATCAAACCTAGCAGACTTATACAATACAAGTAGGGTAACCATTTCGCGTGCTATCGGTATTTTGCAACTAGAGGGCTTAGTGTCTACCGAATTTGGTGGCGGCACAAAGATTAATCGAATAAATACCGAGAATCAGTTCTTTGACCATATGATTAATACCCCCTCTGGTGCTAGTTATAACTATGGTGGTAAAGGTCAACTAACCTCTACCATAATTTCCTTTGAACAACGACTACCTGTAGAAGATGAGCAGCAAAAACTACACATCAAAGAAACAGATGCAGTATACGATATCATCCGTGTGAGAAACTTAAATGGTCAGCCATTTATTATTGAATATACGATCATGCCAGTAAAAGTGATTCCTAATATTACAATAGAAATATTAAAAAATTCTATTTATACGCATATCCAAGATACTTTAAATCTTGATTTAGGTAAATCTTTTCGTATCATATCAGCAGATGAAGCCGATGCCTTTGACAGTCAGTACTTACAAACAGAAATAGGCAAACCAATTCTAGAAATCGAACAAGTCGCTTTCCTTAAAAATGGCGTCCCCTTTGAATATTCCCAAACGCGTCACTTATATAACAAAGGTCGTATCATTTATGTAGAATTATGCCGTTAAAAAAAGCCACCCTACCTGGATGACTTGCTGTCGGCTAACTATTCTTCATCTACCCAATGGTATAAGAAGAACATATAGCCCCAAAATTTCTTAATTTCTTTAAAGCCGGCTTGACGGTTGGCTTGCCACCAAGTCACTTCCTCGCCACCAACATCATGATAGGTCGCGACATAAGTTAAATCAAAGTTATAGTGGCGATTTTGTCGTTCATAAATCATTTTGGTCCGTAACATATGGTAGTCAGATGACGTAATGATGGCTGAATCATAACCCATTTCTTCCATCATCTTCAAGGTATTTCTTGCGTTGGTATAAGTGGACGTCGCATTTGCCTCGTTAATTAAAGCATCACTTGGTGCACCTGCTCCCACGTAAAAATCATAATTTGACTGGGTTAGTGGACTTACGATAATTTTTCCTGAACGTGAATAACCGGCTTTAAGCAAATCAACTGCTTCACCAGCCCGCTCACTAGCCCCTTCTGGTACAACGATAATATCTGATACTTTCGGTTCCTCATCAACAATGAGGTTACTGATGGTGATCACACAAACTAATCCAATAGCAATGCTGATACCAGCAAGAAAGCCCAACAGTCGCACAACATTATTTCCTTTCATCTGCATTCCCCATTTTGATAAGCATTTTCCTTTTGTCTTATCTTACCACATGGGCATTACCGGATGAAAAGTAAAGTATTATTTTCCAAAATCAAACATGATCGTATTATGATGTTTTCTAGCAAGTGATACGAGGTCTCTTTGGATGATTTCACTAAATTGATCTTCATATTTAAACATATCGAGTGGCTGTTGATTTAAATCAGCGTCCTCAATATATACTTTTAACCGCTTTTGTACTTGTTTCATTTCAAAATCAATTTCATCTGGATGTTTAGCACTCGCAACTGCATAGCAAAATTCATCTATTGGTAAGTCTTCACAGATATCAATAATATTGAATAAGTGTTCCTCATGATGGATAAGTTTTTGAATATCACAAACTTTTGTAATTACCGGCAATATCACTATCCGCGATTGCTCCAAGATATCTTCAATCATCGCTGTATCCCCTGGTTGAATAAATATATATTCCACACCAGGTAAATCTGGTAACACAACATCTTCATCATGTACAGCGATCACTTCATACCCCGCCATAGAAAATTGTTCTACCGCCTGACGTCCTATCATATTCGTTGCACCGATAATTGCTACTTTATTCATTCTCTCCACCAAAATTCCCTTATAAATATAGACGCCACTCACCAACTGTTATTGATCTTTCAATCAATAAAACCCACAATTATGTGCTATCTTTCAATAAAAATTCTAAAGACATCCCATAAAAATTTAAACTGTCTAAAAATACAACATAACAATAACATACGCTTTGCACTTTTTCTCTTCATAATCGTGTATATGAAACGGATATTTGAAATGGAATTATGGTCAAAATCAGTAGCTAAGCAAATATTAAGACAAACTTCCCAAGTTTCGAAGATATAGGTATAACTTACTCGCAATCATACTGTTATTATTATGGCTATGCAGCCCTTGTAACCCCTTACATTATAGTCTTAAATATATTTAGAAAGATAGCCTTTTTCGTATTTATACAGTATTATTTGTCAAATATGCATTTATATTGTCTAAACGTAATTTATTCAGTACAATGATGTTTTTGTTGGTAGAATGATGGTGTATATGGTGAGTACAGTTTAAAAAATACATAGGGTATCTTGAATTAATCAATAACTCTTATCTGAGTAATAAATTAAAGTCATTTTAGGCATTCTTTCAAGAAGCGTCTCGAATTAGTCCCATCACTTCCAATATGTAATAATAGAAAAGCAAGTCATCAGGTATAAAAGTTGCCTCATACGGTGTTAGTAGCTGATCAAGCTAAATTTTTGAGTATATATGATTTCTTGCTGCCACCCTTAAAATCTTCATCCGACCAAGGCTCTAACCAGGAGTACGGAGAAATATGATTTGCATCAAAAATTTTCTACAAGTAATCCACAATTTCTTGATTAAAGATAAGGCCCTAGAAAACAACTCAATATTTTAAAAAGATAACCTACAAATATTATTAATAATTATCACATTCACCAACATTATGCGATATTCCCATCATATTTACTAATTCAAATGCATAATAAAAAGCCGACTACACTTTGTAATCGACTTGAATTATAATTTCACATGAATTCTATATCCCAATCTTTTTTCAATATTTCTTTTTCTGTTTTCGATTTGTTTCAAAATTTGATTATCAGTTTCAGGAGATCTTTTATCGAACACCTCTTGCGCTCTTTTTGCATAGCTAATGAAATTTCCACGTCTAGAACTTTTACCCATATCAGTATATAAATTATAAATAGAACGTCTATATGGTAACTTTTTTAAATTTTTATTTTTCTGAATCTTTTTAGCATGTCTTATTAATTTATTAGCTTTTTTATAAAATTTACTAATACTTTTATCTCTCAACTTAACAGTTTTTCCATCAAAAATGAAACCTAAATAGTCAATTTTTGACGATTCATTTGTATTAGCATCAATTACTTGTCCATTATTACATTTAAGTACTTTACTTTTATTATCTTCTAATTTCATTTTATTTAAAATCGAGTATTTCTCAATTTGCTTATAGATTTCTTTTACATTTATAATAGAATCCTGTTTTGAAGGTATGACTAATATAAAGTCGTCAGAATATCTTCTATAAACCCCCTCATAATTATCCGCTAATTCTTTCATAGATTTATCAAAACCTATAGAATATACATTAGCAATCACTGCACTAATTGGAGTTCCTTGAGGAATACCAAAACTATTAGTATTAACTTCCATCTGAAGATTCTTCTTTTTATTTTTTATTTTTCTAAACTCATTAACTGAAGAAAAATAACTTTGTTTTTTACCGAAGTCATTTTTAACATGAGGAAGTTCTTCTAAAACTTCTTTTTTTATTGATCCATACTTAATAATAGACTTATATATATTAAACCAATCACTTGGTAAAGTATCAATGTTTAAGACTTCTTTCATCCTAACTTTTATCATTTTATGATCTAAAGTATCGAAAAAACTTTTAAAATCTCCAACTATTATATATGAACTACTCTGTTTTTTAATTAAATTAAAGATCTCAGCAGCAAAATCTACATTAGCCTTTCCTATTTTATTATTTCGATATGCTATAGAACATTCATCAATATCACTCATTTCACAGTATAGATTATAATAACTATTCAGTTGATCCGCATAATATTTATATATATATGAATCTAAATGTCCCGCATATCTTATATGTCTTTGCTTAATTTTATCTACCTTATATTTAGGTGTCTCTATAATATAGTGGATTAATGGCAAAAAACTATGTTTAGCAATCTTATCAGGATCACAAACATATCCTTCAACCTTTTTAAATTCAAGACTTTTATCAATATGTATATAATTTTTTGGACGATATTTACTCCTATCAAAAGGAAATTTATTCTCCACAGAACTCTCCTTATAAAAAGCAGCAGGAAAAGGAACTAGGGCCATAGCCTAGAAATCATCCCTTTCCTGCAGACGGTCGTATGTTATATAGACTTCGACCAACATTATGTCTATAAAAATATGGCGACATACTTAATATGTTACTATAAGAAAGGATGTACAATAATGACTTTGTTGACCCTACTGTATAATAATCAAGTCTTAAACGCTTTGGAGGTACTCCTCGACGTGAAGATTGTATTAAATATCCAGCAGTACACAATGATTGACATCGTTAACTTATATATCCCGTAATCCAAAATACTACGGACGACCAATTATAACATAGTTTTTATTTAAATAAAAACTGTCTCACAAAAGTATTTTATTCTCTCAATATAAACTTTTTCTTTATTATGATTTATTTCTATTTTGATATAATTATACTACAATGATGATCAATAATACCACTACAACATCGATAAATAATTGCGGTGTTAACCAGGTATTCTCTTTCAATTCAACTACATGCTCAGAGATTTTTCTTTCTTCATCGGTAATTGTGAAAGGTTCGTCCCAGGTCCATTTTGGGTTCCCATCACTTGCGGTCAACTCTAAGCGATAATCGCCTAGTTCTAAGTATTGATTTTCCCAATCAATCACAAATTCCATAGTAGAGTTAGGGACAAATTGCCCACTTTCAATTGAAGCCGTTTTAAACACTTCATCAGTTTTATCCATATTAGCTCATTTAGCGCTAAGTTGAATGTGATTGCTGGGGATGCTCGAACTACCGATGGTCAACCACTTATTCACTTATCCGGTGAGCAATCTTCTATTAAGCTATCTGGGGGAACTAGCTTAAATATTGAAAATAATCGTAGACGGACGCCAGGTTCCCTAATCTCGATGGAAGGCTCACTAGAATTCTTTCCAAATGGCAATAAATTAGCACTTGAAGATACTGCTGGTAACACAGTCAGCTTTCCAAGAATTTATCAAGCTAGTATAGGTTTTGGACAAGATAATAAAAATACTATTGATTTGGATGCTAGCTCTTCGCGTGCCCATTCAGACAATAGTCATTTCCATGGACAAGATTTAACGTCTTTCTTAGCCGCACATAGCCTTTCTAGCTTTAAAAAAATGACCATATCCCATATTACTGATATCGATCAACCAACAGTAGACAAATTAACCGATACTGATGTGACTTTAAGGGGAACGGCAGAGCCAGGTCTTACCGTAACAGCATCTGATTCTTTCAACAACAAATGGCATACGACCGCTGATGAAGCAACTGGTAAATTTAATATCGATTTAGGTAAGTTTGCACCATATAAAGTTGGCTCAGAAATAATCGTTACGGTATCTGATAATTACGGGCACACAAGTGAGGATATGATAGTCACTGTTCAAGGGAACCGTCTTTCATTCAACGTGCCTGACCAATTGAAATTCAAACAAGTAGCTACAGAAGATACATTAATGACCATCCCAAGAGAAGATCCAAATTGGCAAATAAAAGTTATCAATACGAAGGAGGCATCTTGGAAACTTACCGCTAAGGAAACAGCAGCACTATCAACAGCTAACGGAAATACTATTGAGAACGGCCTAGTATTTAAGGAAAATGGAAAAACTGCTTCTTTAACCGAAGAAGTACTAATCTACCAACAAGATAAAAATGGTTCAAACGAAACTTTCATAAACTGGAATAAAGATAGTGGTTTATTATTACAATTAAATCCAATCGAACAAAATTTTGAGTACTACAAACCCTATACAACTACTATAAAATGGACCCTCACAGATGCACCGTAAAATAACAATGAGTTTAATATGGTGGTTCTACAAGAAGGCGCCGTTCCATGCTAAATGGTGTTGGTGGGAAATTCTTAGGAATTTCCGCCAGCACTATTTTTGGGTATACAAAAAGGCCATAAAATCCTAAAATAAAGTAAATCATCACAATACACTTGAAAGAAGGAAAATTCATGACCTATTCACCTATTATAAAACAACTTTGCGGTATTAGCGATAAAAATATTACGATTAGTGAGTTACCTGATGAGGAAACTTTAGATAGATTAGCTTACATTCCAATTATGGGCATCCTTACCTACAAGCCTAAGGCTTGTGACATGTGTGGAGTTAAAAATGAATCTACTCAAGACATCATTAAATATGGTTTTAAAGAGACAGGTGTGCGGTTGCCTGATGGTCCTGGAAAGCCTATTAAGTTTACACTTAAAAAACAACGATTTAAGTGTAAACACTGCGAAGCTACTTTCATTGCGCAATCATCAATCATTAAAAAATTCGATTCTATTTCTATACTATCTAAAAATAAAATAGCGGTGGAATTAACAGAGACACAGTCAATGAAGCTTATTGGACAACGGTATCACGTCTCTTCAAATACTGTATCAAGAATCCCATTAAAAGCAGCTAGTGCATTAAATCCTAAAGGTAATTATCTACCTGAACATCTTTCCTTGGATGAATTTAAATCTGTAGATGATGTAGAAGGAGCGATGAGTGCAATCCTTGTAGATCCTCATAATAAACGTTTGATTGACATTATAGAAGATCGAAAACAGCAGTCGTTAATTCGGTATTTCCATCGTTATTCTATAGAAGCTCGAGCTGCAGTAAAGACGATTTCAATGGATCTATATTCTCCATATATAGGCGTTGTGAAGGCTTATTTCCCTAATGCAAAAATCGTTATTGATCGTTTTCATATCGTACAATTACTAAATAATACAATCAACTCAATGCGGATTGAAGTTATGAATGAAATCAAAAACAGTCGCCCTACAGATTATCGAAAATTGAAAAATCAATGGAAACTAATATTAAAAAATGCCGATCATCTCGATTTTTCAAACTATTATTATCATCGTCTATACCATGAACAGACGACTGAGCAACGTATGGTAGATTATTTATTAAGTCTTTCTCCGAAATTACAAGAAGCTTATCAAGTAATGAATGACCTTAAATTTGCGATAGAAACAAGAGACTACAGTTACTTACTAGCCACTTTACAGGAATTAAAGAAAGTCAGATTAAATAAAAAGGTAAGAAAAACGATTAATACAATGGAAAGATTCTTACCATATGTCGAAAATGCTTTAATTTATCGTGTTTCTAACGGTCCTACCGAAGGTATGAATAACAAGATTAAGTTAATCAAACGTACAGGCTATGGCTATGCAAGCTTTAGAAATTTCAGAGCTAGAATACTATTACAATTTAAACTGATCTTTAAACCATCTAATCCACTACCTGCGACTTTCCAACCAGTCGCAGCTTAAATATTAGACGATAACTCTTATCAGATTTTATTATTAATTATCTAACTCTTGATCCGACTTTCTCGCCTAAGGGCGAGAAAAAAGGTCATGCTTATCTTATAAACAAACATGACCCTCTGTTATTAAAATTTTTATTTAAATCTTAATGGTGATTATTTATTTTTGGTCACCAACACTATTTGACACAGAACCGAAATTTTCTCATCAGTCCTATTTGACGAAGAGCCCTTATATCCTATAGCTACTTATGGTATGGTATTAATATCGTAAAAAAAAGAATTAAAAACATAGGGTTACATCCTTATCTGTATCCCTATGTTCGCAACTAGAGGCTAACATTACAGTCTTTCACTTATTTAAGTTTACTCAAGCCAAGTGTAGCAGACTGACCAAGCTACCATATTTAGCTTGAGCAGTTTTTTGTGAAATACGAAGATGAGCCCCATGTGAAGTTCCACTGACAGAAATTAACAAATTAAATTAATACTTCAATTTATATTTATTATATATAATCATCAACAAAATAGGTATCGAAGTATAATTTCTTTTTAACATAAAATACAAAAATTTTGCAAAACTCCCTTTAACCACTGATATATTACTATTTTGAAACATTGTCGAAATATCTGAATGTTCTAATATTTTCTTCAATTTGAATTTAATATCTTTATAAGCAAGTGGACTAGTAGAAGTGGTCATATTAATCAGCTCATTTTGAACCGCTAACCAATATGTATACAGTATATTATTACTATAAATATCTGATACACCCCAACTATCAAACATTTCTTGGTATGCTTTTGCAATATTCATTTCATATTTAAATTTATTTTTATTATATTTCTTAACAGCTGATCCTTCTCTGCTCATGTCATAATAATAAAATGAGTCTTTATCTATGTATATATTATTTATATATTTCAACACATTATAATTAAAAACTGCATCTTGTCCTGTTCTTTGTGAGGAGAATTTAATATTATTCCTCATAAGAAAATCTCTTCTATAAAGTTTGTTCCATAATGCTCGTGGACTAACAAATTCAAATTCGTTAAAATTCGATATAAATTCTTCTTTATTGAACATACCCTCAAGTTTATGCATTTGTCTTTCAACGAAGGGGCTACCTTTACTATGTTTTGCATATTTGAAATATCCATTTACTACTAAATCAGGACTATACTCAAGTAAAATTGTAATATTATGATAGAATGCATTTTCATGAATAAAGTCATCCGGATCAATGAAACAAATATAATCGCCAATTGCACGATTAAGTCCATTTTGCCTTGCAACACCTGATCCAGAATTTGACTGATTAAACACTTTAACCCTTTTATCCTTGTTAGCATATAATTGACAAATATCTAATGAATTGTCAGTAGAACCGTCATTTACAATAATCAATTCCCAATGTTTATATGTCTGGTTAATAACGGATTCAATGGATCTTTTTAAATACTTTTCTACATTATAAACCGGCATAATAACAGATATCATACTACGACCACTTCTTCCTTACTTTGATTGAATTAAACCTCTTGTTCTAGTATTAAATACTATTAAATAACTCAAAACTAAAATCATATTATTAACTAATATTTCTCCCTTATAATTTGCAATTAGTAAAAATATCAATATAGTAGTTCTTTGAAATTTCCCGTCAATACCCTTCCACAAATAAACTAAATGAGAGATATACATAGTTAAGGTATAGATAATTCCACCTTTGTAAATATGATTTACGTAACCAATATCAGAAGATTTTCCAATCATGCTTCGACCTCTTTGTCCTGAGATCGTAAATCCTAGACCAAATATTAATAGCCAACCTTCTGGAAAGAATAAATGATCTTGTATTAATACGGCAACATTACCCGTTGCATTATCTTGAAAAATAAACGAGGTTAGTTCAGTAAATCCTCGCGCAATCCAACTGATGGCCTCACCCTGAACATTAGAAATTGAAACTATAAAGAGTGGAAGTACTACAATTAAAAAAATCATTAAAAATAAAACTCTTTTATTTATTTTATTGAACAAATATTGTAAGAGGTAAAGTCCAACAATTAAAATATATATAAATATAGAAGTTCTAGCATTAAAAACAGAGCTAATTATTAGAACTATAGAATAAAAAATGTATTTATATTCATAGGTCTCGTCAAATTTAAATAAAGCAATTAAAGATAAAAAACCTTGAATTAATGGAAGTGTAAAAGTATAAGCAGAACCAATTCCATATATTCTATAACCTGTTAGTGCCATTAAATTTTCTGCTAAGACATCTCCTTCTGAATACAATAAAACGGCCAAATCTTTAAATGATGGAATAATTAACATCAAAAAAATTATTATGCTCTGAACTAGACCGATTTTTATCAAGTAATCAAATAAAGAAGTACTATCACCATAGATTTTACGAAAATAAATTAATAGAGATATTATATTGATGATATATATAATGAATAATAATTCACTAGTGAAGTTATCAAAAGTAAATGTATTATTATATAACCCTAAAACAACTATATATATAATTAACAACAAATAAATAGCAAAAACAGGGAAAATTTTTACTACTCTTAACCATCTGAATAATTTTCTATTTAAAAATATTATATTAATACTACATAAAAAAGAGGAAACAATTGCTATACTAAGGATTGGTGATATAGAAACCAAATTAGGCAGGTAAATTATATAAAATCCGTATAAAAATAATAGTATTTTCTTAAACAATGATAAGCCCTCTCTAACTACTCTATTTTTAGTATATATTCTTCAAATTGATTGGTTACAGACTCAATATCATAGCCTGCTGAATATATATCTTCTGATTTGTCTGTTCTATTAAATTTTTTCAAAGACTGATCAATTTCTTTTGCCCATTCATTTGGTGATAAACAATCCAAATCCAAATATATAACATTTCCTGTCAAATTAACACTTTCTGGAACTTTATCCTTTGAAGCGAAGCACAATAACCCACTTGCTTGCGCTTCTATTAATGAAATACCTAACCCTTCATAGTGTGAAGGTAATATGAAAACATCAAACATATGAAGAAATTCTGAAATGTCAGACCGAGAACCAAATAACTTTACTGATTCTGTTAACTTTTTCTCACTAATTATCTCAAATAGTCTATCTTTTTCTGGCCCATCACCAACTATAAATAACTTAGAGTCTGGGTTTAATAAAAGAAATTTTTCAAAAATTTCAATTAAAAACTTATGATTTTTTTCTTCAGATAATCTACCAACAGTCCCTAAAACAATAGTTTCCTTGTCTATGTTATAATAATTTCTATATTGACTTCTTGTATCAATTTTAAACCGAAACTTTTCAACATTTATGCCATTTGGTATTAGCTGAACTTTTTTATCAAATTTTTTCGAATCACCAAAAACCCATCTAGTAGCTTCATTTGAACAAGTTAATAAATAATCTGAATATTTAACAATGATTCTTTTATTAAAGTTATGTAATCCATACCGTAAATTTTGAGGGGGATTTGAAGGCCCGGCACTGTGTGCGTGCGACAAAATTTTTTTATAACCTAATAAGTAAGCAAATATAAAGGGAAATATAAAATAAAGTAAACTGTGGTTAAAATAAATAATATCATATTTTGATTTATTATTTTTTAAAATCCGGAAAGTTTCATATAAATTTTTGAAGACATTTGTTTTTTGAGGAGTTACATAATAAACTTTTCCACCTAGACTACTTATTTCATTTTCATAAACAGTATTTTCTCCTGGAACTATATAATCAAATTTTATTTTTGTTCTATCAATATACCTTATTAAGTTCATAAGATATGATTGAACGCCACCCATGCCTACATTAAAACCCATTACTAGTACTTTTGTCTCCATAATAATCACCTCCCATTCTATTTTTTATAAAATGATGTTAATAAAGTAAGCAACTTTGTTTGTTTCCATTTAATAAGATATAAAATTACCAACCTTATATAATGTATGTTTTTTATTTCTACATATTGTAGACTTTGCTGTACTTCATCATCGTTTACTATTTCATGAATATTCTGTCCAATAATTTTTAAATTAGCATTTTTGTTCCTCCCCTCATTAGCAATTGCAGTCATAACATTTCTCAATAATGCGTATGGAAGTTGTTTTTCTAAGCCATATATTTTTGGAAATGCTTTACTTAAATTCTCTAATTGATAATAATTTGATTTCAAAATTGACCAACCATTTTTCAAATAAGTATTCGTTCTGGAGTTAACATTCATTATGTAATTATATAATTTTTCACTAGGTAAATAGTAAAAACTATTACTGTTCAAGAAAGCAGTGATACTAAAAATTATATCTTGACTCATTTTTAGTTCGGGTACAAATCGTATCTCGTTATCCATAATTAATTCTTTTTTAAATAACTTTGTCCACATCGTTTTAGGAATGTAATCTTCAAAGGATTCTGTTGAAAAAATATATGGATAAATTTCCTCTATCAAATTTTGTTTTGAAAAATATCCACTTCGTAACAAAGTTTTTTCTGGTATTGTATTTTTGGGATATACCCATTTAAAACTACAACTGACAATATCCGTATTAAACTCTGTAGCTATCGATATCAATTTTTCTATCATATCAATTTCAATTTCATCGTCCGAATCTACAAAACCTATGTAGTCTCCACTAGCATTATCTAAACCAATATTTCGTGCAACTGCCGACCCTGAGTTTTGAATTTCAAATTTTTTGATTCGACTATCTTCTAAACAATTTTTATTAATTATTTCATTCGTATTATCAATTGATCCATCATTTATAATTATTAATTCAATATTTTTATATGTTTGATTTATAACAGAATCTATCGCTCTCTGTATTGTTTTATTTGAATTATATGCAGGCATAATAATACTAACTTTTTCCATGTTTACCTCTCATTAATTGACTTTTGGTAATTCTTCATTATATTCATTTTTTTATTAGGGGTATAAATATATTTCTAAGCAGAGAGTTATAAAATAGTGCATTTATTATAATTAGAACAATTAGTGAATAAATACTAAATATACCACCTGCGATAATCCATTCTGAAAAGTTCTTGATTTGGTAAATATTAACTACATATATACCTGGAATTATTATTAAAGCTATACTAAATACATCTACCAATACTTGTTTCCAGAAAAAAATTCTTTTTCGATTTAAAATATTTTTTGACAAATAATTAGATAAGTATACCGTTCTATATAGCATCGCAACAAAAGATCCAATAGCAACTCCAACCAATCCTAGGTAGTTTACTAAAACTATTGATAAAAATATATTTAAAGCTGCCTCTATAATAGAACTGATCTGTGTCTCCCGGAAATGCCCTGCAGCAAATACTATTGCTTGATAAGGCATTCGTATAGAATATACCAAACCACCTAGCAACAAGAGCAATGCAAAATCTGGAACATTATAATTAACATCGTAAACACCAGTAGTATATATTAAAACGAAATCTGTAATCAAAATTGCACACATACTATAAAGGAAAACTGCTAAATTATGAATTCCCCACTCAATTTTAAAAAAAGACTCGTTCAACATTCCATATTTTTCTTCGGCTAATAAGCTGCCAAAAAAAGATTGTAATCCTATGGTAAATGATTGGATAATTAACTTAATTGCACTTACAATCATGTTATAAACACCATAGACAGAAATACTTTCTAATGTTGAAAAAAGAGTAAGAACTACAATATCTGTACTATTCTGTATAGAATAAGCAATATGTTGTCCCACGCCATTCCATTTTTGAGGTAGAGGATCTTCCTTTAAATTTTTATAGTATTCAATCGAAAAATTTTTATTCACATAGTAACTTAGATATAACGGTCTAATTAAAAATATCAATCCACTAATAAATTTAACAGTATAGATTTCAGCACCATTTAAAATTAAAACAATACTAGCAATAAGATTCAAAATAATAACTACAATTTCTGTATTTAATTGAATATATGCATTTTGATTGGCATTTAATAATAATTCATTAACAATGCCAAAATAATATTGGCCAAATTGATTAATAGATATAGCAATAATTAGTAAAATTGTCCCTATATTATCCAAATTGTTATTATCAATAATCCTAGGATAGACTATCATTAACAACAATATGTAGAAAACCAGAATTAGAGCTATATTCTTAAAATATTTTTTTGCAAAAGTTATAATTTTATTAATTTGTACTTTATTCTGTTCAGCTAATGGTTTATACAAAGCTGCCTGAACGACGGACCCTACACCTAAATCCAAAAATGTAATAACACTTAAAAATTGAGTTATTGAGTTTACTAATCCGTTTACTTGGGAACCATATTGGCTTAAAATCAGTCTTGGTAGTATTAAACCACTAAGCATAATGCAAATTTTTGATAGAAGGGAACTATAAGTATTTAGTTTTAATTTTTGAGTTCTTTCCATATTATCAGGTCTTCTTTCTACATAATTACAAAATAGGTAGCTTCCATAGCTTACCTAATTCAACATTCATGCTATGAGGATTGATTAGTTCAAAACCATTTCCACTTGTAAACGTCATTTCCCCAAAATAGATTTTTCCATCAACGTTATATAAATCTACACGTACGTGAGAAAAACCTTTACATAAGATACCCGCTATCTTGACCATTTCTTCAAAATTATCTGGTTTTGAAATATTTTCAAATGAATTTCCATAATTATGTTGGTTCCAGTTTTGTAAATTCCAATCCAAATCGTAAATATTTCTTTTATGGACAGAAAATCTATCAAAATCTACCCAGCAATAGTAAACTTTTCCATTAAAACATAGAAACTTATAATCATTTAATTGATTCTCACTATCAACTATATATTTTTCTGCAATAATTTTGGGATTAATATTTTGATATTGCATTTGGAAGCCACCAACAGTTGAATAATCTCTGGCTAACCATCTATCAAATAAAATATTTGCTATTTGTACATCCATATATTTTTTTTCCTTAACTATGATGTTTGTACCTGAAGCGTTATTTGTTTTTAATACAAAACTATTTGGTAATTCTTCAAAATTAATACTTTCAAAAGAATCCCACACACCGAGCAATGGGATTAAATATTGTTCACCAATTTTTTTTGTTATCCATTCTCGTACCAAGTACTTATCTGTAAGTTTTGTTTTCAGAGGATCTCTATCAAATAATTTAGACCATTGCAGTTTCTCTGTATAAGTTTGTAGATTATCCCAGTCTAAACTTTGACCAGTTTTTGTTTCATATTCTTTAGAAAGTAGTTCCTTACGTTTATCATCAGTGTATCTTGTATATTTATTTTTTTTTAATTGATCATCTATTTTAATTAATTTATGATAAAACTTATACAAATAAATGTTTTTACTAATTTTTTTCCGTAAATCCATTGTTTTCTCCTAATTTATATATTTCAAACATTTTTTTGTTGACAACACTTTTATCGAATTCTTCGGCTTTTCTTATATTAAACCTTTTCATTGCTTCTACTTCACTATTACTTAGTCTGGTAAAATTTATAATTGCTCTTGCAACCGAGTCAATATCACTTGGATCAAAAGTAAAACCTGTTCTTCCATCCTCCGAGTAATCGTTTATACCATGTATTTTAGATGTAAGAATCGGTGTACCCGATGCCATGGCTTCTAAAGCTGCCATTCCTAACCCCTCTCGCAATGACGGAAAAACAAAGGCATCCGATTGAATCAAATAGTCCCTTACATTGTGCTTGTATCCTAAAAGAAATACGGTATTTTGTAGGTTTAGTTTAGTTACTAGGTTAAGTAATTCATATTTCTTTTCACCTAATCCAATAATTGAATATTGAATATTAGGATCATTAATTTTTTTTAGTGCTCTAATTACTATTTCATGGTTTTTATTTTCATTTAATTCACCAATTGAAATTAAATTAATTTTAGAACTAGTATTAACGTTGATTTCTTCCGATTTAAATTTGGAAGTATCTAATCCCACACCAGGAATATACTTCACTATTGGGTGAATAAAATACTGTTTCGCCCGACTAAAATCTTCCTTATTAATAGTAATCAAAATGTCGGTCCATCTTGATAAAAATTTTTCAATTGGAAAATATATCATCCAATTCTTTTTCGGTGCTCCTTCAAAAAAATGAAAACCGTGAGCAGTATATATTATTTTAGTACCGTTCTTTCTTAATTTTCTAGCTGCAATTCTTGTTAATACTCCCCCAATAGGCGATTGACAATGAATTAGATTAAACTGATTCTTGTTTATAAGTTTTTTTATTTTTCTATATGTTGTTAAATTTTTTTTCCCGAATGGAGATCTTTGAAAATCTAATTGTTCAATCCCTACATTATTATCTTCTAACCATGCAATTAAATTATTTACATCTTCACTTGATAGGTTTCCTGGTTCTAAAAAATTTGTAGCAACCACTACATCATAGCCTAACTCAATTAATATTTTTATGTTTTCTTTATTAAATTGATAAATCATTGAAGCAACTGAAGTAATAATCAATGCCCTTTTCAAATTAAACACCTATCTTTCTGTCAATTTTACAGATTTTTCCAAATCAAAGAGTTGATAACTTGCATTGAAGTGTTTGCTCATATTTTTATCATAATATAAATTTCCAAATATTTTTTTTGTTATCTTAAAATTTATTGTTAATTTTATTAACGGGTTGAATAACTTAGTTAAATATGTATCCTTTGAAATAACTTTCACCAAATTACTCGTTACCACGTACTCTTTATTTTGTGGGAAGAAGAAGCCATTAGATTGATTTTTGATAATCAAACTAATTAATTCCGTTAAATTATTTATAAAAATCATACTTCTAATATTTTTGTATTTAGGAAATATAGGAGTAACTTTTGCTAATTTAGCCAATAATGGATAATTGCCTTTAGATTTGGGGCCATACACCATTGGTGGACGAATAATAGCGACTTTAAATGTCGATGAATCAAGTTTTTCCAAATAATGATCTGCTTGCAATTTGCTATCACCATAAAAATTATCTGGATTAGGTTTAGTTTCATTTGTAATTTTACTCACATTTGAACCATAAACAATCATAGAACTTAAATTTACAAATTGCTTTACGCCATCATTTTCTGCTTTTTCAGCTACTTTAATAGTTAGATCACGATTAACCGAATAATAAAGATTTTCCATATCTTTTCTTGAAGAATTATGAGCGATTCCTGCTACATGCAAAATGCTATCAAAAGATTTCCAACTCTGATTTTTCCAGTTATCATCTTTTAAAGATACTTTAGATACTTTAATCTCTGGATGATTCAGCTTTACCCATTGTTCAAAGGAATTCCCTATATATGAATTTTCTCCTGTCACTAATACACTTTTCATGCTTTTCTCCTCGGTTCTTCCTCCACAATTTCTTTTCTAGCTTCTTCGATGACACCAGTACCACCTTCAACTACACCATCTGATTTAAGCACACTAAAAATAGTTCCAATGAAGCATTTAATATCAAATATAAGATTCATTTTTTCTACATAATCTCCATCAAGTTTTGCTTTTACAGGTATTTCTAATTCGTCTCGCCCATTGATTTGTGCCCATCCCGTTAATCCAGGACGAATATCATTTGCTTTATATTTGTCTCGTTCTTCTATTAGGTCATATTGATTCCATAAAGCAGGTCTTGGACCAATGATGGCCATTTCCCCTTTTACAATGTTAATTAACTGTGGTAATTCATCTAAACTAGTTTTTCTTAAAAATCTTCCTGAACTAGTAATAAATGCTTCCGGGTCATTTAATAGATGAGTAGGCATATCCGCTGGCGTATCAGTTCTCATCGATCTAAACTTGTAGATTCCAAATAATTCTTTATTTTTACCTACTCTTTTTTGTCGGAAAAAGACTGGACCTTTAGAATTTATTTTTATCCATATTGCAATCAATAAGAAAAGAGGGCTCAATAATATTAAAGCTATTAAGGCTATTAAAAAATCTAGTGGTCTTTTTAAATATTTATACATAAATTTCCTCTAATCTATTCTATTTAAATACTTCTTGAACCGCATTGTAACTTTCTACGGTTCCGATATCATATCGCTTACCTTCAAATACGAAAGCTTTAACTTGATTATGTTGAATCAAATACGGAATAAAGTTTCCAGGTGCATCCGGATTATTACCTTCATTCAAATACTCTTGAATTAAAGGTAACGTGCTTTCTTTTAGTACGTAAAACGTAGGTACACAGTGATGATAGGTAGGGTTTTCAGGTTTCTCAATAAAATCTATTACTGTTTTATTTTCATCGAAAGCAGCTGTTCCATTACGTTTCAATTGGTCTAAGTTTGGTTCATAATACATAGCTAGAGCTTCTGAATCATAATCTTTCGCAAAATCAACAAATTCAGCTAATGAAAATTCAAATAAATTATCTCCTGCAAGTATCAATAAATCATCTTGAATACCTAACTGATCAATTACAAACTGAATGTCCCCAATTGCCCCTAAACGGGTTTCATTGGTTAAAGTCCCATCATTCACTACGGTAAATTTCATATCATAGTTTGCTTGGTCAACCCATTCTTCAAACTGGTGAGCAAATTTATCATTGGTGACAATAATAATTTCATCTACTTCAGGAACTTGTATGATTTTCTCTACGATATGGTCAGTAATGGTCTTGCCCGCTACTTCTAATAATGGCTTTGCTTTATTCTTAGTTAGTGGATATAAACGCGTTGCATAGCCCGCACCCAATAAAATTGCCTTCATTAAATCAGTTCCTCCACATTTACAAATCTTGCCCCATCTTCAGTTACACAGAAATTCACTTCGTATTTATCTTTAATTTCTGGGTATTTTACCGGATATATTGCATCAATCTGCGCTTTGATACTTTCTTTATACGCTGGGTCAATAAACCCAATAACTGCCCCACGGAATCCAGCCCCACTAGGACGCGCACCGTAGACACCTTCTGCTCCATACAGAATATCAAATATTTGCTTCATTTCAGGAATACCAGTTTCTTGCTGGTAGAATGATGAATAACCTGATTCAAACATCAATTGACCGAATTCCTCAATATCACCTTTTGCCCAGGCTTCTGCACCCTTGAGTACCCGTGCTTGTTCTGTATAGAAATGGGCTGCCCGTTTACGGAAACGTTCTGGTAATTGGTCTTTATACTCTTCATAAACCTCAATTGGTACATCTCGTAATTTAACGTCTTCTAATGTAGGTAATGGTAAACCTGCTAATTCAAGTAACAACCACCCTGCTACGCGCGATTCATCTACTCGATTGTTAAAGTCTGTCCCAATAAGCGATTTAGAAATGCCAGAATAGACAACGATAACTTCAAAGTCTTTAAAATTTTCGCCTTTATTAATCATTTCATATTCGTTGGTTGAACAGTCCATGACCATTAATTGGTTGTCCATACTTAAAACATTTGCAGACTGGTCTAAAATCCCATTTTTAAGTCCGATAAATTCGGTTTCCACCCAGTGACTGTACATAATAATATCCATTTTAGATACTTGGATATCATTTACATCACACAAAGCCATTAAATAAGCGGTTGTTACAGCCGCAGATGATGAAAGCCCTCCAATTGGCAACTTACCAGACACAACCGCATTTAATCCTACTTTTAAAACATAGTCTTGTTGTAAGGCTTTTACAGCACCTCGAATATAGGTCCCCCAGAAACCTGGAATATATTCTAATTCATGTCCATAAGAAAAAATTTCCTTATCAGGGAAATCCAGACTTTGAATTTGAACATAGTTATCTTCACGTGGTGCATACACCATATCCACGCTCGCATCCAGAGTCATCCCTGTTACTCTTCCACCTTGGTAATCAGAGTGGGCGCCGATTGGACATATTCTTAACGGTGATTTTACCGCTCTTAAGTCATTTGAAGTGCCATATTCAGCAATAAATGTTTCCATCAAGTTAGGCATATATTTACGATCTCCAATCCATTTTGCATAATTCTTTATTATTATAGCAAAGAAATATTACGATTTAGATATAATTTTCAATTTTCCCTTCTTATTCATCGATTTGTCCAAAGTCAAACAATGTTCATTCAACCTCATTAAAAACAATCTTCGTTTAATCATAGCCTCGTGACCACTTCAATTCAACCTTTATGCGTCATTTTTTTCTTATCTGATTTTCAATATCATTAGTGGCTAACTGGCATGAAAATTGTTATATATATGCATATGCTATCTATACAGCATGGATAAAAGTCATAGAAAGAACTTCAGAATCATGGCGTCAAGCGTTCTGAAGTTTTTGGGTGTTATTTTATTTCAAAGTCTCTCAATTGCTGAAACAAATTTGTATTCTTGTCTCGATTTTTGGTTTCTTCAATTGAAAGTATTACACGGTGACTTGGAATCATCAAGGCTATTGGGTTACTTTCAATTGCGCCAATTACTGCTTTTTTTGATCCTTGTCCTTTAGTTTGTCTAGCTGCAATGCTATCAGTTAATTGGTCTAGTGTCATAACTTGTCCATAGGCAATCTTTTGTAGTTCAGTCCACACATCTTGTTGGAAAGCTGTACCTTGTGGCATTAATTGAAAATCGATTGTTTCAAGTGGTTGCTTAGCAAAGTAGACATCTAACCACTCTACTGCTTTATCGATGATCACTGATTGTTGATTAATCGCTTTATCAAGGTCAAATAGACCACCAAAATGCTTTTGGTCTTCAAACCATGCCCCTAATAAGCCATGGTCGTTTGCTAGTAAGGTAATGGTGCCTAATTCAGATGAATAAGGATATTTATATAACATAAGAAAGCTCCTTTAATATGATGGTTTAAATTGTAACAGATTCCTAGTTGTTAGCGAGTAAAGTCTCACTGGTATATATATCTGGTTGATAGGTTGTATCGTTTAACAGTCAATATCAATCAATTTCAATGAAATTCATTCATTACCTCTCTTTTCATAAGTACAAATATTGTTTAACTTTGTTCGTTTTTCTTGTTCTATTCACTTGCTTTTTATCAATATTGGAAACTTCATTGCAAGTTAATAGCCTTTAATATCTATACATCTTATAATATAAAGGTGATATACTTGCAGAAAGGAGTCTTCTAATTCTAAATTAGAAGTGATATATATGCGAAATCTATTGACAAATAAACAAAAACGAGAAATCGATGTGTTAGAATTTTTGACACATATTGGTACAGCTCAACAAGTGAAGGATATTGCAGCCTACGCGAATATTAATCATCGTATGGTAATGGAAACAATTCGTGAAATTAATGAAAAGTATGACTTCATAGATATTTTTAAAACTGATGACTTATACAGTATTCAATATAAACATAATACATCTATTGATAAAGTTTACCGTAAGTTTTATAACTCGAACATCTATTTCACCATTATTCAATATATCTTCTTTCATGATAAGGTTTCTTTGGCTGAACTTTCAAATATCCTTTTCGTCTCTGAATCAACAACCTACCGAGCAGTATTAAAGATGAATGAAGTACTCACTAAAAACTATGGTTTTTCCATTGACTCTGACCCTTATCAATTCACAGGGGATGAATTAAATATACGCTTATTTATGCAACGTTTTTTTATAGAGTCTTCGGATATCTTACATTGGCCATTTCCAGACCATGACCAGCATTTTTATCAAAATTTACTTTTATATATGGTTTCTTTTACACCATACAAATTAGATACCTATAGTATACGTTCATTTTCTATCAGTGTAGTTGTGAATGAGATCCGCTACAATTATGGTCATAAACACCAGCTCCCCCTTACACGGCTACATAACAATCTGTCAGAAGTGAGTGATGTCTACGGTTTTAATTTAGATGAATTAAATAAAAAATTTGATTTAAACCTTGACCAGGAATATATTGAACAAATTTTAGGCTTGTTTATCGAACAAGATTTTAAATATGATTATGCAGAAATTAAAGCACTTAGGAGTTCTGATGCACATATAGCAGATATTTTAGATTCGCTTGAAGAAATACTTGATCAATTAATTCACCAATTTAAGGTACCCCTGCCAAATCGAGAAGCATTGATACTAGAACTATATAATATTGTTTTAATCGAAGGGCAAGCACGCTCAAAACCATTTATTTTACGTGACCTTTTCTTGGAACACAACCAAATGATCCGCAACTTTCATCCTAGTTTCTATGATGCAGTGTTTGAAGGTATGGATAAGTATTGTCAACTCATTCTTGGTGAGCATTATGATCCCCATATCCTTTATGCTACTATTTACTCTGTATTTAATTATTGGGAAGATTTATTTATGAATCTATCCAATAACATGCCAGCCGTAAATATTCTAGTATTGTCTGAAATCACTTGGGAAGGTTCTAAGCAAGCAGAAAGTAATATTAAAGGTATTTTTGGACCAAAAGTAAATGTTGAAACTTGGAACCATTTTGATATATCCATTCCACTACTGTCCGAAAGTCCTTATGATATTATTTGTAGTTTTTTCTCTATTCCAGCTATTCCCGGAAAGGAAATATATACCATCACAAGTGAATCATATCAGCATAACTTCCAGCCTTTAGAAAACATTGTAAACAGGATACGTTATCAAAAATTTAAGCAAGAAATGGCATCAGACAAATAAGAAAGCAAAAAGCGTTGATTGAATTGTATCTCAATCAACGCTTTCGCTTTTACTTATTTAAAGATTTTAATACGCTTTGTGCCCGTTGACGTGTTTTACGGTTTGGACTTTTCATCCGGCGTCGTGCACTTGCTGCATCCATTTTTTCTGCCATGATACTTCCTCCTTGACTTTTTAATAGTAAGTGGTTAAAATCGTAATGATTACGATTTATATTTCAGGATTTTATATTAACGATTTTCACAGCATTTGTCAACACTTGGTACAGAAAGGATTTATTCATGGCTAAGAAATCAAAGATAGCGAAAGCACAAAAACAACTAGCAACCGTAGAAAAATATAGAGAAAAACGCGAAGCATTAAAAGCAGCCGGTGACTATGAAGGTTTAAGTAAGTTACCACGTAATGCCTCACCTACTCGTATCCACAACCGGGACAGAATTGATGGTCGTCCACATGGTTATATGCGTAAATTCGGCATGAGTCGTATTCGATTTAGAGAATTAGCCCACCAAGGCAAAATCCCTGGTGTAAAAAAAGCCTCATTCTAATATTTTATTCCTTTATAGTTATCGCTCCAAAATGTGAAATGAATAAAAGCACAGAATCTAGTGAAATGTTTTCCGCTAGCTTCTGTGCTTATTTGTGTTTTGATATAAAAGGCTTATTCTACTGACGCTAAGAAGTGGTAAACTGGTTGACCACCGTCTACGATCTCAACTTCAATATCTTCGTTAGCTGCTTCGACTGCTTCAGCGACTAATGCTGCTGTTGCTTGGTCGGTTTCTTCACCAAAGATTAAAGTCACTAATTCCTTGTCTTCATCCACCATTTGATTAATCATATTAATGGTTTCTTTGACTAAGTCAGCGTCTTCAGAGACGATTTTACCGTCTATGATACCCATATAGTGATCTTTATGGATTTCTAAGCCGTCAACTGTTGTATCACGAACCGCTACTGTGACTTGACCACTCGTAACGTTTGCTAATTCTGCAACCATGGCCGCCTTGTTGTCTTCTAATGTCCCATCTGGGTTGTAACCTAACATGGCTGTTAAACCTTGAGAGATATATTTAGTTTCAACTACCGCAGCTGGTGTTTCTGATACTTCAACAGCTTGGTTAGCAGCCATAATGATATTCTTATTATTTGGTAAGATAATCACGTTATCTGCATTCGCTTCGTCGATAGCATCTAAGATATCATTGGTTGATGGGTTCATCGTTTGACCACCTGAGATGATACATTTAACGCCCATATCTTTAAATAGGTTTTCAATACCTTCACCGGCAGCAACAGCGATAATCGCTAAATTTGTGCGCTCAACTGCTGGTGCTGACGCTGTTTGGTTTGAGCCTTTGCCTTCTAGGATGTCGTCATGTTGTAGACGCATGTTATCTACTTTAATTTTCACTAATGAACCAAATTTTTGGCCATAGTTCATGACTACACCTGGTGTTTCTGTATGCACATGCACTTTGACGATCTCGTCATCAGCTACAACCAATAATGAATCCCCTATACCATCCAAGTAGTCACGGAAGGTATCATAATCAAACGTTTCAGTAACTGTTTCGCCTTCACCGATTTTAACCATAATTTCAGTACAGTAGCCATATTGAATATCTTCTGATGTTACTGAATGTGATGTATTAAAGAAGTTTTCTTGGTGAGCCAATTCGGTTACATTCGCTTTGTTTGGATCAGCTGATTTAACTGGGAAAGATTCACCAGTTAATGACTCTAAGAAGCCATGGTAGATATAAACTAACCCTTGACCACCTGAATCGACAACACCGACTTCTTTTAACACTGGCAGTAAGTTAGGTGTGTTTTCTAGTGATGTTTCCGCTTCTTTTAATACTGCAGTCATCACTTCGATGATGTCATCTGTTTCTTCAGCTTTTTGCATACCCGCTGCTGCTGAATCACGTGCTACAGTTAAGATAGTACCTTCTACGGGTTTCATCACAGCTTTTACCGCTGTATCAATACCACGTTGGAAAGCATTCGCTAAATCTTTTGCTTCAATGGTCGTTTTACCTTCGATCGCCTTACCAAAGCCTCGGAATAGTTGAGATAAGATAACGCCTGAGTTACCGCGTGCGCCCATCAATAAGCCCTTAGCTAAGTCTTCTCCAACCTCACCAACGGTATCGGAATGTTGTTTAATCACTCGTTCAATACCTGAAGTATATGTTAAATTCATATTTGTTCCGGTATCACCATCTGGCACCGGGAACACATTTAATGAATTCACATATTCAGCATTCTCTGAAAGTCGGTTACCCCCAACTTCCAGCATAGATATGAATGCTTCAACGTCTAATACTGTTCTTTTCACCTAAAAATCCTCCTTGATTACCGCAACTAGTCTTCAATCACACGGACGCCTTGTACGTACACGTTCACTACATTTGCAGCAATACCTAATTGACGACCTAATTCGTATTTCACAGAACTTTGTACATTGCGACAAATTTCAGAAATTTTCGTTCCGTAGTTGACGATAATATATACATCCACTACTACTAAATCGTTGTTATCTACTGAAACAAGTACCCCTTTGGTATAGTTTTCTTGTTTAAGAATCTCTTGGATACCATCACGGATTTGATGCTTGCTTGCCATACCAACGACACCGTAGTTTTGGGTTGTAGCCATACCTACGACTGTTGCGATAGATTCATTTGTAATATCAATTTCACCGAAGTCTGTTTGCATTTTTAATGCCATAAAAAATAGCCTCCTTTTGAAGGGTTGTCTAGCTATATTTATCTAGAACTTTATCGTTCTAAACAAATATCATTTCATTTATAACACTCATTTTACCACATACCAAGCTATTATACCTAAATATTTGACAAGTCGCAAACCCATATATAGGCACAAAAAAAGCCGTATCTTCCACTTTGGAAAATTACGACCTTATTTGATTATCATCATAAGTGAATTAAGCACGGTTTACTAAACCAGCTTTGATTGCGTGTGCAGAAACCCATACACGCTTTTTGTTACCATTTTCGTCGATGATACGAACTTTTTGTAAGTTTGCTTTAAATTTACGTTTTGTAGCATTCAATGCGTGTGAGCGGTTGTTACCTGTAGTCGCTTTACGTCCTGTGTAATAACATTCTTTAGCCATTGTCATAATCCTCCTCTACAAATTTCATACCATAATATATTACTATATTTAATGTCATAAATCAAACCTATTTATGATAAAAATAATGCTTGTACTTAATCTCTGGCTTGAATAGCGAGGATAAGCCCCTCACTAAAGGCAATGGTCATGGTATTTTGGCCTGGTAAAAACTCATTTGAAATCAAAGCCAAAGGTACGGGCATTTGATACTGATCTAAGGGATAGACAACATTTTCTAAACATAAATTCTTTACTGGCGTCATCGCAACAAAAGATAAATATTTCATGTCTTTTAAACGATCAATTTGATATTGTCCTGGTCTTAAAAATGATACAGCATTATTTTCTTCAACCAAGTGAATACGATCAATAATGGATGCAAAGCGGTCTTGATAAATAAGCCATAAATTAGATAATAAATGGTCTACTCTCCCCCCTAGCATGCCAAAGAGATGGTATTCAGCCTGTGGATATAAGTCAGCAACTGTGCCCAAAGCATGTTCAGTGTCCGTTTCATCTTTCATTGGCGGCAACTTTTCAATTCTTTTGGCCTTATCTTCAACTTGTTTGAGGACGCTTTCTTCAATTGAATCAAAATCGCCTACTGCTAAGTCAATGGGGAGATTAAGGTCTAATAGTTGTTTAGCCCCTAAATCGACCCCAACAAAGACTGTTTCTGTATCGTTAAGGGCTGCTTTTCTTTCTGCTATATAGGTTTTAAAATACGTTGGGTCAAAAGGACCAGACCCGATAAGATAAACTTGCATGGGCTCACTTCTTTCTAGTGCGGGCTTAATTAGATAAAAGCTAAATACACCTATTTCAACGCCATTCTTAAAGCATCAATGGGTACTTTAACATCATCTTGATTGAAGATGTATGAACCAGCCACAAAGGCATCTACCCCTTTTTCGGCACAGATTTTAGCTGTCTCATCGTTAATGCCACCGTCCACTTCGATTAAGAATTTGGCATCATGGTCTGCTCTGAATGCATTTAATTCAACCATCTTATCAACAGTGGACGCGATAAATGATTGGCCACCAAATCCAGGATTGACAGTCATCACTAAAACCATGTCAACATCTTTTAGAATGGGTACAATTGCCGATACTGGTGTGGCAGGATTAATGGCAACACCGGCCTTCATACCATGTTTGTGAATGGTTTGGATTAAGCCATGTAAGTGGTTAGTGGCTTCATAATGAACCGTAAAGTAATCTGCCCCCGCATTAGCAAATGCTTCAACATATGCTTCAGGATGAGCGACCATTAAATGGCAATCTAAGGTCATTTTTGTATTTGGTCGTAAGGCTTCAACGACACCAGCACCAAAAGTTAAATTGGGTACAAAATGGCCGTCCATTACATCAATATGGACCCAGTCAGCGCCAGCTTTTTCGATTCGATTTACTTCATCAATAAATTTACCAAAATCAGCAGATAAAATAGATGGTGCAATATACATGTACATTCCTACTTTCTAATATTTGGGTTTGGCATTGTCAATTTCTTGGAAGATTTGTAGATAAGAGTCATAGCGACTTTGTGCGATTTCACCAGCTTCTAAGGCGGCTTTCACTGCACATTTAGGTTCTTGAATATGGGTGCACCCCCGAAACTTACATTGGTCTTGAATGGCCCGCATTTCTGGGAAGTAGTTAGATAGTAGCACTTTATCTAATTGGTCGATATCGATACTAGAGAATCCTGGTGTATCCGCTACTTTCCCTTCAAATATATCATGTAATTCGGTATGGCGGGTAGTATGACGACCGCGACCAAGTGATGTGGAGATTTCCCCAGTTTCAATCGCTAAATCCGGTAATAAGCGGTTAAGTAGGGTCGATTTCCCAACCCCTGATTGTCCTACAACCACCATTGTCCGGTTGGCAACAATTTCTTTTAATTGATTCAGATTTTCGTCTAGGTCGGTTGATAAGATCACTTGGTAACCAATTTCACGGTATATCTGAATAAACTGGTTGATCCGCTCTTTATCCTCTTGACTAGCTTGGTCAGTTAAGTCCATTTTTGAGAAATAAAGAATCGGTTCAATGTTCTCTGACGCTAAATAAACTAAAAAACGGTCTAATAATTTTGGTTGTATCTGGGGTTCTGTAACAGATGCTACCAATAAGGCCACGTCCACATTAGCTACTGCTGGTCTTATCATTTGGCTATAGCGTGGTAAGATTTTCATCACATAGCCTTCATGGGGATTTTCTGCTTGGAATTCCACAAAATCACCTACCAATGGTGTGGTTTGGGTATTTCTAAATTGGCCACGTGCTCGTGTTGTATAAATTGCTTGGCTTTCTTTTTCTTCTACATAATAAAAACCAGATAGGGATTTAATAATTTGGCCGGTATAAGTTGGTGTATTGGATGGATTTTGTGTGGTTTGTTTCTTCATGCTTTGGAATAATACCTCCTTATTGGGTCAATTGTATATACCTTTAATCGCTATGAAATTTGTGTCTGGATACTTATGCCCTATTTTACCCCAAATTCCCTATAAAAAACACTCCAACACAATTTAAATCAGCAAATCTTAGTGATCTATAGTGAAATCAGCATCCAAACGCTTCTAGATTACTAAAATACTTTATCACTACATAATTCCAAAAAAGACGTAAACAATGATGTCTACGCCTTGCACTGATTGGTATTTGTCTTCCTAATCTTCTACATTTGAACTTTCACGTTGGCTAGATGATGAACTAGCACTTGATGATGAACTTGATGCTGAAGAACTTGAACTACTGTTAGATGATGAAGATGAACTCTCATCATCATCTTCATCATTATCATCATTGGATGATGAGCTTCGAGATGAAGACGAAGTTGAAGAGCTTGATGAGCTTGATGAACTTGATACTGGTTCTGGTCCATCAGACATCACAATATATAATTCATCTCCTGCTACAAATTCCGTACCTGGTGTAATGGATTGGGAGATCATCACACCATCCGGTACCCATCCTGAATATTGTGAATCAAATGAAACAATCAAACCATTTGATTCAGCATATTGTTGAATTGACGCTCTGTTCCAACCAGATAAATCAGCCATCGTAAAGGTTTCAACTCCAGCAGAAACCACAAAATTGATCGTTGTTTCACCAGGTATAACGGCTTCACCTTGTTCGATAGATTGACTCAAGATGTTGCCTGCTTCAACGGAATCAGAGTAGTCTTCTTCTTGGGTGACGGTAAAACCTAAAGCTGTTAATTCTTTTTCAATTTTCGTAAATGGTTGCCCAGTATAATCCTTTACTTCATAAGGCTCAGGACCTTTGGAAATATTGACGTCAACTGCCGTATCATGTTTTACTTCTGTATTTGCTGATGGACTTGAATTGATCACACGACCAACTTCAACTTCTTCATCATAAACTTCCGTGACATCTCCTAAAACTAAATCTAAACTTTCTAAAGTTAAAGATGCCTCTTGCTCTGTCATACCCGCTAAGTCAGGTACAGCAATATTACGACCGGCCATATAGTTAAAACCAAGGAAAGCAATTAAAATAAGTCCGACAATCACGCCAGCAATAATGGCAAGTGGTTTACGACTTTTCGGCTGTTTATGACTTGCTTTTCCAACTTTTTGATTCGATTGACTTGTTGGCTGGTTGCCATCGCCATTATCGCTACTATTCTCACTGGTGGTTGGAGATGGTTCTGAGTGTAAATCATCAACACTACCTGTATTTTCAGCAGCTTTTGCCGTTCCTTGACCCGCTAAGGCAGCGCCAGCTAAACCAGCGCTCGCAGCCAAGCCACCCTTATCAGAAATATCATATTCATCTGAATCATCTAAAACAGTATCTTCATCATTTTCATCTGTCGTACCCGGATCTGTATCGTCATCAACTGCTTTTTCACCAGCTGCCAGTAACTGTTCTTCATCGGACTCTGCTAGACGCATTTGATTTTCGATATCTTCCTTGGCCATGACAATCGTTTCATTGGCCATGTTAGCTGGGACGAATACGGGCTCATTCTTCCGGTTATCAGAAAAGACTGTTTCTAGGTCGTCGATCATTTCTTGTGCCGTTTGATAACGAGCAGATGGTTCTTTAGCTGTTGCTTTGGCCACTACATTCATTAGACTTTGCGGCACATCATCCCGGTAGGCTTCGATTGGTGGCAGTGGCTCTTGGAAATGTTTTAAGGCAATGGAGACAGCTGATTCACCGTCAAATGGCACACGACCTGTGAGCATTTCAAATAAAACCACACCTAATGCGTAAATATCTGAGAGACTGGTTGCCATTGAACCACGTGCTTGCTCTGGTGATAGGTAATGAACAGAACCAATAATCGAATTGGTTTGGGTAATACTGGTTTCAGAAGTCACCATAGCAATCCCAAAGTCCATAATTTTAATTGTACCATCATGGTTGACCATAATATTTTGTGGTTTTAAATCCCGATGGACAATACCGATATTATGGGCAGCTTGGACCCCTGATAAGATTTGAATCATCAAGTTTTGGATAATATCTACTGGAATGGGATGATTTTCACGGATATAAGCTTTTAAGTCCAAACCGTCCACATATTCCATGACGATAAACTTACCTTCTTCGTCTTCACCAACGTCAAATAAACTGACTACGTTTGGATGGTTTAATTCTGACACAGATAAGGCTTCACGCTCAAATCGTTTGGTGGCATCCATGGCATCTGTTTTCCCTACACGCAAGAACTTGATGGCTACATCACGCGCTAAAATAGGGTCGTAACCAAGGTATACATCCGCCATACCACCTGAACCAATATGGTTCACAATTTCATAGCGTTCATCAATGATTTGACCAGATTTCATTAGATTTCACCTCTTTCATTTTTAATGTCATGTGCGTATGTTTCTTCCTGTTTTAAATTTGCTTGTATTCTATGTGCGACAACCACCGAAACATTGTCTCGGCCTCCATGGTCGTTGGCAAGCGCAATTAATTGATCTGCTTTTGCTTCAATAGTAAGACTTGTATCACTCAAAATAGTCAAAGCCTCTTTTTCCTCAATCATATCGGTTAAGCCGTCTGAACATAATAATAATGTTTCACCTAATAAAAAGTCCACAACTTCAATATCTACTTCAACATCAGCAGCAATACCCACTGCCCGGGTCACGATATTCTTTTGCGGATGTACCTCTGCTTCTTCTTTCGTAATCATATCCATATCTAATAATTCTTGGACAAATGAATGGTCTTTAGTAATTTGTTTAAATGCATCCACTTGATGGATATAAATACGTGAATCCCCTACATGGGCTAAAACCACTTGTGCCAAATCTTCTAATGGCACAGCTGCAACGATTGTTGTCCCCATACCTGATAAATCATGGTATTGGTTGGCTTTGTCAAATATATGGGCATTGGCTGCCTTGATTTGGTCGGTTAACCAATCAGAAATGATATGGGCATCTGTCAAGTTTTCAGTGCTTTCCCAAGCATGTCCTACATGATAAATAGCCATTTCGGAAGCAACATCTCCTGCATTATGACCACCCATCCCATCACAAAGTAATAAGATAGCTACTTGGTCTTGATTGTAAAAAACGCCCACTTGGTCCTGATTTTGTTTTCGTTCAACACCGACATCAGTTTTGCTTGCGATTTCCATGTATGCTCACTTTCCTTCGCTAGTTTTTTTCAAAGCTGGCGATAAAGAAACCATCAGACATATAGGTATGCGGTAAGATTTCAATCGTTCCATCTTTACCTATTGACTGATCAAGATTATCTCGCCAATGTTTAAATGATTTCAATGTTAGGTCTGGATGTTGGTCTAAGATGGCTTTGACCACATCTTCATTTTCTTCTTTTGTAATTGTACATGTTGAATAGGTAATCACGCCACCCTTTTTCAATAAAGGTAATGCTTGATTCATAATTGTTACTTGAATGTCATGTAAGGCATCCAAATCTTGTAATGTTTTATGGTATTTCGTATCCGGTTTACGACGGAATAGGCCAACACCTGAACATGGTGCGTCGATTAAAATCTTGTCAAAGCTTCTTGGTTCGCTACCATTCGCCCCGAAACGCTCTTGTAATTTTGTTGCATCTTGGTGGAGAATTTCTACCTGGTCAGCTACCTGCATCCGGTCGACATTTTCTTGAATGAGTGGCAATTTATTTTCTGCTATATCACAAGCTATCACATGACCAGTTTGGCCAACGGCTTCAGCGATTTGCACCGTCTTCCCGCCTGGTGCGGCGCAGGCATCTAAGACGGTTTCGCCTACTTGTGGGTTCAAAGCCTCTACATCCAGCAGTGCTGATTCATCTTGAATGGTGATTTCTCCGTTCATAAATAAGGATGAATGAGCTGGATTCCCCTTAAGTACCCGTAAGGCAAATGGTGATATGGGACTAGGTGATACTATATACCCTTCTCTTTCTAATATCTTTTGATACTCAGCCATCTTTTCGGTGTTTAAATGATTTAATCTATTATTTGCACGTACCGTAATAAAAGGCGTTTGATTTAATGAATTTGCTAACTTCTCCGCTTCTACTAAACCAAAACGATCCACAAAGTAATCTACCCAAACAGGCGGTAATGAAGCTTGTAGCGTTAAGCGTTCTTTGGGATCCGTTTTCGTATGAATAAAGTCAGCCATGGTTTCATAACGACGGGTAAAATTCCGTAAGACCCCATTGGCAAACTTAGCTAACGTTTGGTTGCCACGTTTTCGTACAATCCGTACTGCTTCGTCAACAACGGCATAATTTGGAATGTGATCTAAATAATACATCTGGTAAGCTGAGACCACTAACAATGACCAAAGCCATGGTTTCACCTTATTGGGTTTTGCCACAAAATCGCGTACAAAAGCATCTAATGTATAGTAATTTTGTACGGAGCCATAAACCAAATTCGTATATAAATTCCGGTCTGTTTCGATTACAGCTTCAGACGTCAACACGCGATTGACTTCTTGGTTGATAAATTGGTTGTGACGTATAATTTGATTCACTGATGCCATCGCTTGAAAACGTGCTGATAATTTTAAAGGGGTTTTATCCCCCTTGGTATGGTCTCCCTTACGTGCATCTGACCCTGGTTGTGCTTGATTATTCGCCATCTGCTACCTCCACCTGGTCAAATGTATCACCAACTGTTAAATTCCCTGCACCACCATTAATAAATGAAGCCACATCCATTTGTTTTTTACCTGCTGGTTGCAATTGCTCAATAGCTAAGACAGTTTGCTTACCAGTTGCTACCCAAAATTGCGCCGGTTTCTTTTGAATCTTAATGATTGTACCTGGTTTCGCTTCACTCGTTTCTTCGTCAAGTGCTTTCACCTGCCAAATTTTCCAACGTTGACCATTCACCTTTGTATGGGCAACAGGCCAAGCATTAAAAGCGCGAACTTGGTTTTCTATTTGTCTCGCTTCTTGATGCCAATCGATTTGTTCTTGTTGGCTCGTAATATTTGGGGAAAAGGTCGCTTCTTCCTCAACTTGGGCCTGCGGTTCAATTTCACCGGCAAATAATTTCGGTAGTGTGTCGATTAATAGGTCTGTCCCTGCAAGTGACAATTTATCAAACATCGTGGCCACTGTGTCATCGCTTTCGATAGGTACGACTACCTGCGTTAAGATATCCCCTGCGTCCATTTTCTTCACCATCCGCATGATGGTAACGCCTGTTTCCTTATCCCCATTCCAAATGGCATAGTGAACTGGTGCACCACCACGGTATTTAGGTAATAATGATGCGTGAACATTTACCGCACCGTATTTTGGTGCATTTAAAATACTAGTTGGTAGAAATTGACCAAAAGCAGCCGTTACAATTAAATCGATGTTATCCGCTAATAGGTCTTTTACTTCTTGGTCTTGTCCAATTTTTTCTGGTTGATAAACGGGAATATGGTGTTTTAATGCAGCTTCTTTAACGGGTGACGGTGTTAATTTCCGTTTACGCCCTACTGGACGATCGGGCTGTGTCACCACGGCCACCAATCCATATTCGTCCTTTTTTTCAACGAGTGCTTCTAATATATTTACTGAAAATGCGGGTGTCCCCATAAATACAATACGTTTCAAATGTGTCTCCTTTAAATAAATCCTGTGCTTTTGTCCTATTATACCATTATTTCTATACCAATATTTCAAGCTGAGATTTTCTCTGATCAACGTTAGATTTCGCTTGAAATTACTTGCCCTCTTTTACATAAAGCTCTGTGGGTCTACGTCAATGGATACGTAAATTTTATCCTTAGCCCAATCTTGCGCCTTGTCTTGAATGACTTGTAAAACAGCTTGGATATCTTGATTGCCTCGGTGCTGGTACAAGAGTTGGTAATAGTATTGATTATTGATTCTTGAAATAGTTGACTGAGCGGGGCCAATTACCTTAGTCCCTTGAATATCGGCCTGTTGTAAAATACTAGCTACCTTAGCGGCTGTTACCTGGGTGGTATGGTCATCAAAATTCGAAATGGTAAAGCGAACCGTATAATAATACGGCGAATACTGGTTGCGTTTCCGGTATTGCATTTCCGTTTGATAAAAGCGGTCATAATGATGATCTTTAGCCAAGGTTAAGGCATAGTGGTCTGGATTATAAGTTTGAATCAACACTTGCCCATCTAGGTCTCCTCGCCCTGCCCGTCCAGACATTTGGGTCAAGAGCTGAAAAGTCCGTTCGGCTGCCCTAAAATCCGGTAAATAGAGCGTCGTATCGGCGTTGATGATGCCTACTAAAGTAATATTTGGAAAGTCTAATCCCTTCGCAATCATCTGAGTACCTAATAAAATATCAGCTTTCTTATTTGCAATTTGCTTTAATAGCCGTTCATGACTCCCTTTACGTCGAGTAGTATCCATATCCATCCGGACCACGGTTTTATTTGGGAACAGCTCATGGATTTCTTGCTCCACCTTTTCTGTTCCCGTACCAAATTCTCTTAAGTGCGTTTGCCCACAATCTGGACAACGCTGTGGTCTTGCTTCATTGTAGCCACAATAATGACATTGCAATTGCTTGTCGTGGTAGTGATAAGTCAGTGATACATCACAATTTGGACATTGGAAGGTATACCCACAGTCCCTACATTGCATGAAATTAGCGAAACCACGCCGGTTTAACATCAAAGCCACCTGTTCACCACGATCCATTGTAGCCTGCATTTGATCACGTAATTGCCTAGAAAATTGATAATAATTTTTGTGCTTAAATTCTTCACGCATATCAATAATTTTAACAGGCGGTAGTGGCTTTTGATTTGACCGCTCAGGCATTTCAAGCAGTTGATAAACGCCATTTTGAGCGCGTGCCCTAGATTCTAGACTAGGGGTTGCTGATCCTAGAATTACTGGCGAATGATGGTAAGTCGCACGCCATTTGGCTACTTCCCTTGCATGATAGCGAGGATTATCTGACTGTTTGTAGGTTGCTTCATGTTCTTCATCCAAAATAATCAACCCGATATTTTCTAGTGGGGCAAATATAGACGACCGCGCTCCAACGGCGATTTTAGCCTGGCCATTTTTTAATTTGCGCCACTCATCAAAGTGTTCCCCAGTGGATAATTGACTGTGTAAAACCGCTACTTGATTACCAAAGCGACTCTTCAACCGATTGACCATTTGCGGCGTTAAAGAAATTTCTGGTACCAGTAAAATGGCGTCTTTACCTATATCTAATGCTTCTTGAATCAATTGCAAGTAAACTTCTGTCTTTCCTGACCCTGTTACCCCTTGAAGTAAGAATACTTCGTCTGCATGGTTATCTATGGCTTGTTTCACCGCATTAAAGGCAATTTCTTGTTGGGTCTGTAAGGGAAGCTTTTCGGATTTTTCAATCGCTATGTCTGCATAAGGATCACGGTTTACTTGTTGGTCGTATAGTTTCAGCCAACCCTTTTCACTCCCCACTTTTAAGGTAGCTGTATGCAAATCAAATTCATCTCGTAAGTATTTAACAGGTACTTTCTTCCCGTCCAGCTCCATTAATACTTCCACCAAGGCAAGCTGTTTCTTAGCTGTTTTTCGAATGCTGGTGGCTTCTTCTTCTAGTTGGTCAAAATCCATCAAGGGTTGTACCCATTGTTGAGTTTTATAGCGCTTGCGGTCTTCTACCCGGTAGTCGATGGTGACGTGGCCTTTGTTCTTAAGGGCAATCAGCTCAGTGAGGACACCTTTTTTCTCTGCTTGTGACCAGGCGATTTCACTAAGGTCATCGAAGTAATGCTGGTGGTCAAGATAAGCTATTTCAGGCGTTGGCAGGAAGAACTTTTCATAATTAACCTTGAGCAAGTTAGGCAACATGGTGTGATAGGCTTCAACTAAGAAAGAAAAATTTTGCTTGGCCATATCCTTCCCTAATTGCAACATTTCTTCATTTAATACTGGTTCGTCATCTAGCAGTGCCGTGATGGGTTTCAGTTCACCGGTAAAATCAGCCTCTTTTTTAGCTGGTGAAATGACATAACCCAAGAGGTTACGTTGGCCAAATGGCACCTGTACCCGCATGCCTGGTTGAATAATATTCACCATTTCTTCAGGGATTTGGTATTCAAAAGGATGGTCCGTCTGCATGGTGGGGACATCCACAATCACTTCTATCACATTTGCCGCTACCATTCCAGTCGCCTCCTTTATCGTATTCATCTACCTATTGTATAATATTTGATTGCAATTTAACATTAATTGCCTGTGGTATACATTATTCTATTTATTTCGCATATTTGTTCGTTAATTTTATGAAATTTTTAAGTTATTATTTTTCAAAACGTGTTATATGAGTTATTTACGAACATTATACATGAATCCTATTTACTTGTTCGTTAATTTAGCTTAGAATGACAAAGAAGCAATATTTTATTTAAAGGGAGCAAAATATGTTTGGATTAGAAAAAGCAATCGTAGGGACATTTTTTCATACGCCAGTATATGGTCGACTTGAATACCAAAAAGATGCACTCATTACCATTAATCAAGATGGGGTAATCGATAGAATTGTACAGGCTGATGACGGGGATTATCTACCGCTCATTCAATTATTTGAAGAACGTGGCACTTTAATTCGCCTAACAGACAACCAATACTTGTTACCAGGTTTTATTGATACCCATATTCATGCCGCACAATGGCCGCAAGCGGGTATTGCATTAGACGCCCCATTAGATGTTTGGTTAAATGAACATACCTTTCCATTAGAAGCTAAATATAACGATATCGACTTTGCCAAAGAAGTTTACACAGACTTAGTAAAGACCTTGCTGGCTCGTGGGACGACAACCGCTTTATATTTTGGCACCATTCATAAAGAAGCTTCTTTTGAATTGGTGAAGATTGCTGCAGAGAAAGGTCAACGCGCTTTAGTTGGGAAAGTAGTGATGGACGACCCACAAGCTAATCCTGATTTTTACCGAGATGCGTCAACAGCAAGCGCCTTAAAAGAAACTGAAGAATTCATCCAAGAAGTGACTGCCTTCGGGAAAGACGTTATCCAAGGTGTTTACCCTGTCGTAATGCCGCGCTTCGCCCCGTCTTGTACGGATGAAGCCTTGGCTGGTCTAGGCGCTTTAGCCAAAAAATATGATACCCATGTCCATACCCACTGTAGCGAAGGCCAATGGGAACATGATTTTACTTATGACCGCTTTGGTAAAACCGACACAGAAGCCCTTAGAGACTTTGGTTTATTCGGTAAAAAATCAGTGATGGCCCATTCTAATTTTATTAATGACAATGATGCCGCAATTTTTTCAGAAAACCAAACAGCGGTTGCCCACTGCCCGATTTTTAACGTTTATTTTGCGAATAGTATTATTCCTATTAAACACCTAAAAGAATTAAACGTACAAGTTGGGTTAGGAACGGATATTTCAGGTGGTTTCTCTCCTTCTTTATATGACGGGATTAAACAAGCTGTGATGAGTTCACGCCAATTAGAAGACGGGGTCGATACGCGTTTACCACAAACTGAACGTGGTGTGCCAGATTCTCGCATTTCTATTGTAGAGGCCTTTTCTCTAGCAACGCTTGGTGGTGGTGAAGCGCTTGACTTACCTATTGGTTTAATCAAAGAAGGGTATACAGCTGATTTCCAAGTTATTGATACGAAAGCCAAAGAAAACCCTATCCAAGGATTTGGTGTCTTTGAAGATCTAGAACAAATCTTTGAAAAAATCCTATACCTAGCTAACCCAGTTAATATCCAACAAGTATATGTCCAAGGGAAGCTAGTATTTGAAAAATAATCATCCATTAATGAGAGGCGTGATTATCTTGATAGTTACACCTCTTTTTTCGCTGCTGTCATTCACTAGCTTTGGCTTAGTCACTTCAGATATCTAAATTACATAAGCAAAAAACCAAGCAACGGGAAGCTACTTGGCTTAAAGAAGGTTATATTTATAAAAGGAATCTTTAGTTTTGTGATAAAGAATCTGGGTCAACCACTAAGTCGTTAGAAGCGATTTCTTCTAAAGCTTGACCTACATATGTAGGTGATTGGTATTCATTTAACATTGGATTTTTCTCAACTTGTAATTCAGTTGCGCGTTTTGCCGCAATGGACACTAATGAGTATTTTGAATCGATACGGTCTAATAATTTGTCAATTGATGGATAGATGATCATGATATTTCGTCGCCTTCCTTTAAATAATTTTCTACAATATCGTCGATAAAGCGGTCTGTTTTTAAATGTTCAGCATTAATAATCGTTTGAATACGTTCTACAGCTGATTGCACATTATCGTTTTCTACAACGTAGTCATATTGTGTGACTAGTTGTAACTCTTCTCGTGCTTGACGCATCCGCTTTTCAATAACTTCTGGTGCGTCAGTTCCACGATTCACTATTCTAGATTCTAGCTCATGCATAGTCGGTGGTGCAAGGAAAATGAATACGCCATCCGGCATACGTCGTTTAACCTGCAAGGCCCCTTGAACCTCTATTTCAAGAAAAACATCCTTACCTTGTTCAGTCATTTCTTCAACGTATTGAAGGGGTGTTCCATAGTAGTTCCCTACATACTCAGCATACTCCAATAAACGTTCGTCTTCAATCATACCTTCGAATTGATCACGCGATACGAAGAAGTAGTCCTTCCCATCTTCTTCACCTGGACGTGGTTGTCGGGTTGTTGCAGAAACTGAATAATAAAACTGATCATGATTTGTATCAGTCTCAAACAGCGCTTGGCGCACTGTTCCTTTCCCCACACCAGAGGGACCGGATAATACAACTAATAGTCCTTTCGATTTCATAGAACACCTTTCACCCTTCACATTTTTATATAGCATTAATAGTACCACAAATTTTACTATTTTTCTCAATGTCCTGAAGATTTTCTTTAATGTTCGGATTAATTTTCAATTAAAATCATACCATATTTAAGCCCCTAAGTAAAAAGTGAACAAATGTTCGAAAAAGACTTGCATACCGAACTGACGTTCTTTATAATGTAAATTGTAAAGCGAACAGACGTTTGCTTAAGTGAATGACGTCAAGACGTATCCATTTTTCTAACTACTGTTCAATATGAGGAGGCTTATCATGCAAAACCCATTATCTTATCACTCCATCCGTAGTCTATTCATTCCAGTTGATCCAATGTTGCTTGATGCTGAACAATCTAGTCAGTCCAATATCCTTTCTTTCAATAGTGAAGAACGCAAAACGAACAAAAAAAGCAACGTACTTTCAACAATTATGCCCATCAAAGACATTATTCAACAGATCAACTATTCAAATGAATTAGCTGAACCCCTATATATTACTGTCACTCGTCAAATCGGTTCTTTGAATACCAAAGATGTTTTATTTGGTATCTTCCGTTCAAAATATACGGATAAAGACATTGTACTATTTGAAGACGTGGATAATGATGTGATGCGAATCATTAAAGTAGATGAAATCATGGCTGTTCGTTCTGTTTATACCGAATAAAAGAACAAACATTATCACCAACAACTTTATAGGACCAAAAAACCAGCCATTAGATAGCTGGTTTTTCTTTTGACTATTATAGGACTGGTGAGAACAATCTCGAGAATCCTTGACGGAATTTCTTCCATTTAGTTTGGTTTTCAAAATGTTCCATATCTACATGTGTTGATACCTTTAGGTCATTTTGGAAAATTTCTTCTAGTTTAGTCACAAGCTTTTGGTCATATACAAAAGCGTTGATTTCAAAATTCAAAGAAAAACTCCGAATATCAAAGTTTGCCGTACCAACGCTAGCCACATGACCGTCAACACACACTGTTTTGGCATGTAGAAAGCCATCTTCACGGTATTTATGCACATGAACCCCTGCTGGTAATAAAGATTTTACATAGTATTCCGTAGCCCGATACACTAATGGGTGATCAGGCTTTGAAGGTATCATAATATGTACTTCTACACCTGACAAGGCGGCCATTTCCACTGCCTCAAATACGGCTTCATCAGGAATAAAATAAGGGGTTTGAATATAAATATATTTTTCAGCGATGTTAATCATCTGTAGATAACCCATTTTAATTTGGTCAGATTCTTCGTCTGGACCAGATGAGACAATCTGCATCGCAGTATCACCCGTGATTTCTGGATCCGGGAAGTATTCATGGTCAAAGTCACTTGGTTTAGCTTTCTTAGAAGCAAACCAGTCTACCATAAAACGACTTTGTAAAGTTTTTACAGCGTCTCCTGTAAGGCGAAAATGCGTATCACGCCAATAACCTAAAGGCCCTTTACCAATATATTCCTTGGCCACATTAAATCCGCCAACATAACCAACTAACCCGTCGATGACCACAATTTTTCGGTGGTTACGCCAATTTAGGCGAAAGTTAAAAATAAAGAAGGGACTTTTTGAGAAGAAACTTTCAAACTGTATCCCTGCTTCTTCCATTCTTTTAATCGATTTCTTACTTAATGATCGACTCCCCACAGCGTCTGCCATCAGTTTAACTTCTAATCCCGCTTTTGCTCGGTCGATTAAAGCCTCTACTACCCGCATCCCCACTTCATCATCAGTTAAGATGTAATACTGTACGTGAACTGAATCTGTTGCAGCATAGATATCTGCTACTAGTCTATCCATTTTCTCTTGACCATTAATAAAGATTTCTACCTGATTATTCTCAGTGAGGATTGAGTAATCACTCTTGAATAAAAGCCGCATCATCTTTTGAATATCACGTGGGTAGTGGCCAACATTTTTCTGCTTACCATTTCCATTCAAGTACTTTTCTTTTAGTCCGTTTAAACCATAGACTTCCTGGTTACGGATTCTAAAGATATTTTTATCAGAAATTTTTCGGCCGACAAAATAATAAATGATAAAACCAATACCTGGTAATAATATGAGCACCAATAACCAAGCCCAAATTGTCGCTACTGGACGTTGCTGTCTCAAGACTGTAATTACTGCCGCAATCGTATTTAATACAAATAAAATTAAAATACCATAATAAATATATAAACCCATATTTTCCCCTTTTTGAAAAGTAAAAGAGCAAACAAAATGGTCGATTGAGAATTTCAAAGACTGGTTGTTTGCTCTTTCTTATTATTGATTATGACAACGTATCTTTAGACTAAGTTCACTTAATCATTTAATAAACGTGAACGTTCTTTGCGCGAAATATATGGTGTATTTTTGGGAATCCAATATTTCGCGGAAATGTTTAAAATCAATACTAGGATAATTAAAGCTAAAGCTAAGTTAGCCAAGAATGACCATAGCATACTCATCGCATATGTACCATCAGCCACTTGACCGACATTTAGTACATATTGATTAAAGATGAATTTTAGGATGAAAAATGCGGCAAAAGTCATGATTGTCCCAGTAATCAAGTTTAGGTATACACTAGACATACGTCGGTTAAATAAAGTTCGCTGTAAGTTTCGGGCAAACTTACCTGATAATCCAACCATAGATGTTTGAATGGCATTAGCCACTAGCACCATCCACTCTGTTTCTACATGCTCTACTTGTAAATACCCCACTACTGCACCTAGTACAAAACCAGCGATAAAGCCTGCTGTTGATCCTCTTCTAAATGAATAGAAAACCAATAGGGTTAATGAAATCGCTACGGTAATATTGGCACTTGTAATGGTCTCTGGGAAGATGCTTTCAATTAATAAAGCTAGGATGACAAATAATAATCCTTCAACCCAGACGACTAATTTTTGTGACGCGTTCATACCGAACCCCCTTAGTGATGTTTCCCTTTTTTCTTATCTTTTTTGTCAGGATGATAGTTTGAAGCTTCCATAATGACTGGTAAAATCATCGGACGACGTTGTGTTTCACTATATAATTTCTTACTTAGTGCATCACGAATGTCACCTTTCAATTTAGACCATTCGAAGTTCTTGTCTTTAAGATTTTCCTCTGTCACTTCAACGACCACCGCTTTTGATTCATCTAATAAGGTTTCAGAAGCCTTCATATAGATAAAACCACGAGAAATAATTTCTGGACCAGATAAAATCTTACCTAGACGACGCGAAATGGTTAAAACAACCAAGAAAATACCGTCTTCAGATAAAATACGGCGGTCACGAAGAACAATATTGCCAATATCGCCGACACCAGAACCATCAATCAGTACATTTGAAGCCGGTACAACACCACCAATATGGATATTGCCGTCTTTATAGGTCAAGATATCCCCTTTGTCTAATAAGAAGACATGGTCTTCTGGAATACCTACCTCTGTCGCCAAATGTTTATGGGCTGACATTAGACGGTATTCACCTGAAATAGGCACCACATATTGTGGTTTCAATAAGCTAATCATTAATTGTAAGTCTTTTGGACTCGCATGGCCACTTGATGCGTAAGCTTGCGCTAATTCAACCACTTCACCGCCTGCACGGTAGACATCATTTTTCGTTTCTGCGACCACTTTCTCCATATCATAAGAAGGTGTTGTCACAATAATAACCTTATCCCCGTCTTTAATAGAGACTGTTGTGTGGCGATTTGAAGCCATTTTTTGTAAGGTGATTAATGGTTCACCAGATTTTCCAGTTTCTAGGAAAATAATCTCATCATCTTCAAAACGATCCAGGTCCTTTAAGTTGGCAATCAAGTCTTTTGACGGAATCGATAGTTTGCCTAAGCGAATAGCAACGTCGATAATTTCCTCTAGTTCAGTATCATCTAAGAAAACACGGCGCCCTAGTTTACTTGCAACATCTAGAACCTGTTGAATACGCATCAAGTTTGAAGCTACTGCCGCAACGATCACACGACCTTTAGCATTACGCACTTCCGTCAACAAACCTTGTTCAATTTCAATTTCAGTGGCGTTTGGTCTCATATTTTCTGCTGCATTAGAATCGGATAGTAAGGCGAATACGCCGTCACGACCAATCTCAACAATACGAGAAAAGTCTGTTTTATAGGCATCTGAAACGGTCATATCAAACTTGAAGTCACCAGTATAAACGATTGACCCTTCTGGTGTAACGACTTCAATTCCTACTGATTCAGGTACAGAATGGGTGGTTTTAAAGAATTTAATCACGACATTACCAAAATCGATTTCATTCTCTTCTGAAATAATATGAAAATCTTGATAATTCTTCAAACCAATTTTCTTTGCTTGAATTTTCGCTAATTCAATCGTTAATTCAGTACCAAACACAGGTACTTGAATATCTTTTAGTAAATACGGTAAAGCGCCAATAGCATCCGCATGACCGTGGGTTAGAAATACCCCTGCTACACGGTCTTGGTTTTCTTTTAAGTATGTAAAGTCTGGAATCATCATGTCGATTCCTAATAATTCATCTGGTGGGTATACAAGACCACAATCTAAGACATAGATTGCTTCGTCAACTTCAACTAGGTACATGTTTTTCCCGTTTTCACGGACACCACCCAGAGCGATGATATTGATATCACTCATCCTTTTGCCTCCTAATATATTGGATTTTTAATTAAGTCTGGCTGCACGCTAAATAGTTAATGCAACCTGTATCCAAGCTGACGCAAATTGTTAGTCAGCTTGGATATATTCTTCACTCAAAAAAAATGCGGTGCAATGACGCTTCGCTACATTGCCCGCACATCGCTAGTTTAAGTATAACATAAACTAGATTAATTTATCAGCTACCATTTGTTCTGCAATCTGAATTGAATTCAACGCTGCACCCTTCCATAAGTTGTCAGAAACAACCCACATATGGAATCCACGTGGGAAGTCTAAATCTTTACGGATTCGCCCAACAAATGTTTCAGTTTTCTTCTCAGCATTCACCGCTTGAGGATAAAGTTGTTGGTTGATATCATCTTCCAATCCAACACCAGGTGCGTTTCGTAAAACATTTTGGATATCTTCAATTGTCACGTCATCCTTATCTACTTCAAAGTAAACAGACTCTGAGTGACCATAAACAACCGGTACACGCACACATGTTGCAGATACCCCTATTGTATCATCACCTAAGATCTTTTTGGTTTCATTGGTCATCTTCATTTCTTCATAAGTATAGTGGTTGTCTTGGAATTTATCGATTTGCGGCAATACATTATAAGCCATTTGATAATGTTTCTCATCACCACCAACTGGTAAGATACCAGGAGATTGAATGTCATTACCTGCTTCAATATCACGGTATTGTTGACGCATTTCTTCAATAGCTGTCGTCCCTGCACCTGATACCGCTTGGTAAGTAGATACGATCACACGGTCTAAACCAAAAGCATCCCGGATTGGGTTTAAAGCCACAACCATTTGAATGGTTGAACAGTTAGGGTTCGCAATCAAGCCATGATGGTCTTTCAATGCTTGTGGATTTACCTCTGGCACTACTAACGGCGTATTTTCATCCATACGGAAGGCAGATGTATTATCAATTACAACTGCACCTGCATCAATAGCTGCTTGACTAAATTCAATTGAACGGTCTCCACCAGCTGAGAAAAAGGCAATATCCACGCCTTCAAAAGCATCTTTCGTCAATTCTTCAACAACATAGTGCTTATCGCCTACTGGTAACGTTTTACCTGCTGAACGTGCTGATGCTAATAATTTAATATTTTTTACTGGGAAATTTGCTTTTGCAAGTAAGTGCCGTAATTGTTCCCCAACTGCACCTGTTGCCCCAACAATTGCTACATTATACTCTTTTGCCATAATTGATTCATCCTTTTATTTATATTCGATAGCATGCGCATTCACTTTATTATTCTATCAAAGCTTAGTCTATTTCTCAATGAAAATGACAAAATTATGAAATAAAAATGAGAAAACACTCAAATAACACAAAAGATGCGCTATTTTCAATATCCCAATATAAAAAACGCACCCAATAAAAATTGGATGCGGACTAAAATATTCGCCTATTATTCTGCGTCTAGATCTTTCATTGTCAAGTTGATACGACCACGGTTGTCGATTTCTGTCACTTTCACACGGACTTTATCGCCTAGTGAAACAACATCTTCAACATTGTTGGTACGCTCTTTTTGTAGTTGAGAAATATGCACTAAACCGTCTTTACCTTTAGCAATTTCTACAAAAGCACCGAATTTTTCAATGCGTTTGACAGTACCTTCGTATACTTGTCCTGCTTCAACTTTCAGGGTTAATTCAGCGATAATTTCTTTAGCGCGTTGAATCATTTCTGCGTTATCTGAAGCGATATTGATACTACCTTCTTGGTCGATATCAATTTTAACACCTGTTTCATCGATAATTTTGTTGATGGTATCGCCACCTTTACCGATAACCACTTTAATGTCCTCTGGATCAATTTGCATTTGCTCAATTTTTGGTGCGTAAGGACTTAATTCACTACGAGGTGCATCAATTGCAGTCGCTAAGTGACCTAAGATTTCAATACGTGCTTTATGGGCTTGGTCTAAAGCTTCCCGTAAGATTTGTTCTGTAATACCTTTAATCTTGATATCCATTTGTAAAGCAGTAATACCATTTTCTGTACCAGCTACTTTAAAGTCCATGTCTCCTAAATGATCTTCTAGACCTTGGATATCGGTTAAGACTGTATAGTTTTCTTCGTCTTCATCCATGATAAGCCCCATAGCAATCCCAGCAACTGGCGCTTTAATTGGCACACCTGCGTCCATAAGCGCTAAAGTACCTGCACAAATAGATGCTTGTGATGATGAACCATTAGATTCCAATACTTCAGCAACTAAGCGGATGGCATAAGGGAAGTCTTCTTCACTCGGCAATACTTCGTTTAAGGCACGGTAGCCTAAAGCACCGTGACCAATTTCACGACGGCCAGGTGAACCGTAACGACCAGTTGAACCCACAGAGTATTGAGGGAAGTTGTAGTGGTGCATGAAACGTTGGGTAACATCACCAGATAAACCATCAATACGTTGTTCTTCAGATAATGGTGCTAATGTCGCTACTGATAAAGCTTGGGTTTGTCCACGAGTGAATAAACCAGAACCGTGAGTACGTGGTAATAAGCCTACTTCTGAAGCTAGGGGACGGATTTCGTCAATTTTACGACCATCAGGACGTACTTTATCGTCAGTAATTAAACGACGAACTTCCTTATATTCTAATTGATCAGCAATTTGACGGACTTGATCCATTAAGGTCTCAACATCTTCATGTTCTGCATATAATTCACTGTAGTAATCAATAATTGCCGTTTTCACTGCTTCAATGCTTTCTTCACGTTCCAATTTATCAAAGGTTTGGATCGCCTCTACCATTTGTTGGTTATATTGTGCTGTTACTTCAGCAACCAATACATGGTCCGGTGTATTTAATTGGACATCCATCTTCTCTTGGCCAACTTTTTCACGGATTTCATCTTGGAAGTAGCATAATTCACGGATTGAAGTGTGTCCAAACATTAAGGCTTCAAGCATTTCTGTTTCAGATAATTCAGCAGCTGAAGACTCTACCATGTTGATGGCATCTTTAGAACCTGCAACAATTAAATCTAAGTCAGATTGGGCTTGTTGTTCCACAGTTGGGTTGATGACAAAATCACCGTTTACACGACCAACATTTACCCCTGCAATCGGACCGTCAAAAGGAATATCAGAGATTGTTAGCGCCGCTGATGAACCAAACATTGCAGCCATTTCTGGTGAACAGTCTGGATCCACTGATAAAACAGTATTGATAACTTGCACTTCGTTGGTAAATCCTTCATCAAACATTGGTCGAATTGGACGGTCAATCAATCGTGCAGTTAATGTTGCATGTTCACTTGGACGTCCTTCCCTTTTAATGTAACCACCAGGAATTTTACCTACTGCGTACATTTTTTCTTCATAGTTCACTTGTAATGGGAAGAAGTCTTGCCCTGGCTTAGCTTCTTTCGCCCCTACTACGGCAGTTAATACGACAGTATCCCCGTAACGAACCAAGACTGCTGCATTAGCTTGTTTAGCTACTTGACCGTATTCAATTGATAATGGGCGACCAGCCCAATTCATTTTAAAAACTTGCTTTTCTTCCATGTCTTAACATGCTCCTTTACTTGCTTACTGCCAACAAGTTTGCTACTAAACAAATTTCTAAGATCAAGTTTTGATGCTCACAAATTTGTATAGTAGTAATCAACTGTTGGCGTGTTTATTCCATACCTGTCCATTTTCCTATAAAAAGGATGAAAAATCAATAAAAGCGAGACACAAACGCATCTCGCTTTAAATTTATATTTATAAGTATTAACGACGTAAGCCTAAAGCTTTGATTAATTCACGGTAACGTTGAACATCTTTGTTACGTAAGTAAGATAACAAGTTACGACGGTGACCAACTTTTTTCATTAAACCACGGTATGAATGGTGGTCTTTTTTGTGCGTATGTGCATGTTCGTTAAGCGCATTGATCTCTTCAGTTAAGATAGCGATTTGCACCTCTGGGCTACCAGTATCTCCTTCGTGACGCGCAAATTGTTGGATTAATTCGTTTTTACGTTCTTTTGAAATTGCCATGTGACAACACCTCTCTCTTCATATTCGCCGTAAACCGCGCCAAGCGTTGGTGATTCAACTTGCGAAGTAAACGGTCATTAAACATTATACACACCGTAAGCTTTGAATGCAAATAAATTCTTTAGGTAAATTTCAGCCTTTAGTCTCTTGCGAAATATTCATACTATATATACAATAGAGCATAATATCGACATGGAGGCAGGCAATGAAAAAAGATCCAATTCACCCTTATTTAATGGCGTCCGCCATCACTGCAATACCCTTTATTTTAATCTGTTTAACCGCAATGATTGACATTGATTTTTTGACAGTTATCGACCAAAATATTGGCCAACATCTCTATCACTGGGGCCCAGCACCTTTTACAAGCTTTGTACAATATTTTACGCTTATTGGTAATGCCCAAGGAATCATTCCCCTCACGTTGGTGATAGCTGGTGCTTTCTATTATATCAGCCGAAAATGGCAAGTGTTACTTTGGACAGTTTTCACTATTCTAGTTGGCGTTGGTCCTGTTGTTTACATCATTAAAAATATTATCCAAAGACCGCGTCCATCCTACTTGACACATCTTGTCGACCAAGGTGGTTATGCCTTCCCTTCTGGACATGCAACTGGTGCAGTACTCACATGGGCAACCCTAGCTTTCTTAACTTGGTATTATTTTAAAGATCGGTATCCAAAAATGATGCCCTACTTAATTGGTTTTAGCGTATTCATGGCGGTTGCCATCAGTGCATCTCGCTTATACCTTGGTGTCCATTATCTTTCTGATGTCATCGCCGGTTGGTCTATAGGCGCGACTTGGTTCATCCTTTGCTTGAATTACTTTAATCTATTTATCGCAAATAAAACATCAGCGGAAAATGATATACAAACAGCGCACTTAAAAGAAAAATAGCTCATAGAAAAGGCACCGCACACAAAGCGATGCCTTTTTTGCTATTCAAAATTCTATCCTATAATTAACACGAGCGACTCTTCTTTGTAGCTAAGTCAAGTAATCGCTATTTCTTCATTTCTGCTTTTAATTCCATGATAATATCACGAAGTTCAGCAGCTTTTTCAAAGTTCAAGTCCTTGGCAGCTTGTTGCATTTCTAATTCCACATTCCGTAAGGCCTGTTCTCTATCATCCCGTTTTAAGGCCCGTAATTGCTCTGTTAAAGAATTACTCATTTCTTCAGAATTTACGTGCGTAATTCGAATAACATCACGTATTTCTTTCTTGATGGTTTGCGGTACAATGCCATGTTCCTTATTGTAGGCTTGTTGGATACTACGACGACGAGCTGTCTCATCTATGGCCCGTCGCATTGAATCGGTGACCTCATCAGCGTACATAATAACATGCCCATTTTGATTACGTGCTGCCCGTCCAATAGTTTGGATTAGTGACCGTTCATTACGTAAGAAACCTTCCTTATCTGCATCTAATATCGTGACTAAAGATACTTCTGGCACATCAATCCCCTCACGTAGCAAGTTGATCCCAATTAATACATCAAAGACACCTAAACGTAAGTCACGAATAATTTCCGTCCGCTCTAAAGTCTTGATATCTGAATGCAGGTATTTTACCTTAATGCCTACTTCTTCCAAATAATCTGTTAAGTCTTCTGCCATTCGTTTCGTTAAAGTGGTGATAAATACCCGTTCTTCTCGTTCAATCCGATCATTAATCTCACTAATAATGTCATCAATTTGACTTTCAATCGGGCGTACTTCCACAGTAGGATCTAGCAAGCCGGTTGGTCGAATGATTTGCTCTACAATATCATCTTGACCAGATTTCTCTACTTCATAATCCGCTGGTGTCGCAGATACGTATAGGGTCTGGTTTAATTTTTCTTCAAACTCTTCTAATTTTAATGGTCGGTTATCTAAGGCTGAAGGTAAACGGAAGCCATGGTCGATTAAAACTTGTTTTCTAGCCCTATCCCCATTATACATTCCACGCACCTGTGGCATGGTCATATGTGACTCATCCACCATTAATAGGAAATCATCCGGGAAGAAGTCTAGCAAGGTATAAGGTGCCTCCCCAGGTTTACGTCCGTCCATATGGCGAGAATAATTCTCAATCCCATTACAATACCCCATCTCAAGGAGCATTTCCATGTCGTAGCGGGTACGTTGTTCAAGTCGCTGGGCCTCAAGCAACTTCCCTTCATCGTTCAACTCTTTCAAACGTTCTTCTAATTCAGCTTCAATCGATCTGACTGATTTTTCCACTTGTTCATGGTCCACCACAAAGTGCGTCGCCGGATAAATAGGATAATGTTCTACTTCAGATTGAACTTCACCTGTTAAAGCATCGACTTCACGAATGCGGTCAATTTCGTCACCAAAAAACTCCACTCGAACAGATGAAGAATCGTGAGATGATAAGAAAACATCCACAATATCCCCACGTACACGGAAAGTCCCACGCTGGAAGTCAATATCATTTCGTTCATACTGATTTTCAACTAAACGACGCATAAAGTCATCTCTAGATAATGCTTGTCCTTGTCTAACAGAAATGACATGATCACGATATTCTGTAGGATTCACCAACCCATATATACAAGAAACAGAAGCTACTACAATCGTATCACGACGCTCCAAAATAGCAGACGTTGCCGAATGCCGCAACTTATCTATCTCATCGTTCACAGAAGCTGACTTTTCAATGTAGGAGTCACTTGATGGCACATAAGCTTCTGGTTGATAGTAGTCATAATAAGACACAAAATATTCTACCGCATTATTCGGGAAGAATTCTTTTAATTCCCCGTATAATTGCCCAGCAAGGGTCTTATTATGGGCTAATACCAAAGTCGGTCGATTGGTTTGTTGGATCACATTCGCCATGGTAAAGGTCTTCCCAGTACCCGTACCACCCAATAGGACTTGTGCCTTGTCGCCCGCCTCCACCTGTTCTACAATTCTTCTAATGGCTTCCGGTTGGTCACCACTCGGTTCATATTCCGAAACTAAATCGAATTGGTCTATCATCATGAACCTCTCTTCCTTTTAAAATACACTATTTCATACCTTTTTATTATACCACCTATCCCAATAAAGCCGAAACTTTACCCCTTGAAAAAGGGGGCACGCGACTTGGTTAACCCTTTTTGTTGATATGCGTATACAAAGTAACGTTGCAGTTCTTACTAGTAGTCAATTTTTAGAAATACGTAACCACATTCCCTACTATCACAAATTTACCTTGACTTATCCCTTGTTATTTCTGTATAATATTGTCTGTTAGTGACAAGTTCACTTTTATAATTTGACAGGAAAGTGGGTGTTTTTAATGCCAAATATTGAATCAGCAATCAAACGTGCTCGTCAAAACGAAACTGCTAACGCTCGTAACAGTGCGAAAATCGCTTCTGTACGTACAGCTATGAAACACTTTGAACAAGCAGTTGCAGAAAACGCAGATAACAAAGACGAATTATTACGTCACGCTTCTAAAATGTTAGATCAAGCTGCTAGCAAAGGATTAATCCACGCTAACAAAGCTGCTCGTGAAAAAGCTCGCTTAGCAAAAAAAGTATAATCAACATTGGTAAATGGTGTTACCAAAATTGATCATTATAAAAAGCAGGAAAATGACGTACGCATTTTCCTGCTTTTTTCTTACCTTCTTTTTCTTAACTAGCTACACTACCAGAACAAAAATCTAAAATAAACCACTCAATCCCCAGATTTTGGTCTACTTTCCCTTGTTTAATATCAAAGTCTAATTCAACCAACTTCATATAACCAACCATCAATAAATTGGGTGAATAGGGATTAATCGCCTGTCCAGCCATCTTAATCCGGTAAGGATGTACACCAATTGTTTGCGCCATGGACCCCTGGTCATACCCAGCTTTTTTCAGTTGAATAATTTGTGTATATAAACGGAAATTAGACTGTAATAAGCCAAGGATTGCAATTGGTTGATTTTTTTGTGCGATTAATTCACGGTATAAGCGCAAAGCGGATGCCGAATCTTGGCGCATAATATGGTCTGTCAGATGGAAGATATTGTCATCCAATGACGGTGTCACCAATAAGTCTACATCTCGCTGGTGGATCCTTTTCTCTTCGCCAACATACAAGATTAACTTATCCATTTCTCGAATCGATTGTGTTAATTGATAATTGGTTCGTTTCAAAAATAATGCCAAAGCTTCGCGTGTCATATCCACACCTTCAGCAGCGACATATCTTTGTATGTAATCTTTTACTTGTGGCTCAGTCATTATCGAGGTATCTACAAATGTCGCTTTTTTCTTTAATTGCTTAACGATTTTCTTACGACCATCTAATGACTCATAATCTGCCACGATCACTAAAACAACACCTTCTGCTGGGTTATCCAAGTATTCCAGTAGTGAACTGTCATCTTGTTTCATGGCATTTTTCTTTTGTGTCCCGGTTAGAAACGCGGGTTGTCGCATTAAAATCAGCCGTGGTTCATTAAAAAATGAAATGGTATTGGCTTCAATCATGACGTCAGCTAAGCTATCTTCTTCCATATCAAAAGAGATATAATTCATCGCATTAGCATCTTCTTGTAAATACTGGCTTTCAATTGTTGTTAAAAACCGGTTGATTAAGTAGGTTTCAGGCCCTTGTAGTACATATATAGGGTCAATTTGCCCCTTATTCAGCGCCTGTATAGCCTTTTGTAATTCCATAACCTACCTCCTATTTTGATTGCACATGCTCTATTTTAGCGGATTTGGACCAATAAATATAGTGGCTTGCGCCCATTGTATCTGTCCGGTAAATTTTGCTTTCATTCGCTTCAAGGTCAGCTACCACTCGATCTGCTGGATGGCCATACCGATTATTCTTACCTACTGAAATCCAAGCAACTTTAGGATCCATTCGCTCAATGAAGCTTTTTGAACTTGAATGTTCTGATCCATGGTGGGCAACCTTTAAAATATCCACTGGAAGCGTGGGTAAATCATCCTCTGCTACGCCTTCAATGTCTCCAGTAAATAGAAAATGATGAAGCCCTATTTTACCATATAAAACTAGGGAATCAGCATTTTCTCCTTCTCCTATTTTCTTAGGCGCTAAAACTTGTAGTCTACTTGTCTTATCTAATGTCACCTGATCGCCACTTTTAAGCCAAATAACCTGCATATCAGGGTTCCGCCCTGTTGCTATGGCGGCTTGTATGGTCTTTAATGATGTTTTGTCCTCCTGCATACCGATAGGTAAGTATAGTTTTTGAATTTTAAACGTCTTGGCTACTTCTTCAAATGACCCAATATGGTCAAAGTCTCCATGAGTTAAAAAGACACCGGCAATTGTTCTAGTGCCGGCAGCTTTTAGACTGGGGATAATTTGTCTTTCTGCGAGACTGTCACTATCCCGTAATTGCCAATGTTTACTAGGATCTGCTTCTGCTGATATATCGGTAAAGTTTATCTTACCCGCTAAATCAATTAGATAAACCTGCCTTTGGTATGGCGTCTCGATAAAAAAGCTATCCCCCTGTCCAACAGCTAACATGGCTACTTGCCCATAGCTGTGTAAATAAGGATTTAGGTAAATAAAAAACAAGCTAACGGCTAGTAAACACCTTATCAGCAAGTCTTTACGTTTATTAATTGTTGTCGATAAGTTTGCCAAATAAAGCAGTAAACTAACCACAAAGAAAACCAATACCCACGTGTTTAACTTGCCCGTCACCCATTGAAACCATGTCCATTTCTCGGCAAACAAAGCAAGCATTTCTATCCCCTGAATCAAATAAGCCAGCCCAGCTTGTAGCCAGGTAAAGTAAGGGCCTAACCCTATCAGTTGGATGAGTAAGATCAGTAATAATCCAGGAAATAAAAAGCTTGAAAATATAAAAGAATAAGTAAAATTTAAAATGAGGGATACCCATGAAAATTCAAAGTAAGTCGTCGTTAAAAATGGAATGGTCACAAGACTACAGATAAAACTTTGCCATAATTCCACTTGTATGACATTTTTGCATTTTGCTAGGATATATTTCCCGGAGAACAGTACGGTATAAGCTAATGCATAGGTTAGTTGAAAAGACAAAGTAAAAATGACTCTTGGATCTACGAGGAGTAATATGATCATGGACCAAGAGGTACCGATCAAAGATGACGGCCGTTGATTTCGCCTTTTCTTTAAAACGTTATAAGTATAGGCTACAAAAGACCGAATCATCCCATATGGCCAACCCAAAAAGATGGTATAAATCAGTAATATTAGTATGGCAAAGTAATCAAAGACTTCCACTGTCATACCGATTCGAAGGAGTATTTTCTTTAAAAAAGTTAGAAAATATTGCACATGAAAGCCAGAAATAGAGAATAAATGAATTAACCCAATCATTTGATAAGCTTTTAAAACTTCTCCTTCAAGCGCATCCATCTGGTTAAAAAAGAGCGATAAGGCATAAGCTGAAACAGTTGAATTAGCCAAGTTGCCTAGCCAATTCGTTACAGCTTGCCTGTTGTTGGCCAGCCAATATTGACCATCCTCTAAATCCCCTTTTAAAATCACCGTATCAGCTGACATCACCCAGTAAATGTTTTGCTTTGCTAAATAATCCCGGTAATTAAATAAGTGCGCGTTCTGGTTTTCATCAGGTTCATCTAAAGTGCCCAGTACAGTGACCTGAAAAGATTTGTCAAGCCCAATCCAGGCTTTTTGCTCTGCCGCTTCTTTAATCGTATAGAAAACTTGCACCCGTTCTTTTTGGCCCGCAACTGGTGTTTCTCCTTGAAAAGATAGCAAATTACCTGATACTTTTACATCAGTAATAGCAACATCCATCATCAGCTCAGTTTCTGTACCAGATAAATAACTTTCTCGACTATTGTCTAAATAAAGAAAATAGCTGGCGATTAAACAGTGAATAATCACTACCTGTAGGCAGAACTTCTTCTCTTTCAAGGTGAGTATTCTAAGAAAAAATAAGCCATATAGAATCCAAGCCCAAGGATGATTGGTAAGGGTTAAAACAGCTAGTAGGAGGACCCCTAGGCTATGTAAGACCAACTTATATTGCATATTAATTCACCGTGATAAAAGGTTTTAACTTCTCCAACGTTTTTTCACCTATACCAGAAACCTGTTCAAGGTCTTCAATACGGGAAAATGCCCCATTCGCTTCTCTATAAGCAATAATATCTGTCGCCCGCTTCTCTCCAATACCGGATAAAGTTTGTAACGCCGTAGCATCTGCTGTATTAATATTGACAAGTTCACTTTGAGCCGTTTCTTGATTGTCTATGTTGGATTCAGTCATTTGACTATCCATGACTAATGTTTTCGTTGAAGGATTTATTTCTTCCCCAACTTTAGGCACATAAACCACCATTTGATCCGTCACCAATTGGGCCAAATTCACCTGACTTTGATCGGCTTCTGCTGTTAATCCACCTGCCATTTCAATCACATCGTGCACCCGCATACCTGATGATACCGGTACGACTTTGGGTGTTTTAACTGCTCCTTTGATATCTACATACCAAGTTTCACTAGTGGATATACTCGTAGATGCAATTGTTTCCTCATTTACTTGACTGGACATGGCTACACTATTTGTCGTAGCTGCCCCTTCTTCAATGAGCTCTAAATCTTGATGACTATCCATCATTTGATGCGGTTTGCTTTCTGAGAACATGTCATCAATATCCACTTGCTGACTGACAAATAATTGATTACTAGCATACACAACTAAGGCCAACATTGTTAAAAAGACGACAAAAATACCCAACAAGAACGGCTTATACATAAACCATATTTGTTGGATATTCTGTTCATTTATGTCCGTTTTAAATTGTTGTAGCCAATTCTTCAACTGTTGCATCATACTCACCTCACCTATTTTATACGTTTAAATAGGTAAAAGGTGTCTAGCTACTTTTCAAATGTCACTCAGATTTAACTGATTTGAGCATGTCATCTATTGAGTTCAGCGTATTTGGCCTTAATCGCTTCATTGACATTGGCTGGTACAACACCAGAAATGTCGCCATTAAACTTCGCAACTTCCTTTATAATTGAACTTGAAACAAAACGATATTTTTCACTCGATAACATTAAAACTGTTTCAATATCTGGCGCTTGGTATTTATTCATCAAAGCAATATTCGTTTCTTGTTCAAAGTCGCTGGCATTCCGTAATCCACGAATTAAAATACCACACCCTAGTTCACGCGCAAAATTGACAGTTAAACCTGATTTCAAGTAAGTGACTTCTACATTATCAATATGTTTAGTCGCTTCTTGTGCAAGCGCTAGTTTTTCTTCACCAGTAAATAAGGATGTCTTAGTTGTATTAGTGGCTACTGCTACATATACATAATCAAACATCTTAGCAGCGCGTTCAATCATATCTACATGTCCCATTGTTAAGGGGTCAAAAGACCCTGCATACAAGGCTCTTCCCTTTGTTGTCATCTAATCTTCCTCCATTCTGTATACTAGAATTCTCGTGATGCCGTAAGTGACATCTTTGATTTGTTTAAGTGGTCCAAAAGCTTCTGGTAAGGTATCTTGCTTATCTAATTCACAAATTACACGCGCATTTGGTGATAACCAATTATCAGCTAGAAAGCGATTGATAACATCTTCTAATTGTTGCCCTTTGTAGGGTGGATCTAGGAAGACCAAATCAAATTGCAGGTCTTTATCTTCATGTCGTAATTGTTGTAGTGTTTTTCGATTATCGCCACCCTTTAAAACATACTGGTCTTCAATACGAGCTGATGCGATGTTTTCTTTAATAGTTGTTTGGGCTTGGCGGTTTTTCTCAAAGCCGTAAACCACTGCAGCACCTCTTGAAATGGCTTCAATCCCTAATGCCCCCGATCCTGCATAAAAATCTAATACCCTCGTATCTTCATCAAAATAGGGCCCAATGATATTAAATAAGGATTCCTTGATTTTATCAGTTGTTGGCCGGGTATTATTCCCTGGTACCGCCTTTAAACGATGTTTCCCAAATTTTCCAGCTATGACGCGCATAGAATTGTCACCCCACGATTTAGCATTTGTTAATATTCTACCATATCAAGGACACTCAACCTATAAGTGTCACCTCTAAAAATAAACAAGTGGCTGCTAGCAAACTTAATTGCCCTAATGAAAAAAGCGCATAACATACTGAATGCTACGGCCCTTTTTCCAAAGTTTATTTAAAATCAATTAAAGTAAGTAATCTAGGAAATACGGTAATTGCTGTCGCCACCAGATCCAGTCATGTGATACGTCTGGTCCCCATTCTGCAAACCAGGCTGGAATGGCTTTATTTTCAAAGGCCTCACGTAATTTGTAGTAACCAGGTAGGCCATCTGCTTCCCAGTCCCCTAGACCGGTACAAACGATGATATCTGCTTGGCATAAGTGGTCGATAAACCAGGGATCATCCAAGGTCCAAATGTAATCAACTGGCGAGTTGTAGTAAACGGCGAGGTCATCGCCAAAGTCGCCACCAAAGTAACGGACATCGTAAATACCTGATAAGGCTAAAGTTTTATTGAAGACATCCGGATGTTTTAGTTGGAAGTTCAAAGCGTGATAAGCACCCATAGAACAGCCTGTCGTCATCATTGGGTCAAACCAACCAGTGTAGTGCTTAATGAAAGGTATGGCTTCTTCAATTACATAACGTTCGTAGGCATTGTGGGCCTCCGCCCGGTCATGTTGCGATTTCCCTTGGTGGAGCCAAGATTCTTGATCATAGGATGATAAAGTAAAGAATTGCACTTTTCCTTCATCGATAAAATAATGCGCTGCCTCAATCATACCAAAGTCAGCGAATTCGTCTTTTGACCCACCAGATGAGGGGAAGACAACGACCGGAATACCCGCATGACCGTAGCGATTTAAGTGCATTTCTTGGTTTAATTGACCTGAGTAATGGTGTAAGAATTCTGCATTCATAATTGTTCCTCCAGTATGGGTAAAATGACTAACAGCGAATAGCTAGCTTTCTTTGTGTTGGTGAACATAGTTAAAAATTTCTTCAACTTCCGCTTCTGTATCTGCTAGAATGCCGAAAAATTGATTACCTTGCAAGGCTGCAAAGGCATCCGGTAAGCGTTTTGAGAAGACGAGTCGGTCGCCATAATGACTACGTAATGCAACTTCATCATGGGCGTAAGTATTTTGATCACGGTGAGTAATGGCTACACAATATCGAGCCGGTTCATTAGGCGTTTCAATAGGTTTGCCATCTACAATACGGGCATATTGACGGAACAAGTCGATATGATTAGCAAAGTTATACATATCAATTGCATACCCGCCTGCTACTCGATTATTGTATTCAACTACTAAATAATCATCCCCATCTTCAAAGAATTCAATATGGAAAAAGCGTTCTTTCATGCCAAATTGTTTCACGATGGCTTGACCATATGCACGTAGTTTTTCTGGCAATTCTTTTTGGATGATATAACCATAGTCTAATTGGTATTTCAATACCTCTAAGGTTGGGTCACGGTAATATAAACCAGTTTCAAAGACGATTTCGCCATTTTGATCGATCAATCCATCATAAGATAATAATTTTGCATCTTCAATATAAGGTTCAAAGAAATAGGCATCCTTTTCATCCCAGTCAGCAATAAATTGCGCCACTGCTTCTTGATCTTTTAACTTGTAAGTCCCTGAAGACCCCACACCTGAGTTGGGTTTGGCTACTAAAGGAAGGCCAAGTTCCTTGACGATTCGGTTGATGGTTCCTTTTTTATTGGCCACTTTTCCTGGAACCGTTGGAACGCCCGCCTTGGTAAATAATTTCTTCATTTCAGACTTAAATTTAACCTTGCGCAAATCTTTTGGCTTGTTTCCGGGAATATTAAACTGTTCACGAATCTCAGCTTCCAAATTCAACCAATACTCATTTTGCGACTCAATCCGGTCAATCTTTCCATGTTTAAAGAATAAGTAAGCCACAGCTCTTTTTACTTCATCAATATTTTCTAAATCATTCACTTTATAGTATTCAGTTAAATCATCTTTTAAGGATTGTGGTAATTGGTCATAAGGTTCCTGACCGATGCCAAGAACGTTGAAACCTTGCTGTTTTAACCGGTTAGTAAATAATTGAAAATTCTCTGGATAAAAAGGTGATGTTACAATAAAATTCATGTCAGTTCCTCCGCTCAAGGTCTTTTTTACTATACATTAATATTTGATTAGAACTTATCAATCATTATAAGTGGTAACTCATGCAAAAGCAATTGCATTTAAGTTATGGGAAACGCATTCATTCGCTCTTTTAAAGCCTGCATAACGGGCATCCTGTATCATTTGAACTTAATATACGCATCGGTTAAAATGGACAACGGAGGTGTTTTATGACACAAGAAGTTACTTTAAGATCTGCCCAACCAGCAGATTATCCTGCACTACATGCATTAAACCGTGGTGCTTGGTTTAAATCAGATTATATTGCATATCCTGAAGCAACAAACGCATACGTAGACTTAGACTTAAATAGTTCCCTGAGTAATGCTTCTATGGCTACGGTAGCTGAAGTCGATGGGAAAATCGCTGGTGTGATTTTGGTTTCTGCTGATTCAGAACCTAAATACGGACGCATGTTAATGCAATCCACTATTGATGCTGCGGCAACTCTCCACGCACAAGGACAAGAAATTGCCGACTACTTTTATGACCGAATGAAAGTAGAAAGTGAATATGATGCACAATTACTAGAACAAGCACAGGCAAATACGGACTATGATGGTCGTATCGTTTTATTCATCATGGATCCAGAATTCCAAGGACTAGGTATTGGTAGCAAGTTATTCCAAGCGGCTAAAGACTATTTTGAAGCCACTAACGTGCAAAATTATTACCTATTCACTGACTCTTCATGTAATTATCCTTTCTATGACCACAAAGGAATGCACCGTGCAGGTAACATAACTTATCATCAACCCGGTCTATTTGAACCGTTTGATGGTTCAAAAAGTACTGAACCTTTTGAATTTTTCATCTATGATAATCAATAACTATAAATAAGGAGGCATGACACTGTTGTCATAGCCTCCTTATTTCATTGAATTTACTTTTTAAAATTAATAATAAGAATTAAGTTTACATACTTAAAATAGCGTTGATAAATAGTTTAAATTATTCATCAACGCTATATATCATAATTATATATCTTTAACTCGATGCAAATAATAATTCATCTAGATCAAATATTTCAATATATTTATGTGTATGTTGTTTAATTAAGCCTTTATCCTCTAACGAAGAGAACTTCCGACTGATTGTTTCCGGCGTTGTACCTAAATAAGAAGCTAGCTCCTTTTTTGACATTGGTAAAGTCACATAAGTATGATTTTCCTCATCTTCAACATATTCTGCTAGAAAATTAATAATACGAGACTCTACCTGCTCCATACCAACTTGCATCGTTTGCTTTTCTGATACCTGTAAACGCTTCGTTACATCTGAAAGTATTCGTCTCATAATTTCTGGGTAAGCATCTAGATAATTATCCATATCTTTTTTATGAATTCTACATATGCTTACTTCTGATATTGCTTCAGCATAATTAGAATGGTAACTTTCAGTTTGAAAAATAGCCACTTCTCCCATAAAATCACCAGGATTTAGTATACGTACAGTTTGTTCACGACCGGATTCATTTAAGTGATAAATACGTACACGCCCATTATTTACGATATATAGTGTGTCATCTTTATCACCATTTCCAAATAATAACGCATTCTTTGCATAATGTACTTCACGCGCTGATTGTGCAATCAAACTCATTTGTTCTTCATTTAAGTGGTTAAAAATTGGTACTAACCGTATACAATCTACATGACTATGGTGATGGTGGTGTGCCATACAAGTTTCCTCCTAATTAATCGTTATCTATATAGTCATCGTCTTCTAACGCATCCTTATTAACAAAGGCTTGAAGTTGCCAAATATTTACATCTAAATAATCTTTATAACTAATTAGTAAATCCTCTAACGCATCATCAGCTTCTTCTTGAGCTAAACGCGTTGCACGAACGGTAAATTCACGATTAGTTCTAAAATCCTCTACTAACTGTAAGACCATTTCTTCAGCAGAATAATATTTTTCAGATGAATCTTCAGAGATTATGGTAAATTCCTGAAATTCAGCAGTTGTTGATGCTGGCTTAAATCCTGATGCTAGTAAACGTTCTGCAATTTTATCAAACCATGTCTCATTCTCATTATACAATTTCTCAAATAACTCATGCAATGCATAGAAATTTGCTCCTTTTACATACCAATGATATTGATGTAATTTTACATGTAAGGTATGAATATTGGCGAGTACATGATCTGTAACAGCTGCAGCATTAATCTTGGTATGGTGAATGTGTTCTTTATAGGCTTTTTCAGCAGCTAATTTTTCTTGTCTTTCGTTTAATGTTGTCATTTTATAATCCTTCCTTTACTTTTGAACTAATAACGGCATACCCTAAGTTTTCAATTGTGTTTTCAATTGTACTCAAATTGACCTGTTCTTCATCAAAATCCACTTTTACCTTACTTGCATTAAACAGCACTTTTACAGAATCTTTGTCTACTCCAGCAGTCTGCTTTAAACCACTTTCAATTTTTTGTAAACATGATGGGCAAGTTAATGTTTCTAATTTTAATGTCGCTTTCGTCATATCTATCACTCCTTTAATTAAATTATATAAAGTATTTTTTTTTAAATAATTGATGCGGATCAATTATTTTAATTGATATCCTCTTAATCTCATTGCATTTAAAATAACGACCAAAATACTAGCCTCATGAACTAACATTCCAATTGACATAGACATCCATTCACTGAATATTAAACTAACGAGTAATATTATCACCACACCAACAGCAATAAGAATATTTTGTCGCATATTCGCATATGTCCCTTTAGCTAAACCTAAAGCATGGGGGAGACGATTAAAATTGGAATTCATCAAAACAACATCTGAACTTTCAATGGCTACATCTGTTCCATTTCCCATAGCTATCCCTACTTCTGCAGTAGCTAGAGAGGGGCTATCATTCACACCATCACCAATAAAAGCAACAATTTCACCATTAGACTGTCTTTCTTTTAGAAATGACTGCTTATCTTCAGGCAGCATATCGCCATGGGCCTCGGTTAAGCCTAGCTCCTTTTTAACTAAATTAACTGTACCTTGATTATCCCCTGATAATACAATGAGGTTGTTAACTCCAAGTGATTTTAATTTTTGTAAGTTTTGTTTTACACCTGGTCGAACTTGGTCACGGATTCCCATTAAAATTGTTAACTGATGATCAACTGCTGTTAATACAATTGAACTACCAGCTCTTTCTAAGGCATCTAATTTTCTAAGCACATCATCAGATAGTGGTATACTTTCTTGTTCCATTAAAGATTTGTTCCCTACCGCAACCATGTGCCCATCAACGTGGGCAATTATACCCCCACCTTTTATCACTTGTGTACGCTCTACAGATCGGGGCTTATATTGCGCTAACTTATTTGTAATAGCGTCTGCTAAGGGATGGTCAGATTCCCTTTCAACTGAGAATAATAGCGATAAATCCTCCTCTTGATTATTTCCATAGTAAACAAATTCGCTCACTTCAGGCTTTCCTTCAGTCAAGGTACCAGTTTTATCAAATAGGACTGTATCTACATTCGCAAAATGACTAATCACTTCAGAACCTTTAAACAAAATACCATTCTTTGCACCATTTCCTATACCCGCCACGTTTGAAACCGGTCCACCAATGACCAAGGCTCCCGGGCAACCAAGTACTAATACAGTAACTGCTAGTGCCGTATCTTTAGTGAATATCCAAACTAATAACCCAATGATAAGTACTACAGGTGTATACCAACGAGAGAACTGGTCAATAAATCGCTCAGCTTCCGATTTAGAATCTTGTGCCTCTTCTACTAATTCAATAATTTGACCAAATGTAGAATCTTCTCCAATTCTATCAGCAACTATTTGAATGGTACCATTATCCATAATGGTACCGGCAAATACTTCGTCACCTTTCTCTTTCTTTAGCGGTAAAGATTCACCGGTGATATTAGCCTCATTTACATGTCCCTTTCCAGTAGTTACCCTACCATCTACTGGAATCTTAGCGCCAGTTTTTACTAAGAGAATATCTCCTTCCTCTACTTCATCAATATCTACTTCTTCAAATTGTCCTTCGTGCAATTGCTTAAAAGCAGTCTCTGGAGCCATTTCTGTCAACTCTTTAATCGCAGATCGAGTTTGCTTAAGTGTGCGCTGCTCTAAATATGAGCCAAATAAAAATAAAAAAGTAACAATAGCTGACTCTTCGTAATTTTGAATAAAGAAAGCACCAATTACCGCTATCGTTACTAAAACATCAATACTCACTACTTTTACTTTCATAGCTTGAAAAGCCTGTATTGCAATTGGTAAAACACCCAATATGGAAGCAATGATAAAAGCACTATTAAAGATAATCGTATTAGTAAAAATGAAATGTGCAATAAATCCTGTAATAATCAGTAAGCCATTAATAACCATGATATGATTTTTATGTTTCAAAATAATCTGTTGCATATAAATCCCTCCTATAAGTTTTTACAAATATAGTATATGCATTTTTGAGAGATCTATAATTGATGCACATCAATTCTATAAGCATAGGATAAAAATAGAAGTTAAAATCTTTTATTTTAAAAATGAATTATTATCCTTGAAACAGAAGTGAAAATTATAAATAAGCGTTTGTTATTTACAGTTGATTGAATCTTTTTTATTTTTTTAATTTTAAAGATCAATACATCTCCTACAAAAAAAGGCTTACACACTTGATAAGACCGTCTAAATTCTGGATAGCATAAAAGATATCAAAAGATTTTTATACACTGGTTACCTTTTTCCATAATATTAACTTATTTAGATCTTGCGCTCATATCTTTCTGAACAAAATAGTTAACTCAAATTTTCCACAAAAAAAAGAGGAAGAAAATTTTACTTTAAAATCTTTTTCCTCTCATTATTTAGTTAACAGAAACTTTTTGTCATAGCCTCCTCTTCTTTTTCTATTTATTTAAAACTATTTGATGGATTGCGTCCGTTAAAACTTTCTTCGTGAATTGACCTGTTCTAAGTAAAAAGGCAAAGTTTGCTACATTTTCTTTAAATACTTCATATTCCTCCATACTTATTTTCGCAATTATTGCATCTGCCTCATCTAGCGAGTCCACGACAAAACCTAATTGATGGTCATTGATCAATTGCGCATTAGATAAATTTCTCGGGACAATAACAGGAATCCCCGCCGCTAGGTAGGTCCCCAATTTATATGAATTACACAAAGCAAAATATTCTTGGATGTCAGGATTTTCTGTCCAAACTAATCCAAATCCCCCTTCAGACAAATGACTAACTAATGCTGCATCTGAATGCCAACCTAAGTAGGTTGTTTTTTCATTCAAGTCTTCTCCTATAGGATTTGAATACACTTTAAGTGGTATCTCTCCAGCCCAATCTTTTACAAAATCAAATTTTTCTGCACTTCCAGCAAAGTGAATTTCACGCTTAAAAGTTGTTTTGGACAGATCATAAGCTATTGGATGATCCCACATTTGTTGAATAATGATGTTTTCAATAGTTAATCCTTCTTCAATGAGGCGATTTTTCATATTTTCTGAAGGTACAATCAAACAATCAACTTGATTAAAGAGTTCAATATATGGTGCCATTAAATAGTAATTAGATTTAAACTGTAATGGGACGACATCATGTAAATAGATAGCGATTTTTACATTCCGATAACTTTTTAATTTGTTGACTAAGGCTTGTTCAAACTCTAAAGAGTTCCAGGTAGGCAGTTGTAAAATAACAATATCTTCTGCAGAAACGGAAGCAATAATACCATCTAGCCGAGTCGATAGTTCACCGGGACTGTCCACAGTTATGGGATAGTTATAGATGCCCAGTTCATTAATTCCTAACTCTCTAGCCACTTGAGCCGTCATGTTTTGTGAAATCATTGCCGTTGATTCACTAGATTGTCCATACAAATTTGTAATATGTGTCCGCATGTCTTCCCCCTCTAAAATAACATTATAAGAATTCTAAGTAGTCCGAAAATCACCGATCCACCAATAATGATAGACATTAGTGTCCCAATGGTATTCTTTGGTTTCTTTTTATTTGATTTATGATTTCTATCACGTTCAGCTTTCATTTGCTGATCAATTCTTGTTTGAAATAGGTCTTTACTTTTATTAGACATCAAAATATCCCTCAATCTCTTTAAATATTTCGACATAATCTGATTTTGTTACTGAATTCGCTGCTAGTTTTTGACTAACAAGCAACTTACTATGAATCTCAGGATTCTCAATACTCATTTTTAATAATTGAATCATTTCATCGAGTTGCATACGTTGGAATACAAGATTCGGATACATGAACTTTTGATTATGCGTTGTTTCATCAAAACTCACTATAACCATTTGATAATCAAAAGCAGATCGAACTGCATTTACTATTTCATTACCATAATTTAAATCTAAGAGCCAACCTACTTTTTCATATAAATTTCTGATTTTCTGCATGCTAGCGTTGGGATATAATTGAACATTTTCATAACGATTCAAGTTGGTTAATTTAGTGGACATTTCTGTTAGGGCTACTACATGGATTTTTAACTGCGGTAACCTTTGAACTATTTCTTCTAAATGTAATATTTGATCAGAATTTGTCGCAATGATCGCTTCATTTATCAAGTGCTCATTCTTTTTAAATGTATAAATGTATCCCAAATCATAGATAGGAATATCACTGTCACTTGAAACAAGTACTTTAAGGTGATCAGCGTATATTTTATCTGTCACAACAATCTGTTTGGTACTTGTTGAACCAGTTAAAATCATCTGCATATTACCAGGTATTTCACCCTTCGTATCTTCTTGCCAAATTAGGGTACTTTCCTTAGTTTCCTTACTATGCAACATAACTAGGAAAGGCAGTGCTAATGTATTATAGATGATATATGAAAGATTTACATCGTGTGCTCGTAGCGTATAAATGATAAAATCTATTTCTGTTTGGAATAATTGCATTCCATGCTCTTCCATTAAGATGTAAGTCTTAGTGTGATGGTTATAAATAATCTTTTCACGACCGTTACTATCGAAATAAGTAGTCGTCATCATACGTTGATCCTTTGTTAAAACTGTCTGCTTATAACGTATCCCTTGTTTATTATAGCCATCTATCCACCGTATATTTCCATGCTCATCAAACCATTCTACACGTTCTATAACTCTACTTTCACTTATTTTTGCAAAATGGATTTGTCCTCTTTTCTTATGATAGTCAATAATTTCACCTGATTGATTTGTCGCTGATATCTCCCAAAACTCTGGGACTGCAAGCTCATTAAAATAAAGTGGTTCACCGTCTAATGGATTATCTAGCCAAAGTTGATAAATACTTTGGACATCATCAGGCAAGAAACCATCATCTTGGCAAACAAAGGTCGGATAGGAAAATCCTGCTTTTATTAATGATTGGTGAAAATCTTTACTTAGTGAACTATAATCATTTAATAAATTAATCATCTAAAAGCTCCTTTACTAGGTTTTCCCACTTTTCTTGTACTTGATCTTCTAAAAATTTTCTTGCTAAATCATAAGATGCTTGTTGCATTTGTTGAATATCATTTTCGTAAAACCGCACCAATGCATCCGATAAATGTTGAATGTGTTTTTCATTATTAAAAATATCATCAAATGGTAAAAGATAGCCATTTTCTCCATCATTGATGAAAGTGATATTCCCATAGCGAACATTGAAACCTATTATTGGTAATCCAGAACCCACAGCCTCCATAAGGGTAAGCCCAAAGCCTTCACTTGTTGAAGCACTCAAATACAATTCATACTGCTTATATATATATTTTAAGTCAGCATGTCCTTTCAATTGAATGTAATCTGAAGCATCTAATTCTTCAATTAATTTTAGCAGTTTTTGTTTGCTACCCCCTTCACCGTAAATATCAAATGTTAATTGTGGTAGCGTTTCTTTTGCTTTTGCAACTGCTTTAATTAACCAATCAATATGTTTTTCTTCAGCTAATCTAGAGGCCGTTAGGATTGCATATGGCCTACGATGAGCAGTCGGTTTCACTAATTCTTCCAAAGCACCTACTGGAATAGTAAAAATCTTAGACATTGGCTTATTGTCTCGTACAAAATGTGTGTTTAAGAGATCTTTTTGTGTTTCGGTTGCTGTAATGAAAAAGTCCATCGCTTGGCGATTAGTGAATTGATACTCGTAATAATTATTCCACAATAAGTGCTTATCCGTGGAGCTTGATTCACTAAAATGCTCTGCATGTACAACTGTTCCAACCTTTGCAGTGCCTTTATTTTCTAGAACCGCTTGTGCAATATTCGTTGCCCGGTCTATGATGACAATATCATTGGCAGTAAGATTTAGTTGACGAATAAAATAACCGATGAATTTTTCCTTACTATAAAATATTTGATTATTGATTAAGAAAATCGACTCCGATTCATCAATAATTTCTTCTAACGCCGTTGTACCATCTTGGTTAAAAAATCTGCGTTGATATACAGTAGCTTTTTTCTCATGTGGTAGATAATACTCAGAAAATACTCTTGTAAATGAATAATAGTCTTTTCTTGTTAAAATACCATTTTGAACAAATTCTACCCTTTGTAGAAAGTCGTCTTCTTCGTTTGAGAGATAACCTGTACAATAATTTTGTTCCCCAGAAAAGTACCACCGATATATTTTTCCATTACGTTCTTCATTAATAATAGGTTGACGTATAGTTTGTTTGAAATCAGTAATTGTATAGGTTGTGGCTGCAATCGGGATATCTGAAAAATATTGATAAAGCCAAATAACTTCATCATCTTGAAAGCCGATATTCTCAGATAGATGTTGGATGTTCTCTCCAGTAAACATATCCGTAAAAATAAATTTTGCAGGTATTTTAGCGCGATTTAGTAATTTTGCACGGTAAGCTTGTGCATATTCAACACCACTACTTGCCCAACCTAAACCTTTGTTAATGTTATAAATTGTCATCTAATCTCTCCTATGAGAATTGTATTATCCATTCACCTTTCTGATTTCTTTCAAAATAAGATAAGGCTAAATGTTTTACCATGTTAGTATAAATATTTTCTCTCATTCTTTTAAAAGCACGAGTTGCTTCTTTTTCGTATTCTGTCATCACATTTCTTTGGGCTACTTGGCGACTGGTTACAATCTTCTTATATTGCTCCATGTAATCCACTTGCTCTATCCAACCTTCATCTATTGATTTTAAGACCGCTTTCTGTAAAAAGACTTCTAATAAATCTGGATCCGTTATTTCCAATTGCTTAGTATGTAATTGATCTGCGAAAATTTGATGCAATAGTTGCTTCACTTCATCTAAATTCTTCAAATCAACTTGGTTAATTTCCTCTGGTAGTTGATAGGATAGATGGTCAAAAATATACCGTTTTAACCTTTCTTTTGTTAAAGGATAGTTATTTCGCAGAAAAATATCAAAAGCCTCATCCACTTTAGTCCGGATCATTTCAAAGGATAATTTCCTATCTCCGTTGATAATTTGGCTTCGGTCCTGATAAATAATTTCTCTTTGTATACGTAAACTCTCATCAAATTCCATAGACATATGTCTGTTAGATCTTCCGGCTGAGTCACTAGCATCCTGGGCTAAATCAAAAATTCTTATCAGTTTCTTTTGACTTAAAGGACGATTACCTTGGTTATACTTATCAATACTTAACTGTTGCTCACTCCATTTAGTAATTAATTGGTCTTCTAATGAGCCAAAAAATTTACTTTTTCCTGGATCTCCCTGTCTTCCAGAACGTCCTCTCAATTGTAAATCGATTCTTTTACTTTCCATCCGTTCTGTCCCAATAACATATAATCCACCAATTTCTTTAACTTTGTTTCCTAACTTAATATCAGTTCCTCTACCTGCTATTGATGTTCCAATAGTGACTGCACCAAGCTGTCCAGCTTCTTTGATAATCATTGCTTCCTTAGGCAAGTTATAAGCATTTAATACATTATGTGGAATACCAATACTTAATAAAATATCTGAATACAATTTAGACATACCAACTGAACCTGTAGCTAATAGAATTGGCTGGCCAGTGGCATGAACACTATTTACCAAATCGATTACAGCAGTTACCTTTTCTTCCAAAGTCATAAAGAATTGATCAGGTTCATCAATTCTTGCTACTGGTTTATTAGTTGGTACAACGGTCACATTCAGTCCATAGGTTTCTTGAAATTCTGCTTCCGCAACTTTTGCAGTACCACTCATTCCAGCAATTTTTGGAAATCTTTTAAATAGATTTTGATAAGTAATAGAAGCCATCGCTCGTTGGTTAGCTGTTAATTCAACCTCTTCTTTAGCTTCAAGCGCTTGGTGGTACCCAGACTGTAATTTTGTGCCTTCCATTATTCGTCCGGTTTGTTCATTTAATAACTTTACTTCCCCTTTAGAAACAATATAGTTACGATTTTTTTCATATAAAAAATTAGCTCTTAAGGCTAAGAATACATGACGGTTTAGCTCTATATTTTTGGGGTCAAATAAATTATCTATTTTAAAATATCTTTCACAAGCTCTTATGCCTTTTTTAGTTAGCCAAACATTGTCCCTATCTTCATCAAATTGATAGTCAATATTTTCATCTAATGTCCGAATAAACTGATCGGTGATAATATATAAATTTGATTGCACACGTGGCATTCCTGAAATAACTAGAGGTGTTTGAGCGCCATCCAATAACACTTCATCTATCTCATCAATAATGACATAATCTATATTTCTTAGGTATTGGTCATCTTTACTAGCAGCCAGGTTTTCAAATAAATAATCAAACCCATAGCCCGCATGCGTCGTATAAATAATATCTGCATCATAAATCGCCCTTTTTTCTAAGGCGGTCAATTTATTGTCTTTACCAGTATCTTCTATAGCATTCGAAACAGATAAACCTAACCATTGAAAAACAGGACTCATTTCTTCATAATCACGTTTACTCAAGTAATCATTCGTCGTCACAATCATAGCGCCAGCACCATTTAAAGCATTTAGATACAAGGGAAGAGTTGCTGTTAAGGTCTTCCCTTCTCCTGTTTTCATTTCGGCGATTTCTCCTTGATGGAGAACAATTCCACCGAGTACCTGAACATCATAGGGGTAGTAACCTAAAACTCTCTTATCAGCTTCTCGTACCACTGCAAAAGCTTCAGGCAATATATCATCTAAGCTTTCTCCTGCCACTAGTCGCTCTTTAAATTGTGCTGTCTTAGCTTGTAATTTCCCATCACTCAAGTCTGCCATCTCTTTAGCTAAGTGATTAATTTGCTTTAAAATAGTGACATACTTCCTACGAACAGGTTGATTTAATCGCATTTTTTCACCTACCTCCACATTGTTTTATCCTAGCAATCTTTACCCATATCCAAAGGCATATAGGTACGTTTATAGAGAGGTAACATCAAATCATCTCTATCTGCTTGTCCATTTGTTAAAGAATATAGGTTAGGTGTTATTCCTTCTTCTTTTAAATCCTTCAATATTTGCCAGATATTTATATCTTTCTTTTCAACGAATAATAAATTTACTTGCTCCAATGATGAAAATTCTTTCACCAGCTCTTTAATTTCTTTTGTAATATATGTTTCACGACACTCAATACCGGTTGCTAATATAGAAATAGCTTGGTTCGAAAATCTACTATCTTCAATCTCAGTTATCACTCTGCCTGTAACAGGCTCTCTACCAGTTATCTGTATGTTTAAAAAATCTTTGTTTAAATCAATATGTTGAAGAGTATTTCGCCATAACTTTGCATTGTCTAATGTCTGAGTTTGCTTATCTTCTTCATAAAGAATTAGTTCTCTAAATATAAAATTATCCAGTCCAGCATTAATGAGCGTAATCTTATAAAATAAACATTGTGATGGTATAGAAAATTCAATTTGATTCAAATCATAAAACATCTCTTGAATTAGATCATGATGATAATTATAGAATGCTATCTTGATTTTTAACTTTCCTTCAACATTATTTGAAACTACAGCTTGTAAAGCATAGTGATTACCTGGTACCAAAGTCGGTAATTGAATTGGTTCGCGTGTTTCTTGGTAATGAACCCGTGAGGACCATTCGTGAATAACCTTTCCAGAAGGCATTAAAGTATTCTCCCAATACAGTAATTCTGAGTCGGTGCTATAGCGAATTTGGCTACCGTATAAAAAATCTTCTTGTCTTAATTGTCCCCACTTAATGATATTGATTGGTTTCCAGTTAGACATAATTCATCTCCCATTTATCCAATACTTATATTTAACCTTTTCAATTGTGCGAAAAACCATTGGTTGATACCAGGACTATTGTCATTATGTCGACCTACTAATCCTTTACTAATAATGTTGATTTCTTTTTCGCTGAGATAGTTTAATAAATCAAAATATGCCTGGCTGTCGTAATCATCCTGCATCATATAGGCTATGGCAATGGTGCTATCTTCTGGAAATTTCGCTTTTTCTAAATATGGTACAATTTTATTGTTTAACTTTTCGTAACGCTCTTCCTCTTGGTCAATGAACTTATTAACCAAATCTAATGAAGTTTCAAAGGCTTCTGGTCGGTGTAAAGGTACGTTCCTTGCAATATCGCCTAAATTAATTAATGGCTTACCCACTACGATTGCACGTGCTTCTAATCTAGCACCATAGTAAATAGCACCGTAAGTACCCATTGATAAACCAGAAATAACTAATTGTTTAGTAGAGAATGATAACAAATCTAAATAGGTTTGAATGACATGCTCAATCTTTTGCTCATATTCTGATGAACCCACATAGAAACATCCACCTTCCAAACGTGGATCACTTATTAATAGGAACGGTTTACCTAAATTCTTCATCATCCAATAACCTTCAAAACCTTCTGCAGTTCGATAGCCAGAGAAATAAACATTTAATGGTGGTTGTAGATCTCCTGGATTAAAGTAATAAAAGAATTCGTTTCGCTGGCTATCTCGACTAACTTGCCCACCTAACAACATTTCACCATATTGTTCGCGAGATTTCCGATAGTGAAGCGGACCAACTTTAATAGTACCTTGCCCTTTTACCTCAATAGATGCTGCTAAATAGGTAAACTGTTCAACATTCACATTGATATTGTGTGCCATTTCTGTTTGTGTAAAAGTACGACGTATTACTTCGCCTGCTGAGTCAATAAAATGTAAAACTAATCTCAAATCTATTTGATTATCAGCATCGTACTCTAACCACAAATCAGTCGTTGCATCACTTCCTAATCCTATATTGTACTTCCAATAAAGCAATTGAACGTAGTCACTTTGATTAATTTCACTAATTTCAACATAGTTATTGCCATTGTAGTAGATACTACAATTATCGACATGATTTACCACAATATTTTTCACATGCAATTTCGTGCCATTTTGGCCAATAAAAAAATCTTTTTTTACTGTAGCAATTACGCTTGTAATATCCTGCATATCAATGTAATGCACGAATAAATATTTAAATATAGGAAAATGATTAATGATAGTATCAGAAAGTTCCTGATTTACTAAAATGGTGTAGGGTTCTATATATTGCTGTAGATAAGAAAAATCAAAATTTGTGCCCAATTCAGAAATAATAACGACATCAAATGATGTTATTTTTTCCTGGTGATTCTCTTCTTCATTATCTTCATTTGCGTTTAAAACAACATGTAGCTTCTCTTGCTGTACATCCACATCATCACAAACATTGATATAATACCAAATTAAACCATCTTCATTCCGTGATTCCCAACGCTCTCTACCAATTTGTAAAATATGTAGCTTTTTATCCATCTATTCAATCTCCAAGTATTTTGCCCATTTTTTCACTAGTTGTTCACTATTGTTTTCTGCAATCTTTTCTATCGCAAAAACTAACGAACGATTCCAGTTTTTCAAAGTATCTAGATAATAATGAATGGCTAGTGGCAGGTCTTCAATAGACTGAATAATATAACCATTTTCTTCATGTTTTACATACGGTGTTTCTCGTTGATTGATTTGAGGGATTCCTGCACTAATGCTCGCAATTTGAGTATAAAGATGTGGGTTTTCACTTAAATCAATTACTAATCTAACAGTTGAAAATGAAGAAATGACTGTCAACTCTTCTCTTACTTGTCTGAACACAAAATATTCTTCATCTTCTGTTTCAATATTCAGTGCATTTATCTTTTCATTAAACGATTCTTCGCTGATAAATCTATTATTTAAAGTTTTCACAAATTTTACTATCTCAGAATTTTGGTCATTCTGTTCGTTATAGCTAGCAAATATCACTCGAATATCTTTATTACGTTGAATTTCTTTGAACAGCAATTCTCCAATTTTATATATTAAGTCCTTTTGAATGTTATCGATATTTACCCATATATTTAATTCTTTAACTTCTTGACTAACACCTAAATTCAATCGACTATCATATGGCGAAATTATAGCAGTTGGTACTTGATCAGTTAACGGCGCTACATTTTTTAAAATACTGTCAGAATCGGCAACAAAAAAATCAATACCTTTAACGTTCTCATAATCTATATAGGACTCATCATTATTTCTTTCAGAAAAAAATGACAAAACTTTTTTTCCTGGTATTTCATTATCTAAAAAGTATCGATTATGCTCGTTACTAGCAGCTATGACGACTACATCTTCTGCTGTAAATTCTTTGATTTTTATATTCAAAACTGCTTCTATGAGTGAGGATTTAGAAGCAAAAAATCGTTGTTTTAATTTTCCTTGTATCTTAGCATTTTCAAATATTTCAAAGGTACCCTCTTCTACAAAATATATAAATTGTTTTTCACCTAATAAATTTAGGAAAGTAGTAGATATGTGTTCACCTTGTTCATATATTTGAATACTAGATATAAAACCCCTATCATCAATAACATATCTTCTATATATAAGGCCTTCTTCAAAATGATCAATCCATAACACGTTCCCTGCTTCATTAAAGTAAATCTTTGCATACATGGCATTAGCGTTCATCGCTACAATAACATATGGTGTGGTGATAAATTGAATATCCTTAGGCCAATTTAATTCCTTATAATTAAAAGGTTGGATGGTACTCAATTTCTCTTGTTCAATTCCTTGTAACTGATCAAAAAGAGACCAGCATGAAATATTTAATAATTGTTGTCGATTTAAAAAGGTTCTTAAGTTTGGTAGATAATTTAATACTAATAAATTAGTTGACAATGATTGGGCAGCAAACATTCTACTTTGATTCACAGTATCATCAAATTCAATTTCTTTAGAAAGATATTGCCAAGGTAGCGATAATTTTTCTTGATACCATGCTGGTATAAAGTAATACATCTCCATACTCCTTTCTACAAGATTGACGCATATTGCCCTCTTATATACACAGTTTGAATCTCTTGAATAATTGTGGCTACTATTGATACCAAAATAACAACATTCGCAACCAAGGTACTTACTTCGCTTAACGAGGGTTCTAATAATCCAATAATCCAAGGTACGGTCGTTGCTATAGTCAGCCAAGTTGCACCAACGAAAGCCATTCCCCCAACCTTTTTTGTTAGATAATCGTAAGTAGGTTTGCCACTGGGTACATTAGCAATATAATCTCCAGATTTTTGTAAATCCTCAGCTAGATCTCTGGGACTAATATTAACGAAAGCAAAACCTATACCTAATCCAAATATTAAACAAGCATAAGTAATTACACCCAATGGATCACTCATCTGTAAGTGTAAAATTAAATATTGCAATACTTTATTATTGGGAATGATAAGTGTGAGCGCTTGAAATAAATATTGCGGTAAGCTCATTACTGTTAAAGCGTACATAATGGGCAATCCTCCAGCCGGATTAAGCTTTATGGGTAAATAAGAGTCATTTGCAAACTGACCACTAAGTGTTATACGGTGTAAAGGAACACGTTGTTCAGACAGTTCAACAAATATTGAGGTAATAAATATAAAAACTATCCAACAACCTAAAAATAGTAGAAACTGTAGTTGCACTTCAGAAAACATTGTGCTATCTAAATAAAATAGCTCTTTTATAAAATCAACCCATTTAAGAATAATACCCGCTAAAATAATAATAGTTGTATTACCGAATCCAAATAATGCATTTTGATTACCTAGCCATATTAAAAAAAAAGTACCTGAAACTGAAAATAAACAAGTAGCCATTAAGACTAACCAATAATTATTTAAAAAACTTATTTGTTGATTAAATTGCACATTCGATAAAATACCAAGACTTTGAATAATAGCAATAATCAGTGTAAGTATACTTTTCCATCTATCTACTATCCTAGTTGGCATTTTACGTTCATCAATGAAATCACCTAGAGTGATAAAACGCCATAAAATCATCATAGACATGTATGGACCAATACCTAAAACAAAAACAGAAAGATTAGCTATATCTCCTCCTGTAGCCATACTAATTGCCTCAAAAAAATGAGAATTATTTACTGACTGTTCTACATCTACTAAAGGTAATGGAATATTCCTTCCTATAATAAAGATGGTTAAAATGATTAAAGTAAAAGTTATTCGAGTACTTAGCATACCCTGATTGATTGTGTGTCTTTTATTATTCATTAAAAACTTCCTCTATAGAATATTTGCTAATCTCTTTCTTTCTCCAATTATTAAAAAGAAAATAACTCATTATATATTTTACTAGAAATTATTCGAAATCGAATGTCAGTTTCTCGTTTGAAACACTTTGAAATGAAATCATTCTTATAGTTTTATTTAAGTAATTTATATTTCATCAAATTAACAAAAATTATGGCTCTACAATATATAGAACTGATGACTTTTTATCATCAGTCCTATTGGATAAAGAGCCAAAATGATAATTCATCACAGTAAAAAAGTGCTAGAGACTATCTTTCAATATTCTCTAGCACTTTTAATATACTTAAGCAGCTTTTATCATTTTTCAATCTTTGAAACTAAAAACCTTTACGGAAATAACTTATTTTTCATCTTTTTTCTTTTTAGTAAATAAACCGCCCAATCCGAGTGCTGTTAATAATGCACCAATATTTGAAAAACCATTAAACATTGATCCAGTATTCGGTAATACTCCACTCGTATCAAGTAAGTCATCAGCTTCATTTTCTGCACGATGGATTTCAGATTCAATCGCTTCTTCAAGTGATTCGGATGCACTCATTGAAGTTAATTCAGACGTAGACAATGACTCTGAAGTAGCTTCTGAAATTGACTCAGATTCACTCACTGATGCACTTGTTGATACTGACTCAGACGCACTTACTGAAGCAGATTCAGATGCGCTTGTTGATGCTGACTCAGATGGACTTACTGACGCTGATTCAGATGCGCTTACTGATACTGACTCAGATGCACTTACTGACGCTGATTCAGATGCGCTTGTTGACGCTGATTCAGACGCACTTGTTGAAGCTGACTCAGATGCGCTTACTGACGCTGATTCAGATTCGCTTACTGAAGATGACTCAGATGCACTTACTGACGCTGATTCAGATGCGCTTGTTGACGCTGATTCAGACGCACTTGTTGAAGCTGACTCAGATGCGCTTACTGACGCTGATTCAGATTCGCTTACTGAAGATGACTCAGATGCACTTGTTGATACTGACTCAGACGCACTTACTGAAGATGATTCAGATGCGCTTGTTGATGCTGACTCAGATGCAGATTCAGATGCGCTTACTGATGCTGATTCAGATGCTGACTCAGACGCACTTAATGATGCTGATTCAGATGCGCTTGTTGAAGCTGACTCAGATGCGCTTGTTGATGCTGATTCAGATGCTGACTCAGACGCACTTAATGATGCTGATTCAGATGCTGACTCAGACGCACTTACTGATGCTGACTCAGATGCAGATTCAGACGCAGACTCAGACGCACTTAATGATGTTGATTCAGATGCGCTTGTTGATGCTGACTCAGATGCAGATTCAGATGCTGACTCAGACGCACTTAATGATGCTGATTCAGATGCGCTTGTTGAAGCTGATTCAGATGCGCTTGTTGAAGCTGACTCAGATGCGCTTGTTGATGCTGATTCAGATGCTGACTCAGACGCACTTAATGATGCTGATTCAGATGCACTTACTGACGCTGACTCAGATGCGCTTACTGACGCAGATTCAGATGCTGACTCAGACGCACTTACTGATGCTGATTCAGATGCGCTTGCTGACTCAGATGCGCTTACTGATGCTGATTCAGATGCGCTTGTTGAAGCTGACTCAGATGCAGACTCAGATGCGCTTACTGATGCTGATTCAGATGCGCTTGTTGAAGCTGACTCAGATGCAGA
>NZ_PNHQ01000030.1 GCF_002871935.1 Aerococcus viridans
ATAATGGAAATGAATGATAAATAAAAAAACCAAGCAATCAATGATTACTTGGAAATTATTCTCATCAGTCCGATTTGACGAAGAGCCACAAAAAACCACTAAATGATCACAACATAAATTGTAATCGTTTAGTGGTTTTATATGGCTCATTTATTGTTATAGGAAACTATCGCCTACAGTAAAGTTTCCAAATGTACATCCGGATACTTTCCTTGGAACCAATTTACGGCAAAAGTATTCTCGAATAAGAATACTGGGTTTCCATGGATGTCTTTACATAGTAAGTTACGACTTGATGACATCTTAGGATCTAATTCTTCCTCAGAAATCCAACGCGCAATCTTATTACCCATTGGTGACATATCTACTTCAGAATTATATTCATTTAATAAACGGTATTGGAAAACTTCAAATTGTAGTTGACCAACAGCACCAATAATGTATTCTTCAGAATGCCATGTTCTATAAAGTTGAATTGCACCCTCTTGTACTAATTGTTGCATACCTTTATGGAATGATTTTTGTTTCATCACATTTTTAGGTGAAACTTTCATGAATAATTCTGGTGTAAATTGCGGTAATGGAGGGAAAGCAACGGCTTTTTTACCTGTATAAATAGTATCACCAATTTGGAAGTTACCAGTATCATATAAACCGATAATGTCTCCGGCTACAGCCTTTTCAACGTTTTCTCTAGAATCAGCCATAAATCGCGTGGTATTATTTAATTTAATTTTCTTGTCTGTACGGGTTACTTTAACATCCATACCTTCTTCAAACGTACCTGATACAATACGTACAAAGGCGATACGGTCACGGTGACGCGGATCCATGTTAGCTTGGATTTTAAAGATAAAGCCAGTTAATTCAGTATCGGTTGGCTCAACTTCTTCACCTTCATCAACAGTATCCACTGCTGAAGGTGCTGGCGCAAAATCAACAAAAGCATCTAGGAAAGTTTGCACACCAAAACCAGTTAAAGCCGATCCGAAGAATACTGGCGTTAATTCACCAGCAGCAATTGCTTCTTTGTCAAAGTCATTACCAGCTTCACGCATTAGTTCTGCATTTTCCAATGCTTCAGTATAAATTGAAGATTCTTTGAACTTATAGTCACCTTCAACTTCGCCCGCCTCATTTAAAGGAAGAAAATCATTGTCTCCATTCTCTTCAGGGTGGGTTAATTCAACGCGATTGTTGTAGAAGTCGTATAAACCTAAGAATTGTTTCCCCATACCCATTGGCCAGTTCATTGCATAGGCATCAATAGCTAAAACTTCTTCTAATTCAGCAACAAGGTCCATTGGTTCACGACCATCACGGTCTAATTTATTCATAAAGGTAAAAATTGGAATTCCACGCATACGACAAACTTGGAATAATTTTTTCGTTTGTGGTTCAATCCCTTTACCCGAATCAATCACCATCACAGCCGCATCTACAGCCATCAAAGTACGATATGTATCCTCTGAAAAATCCTCATGTCCCGGCGTATCAACCAAGTTAATTTGGTAGCCATCGTAGTCTACTTGCATCACTGATGAAGTAACTGAGATTCCACGTTGTTGTTCGATTTTCATCCAGTCTGATTTAGCAAATTTGCCTGATTTCTTCCCTTTAACAGTACCAGCTTGTCGGATAGCACCCGAATATAATAATAATTGTTCTGTAATTGTCGTTTTACCAGCATCCGGGTGGGAAATGATGGCAAAGGTGCGACGTTTTGCTACTGCTTGTTTTAAATTCATCCTATTCATCCTTTTTTCTTTATTTTATCAACTATCTATATATCTTCTCATTGACTATATGTTAGTCATATTATTTGGTTCAAGCTATCTTATTTAATCCTCGTTTTGTTGGGCTAGACCTTGATAGTTGTATGACAGATCATTAAATATGCCTTTCTATAATACCATATGCGTCAAGTAATTTAAAATTGCAAATTACATAATTATTATGCATGCTTGTGTTATAATGATGCTATCATTTTCAGCACTAAGTTCATTTTGTATTGAAGGAGCAATGGTATGAAGACCGTTTGGACCAATGATATTCATTCAGAGTCCTATAGGGACGCTTTAAAAGTTAGAAAAGGAGTCTTCGTAGACGAACAAGGTATCGATATTGACGAAGAAATCGATAAGTATGAAGCTGATTGCTTGCATATGGTTGGCTATAATAGTGATAACGAACCTGTTTATACAGCACGTTTACTCGCATTAACACCCAATGTTGCTAAATTACAACGTGTGGCGATCGACAAGCATTACCGTGGTCAAGGTTTAGGCCGTGAATTAATGGCTGTTGTGGAAGCTAAAGCACTTGAAGAGAATTTTTCACAAATTATTTTAGGTGCACAAGAACATGTGATTGGTTTCTATGAAGCAATCGGCTTTGAAATAATGGATACACCTAAATACATGGATGCAGGTATAATGCATGTCGATATGGAAAAAAGTATCAACAGTATCAATAAATGAGTGCTAGAATAGCACTTCCCAATCAAAAAAGCTGCCCTATCAACAACGAATAGGCGCAGCTTTTATTCTATGATTATTCTATTTAAGCTTCATCTAGAGATTTATACTCTACTGCTAAAGCACGTTTAACAGCCGGACGATCATTAATACGATTCGCCCATTCAACCACATTTTTATAAGATTCAGCATCTAAAAATTCTTTAGAACCATCATACAGTTCACCTAAAACTAAGCGACCATACCACGACCAAATTGCAATATCTGCAATCGTATACTCATCACCAATAATATAATCACGATCGGCTAATATTTGGTCTAATAAATCTAATTGGCGTTTTGTTTCCATTGTATAACGATCAATTGGGTATTTTAATTTTTCAGGTGCATAATTAAAGAAATGACCAAAACCACCACCAACAAATGGCCCAGCCCCTATTTGCCAAAATAGCCAGTTCAATGTTTCTGTTCGACCATGAATATCTTTAGGAATCAAATGACCAAATTTTTCAGCTAAATATAATAAAATTGAACCAGATTCAAAGATATTTAAAGCTGGTTGTTGACTTTGGTCTACTAATGCTGGAATTTTAGAGTTTGGATTGATTTTTACAAAATCAGAACCAAATTGATCACCCTTACGAATATTAATTAAGAATAAATCATATGCTGTATTTGAAACACCTAAATCTTTCAATTCTTCTAGCAAAATAGGAATTTTAATACCATTTGGTGTAGCTAATGAATATATTTGTAAATCAGTTTCACCGACTGGCAATGTTTGTTCAAAGCGGCTACCGGCAGTTGGGCGGTTACCACCTAAATTTTTGCTTTCTGTTGCTTCATTTTCCCAAGTCCAAACACTTGGTACAATATATTCACTCATTGAATCGCTCCTTCTTAAACACTATTTACTGCCCTAAATATACCATGACAAATTAGGAAAAGTTAAATCATCCGCTCATTTTCACTAGCAAATTTACGTAACTATCATATAATATAGAATTAAAGGAGGCTATTCACTATGCCTAAACAAAAAACTTTTATTATGTTGAAGCCTGACATATTAAAACGTGGCTTGATGGGGACCATCATTTCGCGCATTGAAGATAAAGGCTATCAAATTGAACGCGCCCAAATCATGGATTTAGATAAACAAATGATAGCACATCATTACGCCCATTTATTAGATGAAGATTTTTATCCTAAACTTGAAGCTTATATGCTTTCTGGCCCAGTGTTTGCCATGGTAGTAACTGGTGAAAATGTCATTACTGGCATGCGCCAATTGATTGGTGCGACCGATCCAAATGAAGCTGAATCTGGTACTATCCGCGCTGATTTCGCCAAGAATGTGACAGAGAATGCTATCCACGGTTCGGATACTGAAGAAAATGCGGCTATCGAAATCACCCGTTTCTTCAATAGTTATGAATAATTAACAAAAAAGAGCTTTCACTAGCCAGTTATCCCAGATACTATTGGAGATTAGCCAGTTAGTGAATGCTCTTTTTTATCATTATAATTTTTATACTAATTGGTCAGCTGCGGAAAGAATAGCGTCATAATTTGGTTCATCACGCATATCTGTCACAATTTCTATATATTGAATTTGATTTGTATCATCTACTAACAAGACTGTTCTAGCAAGTTTACCATACTCCACCATTTCAAGTCCTGAGGCTTTTGCAAAGTGACCTTCCTGATCAGATAGGTACGTCATATCGACATTATTGGCTTGGCACCAGTTGGTAATATCAGCAGGATCATTATTACTAATGGTTAGTATTGGATATTTTCTTTCTTTGGCAAGTGCTGCAAAACGATTTGTTTGTATATCACAAGTCTTGGTATTAATATCAGGAACGATAGAGATGACCGTTAACCCTTGAATAAAGTCTCCCAATTGAACAATTTCTTGATCACGGTTTAATAAGTCTACTAGGGGAAGTTGATCCCCCTTTTGTAATGGTTGTCCTGCTAAATGAATGATTTGATCGCCTCTTTTAATTTGCATACTATTCTCCTTTTCTCATTTCTTAAGCATCTTTCTTTTCTTGCCAAGAATCACTAATTTGTTCAATCACAAATGGGGTCACCTGATAAACATAGTAATTCAACCAATTGGCATATATTGTGTTAGCTGCTGTTCGCCATTTTAATTTTGGTGTCTTCTCTGGGTTATTACCGGGATAGTAATTTACTGGTAGATCAATTGGTTTACCAGCCTCAACATCTCGTTTATATTCTTTACCTAGTGTTTCAGCATCGTATTCCGCATGTCCAAAAATGAAGACGAAGCGTGAGTCAGTAGATTGCGCAATGGAGACACCGGTTTCTTCAGATCCAGCTAAAATTTCTAAATCTGCTGTTTCTTCAAATGCTTTTGTGGGCACCGTTGTGTGACGAGAATGTGGCATATAGAAAATCTCATCCATTCCACGAACTAACGAAACTTTTTTATCTCTTAACTCTTGCTCGTAGATACCAAATAACTTCTTATTTAAAGGTTTTTTTGTAATACCATAATGGTGATAGAGGGCTGCTTGCGCTCCCCAACAAATATGTAAGGTTGAGAATACATGATTATTTGACCATTCCATAATTGAAACCAACTCATCCCAATAATTCACCTTTTCAAATTCTAAATGTTCAACTGGTGCGCCTGTAATAATCATCCCATCAAAGTAGCTATCTTTAATTTGATCAAAAGTGCGATAAAACTCTTTTAAATGATTTTCAGAAATATGCGCAGCTTGATGAGATTGCATATGAATAAAGGTCACATTCACTTGTAACGGTGAATTACTTAATAAACGCAACAATTGCTCTTCTGTTGCTTCCTTTGTTGGCATTAAGTTGACAATAACCACTTCTAAAGTACGGAAGTCCTGCATAGTGGCACGACGTTCATCCATAACAAAAATGTTTTCTTGGGTTAATTTTTGTAATGCTGGTAAATCTTGAACTACTTTAATTGGCATTGAAATTCCCTCCATTTATCGCGATAAATAGTATCATTACTACCCTGATATTTTCCTTATTATTCTTCATCTCATAAAAAAAGTCCTTATAATACATACAGTATTATAAGGACGTTTAGCACGTGGTACCACCTTAATTCACGAACTCAAGGTTCGCCTCATTCGTACAGTCATACGAAGATAGATTATCGACTATCAATCGCAAGTGCTAAAGATTACATCATTCTACACTTGTCACTCCCAGACCATTTTCAATTGAAGTACTTGTACCTGCTCCCACCATATACAGGCTCTCTGTGCCAAATTTTCCAATTTACTTATCTTTTCAACGTGAGTTGTTTTTATTTTTATCATCAAGTTCTTATACTTATATAATCAAATATTAAAACAATCTATTCAAACTGTCAACCGTTATTGGTTATACCAATACTTATAAATAATAATCATTTAAGTGAACATTAGTGTAGAAAATTTAAGAATTGTGAAGCGATTGTAAAGTAAATTAATACTGACGTTAAGTCAGATAATGTTGTAATAAATGGTCCTGACGCAACAGCGGGGTCAAAACCTAACTTGTCCATTAAAATTGGAATCAATGACCCGGCAAGGTTTGCAACTGTGATAGCACAAAGCATCGATACACCAATTACACCACCTAAAACAAAGTTACTCTGCCAAATACCTACAACCAACATAATCACCAAGCCAGTTACGCCACCCGCAATTAGCCCTGTCAGAATTTCGCGTAAAATCATTGATCCCATAGTAGAACCTTCATCTTCTGGCGTAGCTAATTTACGAACTGCAACCGCTAATGACTGTGTACCGGCATTCCCTGATGTACCAGTAATTAGGGTAATAAATAACGATAAGGTTGCTACTTCTGATATCATATCTTCATATTGACTAATTAAGGTAGATGTCCCCATTCCTAGGAATAGCAAGGTAATCAACCAAGGTAAACGTGACTTCGCAGAATTCCAAGGGGAAGAATATTGCTCATCTACGTCTACCCCTGCTAAACCAGAGTAGTCTTGCATCGCTTCATCATTTAGAACGTCAATAACATCATCAACGGTTACAATACCAATCAATTCCCCTGTTTCTTCCACAACAGGAACAGCTAGGAAATCATAATCTTGGATTGTACGAGCAACATTAATTTGATTTTCATTAACATCCACCGATACAACACGATCGGACATTAACTCGTTAACCATCACATTACCATCATTCACGATCAAATCGCGAAGAGAAAGTACACCGACTAAACGGTTATCATCATCCACAACATAAAGATAATAGATAGTTTCCGCATTCGCTGCTTTAGCCCGCAACATCGTCATCGCTGACTTAACAGTTTGATTAGTTGTAATCGAAACGAATTCAGTGGTCATAATTGACCCTACCGTCTCATCTGCGTAATGCATCAACACTTTAATATCATCTGCAGCTGCTTTGGGCATCATATGCATATAGGTTCGTACTTTTTCCCCATTTAGTTCGTTTAAAATATCTACTGCATTGTCAGTATACATGTAGGAAAGAACATCTGCTGCATATTTATCATCCATATCATAGAGAAAAGTCAAAATACGGTCATGATCGTCTTCATCAATAATATCGTAAACTTCAGCCAAATCTTGCGGTGCTAAGTATTCATGTAACTTAATCCTCTCAGCTGGCTCCAATGAGAGATAAAGCTTTGCTTGGTCATAAGTATGATTTTTAAAAAATTCTTCTCTAAAACTTTCTTGATCATTATGTTGTAACGCCTCTGTGATACTTTCGTAGATTTCTTCATCTGTTGGTTGATTCAACTCAAAGATTTCTACTTCTTCATTTGCTGTTTCTCGATAATCTGAAACTTGTTTATCTTCATCGCGACTCATATTCTCACCCCTATGTCATTTGTGATATGTATAGTTTCTAGCTTTTTCAACGCATGCAACCCATTTTATTATAACCTATAGGTCAAAGCAAGCAGAAATATCTTCTGGCAACGGTGCCTCAATTTCAACCACTTCACCTGTAAATTGGTGTTTAAACTTTAAAGATTGACAATGTAAAGCTTGCCTTTGAATACCAAGTCCCATTTGCCCCCCATACAAGTCATCGCCAATTAAAGGTGCACCATTAAACGCAAAATGCACCCGTATTTGATGGGTGCGCCCAGTATGCAACTGTACTCTATACACTTTTAAATAACCCACTTCTTTAGACAACCAGTACTCTGTTAAAGCAGATTGTCCTGATTCATGGACACGTCTTTCAATAATTGAACGTGGACTCCTCGCAATAGGATCATCAATAAAACCGTGCTCAACATCACTGACCTTGCTATCTGTAATGGCAAGATACGTCTTTTCAAGCCCTTTTTGTTGCATTTGTTGGTCAATTAAACCATGTGCAAAAGCATGCTTAGCAAATAACATAACACCACTAGTATCACGGTCTAATCGCGTCACTACATGAATCACTTGGTTATCATAATTTTGTCGTTGATAATACGCTTTTAAAATGTTGGCCATAGATCCCTGTGGATTATATTGAGAGGGGATCGACGTAAATCCTGCTGGTTTATTGACTGCAATATAGTGGTCATCTTCAAACAAAATATCGATTGGTAAATGAATGGCCTCAATCATTTCTTGTTTTCCTTCATTCGGTAAAATGACCGTCACTTTATCGCCGACGGTCAATTGGTGACGGACATTTTTTTCTTGCCCATTTACTAAAATTTGACCTCCCTGAAATTTAATACGAGACAATAATCGTCTAGATATTCCGTGATGTTTCAAGAAGGTACGCGTTAACAAAGCTTCTTCAGCCTGCCATTCAAATACCATCATAAAAAATTGTCGACCTCTCCTTATTCCCTATACTAACTATTTTACCCTGAATTAAAATTAAGCTTAAGCTTAATTATTTTGATGTATTTATTTGATTTTTTCTTAATATTCTTCTTTAGGTAATTTTCGCTTTGGATAGTCGTTAATACCAATAAATGAATTTTCTACCCTATCCCAGAAATGCATATGACGGTAACGGGCAAAGTGCACCCGTTCCTTAGCTACCCGATACGTAATTTTTTCGACATTATTCAATGGTATATTTAGGTGATCTAGCGAAAGAAATACCCCTGTCATTTCATGCTCTTTAGATGGCTTCAAAACAATCCATTCATCTTTAGCAATCAGTAATGGACTTGCCAAAGACCGATAAACGCGATTATTAATAGAAGCAATTTCAGTCATTTGAATGGTATCTAAACGCGGATGGACAACCGCTCCCCCTAAAGATTTATTTAAACCAGTTGACCCTGTTGGCGTCGAAATGCATAAGCCATCCCCTTTGAAAAATTCAAACTTCTCTTCTTTAATAAAAATTTCACAGGTCATCGTGCCTTCATATCTTCTAATGGCAGACTCATTTAGGGTAATATGACGTATCACTTGTCCATCACTATACTGAATTTCTACTTCAAGCAAAGGATACGAGACACTTTCTCCAGAGTCATTACTCAAAGCTGCTAAAAATTCTGGTAATTCACTTTCTAGCCAATCTGTATAAAATCCAAGATGACCAGTGTGTATCCCCACAAAGCGAACAGTATCCAACTGATCTGCATAAGTATGGAACGTTTTTAACAGTGTCCCATCTCCGCCAACTGAAATGGCTAATTCAGGATTTACATCATCCAATTCAAACCCTGAATTGATACAAGACGCAAAAATCATATCGCGAATTTTTTTAGAATTTTCAGTGTCACTATATCGAACTGCCACTCTCATCTATGTACCCTCCACAATTGATTTTCTGTAACACGTCTACACACTTCCTATCTACTATAATCTATCAAAATATCCTATAGAGATGGCTTATGATTATCTTCTTTTCGATTATCTACTGAATTTGAAAGTTTCGTGTGTTGCATACTTTTTGAACTTTTGGTATGAAAATACTTCTGCGCTTCCTTAATTTCCTCACGAATTTCAGACATTTCTTCATCCAAACGAAAAGCCGCCTCAGCCGCTCTTTCAAGTCGTTGATGTAGTGCTAAGGGATAATTTCCAGCATATTTATAGTTCAACGAATGTTCAATGGTCGCCCAAAAATTCATAGCTAACGTTCTCACTTGAATTTCCACTAAGATAGAATCCGTACCTGTAATTCTTTCAATTGGATAAGCAATAACGATATGATATGACCGGTAACCACTTGCTTTCTTATGACTAATATAATCACGTTCAACAATAATGTCAAAATCTTTACGTTGATGAAGAATTTCAACCACGTGATAAATATCCTCTACAAATTGGCACATAATTCGGATACCACCGATATCTTCTATCACAGTTTCAATATTATGCGCGTTTAAGTCAGATATTTCTCTAAATTCAGCTTTCCTTAAAATACTGTCAGGTCTCTTTACCCGCCCAGTAACGAATTCGATTGGAGAATGGAGATTTGCTTCTTCAAACTCAGTACGAATCCCTTTAAACTTTACTTTTAATTCCTCGACAGCCTGTCGATACGGCGCAAGAAAACTATGCCAATCTTCCACCATTTGGTCACCCACTTTATTTAATTTACTTTCACACACATCCTGTATATTCTATCACAAAAAGGTATGATTTATAACAAGTAACGCAAAGATATCAATCATCCTTTGTCTTTTTTTTAGTCAAAAATGCATCATACCGCTAACCTCTTTTATTGTAAAAAATATGTAAACCTTGATATACTAAAGTTGAATAAGGAAAAGAGGCGATCCAATGGCAAGAAATTTAGAAATAGAATACAAAAATTTATTAAACCAAATAGAGTACGAGAAACTATTTAAACATTTTGGCTTTGAGGAAACTATCCCCCTAGTACAGGAAAATTTCTATTTTGATACTGCCAATGGTGAATTAGCTAAACGACATATCGGCCTACGTGTCAGAATTACTAATAGCTATGTACATTTAACGATGAAACAACCTGTTAAAGATCATCAAAAATTAGAAACTACAGAAAAGTTAACTAAAAGTGATGGAGATTCCATCAAAGAAAACGGTAAACTATCTCATGGAGGAGAAATTGAAAAATTCTTAGCCTCAATGGACATCTTGTTGGAAGATTTAATGGTTATTGGTCAATTTAAAACGATCAGACACCAACAAGTTGTCAAAGGACAAGATCTGGTTTTAGATCATTGTTTCTTTACTAATTTTGAAGACTACGAACTTGAAGTAGAAACAAATGACCCAAAAGTGGGACGCTCTTTTTATCAAAATTTACTGAAACAATTTCAAATTCCACAAAGACCAATCAAACAGAAAATTGTTCGTATGCATCAGATCCATGCTGATCTCTAAAGCTAAATTCAACTATACTGTGATTCGTTACTGATAAAATATTTTTTAAGTTGATAGATACAAATAGATTGCAGTTTTAGTGGGACCCTGTTAGAATTGGTGAGAAGTTACGAATACGAAGTAAATAAACAAAATTTTCAAAAATATGAGTAAAGGAGTAAAGTATGGCACAAAAAATTACTGAAAGGAATAACAGTAAAAAACTCACGCCAGGTGCCTGTAAACACAATCATGTGTTTGAAGTTTTCTTATTTGTTAACCCGTTAGGAGACACCTGTTTAAATAGTGAAGAAGAAGTGTTGAATTTTGTACGGCATACAGATAAAAAAGTGTACTTCCGCTTTATTACAACGTCAGATATGCAAACTTTTAACAACTATATTAAAACACTAGATAATCCCTTGTCTTTAAACGACCGTAACAGCTTATATCTTGCCCACCAAGAAGTCTGTAAGGGCTACAAAGCTGCTCTGCTTCAAGGTAAAAAAGTAGGCCGTGAATATTTAATGAAAATTCAAGACTATTATGGTCGTCAAGGCAATCCTTATTCCAAAGAAAAAATGTTAGAAATAGCAGGGACTACTCGTCTAGATATTGAAATGTGGTTACAAGATATTAACTCAGACCTTACACAAGAAAGTATCATTGTTGATGCAAAATTAGCCCATCAAATGCAAATTTCAGCAAATCCAACGGTTGTTATTTTCGATAACATCAATTACCAGTATGGTTTCAAATTAGAAGAGAACATCACGCTTGATAATTTAGAATATATAACTGATCAGATGATGATACATTCAGAAGAAGATATCAATCAAACATTTGCTAATAAACCGCAATTGACTTGTATCAAAAAATAAAGGCTCTACAATATATAGGACTGATGACTAAAAAAGTCATTGGTCCAATTTTTTTCGCAAAAAACGAGGATTCCATTATCATTAAGTTAACGACAACTAATAGATAGGAGA
>NZ_PNHQ01000031.1 GCF_002871935.1 Aerococcus viridans
AAAAGGGCCATGCTTATCTTGTAAATAAACATGACCCCTCCTTTATTAAAAACTTAATTAAAAAAATAACTGTGATTATTTATTTTTGGTCACCAACACTATTTGACACAGAACCTTTTTTTATCCACACATTCAATTGATCCAAACAAAAAAACTGCCTAACTATAACGGCAGTTTTTTAATAGCTCTAATGGCTTTATTATAAGTTGATAAACCACGCAAAGGCCCATTGCGCTAAGGTATCAATAATCCCTAAGAAAATGGCCACCATGATAATTGTTGACAGTACGATACCAGTGTAACGTACTAATTCGCCACCAGTTGGCCATGTAGTCAATCGCATTTCATGCCATACATCTTTTAAAAATTGCATCTACTTCCCTCGCCCTCTATCATCTTTTAGTCAGGTATGACTATTTCGTCTCTTTATGCATTGTATGTTGGTTACAGTGTCTACAGAATTTCTTCACTTCTAAACGCTCTGTACGGTTATTGGCATTACTATTTGTTGTGTAATTTCTAGAGCCACATACTGTACAAGCAAGTGCTACTTTCTTTGTTGCCATAATTCACAAGCTCCTTGATTTATGATTCATTGTACATAGTACTTACTCCGATGATCAATGTCAATTTATTTTTCCTGCACTTTTAATTATACCATAAATAGCAAAAAGGAGTTGCACTGTCATCAGCCAACTCCTCAAAACAATTCATTTCCTGAGCATCAAAATATACATGGTTTTCAAAAGCAGAAGAACCGTCTACATTATAAATCGTCAAAATATTCAGATAAAATTTGGCGGTATTTTCGCTTACACTTGGCAATTAACGAATGTACTTGTTTCCTAGTATAACCAGTATAGTTTTCCATCTCTTCATAAGAAAATCCTAGTTTAAAATAATCATAGGCAGTTTTCTCCATAGCAGACAAACTATCCTCATACTTGGTAATAGTCTCATTGAAGAGATATACATATTCGGGTGGCAACTCTTTCGTCTGTAGCCGGTTTTCAATACTATTTTCTTCACCTTCATTTGCAAATAAGTCCAGCGAACGTTCCACCTTAAAATTCGCAATACGTTTATCTGTCATATGCATCCGGCGAATATCCAATAACCTATTCTTAAAAACATTTGCAAAGTAAGTTGTAAATGTAGCTTTACTATTTAATCGATACGTTTCAATCGCCTGAACTAAACAAATTCTAGCTTCTTGATAGTAATCATCATTCTCCAAGATATACTTTGGAACACGCCAACGATTAGCAAATAAAGTAGGTAAAACTTCTTGATATAATGCATCAAATACTTCTTCAGTAAGGTTATTTTTGCCTTGTAACACTAAGTCCAATACCTGTGATTGGTCTTTACTTTGTTTACGCTTTGCCATAGTTTATCCTCTCCATATAGATCAACCAAGCGCAGTCCAAAAGACCAAACACACCAAATTATGCTATTCACTTTTCTTATCAATTAAACGCTTATAAAAATCATTTAGTTTATCTAGCTGATGGACTGACCATGGTATGGATCTTTGATATTTGTTGTATTCATAATCATTACTACCATGTGCAATTTCCACATTGGTTTTCTGTACATCTCTATATAACTCTTGTGCTGATTGTCTTAAAGCACCTTTTTGGAAAACAATTCGCTGCTCAGCTAAATCACTCGTCGCAACCGTTACATTATGTAAGGGGCTCACCAAATCTACTATCATCTCTTCAATATATGAATCAGCAGTTTGCCCTTCACTAGTAAAGACGACATGTAGGTTAAATTGTTCATAAGTTTTAGAAATACCCGGGACAAACATGGCATCAAAAATTACCCATGTTTCGATATCATGATAGCCTACATAGTTAGAAAGGGTCTCTAACAATAAGTCTCTTGCAGCCTCAATTTCATCTCGATTTTTCAATTTCACAAGTAAAGGCCATGAACCAATCATGTTGTACCCATCAACGATTAAGCGTTCTTTTTTTAGTGCCATGTCATCCCTCCTTTCTTCGTTAACTGACTATGATATCAATTCCCTAATTAGCTATTACCCATACGACTTTGATAAATTTGATACATTAATAATCCTGCTGCTACACTAGCATTTAAACTTTGAACGTGACCACGCATTGGAATGGTAATCATGCCGTCAAGGTGTTTTTTCACACCTGGTGAAACGCCTTTCCCTTCATTACCAATCACAACAGCAATTGGAAGTGTCGCATCCATTTGCCACATGGATTGACCTTTCATATCTGTACCAAATACCCATACGCCACGTTCTTTTAAAGTATCAATGGTTTTAGAAATATTGGTTACACGTACAACCGGCACATGTTCAATCGCACCAGTTGAAGTCTTGGCAACCACTTGCGTTAACCCGACAGCGCGGCGATTTTGAATAATGACACCATGAACTCCTGAAGCATCAGCTGTTCTTAAAATAGAACCTAAGTTATGTGGATCTTCAATGCCATCTAGGACCATAATAATAGGGTCTTCGTTAGCGGCTTCGGCTTTTTTAAAGATATCCTCTAATGTTGCATATTTGTATGCTGCAATAGCCAATACAACACCTTGGTGGTTACCGCCATCAGAAAGCGTATCTAATTTTTCTTTTGGTACATTAGACACTAAGATATTTCGTTTGTTCGCAGCTTTTAAAATCGCTTGCGCATTCTTTTCATTTAAGCCATTTTGTAAGAAGATTTTGTTGACGTCATGATCGCTTTCTAGCACTTCCATTGCGGCATGAAAGCCATAGACAAAATCAGGAGATTGCTCTAAAGCTTCCTTATTATTGGTTTTACGGGGTTGTCTATCTCTGTTTTTTTGTCTTTGATTATTTCTAGCCATGTGCTTACTCCTCTTTTTGTGCGTGTTGAATGTATTGAATACAGAAGGTTGCAATGTCTTTAAAGCGGTCTTGATCATTTAAATAAGCAAAACCCATCAACGCTTCAAATCCAGTTGCCAGTCTATAAGTATGAATATCTGCGTTTTTAGCGCTTGAGTGACTTTTCGCGTTACGCCCTCGTTTAAAGATGGTGATTTCATCTTCAGTAAGGAATCCTTCCTCAGCTTGCATCGCCTCTATTAATAGCGCTTGTCCTCTTGCGGAGACAAATTCAGTAGCTGCTTTATGTAAATCCTTTGGTTTCGTTAGGCCACTTTTGACCAAGTGATCACGCACGACAACCTCCCAAGAAGCATCTCCCAAATAAGCCAAGGTTAGGCCGCTTAGTTGCTTGATTTCATTTTTTGATAAAGACTCTTTTTCAGACATTTAGTTGACTCATTTCTGTATTGATTCTCATTACTTTCGTTTGCACTTAAACTTACGCACGCTTCCAGCGCGTACCTTGAGCAGTATCATCAAGAATAATACCCTCAGCTTTTAATTGATCACGAATTTCATCCGCACGGGCAAAGTTTTTATCAGCACGCGCTTGATTACGTTCATCAATTAAAGCTTGAATATCATCCGCCAACAACTCTTGTTCATCGGATAAAGTGACCCCAAAAATCGTTAACAGGGCTGTAAAAGTTTCTTTGAAAGCTTCAAGAACTGGCACTGATACTTCTTTTTGGTTTGTATATACATTCATATCACGCATTAAACGATAAACCACAGTTAAACCATTAGGCGTATTAATATCATCATCCATCGCTTCAATAAATGCATTCTCTATATGCTTAATTTGCGCTAAGATGTCCGCATCATTATCTAAGCTATCTTTAGCGTCTTTAAAGCGGTAGTTTAAGTTCGCATAAGCTGTCTTCAAGTTGTTTAAGTTTTTGGTGGCATCTTGAATATTTTCTTCGTTAAATCTTAACGGCGACCGGTAATGTGCTGATGCCAAGAAGAAGCGAACCACTTGTGGATCGACTTGTTGGATTAAGTCATGGGCTAAGACAAAGTTACCTAAAGATTTAGACATCTTCTCATCATCATCACCCATTGTCACAAACCCATTATGCATCCAATAATTAGCAAAGGTATGGCCTGTATGTGCTTCAGATTGAGCAATTTCATTCTCATGATGTGGGAAAGTTAAGTCATGGCCACCTGCATGGATATCTAAAGTATCGCCTAACAGTTTCGTTGCCATCACAGAACATTCAATATGCCAGCCCGGACGACCTTCACCCCAAGGAGAAGTCCAAGAAATTTCACCAGGTTTAGCTGCCTTCCATAAGGCAAAGTCTACAACATCCTCTTTCTTCGATTGGCTATCTGCTTCCAATCGCTCAGATGCCCCTGCCCGTAAATCATCGATACTTTGATCAGATAGCTGACCATATTTCTCAAATTTACGCGTTCTATAGTAGACATCACCGTCTACTACATACGCAAAGTCTTTATCCACTAAATCCGCCACAAATTGAATGATATCATCCATATTCTCCACAACACGTGGGTTTTTAGTAGCACGTTTCACATTTAAAGCATCCGTATCTTCATAGAATGTTTCAATATACTTATCCGCAATTTGTTCAGGGGTTAACCCTTCTTCATTCGCACGGTTAATAATCTTATCATCCACATCTGTAAAGTTAGACACATACTTCACATCAAAGCCACGATACTCAAAATAGCGGCGTACCGTATCAAAAGCAACAGTAGACCGGGCATTCCCAATATGAATGTAGTTATAAACAGTAGGACCACATACATACATTGAAATATTTCCTGGCACTAGTGGTTTAAACTCTTCCTTCTGATTGGTTAATGTATTATAAATTTTTAACATAAATTTGCCCTTCCCTACTACTTGTTTAACATTACAAAAATAATCCTGAGTATTATTAATAGTTAATCCTGATTTTAACACATGCAAAGAGTTATTAAAATTATCTATTCATTAGTTTGCTATACAAGCGTAAACCATTATAATCTATCACTTAATATATATTTATTTACTACCCTCACTTAAAGTATCATTATATATATTCTTTCTATGTTCAAATGATAAGCTTCCGCCTTCTAAAATATGAATAATATCCTTCTTTATAGACAAATTCAAAGTATATCCCGACTTTTTAATCCATCCATTTTTTCCATCTGACTCCATAACTATTACATTTTCAACCAAAGAATTAGTTACAATAGTAGAACTATGTGTTGCAATAATAACTTGTCTTTTTTCTTTTAAGTTTTTTAACTGATTTACTAAGTTTGTATAAATATATCTATTATCTAAGTTATCTTCTGGTTGATCAATAATAATAGGTTTCGTTTCATGTGAATAATCACCATGGTTGAAAATAACAGTTAACATAGCTACAACTTTTTGTCCTAATGATAAAACAGAGATATCTTTAAATTCTGATTTTCGATTATTGAATTCAAATGCATTTATATTAAATGAAATTGAATATCGACCAATATTACGCAAAATTTCTGTAAAGAAATCAGTAAAATTAGTTCTATTTTCTATAAAAAATCTATCAAAAATAATCTCAATTACTTCCCTAAAATTCTCGCTATTTATTGATTTTAAGTTTTCATCAGGTGGTCTATTTTGCCTTGCAAAAGGAGCTATAGATGGAAACTCAGTAAAATTTCCATTAACTACATCTGTAAGCAAATCAAATAATGATATATTTCTCCCTAAATAGAATAGATAACTTTCAATTTCTTTTCTTGTTATATCATAAGTATTTATTATACTCGAATAAGTCAAGTCCATAATCCTGTGTAAAATGCTATACAATGTTTTACCGGTCTCTCATTGATCAAACTTAATATATTTTCTTGTAGAACTGAGCCATTCGTCATGAAGGTCCATAAGGACAGCTCCAATTAATCGATTGGCTGACGTTCGGTTGGGAAAAATCCGAATAATCTTTTCTCTTCTGTGGACTTCCTAGTTCAGTCGTTCAAGAAGGTTGGTGCTTTTTAGCCAATTGTGACCATTTCCGATAACCGTGTATTGAAAGGCATCTTCGAAGCCATTATCCAATGTTTCGCAAGCTTTTGTATATTTAGACTGGTCGATATATTCACCGACTAAGGCATTCTTAGCTGTTCGAGCGAGTTCAATATCCGTAAACTTAAAGATCGCTTTTACTGCTTCTCTAACCGGTTTTGAATTCTTTTTTGGAATGGAACTGAAGATGTTTCCTAAAAAATGGACCTGGCATCTCTGCCAACTTGCGTTGGTAAATGACTTACGAATTGCAGACACTAGGCCTTTATGGGCATCAGAAATGATGAGTTCTGTCCCCTGTAGACCGCGTTCTTTTAAGTATTCAAAGAAGATGGACCATGTGTCATCACTTTCTTCATTTTGGATCATGAAGCCAATGATTTCACGATCTCCACCTTCTGTTATCCCGATCGCAATATGGCAGCTTTTAGAAAGCACTCGATGGTCCTCACGGACTTTTATGTAGAGAACATCATTCATCAGATAAGGATAACTCGTACCTGAGAGTGAACGGTTCTGCCATTCGTTGACCATCGGGTCTAACTGCTCAGTCAGGCTAGAAACAAAAGATTTCGATACCGATTTTCCACATAGCTCTTCAACAATCTTTGAAACTTTACGTGTCGAAACGCCTGAAACATACATCTCAAGCATTGAAGCGAGCAGTGCCTTTTCATTTCGCTGATAACGCTCAAACACCGTCGGAGAAAATTCACCATCACGTGTTCTAGGCACTTTTAACTTGAGTTTGCCCACACGAGTCGTAAAGTCTCGCTCATAATAGCCATTTCTTTGACTCTGACGACTTTCTGAACGTTCATAGTCATCGGCTTGAATATATTCTGTTCGTTGATTTTCCATCAATTGGTTGAAAACAGTGGTCAAAATATTTTTAGAAACTTCATCTTTTACCGAATGTTCAATAATACTTTGAACCTCTTCGTTGTTCAGTGTAAAATGTACTTGGGTCATGTAACGTCCTCCTGGGTATGTCTTTGTGGTTAAAAACATTGTACCGTAAAAGGGCTGTTACATGGCCTTTTATCTTTTACACAATTATATGGACTTTATCTCTTTTTCATTTATACACTTCTTCCAAAATAACATAGTTCATTAAAAAACCATATTATCATACTTTTTTGTTTTATTAACAGTTAGAAAGGGCTTGAAAATTTTCACTCAAGTCCTCAATTCTAATGTATTTGTATTCATTTTTATTATCTAATATTTAATTTTTTCTTTCTCAACAAAATTAAGAATTAGATTAAATTGGTTTTGAATCAATCTCGCTCCTAAACTCTTTTAAGTATCTTAAAGCAATCTTTAGAAGCCCCATCAAGGGAACACCTATTATCATACCCAAAATTCCCAGCATATTCCCAAAAAATAATACCGAAAACATTACAAGAAGTGGGTGTAGCCCCACTGAATGGGACATGATTTGTGGAGACAGGAATGCAGACTCAACTTGCTGGATGACTACAATCAGCATTGTAACCCAAAGTGCCATTATGGGACTTTCCATAAAAGCAAGTATAACTGGCAAAACCCCTCCAATCCATGGACCAAAGTAGGGTATTATATTTGTAATCCCAGCAACTAGACCTATTGTCAGAGAATATGGCACTCCAATAATCCAACAGCCCATCCCCGTTAAAATACCTACAAATCCAGCCACTGTCAGCTGTCCTTTTATAAAGCCTCCCAACACCTTATCCACCTCTCCGCCCAGTTCTTTAGCCTTGGCCAGTCTTTTTACAGGTATTTCTCCAGTAATTGCCTTCATTATCCTATCTTTATCCTTAAGATAGTAAAATGTAATTATAGGAGTTATAATAATATCCAGAAAAGTCCCAGTATATGAGACAAATCTATTGAAAACTCCTCTTAATGAATTTCTAAGAACCTCCCCAATATTCTTGATCTGTTCATCCAAATTTAAAAACTCCTGAACCCCTTCAGGAATGAAAGGTATCTGTCCTGACTGGAGCTCTCCCACAATTTTTTCAATAAACTTCAATATATTTGGAATTTCATCTATAAATACCCGCAAATCCCCTGTTAGTCTTGGTATTAAGGTAGCAAAAGCTATGCTGAACAAAAAAAACAAAAGAACAAAGACAATTAGGATTGCCCATATCCTATTGACTTTGTTTTTTTCCAGAAGTTTAACAGCAGGATTCAATAAATAAGCTAGAACTAGTGCATAAATAAATGGATTTATAATATTCCTAAGTGGATTGTATATGTATGCAATGATAACAATCCCAAGCAACACAAGCCCTATATCAAATAATTTCTTCTTTTCCGGCATGACAATTTTCATTTAATCCCTCCTCTTAAAATCAAGTATTACTCTTCAATGCTTTTGTTTATTTATTCATTTAAAGTTCCTGAAACCCTTGATTTAATAACACAAACTGCACCCATCACTATTATGACACCTTCCCCGGTTGTATGCCAGACATATCCTCCATGACGAATACCATCTTCACCCCAGCCTAAAGCAGCTCGTTCAACCGCTTGTAAAGCATAAACCTGATATGGACGCATAATCATGTGTCTTCGGTTTTCTTCATCTTGGGCTTCATCAATAATTAAATAGTCTCCAACTAACTGATGAGCCATTGGAATCATTAAAAAGTGTTCAATCACTTTCTGCCAGTCATTGATTGGATTATTATCAGCATCTGCCCACTGAAAAACAAAACTTTTGTTAAAGTCATTAATAGATTTTGGTGCCGCAAAATAACGAGTGGCGACTTCCGACATAATAACCATCATTTGAGAGAATGCCATGAAATTATTGACAAATTCTCCATCTCGATAATAACGTTTAAACTGTCCAAAAGCTTCGTCTAAAGATTTATCTGTTCGCTTTTGTTCAATATTAATTAACGGCAAGCCATTAATTAATAAGACAACATCAAAGCGATTCCCATTTTCACTCTCCACTTCTCGAGCAATTTGATAGCTCGAGTCACCCCCACGAACTTGAGATTTTTTAAAAATTGTTAACGTAATTTGTTGGCGAGTTATACCAGGATGATCATCTCGGTAAATTCCATCAATTTTTCCAGTTGATCCTTCCATCGCTAAGAGTTTGGCTGCTTCAAAACTATTATCAATTTGTTTTACCTTTGCCATGACTTGTTCGAACTCTGCATCACTTAAAGGAACTCCTTCTAATTGATCAACGTTCATTCGATTTAATTCATGACGCCAATTCTCAACTAAGTGATTGACCGTTACGCGTTGTTTATTCCCATCTAAATGATCAGGTGCTTTCCATTTATATTTTTCTAATTCACGCACAAAGCGATCTTGAAATGCTTGTTCTGATGATGTTTTTTGTTGCATACAATTTCCTCCTTTCTAAACAAACATATCGTTTAAATAAGCTTGTTTTAGTTTCTCTAGCTTTTCTAATTTACTCTTCTCTAATTTTTCTGCTTCATCTAATTCATTAATAAATAATCCAATTTTCTTGATCTCTTGATTATCAATTTTATCCTCCATTTTATTGAATGGAACATTAATATCTAAATCTAAAACTACCGGACCACTAAACTTTACACCCCAATTAAATCCCCCAGTAGCTTTTCTTAAAGTTTCTACAAAAAATATATATTCTTCTTTCTCTAAATCGTTATTTATCAAAACCCTCATGATATTTGAGGTAAAATAGTTTTCCTCTTGCAAGAATATAGCCTCAGGGTTATCTATTGAAAAACTAATGCTTGGCGTATTAAATATTTTCATCTTAATGATGTTTTTGGTAATCTATTTCCACTTAAAACAGTTGAAAACACTTCTCTCATTTTAATCGTCTTCCAAGGTTCTGTAAATCCTTCAAATCGTCTCTTCGGATATTTTTCTCCTTCTTTTGGAAACATCTCCGAAAGATAAGCAGATTTAATATCTTTTAATTTATTTACTTTCGATTGTTGCAATTGAATCATTTCGTCAATTTTTTTAAAGAAAATACCTATTTTTTGCTGTTCATAAATATTCTCTGGAATTATTACATTCTTCTCTTCCATTCCTGATTTAGTTATGTGAACCATTGTTGATCCAGTTACATTAGATAAAATTTGTTTCTTATCCTCTTCTAGTAATTGAAGTAAAAATATTTTATCTAGTTTTTTATTTAATTCTATTTTCCAGATGTGATAATGATATATTACTTTTTCACCTTTCCAGATATGTCAAGTCCATAATCCTGTGTAAAATACTATACAATGTTTTACCGGTCTCTCATTGATCAAATTTAATATATTTTCTTGTAGAACTGAGCCATTCGTCATGAAGGTCTGATATGCTCCCCCTAAAGTAGACACTTAATAAAATAAGTCTGCTTTAGAGGGGATTTTTTTATGAATAGAAAAGTATATTCTGCAGA
>NZ_PNHQ01000032.1 GCF_002871935.1 Aerococcus viridans
CTTTATTTTAGGATTTCATGGCCTTTTTGTATACCCAAAAATAGTGCTGGCGGAAATTCCTAAGAATTTCCCACCAACACTATTTATCATAGAACCGAAATCTGTTAAATAGTAGTAAAAAGACGATTATAGGGACTTTTAACTTGAATAAAATACTTATTTTTCAAATAATAATTGTTACATACAATGTCACAATTATAACTTATTAAAATATGCAATGATTTATGAAAGTGCTGTAAAAGTTATCATAATAGGAAAAATGTTGATTTGTAATAATTGAGACGAAAATATTAAAAATTACAAAACATTTCACTCCATTTAAAGCCCCTTAACGAATGGGGTTATAGGGTTTCCTTTTGAATCCACACCGTGTAGTATATTGCATGTAGTCGAAACAGTGGCTAAATAAATAGCTAAGTAATAGCTAAATAAGGAGTTTTATTTAACATGAAATTTAACAAAATGATTCTAGGAACAACATTTGCATTGTCAGCATTATTTGCGACAGCAGGATTTAACACTGAAGAAGCGAAAGCAGCAGAATGGACTGCACGTAGTGTCGAAGAAGTTTCAGCTGATATGCAAGCAATTGATGAATCAACTTCTGAGTATACAGTAGTATATGGCGATACTTTATCAGTAATCGCTAGTGCAGCAGGTGTTGACGTGAATACACTAGTACAAATCAATGAAATTGAAAATGCCAATTTAATTTTCCCATCTAATTCTATTTCATTTACTAAAAATGATGAAGGTGAGGTTAATGAAGTTGTTATTGAAGATACAAACAATAAAAAAGATACTTATAAAGTAGAAGAAGAAACTGTTGAGAAAACTGAAACAGTTGAAGAAGCAAGTGTTGAACCAGTTGCATTTGAAGTAGAAGAAACGGAAGAAGTAGCATCTGTAGAAACAGCTTCTTATGAAGCAAAAGAAACAACTCAAGCAGTATCTACAACTTCAACATCTTCATATTCAGCAGCTTCAGAGATTCCTTACCAGGTATTACAAGTAGTTGAGAGCGAAGCGGGTCCAAGCTATTCTGAAAAAGCAGCAGTATTTTCAGTAATTGTTAACCGTGCAAATTCAGGCAATTGGGGTGGTACTTCATTCTTATCAGTAGTTAACGCACCAGGCCAATTTGAAGTTGTTTCAAATGGTATGGCTGCAGGAGCAACAGTTTCTGATGAAACTTACCGAGCTGTAAATGATGTATTAACAAATGGTGTAACGACATCAGCTGAATCATTCCGTGCTTCAGGCGATGGTGTGACTAACGTATTCTTCTAATAAAAAATAAAATACAATAGACGGAAAAATCGGGAGATTCTCCCGGTTTTTTTATTATTTTTCATAAGATTAATAGTAAAAAATATTTGTTCGTTTAAATTTCAATAGAATAATAAAAATACACAATGTGAAGAGATAAAAGAGAGTATAAATATCTAAAAGAGAGATGATGAATAAATTTATAATATAAAGACACAAAAAAAGCTGCTGTTCATAGAAACAACAACTTAATAAATTCTTCATTTGAACACGCCTAGAGGGAATCGAACCCCCATTATAAGAACCGGAATCTTATGTGATATCCATTACACTATAGGCGCAAATGGTCTTAAGATCAACATTAACCATAACAGAATTATTATAGCCTAGTTTTCAGATGAATACAAGTGAACTTTAAATATAGAAATGCAGCAAAGCTACTATTATAAATGCGGTATTAGGGCACCTTAGAGCACTAAATTAACGCTTATGAGCTAATGAGCTTTTGAGTTTGCCTGTTGGGTAAGAAGATAAGTTTATGCTAGAATAATTACGTAAATTAATGGAGTTTTATTTGTTGACCAATTTTGACCATAAAGGTATAATACATATATACAAGTTTAAAAGGAGGATATTTAAATGAATTTAGTACCTACAGTTATTGAACAATCATCTCGCGGTGAACGTGCTTACGATATATACTCTCGCTTATTAAAAGACCGTATTATTATGTTGAGTGGAGAGGTAAATGATGACCTAGCTAACTCAATTATTGCACAATTATTATTCCTAGATGCACAAGATCCAGATAAAGATATCTACCTATACATCAATTCACCAGGTGGATCAATCACTTCTGGTATGGCGATTTACGATACAATGCAATTTGTACATGCTGATGTACAAACAATTATTATGGGGATGGCAGCATCAATGGGCTCATTCCTAGCAGCGGCAGGAACTAAGGGTAAACGATATGCATTACCGAATGCTGAAATCTTAATTCACCAACCATTAGGTGGCGCACAAGGACAGGCAACTGAAATTGAAATTGCAGCACGCCACATCTTAAAAACTAAGGAAAAAATGAATCGCTTGTATTCTGAAATGACTGGTCAACCAGTTGAAGTAATCGAACGTGATACAGACCGTGATAATTGGTTAACGGCTGATGAAGCTTTAGAGTACGGTTTATTAGACCAAATCATGACTAAAAACGATGAACTTGAAAAATAAACTTTCAATTAAATAGAAAAGGAAGTGGGGCTAGTACCTACTTCTTTTTTGTTATATTTGGTTTCTTCCTTTCATAAAAAGAAGATAGGTTATCAGTAATTATTATATTGATTATGGGACCTGACAATAAAAGTCTTCAAAAGCTTGCAAGCGGATAAATTTATTGGTATCATAATCGTGTAAAGAGGTTTGGTTCTTTGGAATCTTATTTTTTTACTGCAAGGTGGTCAAAAAAAGACATCCCGGACTAAATAAGTCCAACTCTTTTTTACTCTGTGTATTTGTACTAGGAAAGTGGGGACTATGGACGAATTATTTAAAAGTATTACCGAAGTAGTTCCAGAAGTTCAAAAGACCTATTTTGATAGAATCTCAGTTTTACAAAGGATTTTCAAAGATGGTCCTATTGGTCGTAAGGGACTAGCTGAAAAGCTAGGAATCACGGAAAGACCATTACGTACAATTACAGATGTTTTGAAACAACAAAATCTCATTGAATCATCTCCTGCTGGTATGACTATTACTTCAAAAGGAGAAAGAGCAATTGCTACAGGTCAAGAGTTGTGGCGTGATACAAATGAAATTCACCTACAAGAACAGTACTTGGCTGATGTGCTCAACATAGCAGATGCTCGAATTGTTTCAGGAGACATAGATCAAGATCAACATATATTGTTTGAAATGGGTCTACAAGTTTCAAAATACTTGGACAAAAAACTGCCTAGCGGTAATCATACGATTGCTGTTACGGGTGGTTCGACTATGCTAGAGGTTAGCGAACATGTTCAATTAGCGCCTTCAGCTGACAAACACTTTACCGTGGTTGCAGCTAGAGGAGGAATAGGAGATGCTTCAGCAACTCAAGCTAATACGATTAGTGATATTTTAGCTCAAAAATTGCATGGACATAACATTTCTTTATACGCACCTGAGAACCTATCTGAGGTTGCAAATATGGCTTTAATGAATGATCCAGTAATTCAATCAACTTTAAAACGATTAAAAGAGGCTAACATTTTGCTTTTCAGTGTTGGTAATGCTAAAATTATGGCAAAGCGTAGGGGACTTGATTCAGAGAGTTCTTCTAAGATTAAGAGTAACCACGCTGTAGGGGAAGTGTTTGGGTGTTTCTTCGATAAAGAAGGTAAAATTGTTCACCGAATCCCTAGAATAGGTCTTCAACTAGAAGACTTGGCAGAGATCGATTTGCCAATTCTTATCGCTGGAGGCAGTGTAAAAGCAGAAGCAATAAAAGCTTTTGCAAAACTCGCACCTAAGCAGTTAGTCATTATAACTGATCAAGGTGCCTCAAATATGGTTTTAAATGGGGAATCCCATTAAAATAATTTTGTATTCCATTAAGGAGGAATTTTGTAGTATGGCAATTAAATTAGCAATTAACGGTTTTGGTCGTATCGGTCGTTTAACTTTACGTCGTATCTGGGAAGAAAATGAATCAAATGTAGAAATCGTGGCAATCAACGATTTAACAGACAACGAATTCTTAGCTTACCTATTAAAATATGATACTGCTCATGGTACTTTCAACCACGATATCGAAACTACAGAAAATGGTATTTCTATCGATGGTAAAGAAATCACAGTATACTCTGAACGTGATGCAAACGATTTACCTTGGGGTGACTTAGGTGTTGATATCGTTCTAGAATGTACTGGTTTCTACGCTACAAAAGAAAAATCTCAAGCACACATCAATGCTGGTGCTAAAAAAGTTATCATCTCAGCTCCTGCTGATGCTGAAACTAAAACAATTGTTTACGGTGTAAATGAAGATATCATTGACGCTGAAGACACAATTATCTCAGGTGCTTCATGTACTACTAACTGTTTAGCTCCTGTAGTTAACGTGTTAGAAAAAGAATTTGGTATCAAACATGGTTTAATGTCAACAATCCATGCTTACACTTCTACACAATCATTACAAGATGCACCAAACGGTAAAAAAGGTAACTTCCGTAATGGTCGTGCTGCTGCAGAAAACGCTATTCCAGCATCTACTGGTGCAGCTAAAGCTGTAGGTCGCGTTATCCCTTCTGTTAACGGTAAAGTTGATGGTACTGCTATCCGTATTCCAATCGTTACTGGTTCAATGACTGAATTCTACTCAGTTTTAGACAAAGAAGTAACAGCTGAAGAAGTAAATGCTGCTATGGAAAAATATGCTAATCCATCATTCTTATACAACACTGATGAAATTGTATCTTCTGATATCGTTGGTGTTCCAGCTGGTTCAATCTTCGACGCAACTCAAACTAAAGTTATCGAATCTGAAGATGGCCAATTAGTTAAAACTGTTGCATGGTACGACAACGAAGCTGGTTTCGTTTCTCAATTCGTACGCTTAATCGAATTCTTTGCTGCTAAACAATAATTAGTTGTTTAAAAGTAAAATCAGTTGAATTTGGGCGGGAAGCTTCGCGCTTCCTGCCCTTTTTTATTGATTAACAACTTAAGATAAGGAGTGCTATTTTAATGGCTAAGAAAACTGTAAAAGATATTGATTTAAAAGGTAAAGTTGTTCTAGAACGTGCTGACTTTAACGTTCCAATGGACAAAGACCTAAATATTACTGATGACAACCGTATTGTTCAAGCTTTACCAACTATTGAGTATATTCTTGAGCAAGGTGGACGTTTAGTATTATTCTCTCATCTTGGTAAAGTAAAAACTGAAGAAGATAAAGCTTCTAAATCTTTACGCCCGGTTGCAGAACGTTTATCTGAAAAATTAGGTAGAGAAGTTACTTTTGTAGCACAAACTCGTGGTCAAGAATTAGAAGATGCGATTGCCAATCTAAAAGATGGTGAAGTCTTAATGTTCGAAAACACTCGTTTCGAAGATGTAGACGGTAAAAAGGAAAGCAAGAATGATCCGGAATTAGGTAAATACTGGGCTTCATTAGGAGATGTATTCGTTAATGATGCATTCGGTACTGCTCACCGTGAGCATGCATCTAATGTTGGCATTTCAAATAATATCGAGGCTGTTGCTGGTTTCTTAATGGAGAAAGAAATTCAGTTCTTAGGCGATGCAGTTAATGAGCCAAAACGACCATTCGTTGCAATCTTAGGTGGCGCGAAAGTTTCTGATAAAATTAGTGTAATTGAATCATTACTAAATAAAGCTGATAAAGTTTTAATCGGTGGTGGTATGGCTTATACCTTCATGAAAGCTCAAGGTTACGAAGTTGGTGGTTCTCTATTAGAAGAAGACAAGATTCCATTAGCGAAAGACTTAATGGCACGTGCTGGTGATCGTTTAGTATTACCTGTTGACTTTGTTGTTGCAGATGCTTTTGATAATGATGCAAATACTGACGTTGTTGACGCAGATGGTATCCCATCAGATTGGCAATCATTAGATGTAGGTCCTAAAACTGTTGAATACTATGCATCACAAGTTGCTGATGCTAAAACGGTTGTTTGGAATGGCCCAATGGGTGTATTCGAAATGCCAAGCTTTGCTAAAGGTACAAATGGTGTTGGTGAAGCTATCGCTAATTTAACAGATGCTACTACTATCATCGGTGGTGGAGATTCAGCGGCTGCTGCATACCAATTAGGATTAGCCGATAAGTTCTCACACATTTCTACTGGTGGTGGGGCATCATTAGAATTCTTAGAAGGTAAAGAATTACCTGGTATCGCTGCAATTGCGAACAAATAATTGACGTAAATAAATTGAGTAAAACTTTTCGTAAAGGAGTTTTTAATATATGCGTAAGACATTAATCGCTGGTAACTGGAAAATGAATAAAACCGCTGCTGAGGCTCATGAATTCATTGCTGCACTTAAGGAAGGTTTTCCTAAAACAGAAGCTGAAACTTTAATCGCACCACCTGCAATCTACATTGAGAAATTGATTGAAGAAGTAGAAGGTACTAACATTCAAATCGGTGCACAAAATGTACACTTTGAAGATGAAGGTGCTTTCACTGGTGAAATTTCTCCACTTGCTTTAGAAGCGTTGGGTGTACCGTACGTTATTATCGGACATTCAGAGCGTCGTGAATTATTTGGCGAAACTGATGAAGATGTGCGTAAAAAAGCAGCAAGCATTTTTAGCCACAACATGACACCAATTATTTGCTGTGGTGAAACATTAGAAACTCGTGAAGCTGGGCAAGAAAAAGAATGGGTTAGCGGACAAATTCGTGCTGCTCTAGAAGGTTTAACTGCTGATCAGATCGCTCAAGCTGTCATTGCATATGAACCAATTTGGGCAATCGGTACTGGTAAAACTGCTTCTGCTGAGGATGCTCAAGACATGTCAGCGCACATTCGTGATTTATTATTCGAAATCGCTGGTAAAGAAGCCGCTGACCAAACACGTATTTTATATGGTGGTTCTGTAAAACCTGGAAATATTGCTGAATTACTTGACAAAGAGGATGTTGACGGTGCGCTCGTAGGAGGAGCTAGTCTTGATGTTACTTCTTACATCGCATTATTAAATGGAGGTAAATAACACATGTTTAAATCACCCGTAGCTATTATTATCTTAGATGGATTCGGTTGGAGAGAAGAATCATATGGTAATGCTGTAGCACAAGCAAATAAACCAAACTTTGACCGTTACTGGAATGAATTTCCACACGCTACAATGAAAGCTTCTGGGTTAGACGTAGGGCTACCTGATGGACAAATGGGTAACTCTGAAGTTGGCCATACAAATATTGGTGCTGGCCGTATTGTATACCAAAGCCTAACTCGAATTGACAAAGCTATAGAAGATGGAGAGTTTGCTGAAAATGAAGCATTGAATGGTGCTTATTCTCACGTAACTGATAACCAATCTGCTTTGCATATCTTTGGATTATTATCTGATGGTGGGGTACATAGCCACTTACGTCATATTGAAGCATTGATTAAAGATGCTAAAGCTAAAGGTGTTAAAAAATTATACCTTCATGCTTTCCTAGACGGACGTGATGTTGATCCACATGCAGCGCCAGGATACATTGAATCGCTTGAAAAAGTAATGGCTGAAGAGAACTTAGGTCAAATTGCTTCAGTTTCAGGACGTTACTATGCTATGGACCGTGATAATCGCTGGGAACGTGTACAAAAGGCTTACGATGTCATCTTTAATGCTAAAGGCGAAACTGGTGAAGACGCAATTGAAGTTGTTAAAGCTAACTATGCTGAAGATGTAACTGATGAGTTCGTAGTGCCTACTTTAATTGTTGATGCTAATGGCAAACCAGTAGGCCAGGTAGAAGATAATGATGCAATTATCTTTGCAAACTTCCGCCCAGACCGTGCTATCCAACTTTCAGATGCTGTAACTGCAAATGAGTGGGACAACTTTGATCGTGGTAATGTGCCAACAAATGTGAAATTTGTATCTATGACTAAATATAAAGATACAATTCCTGCTGATATTGCATTCAAACCAATTGCATTGAAAAATGTACTAGGGCAAGTGTTATCTGATAACGGTCTAAACCAATTACGTATTGCTGAAACTGAAAAATATCCACACGTAACATTCTTTATGAATGGTGGAACAAACGATGAGTTTGAAGGCGAGAAACGTATATTGATCAATTCACCTAAAGTTGCGACTTACGATTTGAAACCGGAAATGTCTGCTTATGAAGTAACAGATGCATTAGTTGATGAGATTGAAAATGATCGTCAAGATGCAATTATCTTAAACTTTGCTAACCCAGATATGGTAGGTCACTCAGGTATGTTAGAACCTACTATTAAAGCAATTGAAGCTGTTGATGAATGTTTAGGTCGTGTAGTTGATGCCTTATTAGCTAAAAACGGAAAAGCAATAATCTTTGCTGACCACGGAAATGCGGAAACAGAATTAAACGAAGATGGTTCACCTAATACCGCGCATACAACAGTACCTGTGCCACTAATTGTGACTGAAAAAGGTATTGAATTACGTACAGATGGTCGCCTAGCTGACGTTGCACCAACAATGTTAGATTTATTAAATATTGATCAACCAGCTGAAATGACTGGAGAAAGCTTAATTAAGCACTAAACAATGAATATCTATACCTACTCATTAGTGGGTATGGTATAATATGAATGTAACAAATTTAAAAATTATTTTGAATTTAAAGGAGAGAAATTATGTCTGTAATTACTGATATTTATGCACGCGAAGTCTTGGACTCACGTGGTAACCCTACCGTAGAAGCTGAAGTTTACACTGAAGCTGGAGGATTTGGTCGCGGAATCGTTCCTTCAGGTGCTTCAACTGGTGAACACGAAGCTGTTGAATTACGTGACGGTGATAAAGAACGTTACTTAGGTAAAGGTGTTCAAAACGCTGTAAACAACGTGAACAATGCTATCGCGGATGCAATTATCGGACTTGACGTAACTGATCAAATCGGTATTGATGCTGCTATGATTGAATTAGATGGTACAGCAAACAAAGGTAAATTGGGTGCTAACGCTATCTTGGCAGTTTCAATTGCTGCTGCTCGCGCTGCTGCGGATGAATTAAACATCCCGTTATACAACTACTTAGGTGGTTTCAATGCAAAAGTATTACCAACACCAATGATGAATATTGTTAACGGTGGTTCTCACTCTGATGCACCTATCGCTTTCCAAGAATTTATGATTATTCCAGCTGGTGCTTCTTCATTCAAAGAAGCTTTACGTTGGGGTGCTGAAACATTCCACGCATTGAAAAAAATCTTATCTGATCGTGGTTTAGAGACTGCTGTTGGTGATGAAGGTGGATTTGCGCCTCGTTTTGAGGGAACAGAAGATGCTGTTGAAACTATTATTCAAGCAATTGAAGCTGCTGGTTACAAACCAGGTGAAGACATGTTCTTAGGTTTCGACTGTGCTTCTTCAGAATTCTACGAAGATGGCGTATACAACTACGCTAAATTCGAAGGTGAAGGCGGAGCTAAACGTAACGCTGAAGAACAAGTTGCTTTCTTAGAAGAATTAGTTGCTAAATACCCAATCATTACTATCGAAGATGGTATGGACGAAAATGACTGGGATGGATGGGCATTACTAACTGAAAAATTAGGTGAAAAAGTACAATTAGTTGGTGACGACTTATTCGTAACAAACACTGAAATTTTAGAACGCGGTATTACTAACCACGTTGGTAACTCAATCTTAATTAAAGTTAACCAAATTGGTACTTTAACTGAGACATTCAACGCTATTGAAATGGCTAAACGTGCAAACTACACAGCCGTAGTATCTCACCGCTCTGGTGAAACAGAAGATTCAACAATCTCTGATATCGCTGTAGCAACTAATGCTGGTCAAATCAAAACTGGTTCATTATCACGTACTGACCGTATGGCAAAATACAACCAATTATTACGTATCGAAGATGAATTAGGCGAATTAGCTGAATACCAAGGGCTAAACGCTTTCTACAACTTAGAAAACAAATAATTTAAATTAGCTTATCACTTTTGAATATTCAGACAGTTAACATCTAAGCACAGGTACACGAGTATCTGTGCTTTTTTATTTGGTTCTGTGTTGCATAAATTGAATCAATACCGACTGCAAGAACTTACGGTTCTGTGTCAAATAGTGTTGGTGACCAAAAATAAATAATCACAGTTATTTTTTTAATTAAGTTTTTAATAAAGGAGGGGTCATGTTTATTTACAAGATAAGCATGGCCCTTTT
>NZ_PNHQ01000033.1 GCF_002871935.1 Aerococcus viridans
GACACCCTTGCCATTAGCTAACAGTTCCTACTGCCAGGCCTGTAGTGGACTTTCACCACCAAGTTAGCGCCCATGCCGGGCGCACCAAGTAAAAAAGCCGAGATATTCATCTCGACTTTCATTTACTGTTATTCATACGTATACATTAGCTAGAAGGCACTTTAACATACTCATCGATATCTTTAAAATTGACAATTGTTTTTGATTCGCAAATTTCTCGCATTTCTTCATCAGAATAATCCCAATAAATTTTAACAACTGCTGAGTTTGTTAATAATTTTTCAATTCTTCCTACCATGTTGCGTTCACGGAAGGTGAAGCGTATTTCGTCTCCTATATCTGGTCGTACAGACTCTTTTACAGTATTGATGACTTCCACTGCCTCATCGTACGGTAAATCTAGTAGCGATGCAATTCTGGATTTACTTGTACCACGACGTAACTCAGTTCCGACTAATTCTTGCATTTCATCTGTGACTTTAATACTCATATATAGCCTCCTAGTTAACCATGCGCCTTCTAATTGTTATTATACCATATTTGGTATTTTAATAATAATTTAAAGGCTTAACCTATTCAAAAGTGGCTTTTTATCTGGTTTTTTCTAAGAGAAAATATTTCTCCGCCTCTCTATAAGTTAAATTAAAAATGTCTTTCTCATGCTTTTTTAAGAAATTTTCAACCCTAGATTTGACTGTTTTTGCATCATCAAATAAGATCTATCTAATACTTTAGTTGACAAAAACTTGCGAATATACAAACAATTCTCACAGGTTTTAGCAAATAAAACGACATCTGCTTAGCATCATTTGTTGATGTTCATTCATTTCTGTTCTTAATCCTGCTAATTTACCATAAAATCCCCTATTGAATACCTGCTAATAAGTCTACCAATTGATTTTTAAATCCTTGACTGGAAATACGTTCTACCACTCGACAATTCGGTGTACGTTTAAATTCTTCTTCCCAATCCACAATATTATAGCCACGTGCGAATTGTCCTTGTGTTTCAACATCCACGTAATATTCAGTCGCTTGAAGCATCAATTCTGGTACGGCTGCAACAGCTACTAGTAGAGAATCTGTACATGTAATGCCATCAATACCTCGTTTAGCCAATTCAAACTCACGAACAAACATATTAATATCCAGGAAGAATTTTGACCCTTTTGTATTTAGTGCTTGGATTTCCTCAATATCTTCTTCATACATGACACCAAAGTCTAGAGAAGCATCCCAAGTTACCATTGTTTTAGCAGTCGTTGCATTTAAGACAATCCTTGCTGCTTCAGGATCTACATAGAAATTATATTCAGCTGATACATTCATATTTCCTAAACGGTTATTAACGCCACCCATAATCCAAATATGTTTGATATCATTCATAATTTCGGGTGCTTTTTTTATTGCCATCGCAATATTGGTTAAAGGTGCTAAAGCTAGAATTTCAATTTCACCAGGATTTGCTTTAATAGTATCGATAATAAAGTCTACTGCATGCTCATCTTCGGGTTCTTGTTGGGGTTTAGGAAAAACAGCATCTCCCATGCCGTTGCCTCCTTGAATTTCCTCAACTGTATCATGCTTCGCATTCGGTAAAGCTGTCATAGGACTTTGGTAACCCTTATAAACAGGGACCTTGTACCCAGGATTATAGGTTTCAATAGTGGTTAAGGCATTCTCAACTTCTTGATCAAAAGCTACATTTCCTGCCACAATTGTTACACCTTCAACTTTGAAATACTTTAAAGCCATCAAAATCGCTGTTGTATCGTCCCCAGCTGTATCCGAATCAATAATTACACGTCTCATAAATATTAAACCTCCCAGGTATATTTTACTTATCTATCTTAAATTATAGCCTATATTATTAATTGGAGATAGACGATGTTGGCTGAAACTTAATTTATGAACTTAGTTATAGTCACGAACTATACTCCTTATTCAAACCAACACGAAGCAGTAACCTATATCAATAAACAGATAATTCATTCAAATATTATTGAAGCAATAAAAAAGATGTGGTTTGATAACCACATCTTTTCTTACGTTTATTTGAGAAATTTATTTATCTTCGTCGTTATTGGCAAAACCATCCAAACGACCTTTCACGTCTTCTTTTGCATCGTTAAAGGCTTTTTTAGTATCGTTTACCTTTTCTTCTACTTCACCGCGAGCTTGTTGGCCTTTACCTTTACCTTCTTGCTCTTTGTCACCAGTCACCTTTCCGACTGTTTCATTTACTGAACCTTTAATTTTATCGAAAGTACCGTTGTTTTCATCTGTCATGCTATCAACCTCTTTCTTTATAATGTATATACATTATAGCATATATGCAATTGATTACAAACGAAAAGGCTCTCTTCAATTTATACGTTTACAATATCCATTTGTTAATTATAGATATTTATAGAAACGACACATGTGAATGCTTATCCTGATTACACTTTCATATCAAATATTGAATTTAAGACAACTAGCGTGCAAAATGTTTTGATTTTCTATGATCTTCTTTGATAAGCAAAAACTCAAGAACATTGATATATCAACATTCTTGAGTTTATATGATGAGCTTTAATATACTCAAAATGGAGGTGAGGGGATTTGAACCCCTGTCCAAACACTCCGATTATATAACTTTTACCACTATAGTTTATTCTCAAATTCGCGCACTAATGGTGAATAAACAAACCAGTTAGATTGCTAGTCTGATTAATCTCTTTTCCTTACTCCAGACGGAAGTTTAGAACGTAACCTACTATAATAGGACTCGGCACCAACGCATAGGTGACGCTGGGCGAATCTTAGCTAGCTGTTATTAGGCAGCGAAAGCTAAAGTGTTTGTTTCTTGTTTGTCAGTTATATTTAAACTGGTAACGTTGTTACGAAGCCGTAACCTCCGAGTAGTGGTCATACATCGGGCAATGCCTGTCGAATCCAATAACACCCCCGCGAATGTATCCTTAATTATATCATATATTTCACTAATAGGTCAACATAGCCGAGTTCCCTTCACTCAAGACAATGAATAAAGAAAATCGCTGATGATAAACGATTTTCTTTATTTATATTTATTTATCCCTTTTTCTTTAGTAGCTCTACCCCATTGAATGTGACGGACTAGCATTAGAAACATAAAGGCAATCCCGAAATAACCAGCAACGTTATAAACAATGTTTAATAAAGAACCAAATGAAATCATTGAACCGATAATCAAACCAATAAAACCGATAATTAATGTAAGAACTTTTTGCTTTTTAGTACCATCATCTGAGAAGTTAGATACTGTATTCCAAAGTAATGTAACAGCAGTAGTAAAGATTCCTATCATGATAATAGCAACAAAGAAGTAAGCTAGGTAAGGATGAATCTCATTAGCTAAAGACAAAGTAGGAACAGCTGATCTACCCACTAAATTGAAGGAAGCCATGAAACCAAAATAAAAAAACAAGAATCGCAATACTAAAGCCCCCTCCACCGATTAAACCAGAATATGCGGCATCTTTACGTCTGTTAGCTTCTCCCCCAGCTTGGCTATGAAAACCTGCAAATAAGATAGGGTTATACCCTACATAATTAAGACCTGACACAAGCCAATTCCCTGACGAAGTCTGAATTTCTCCATTTGCCAAAGCACTTTCGATTGAACTTGATATATTGGGTAATTCGTTAAAGTTGGTGATTAAACCATATAAACCTAGTAACATGGCAACGATAGCAATCATAGGTCCCAAACTCCCTAAAATATTAGTTAAGGCTTCTAATCCAAGCATTACAACACCTGCAACCACTATAAACATCAGTATTGAGCCAACAATGATAGGTGTATCAAATTGCCGGTTTAGTGTCGCACCGGCCCCGCGATCATTACCGTATAAGTTAAGAAAATAACTACAATAGAAAGGTATTCATAGAATTTACCAATCATTTTATTTGAATATAATTCAAAAATATCATTGGTATTTTCTAATTTATCTTGGTGCCGATATCCAGTTGTAAATAAGGTATACCCCATAAAAGCAAAGCATAAAAACATGACAAAAATTGAAACAAGCCCCATCCAACCTTTTGAAACAAAGTATTGAATGACTTCTTGACCTGTTGCATAACCAGATCCAATGAGTGATGCCATCATTGCACCAGCCATTACCATTACGGTTTGCCACCTACTACTATTTTTATCCACTTGTAAATATTCCTTTCTTTTTGTTAAGTTTTTTTCAAAAAAATACACAATATAGTATATCATAATTTATAAATTTGTAGGTAAAATAAAGCTTGTTGTATCCCATTCTCTTCGGCTTTTATCTATAATATAGAATTTATCGATAATAAAAAAAGTGAGTACAAGCAAGGGAAATTTGCTTGTGTACTCACCATTAAACTTTATATGATTAAGAAATATCCTCATGATCAAGATCTGTTTCTTGATCATTGATTTCTTTACGCGCAAAGTGATCTGTTTGGTTAAATGCCTCAAGATGATATAAGCCATCTTGATATCTTACAACAGATACACTCGCATTATCTAGCATGGAATCGATCTTAAATTGCGGAATTAATTCATGAATCATATTACGGATAGTCATCCCATGACTCACAATTAAAATCGTTTGATCGGTTTCTCTATGTTTTGTAATCACATCAATCAAACCTAATTCCACTCGCATCCAAAATTCCATAAAGTTTTCCGCATCATGATATGGATCCATTTCTTTGAAGGCATTCAATTCTAAGCGTACACTTTCATCCGAAGTTGCTCCAGTATAGGAACCATCATTACCAGTAGCAATCTCTGTTACTTTATCCCACAACCCTCTTGCGTCTAATCCTTCAAAAGAACCAAAGAAAACTTCTCTAAACTCTGGACGCTTTTCTATTTCAATATCTTTGGCAGTTGCTTTATTTTCATCTAAAATAAGTTCTGCTGTTTTTACCGTACGTTGTAGATCACTCGTATACACTGCAGAAAACTCAATATCGGCCAATCCACGACCGCTGCTACGTACATCTTCTTCTCCGCGTGGCGTTAGTGGCGCATCAGCCCACCCTTGCATACGTCCATAATAGTTTAAATAAGTTTCTCCATGACGCATGAAGTAAATCGTCACACCTTTTGACATGAATACATTCCTCCTCAAATTACACTACTCTTGGTCTTATTGTACCATTTCTATAAGCGTGTAGTAATTTTTTTAATTGCACAACTTGATCTTCTAACCTCAGCCCAACATCCGTTTGACGAACTTGTAATCTTTCAAGCTCTTTATCGATAATTCTTCGAGTAGACACAATGTCCGTTTCATGTTCTACTGCGTCCGCTACACTTGAAAACGGCTGATGACTAACTAAAAGCATACCAAATGAATTGTAAAGTAAGGTATAACCAGCTAGTCCAGTTGTAGGTTGATAAGCTTTTGAGAAACCACCATCAATCACTAGTAATTTGCCTTCAGCTTTAACTGGGTCTTCCCCTTTACGTTCCTTAACTGGTGTATGACCATTGACTATGTGTCCCCTATCTGGTTGAATACCAAACTCTTTTAGTATCAGTTCAGCACATTCTTTTTCATTCCGTAGCGTATAGTAAATATTCTTCGGTTCATGATGCGTTTCTTCATCTTCAATATAGTAACGCTCAAAAGTAGTCATTTTGGTCTTTCCAAATAATGATGATCCTTCCCCTTGCCATATATACCACATATAATCTAAGTCTGGATTTTCATCTTCATTGGTTCCTTTTGCTGCATATGCTTGACGCATTGATTTCTCAAACTGATCTAACAATTCACGTCCCGCATATGAACGACCGTGAATCTCGACAGACATAAATGACATATCATCATTCATTGGAATACATCCATGGTATAACAAGTTCTCGTTATATACTTTATACAATGATCCTTTACTATAAAGATAAGCAATGTGCTTTTGTAATCGCTCCGAATTTAAAAATCCTGCTTGCAATTTAGCCATCACATACTCCTCATCTTCTGTAAGTTTGAATGGATCTTCTGGATTTACTGTAGGGAAAGTCGTATTTTTGAGAGCATATTCCTTTCCATCAACAAGAACAGTACCTTTTTCTAAATTTAATTTATCTAGGAACAATCGATTATCTGTCTGGAATTCAGGATGGCGTTTAATGACTTGTGCCTCCAATTTAAATTGTATAATTGTAATCGCCTGCTGCATCTTAGCAATTTGACTCACTTCTTCTGGAAAACGATCAATCGTGTCATCAATCTTAGGCATGAATTCTTTGATCGATTCATCCGGGTATGTTGCTTCTGCAAAGGCAACAAGTGGTCTTAGTGAAATGCCGTAGCCATCCTCAATGATTTCTAAATTATCGTACCGCGCACAAATTCTTAGCACGTTAGCGATTAAAACACGTGAACCTGAAGCGGCGCCCATCCAGATAGCATCATGGTTTCCCCATTGTATATCAATTGATTTCTGTGCTATCAATAAATCAATGATCTTATCAGGTGATGGCCCACGGTCATAGATATCTCCTAAGACATGTAAATGGTCAACAACTAATTCCTGCATTAATTCTGATAATGCCTCAATCAAACGATTTGCAGCATCTAATTCGATGACATTTTGAATAATATTCCAATAGTAAGAGCCTTTATTCGTCAGTATTGAGTCTTTAAATAAGAGCTCTTCAAGGATATAAGACATGTCCTTAGGCATTGCCTTACGTACCTTTGAGCGCGTGTATTTAGATACCACAAATTGACCTAATTCAATCATTCTTGAAATCGTCAGGGTATAAAACTCATTTTTCTCTTCTACACTTGTCATATCCATTAAAATACGTTCTAATTTTTCTTCTGGATAGTAAACAAGTGTCGCTAATTGATTCATCTCATTACTAGATAAGCGATTTTGGAAAATCTCACGAATTTTCTCTTTTATATTTCCAGAACCATTTCTTAATACATGTGAAACAGCATCATATTCGCCATGGAGGTCACTAATAAAATGTTCTGTTGCTTTTGGTAGTTCCATTATCGCTTCTAAATTAATGATTTCAGTTGTCACTGAGGCAATATCAGGAAATTGTTCAGATAATAATAATAAATAACGTTCATTGTAGTCCATTACTGCTTCACTCACTTTCTTTAAGCCATCATACCATGTTTTACAGAAGATAAAAATTGCAATCTTTCACCTGATAACATTTTTCAAATATTTGAATGTTAGAATCGCTATCATCCTTTATTCTAGTACATTTCTTATATTATATAAAACATTCTTTTATACGACCATTATTCGTTAATAATTGTACATAAAAAAGCATACCCATAAACTTTGCAGTTTAATGGCTCTACAATATATAGGACTGATGACTAAAAAAGTCATTGGTCCAATTTTTTTCGCAAAAAAACGAGGATTCCATTATCATTAAGT
>NZ_PNHQ01000034.1 GCF_002871935.1 Aerococcus viridans
TTAGGATTTCATGGCCTTTTTGTATACCCAAAAATAGTGCTGGCGGAAATTCCTAAGAATTTCCCACCAACACTATTTATCATAGAACCGAACGTTTATAATTGGGTGCCAAAAGTCAGCATTGTCCGATACTGCCCAAATGTCTCCAATAATATTTCATTATTGTTCGCCTTTTGGTCCAGTAGGTCAATCCTAAGCGACTTTTGTCTCACCTTCACCATATTTTAAATCATACAGTTTAATCTAGCTCTAGATGTGATCTAAGTTCTGCTGATGTTTCTGAAATTTGTGCTTCAGATAAGATATTGTAGTAAATGCCTGTAGACATATCACCTGTACCAACTAAGGTAGTGGATGTTACATTTTCAGAATCTACTCGATAATTTAAGCCCAATTGTGTCATCTCTGAAACTGTTAAATCAGTTGTGACATTCGCTTGCACAGTCTCCATAAGGCTTCCTAAACTACCAATGTTTGAAACATCTGCATACTTGTCTAAGATAGCTAATAAAACTTGGCGTTGACGATCAGCTCGCCCATAGTCACCATTTGGATCATCATAACGGTTACGGACATAAGCTAACGCTTCAGCACCCGTTTCCAAAGTAATTTGACCTTCTGGGAAGGTATATTCATCTTGTGAAAAAGTGAAATCATTGTACAATGATACACCACCAATCGCATCAATGATGTTCATCATACCTGTCATATTTACTAGGGCATAGTAGTCAACCGGTACATTTAACAAGTTTTGAACCGCATTAATTGAACCTGATGGGCCACCAGCCATAGCATATGCCCCATTAATCTTAAAGTCTATATCAGAAATGTAGGTATCACGAGGAATAGACACCATTTTTGCCGTTTTAGTATTTGGATTGATTGTTACAAGAATCATCACATCTGTATTTTGTTCACCAGTCGTTCTTGAACCACCCGAGTCCATACCCATTAATAAAATAGACACTGGTTCCTTATCCGAAATAGTTACCTCTTTATCACGCACTTTTTCTACTGGGTCTGCACCATCCGCATCTGCTGGTTGGTAAATAGCGTCTGCAGTTTGATTGATACGATAATAAGAATATGCAGCTACGCCACCGCCAATAATTAATAGTGCTAACAATACCCAACCAAAACACCCCAAGAAGCCACGACGTTTTTTACGGGGTCTGTCCTCATAATATTCCTCTCGTTGACTTCTACGATGGCGACTTTCTCTGTTTGCCATGTAATCCCTCCTCCTCAAAGATAACGATTGATTTTTTAATTTTATTCACTTACGGTATAATCTTCAACCGGCGTTTCAGTAACCGATTCTTCTGAAATAACTGGTGGATCTGAGGTTACTGATGATTCTTCTGGAATCGTTGTGGATGGTGAAGTTGTTGGTACACTATCACTTTCTGCACCCGTTTCCGGTACTTCTTCACTATAAATATCAGGGTAGTTCGTCGTTTCTGAATAAGTATCAGCATAATCATAAGTGCTAGTTGCATCTTCCACGCCCGTATTACCATAACTATCTAAGTCGTCACTAGTCATTTCACTTACAGAACCACTAGGATCAAAACCACCAGTAATATAAGCTAACAAGTCATCATCTAAACTTGTTGGAATGGTTTGATCATCCTGTTCATCAATCAAGTCTGTATTGCCCGTTGATGCTAGATAATCATTAATTGAATAACCAAATATATATTTCACCAGCTCATTTAGGTCTTCTCTTGTATATATACCTGGTTTGATGGCCATCTCATCATCTGATAATACACCATCCCAATTTAAATCAGATACTGGGAAGTAGGTAGATTCAACACCAAACTCTACAGGATAAACCACCACTGTATTCGTTCCTTCATAGTCTATATTCTCTTGCATAATAGACACGTTCTCTAAACGTTCTACCTCAGGAATTAACATATAGTAGCCAAAATCAAGATTTAAATCGACATAATCATCAAAGACTAATTTATTCAAGTTATCCATAGCTGGTAAATATTTAGACTGTAAGGCAAACATATTATCTACCGTTACGTTTGTTTTCACATCATCGCCAAGCACATCTAATATATCATTATAATTCGTAATTGTGCCTAAGGATATCACCTTATCCACTACAGCCTCGATTAACTGTTGTTGGCGTTTCTCACGGCCAATATCACCTTCTGGGTCAACTTTACGCATCCGCACATATTGCATGGCTTCTAAGCCAGATAAGGTTCGTGTTTCCCCTTCAGTAAAGGACACTTCATTTTGTGTAAAGGTTAATGTTGGCGTGATTTCAACGCCCCCCAAAGCATCAATCACATCCATAAATCCTTGCATATTGACATTTACATAATAATCAATAGGGATATCCAAGTAACGTTGTAGGGAGTTAATTGTTCCTTCAATCCCGTCATAATTCATATAAGCATGGTTTAATTTATCAAACTCGTCCGTGTCACTTTGAACACCTAAGGCATCTCTTGGAATTGACACAACAGTTGATTCGTTGGTTTTTGGATTAATGGTAAACACCATCATGACATCCGTGCGTGTTTCCTCAACATCTTCATAGTAGAGCGCCCCACTATCTATACCAGTTAATAAAATTGTGATGGGCTCGCCATTTTTTAATTGCGCATCCGCATCACGAATTTTTTCTGCGTTCACATCCTCATAGATATTAGAACCAAAACCTGAAATATCTGCGTATACCTTAAACATAATCAAACAAGCCACCACAACTAATCCTGCAGTACCTAAAATCCAATAGGTTTTCTTTTCTTTAGGTAACCATTTTGAGGAAAGCAATGCGTTTATATTGAACGCTTTGTTCCTTCTACTATCACGGCGACTAGGACCATTTTTTGGTTGATTATCTTGCTTTGTCATAAGCGCTCCTCTGGTGAATTATTGGGAAATTTGCTATTTTTATAGCATAAAATTGTTAAATCATCTTGTGCAAACTTAGGCAATATATATTATAGCACAATGAAAATTTACTGCATTGGGATTTAAACAATCTTAATAATTATTTATGCCAAAAAACCATTAAGTTTGATTACTCATCCCTTAATGGTTTGTTGATGACGGTTAGTCTTTTTGTTGGGTTAATATAATTGGACCATCTTCTGTGATTGCTATGGTGTGTTCATATTGTGCTGAGCGTCCACCATCTATTGTGCGTGCTGTCCAGCCGTTAGCATCCATTTTTGATTGCCATTTACCAGTATTCACCATTGGTTCAATGGTAATCGTCATCCCAGGCCGTAACCGTTGCCCTTTACCTGCTACGCCGTAATGAGGTATTGATGGGCCTTCATGCATCGTTGGTTGAATACCGTGACCAACAAACTCACGTACAACAGAGAAACCTTCCCCTTCAACATAGGATTGAATAGCCGCACCAATATCACCAATACGGTTACCTACACGTGCTTGGTCAATACCTAATGCCAGTGCTTTTTTTGTAACGTCCATTAAACGTTGCCCTTCTTCATCCACTTGACCAATACCATAAGTCCAGCAAGAGTCAGCAAAGTATCCATCTAGGGATAAAACTGTATCTACACTGACAATGTCGCCATTTTTTAAGGCGCGATCAGGGAATGGAAAGCCATGACAGATTTCATCATTAATAGATATACAGGTTACGTACTCATAACCTTCAAAGCCCACTTGTTCACGAATAGCACCAGCTTCAGTAATCTTCTTATCGAAAAAAGCTTCTATTTCCATTGTGGTTACACCAGGAACCATCATTGGACGTAATTGCTCATGAATACTAGCTAGTAAAGCACCTGCTTTTTTCATCGCTTCTATTTCACGGGCAGATTTTAATGTTATCATTTACTCTCGTCCTTCCTTTGTATTCACATTCATTATACCTTAAAATCAAACGGAATAAAATGAATCCATCCCCCTGATAACATGTAACCGTTTTAATTTTTTTATAACTTTTAATGATAATATTTGCCTTTTTCTCTTTTAAACTGGTATGATTAAGTCAGTAAGAAAACTTTTTTGCATATTTTAAACAGGCAAATATGAAATGTATCAACCAATGGCCTGAGCGAGGTGAATGGCATGGGAAAAACACAGAAACTAGAACAAGTTGCCTACTTACACATAAAGGATCAAATCCTTAGCGAAAACTGGAAGACGGGCTTCCATATTGTTGAAGCTTTTATCTCTGAAGATTTAGATATCAGTCGTAGTCCGATTCGTGCTTCTCTAAGTACGCTAGCGGATGAAGGTTATGTCGACATGATTCCATATCGCGGATTTTTTGTAGCTGAAAACCCGCCTAAAATTGATTTTGTAGCCCATCGTTTACGTTACGTACTCATCATTAGCTATAGAATGTTAGACCAAATGATTAAACAAAAGGTAGATGGTGAAAAATACCGTCCCCTTCTAGAAGAAAAAGTAGCAGCAGTTAGAAAAGCTTACGATGAAAAAAACTTCGATGACTTTTTAACGACTAGCGAAGCCGTATTGAAAACCATATTAGATATCGGTAACCATGACTTCTTAGTCAAAGAAGCATTAGAATGTTCTCGAACTGTTATGACGGCAATTTTGGAAAGATACCAATCTGATGAACCTACTGATTTCATTTTAGATATGTATCCATTCATGATGTACTTAAGTGATATCGTACGGTTGATTTCAGAAAACCGTTTTGACGATGCTCGTGTATTATTTGAGATCATTTTTAACTATTTAAAAATGCAACTACCCAAAGAGACTCAAATGGCATTTGAACATATTGATAGCTATCGATTGGCTTAGACAATTGTTTATATACTGAATGAAAGCACTCTATATCGTAAAAGAGTGCTTTTTTTGCTATAATTTTAATTAGGAATGAAAACTATAATTGAAAGGAGCGAACCATATTGCCAAAAGCACTAGTTACCTTTGCTTCTTTAACGGGAAACGATGAAGAAATAGCAAATATTATGACCAAATCCCTAGTTCATTTAGGCGTAGATGCACGTATGGTGGAATGCCAATCTGTTTATGCGACCGATTTTCTAGAAGAGGATATCTGTGTTGTCGTCACCTATACCTATGGTGCTGCAGCAGATTTACCGGATGAAATTGTAGACCTTTATGAAGAATTGGCGGATGTAGACCTCACTGGAAAAATCTTCGCAACATTAGGGTCTGGTGAATATGACTACGAAGCTTTCTGTAAATCTGTTGATGATTTCACCTTACAATTCAAAAAAGCTGGTGCGATCCAAGCTGGTGAAGCTGTGAAAATTGAATTATATCCAGAAGAGGAAGATATTCCCGCAATTGAACAACTTGCTCAGCAATGTGTAAGCACCTACCAACAACAATAAATATTAGGAGGATTTAATCTATATGGAAAATTTTGACCAATTATTAGACAAATATGCAAACCTATTAATCGAAAAAGGTATTAACGTACAAAAAGGTGACAACGTAATGATTTATATCGCTGTCGACCAAGCACCTCTAGCCCACTTCTTAGCAAAACATGCATATGAGAACGGCGCTCGTCGTGTACACTTCACTTGGAAAGATGATTATACTAACCGCTTAGACTTTGAATACCAAACTACAGAAGATTTAGCTGAAGTTGCAGACTACACAATCGCTCGCCAAGAAGATTTGATTTTAAATCAAAAAGTATCACGCCTTTCAATCGTTTCTGGAGACCCAGATTTATTGAATGGTATTGACTCAAGTAAAATTGATACCGTTCAAACTAATCGCGGTCAAAAATTAAAAGTTGTACGTTCTGCAACAATGAATGATCAAGTTAAATGGACCGTTGCAGCGGCTGCAGACTTTGGATGGGCTAAACATGTCTTCCCAGAATTAGCGAATGATAAACAAGCCGCAACAGATGCACTATGGGATGCGATTTTTAAAGCTAGTCGCGTATACGAAGATGATCCAGTGGAAGCATGGAATAAACACCGTGACTTACTAGATGAAAAAGCACAAAAATTAAACGATAAACAATTTAAAAAATTGCATTATAAAGCACCAGGCACTGATTTAACACTAGGTTTACCTGAAGGACATATCTGGGTATCTGCTCAAAGCTTTAACCCTGAAGGCTCACCTTTCATTGCCAATATGCCAACTGAAGAAGTTTTCACAGCACCGAATACAAACGTCATGGATGGTTACGTCACTTCAACCAAACCACTATCTTACGCGGGTTCAACAATTGAAGGCATCAAAGTAACCTTTGCAGACGGTAAGATTGTGGATGTTACTGCTGATAAAGGGGAACAAATCATGAAAGATTTAATCTTTAATAATCATGGCGCCCAAGGATTAGGTGAAGTAGCCTTAGTACCACACAAATCACCAATTTCTCAAAGTAATTTAACCTTCTATAATACTTTATTTGATGAGAATGCTTCAAACCACTTGGCAATCGGTGCTGCTTACCCAACTAACGTTAAAGGTGGCACTGACATGTCTGAAGAAGAATTACAGGCAGCAGGCATTAACCGTAGCCATGTCCACGTTGACTTCATGATTGGGTCTGCTGAAATGGATATCGATGGCATCGATGCAGATGGGAATGTGTTCCCTATCTTCCGTCAAGGCGAATGGGCTTTCTAATGATCTAACCGTAATTTACTTTTATAAACAAGTTAAAGGAGGTTAACCATGTCACACGACCCTAAACACAACGAAAAAGATTTGAATGAACTGTATAATCGTTTGAAAAACATGGACCGAAAAAAAGTTGAGGAAACCTTGGAATATCTAGATAAAGGGTCTCCCAAATTAAACTGGTTATATATCACACTCGCCGTAGCCATTATTTTTCTTTTGATTTGGTTGATCACGATTATGAACCCCCATGAAGATGTAGCACCAACAATTGATAAAACTGAAGAAATTAACATTCAAATCCAAGAGATGGAATCTCGTATTGAAACACTAGAAGGTCAAGTAGATAATCTAGAAGAAGCAAATAATTAATATAAACAGGATAATCGCTAGCAAGTACCTAGGGAAACTAAGTACATTGCTAGCGATTTTGGCTCTTCGTCAAATCGGACTGATGAGAATAATTTCCAAGTAATCATTGATTGCTTGGTTTTTTATTTATCATTCATTTCCATTATTCATTATATAAATATTTATCTCCATATCCAAGCAGCCCTTAGGCTGCTTGCGTAATAGGG
>NZ_PNHQ01000035.1 GCF_002871935.1 Aerococcus viridans
AATAGGTCATGAATTTTCCTTCTTTCAAGTATATTGTGGTGATTTACTTTATTTTAGGATTTCATGGCCTTTTTGTATACCCAAAAATAGTGCTGGCGGAAATTCCTAAGAATTTCCCACCAACACTATTTATCATAGAACCATTAAAAAAAGACTAGACAATTCTAGTCTCAAAAAAACTTATTTTTTTACCTGTCTACTTGACAGGGGTCAGTTCACAACTCTCATAAAATTAGTCTAACTTTTGGGGTCCCCTATACGTTCTTTTTGGTTTCGGTATTTATCATAGAACCATTAAACATGGCCCTTCCGTTATTGAATATTTGAAATATATTATTTAAATTATTAGTATGATTATTTATGTTCGGTCACCAACACTATTTGACACAGGACCCTTTTCATTTCATCATCTGAGCGAATAGATCATCGCCTTCTACAGGCTAAAAGCCCAATATAGAAAGACCAATCCAGTGATTACAGCAATAATCAAAAGAAAGATAATAATATCCACAAAAGTATCACTAGGATTATCACGAATTCGATCAGATTGTTCTTTGAACCGCTCTTTCCGTCGTTGTTGCGCTGAAAGTTCTTCTAGACGATTTCGGCCTTCATGTTTATCTTGCGTATCCGTTTTTCTTTTCTTAAACATTACCCACCGCCTTCTCTTTCTTACTTGATGATAGATTCTTTTCTAATTATAAAGAAAACTTGCCTTGCTTCAAAATATTTTATCTATGATAAACGCATACCTGGTTTAGCATCTAAAGCTAAAGAGGCAAATTGCTGTGTTTGGTATAGGGACTCTGCTGCAGCACCTATCATCGCCGCATTGTCACCGCAAAGGCTTAACGGCGGGAACTGTAAGGTCACTAATCGGTCTAACCCCTCAACCGCAGCAGTTAATTGGCTACGCAAACCTTTGTTGGCTGCTACACCACCCGCAACTAGCAAGTGATTGATTTCTGAATATTGGTTTAAGGCAGCAATTGTCCGACCCACCAATTGATCAAGCGCTGCTGCTTGGAATGAAGCTGCTACGTTATTCATATCCAACGTTTCATTCTTTTGTTTAGCATTATGCATATGATTGATTACAGCAGATTTTAAGCCTGAGAAAGAAAAATCTAATGTATCTTCATCCTTCATAGCTCTTGGATATTGATAAACATCTTCCCCTTCATGTGCCATTTGGTCAATAATTTTCCCACCTGGATAAGGCACTCCGATGACACGACCAATTTTATCGTAAGCTTCTCCTACAGCATCATCACGCGTATCACCAATTGTTTCAAAATCATTTTCTCCGCGCATAATCACTAGTTCAGTATGACCACCGGATACGACTAATGCCAACAATGGATAATCCATTGGCGCAATTAGTTGGTTAGCATATATATGTCCAGCCATATGGTTAACCCCGATTAAAGGTTTTTGATGCGCAAAAGCCAAAGTTTTGGCTGCCGTAACCCCGATTAATAACGAACCAACCAGGCCGGGGCCTTGGGTTACTGCGACAGCGTCCACATCTTCCCAAGTAGCGTTACCTTCACTCATCGCTAGGTCGATGATTTGGGTAATTTGTTCAACATGATGACGACTAGCGATTTCAGGTACTACACCGCCAAACCGCATATGACTTTTTATTTGACTTGCGACAACATTAGACCGCATATCTGTGCCGTTTTGGACGATCGCAGCGGATGTTTCATCACAAGAAGATTCGATTGCTAGTATTGTTGCCATAGCAAAAAATGGCTCCTTTCAATTTGTTATTCAAATTTTATCTGCTAAGTTTCGTTGATAAATTATAGCGTCGTCTAAGTCTACAGGATAATAGTTGGGACGACTAGCAATTTGTTTGAAGGCTAGTTTTTCATATAGTCGCCGTGCAGGTTGATTACGGCTACGGACTTCAAGGGTCACTATTTTTCCCTTATTTTGGGCAAAATAAGGCAAAGCTTCTTCAAGCAGATGGTAGCTAAGCCCTTGTCTACGATAGTCAGGCAAGACGGCAATATTGAAGAGTTCTACCTCCTCAAATATGAATTGAAAATGCGCTAGTCCAACAATCTCTAAGTTTGCTGGATCGCGCATAATAAAGAAATGATGGTATGGATTATTGAGACTTGCTTCAATGGCTTTTGCTGACCAAGATAAATCTGTTGAAAAGGCTTGGTGTAAGCTAGCGTGGATATCAGTAGCCATTTTGCCTAAATCTTTGGAGTCTTGAGTTTTAGCCCACTGATGGTCTAGATGGTCAATTTGCACGGGTTACACCCCTTCGACAACTTCGATTTGTTCCACATTAATAAGGGGAGATAACCGCATTTCATAGGCATCTTCGTCATTATCAGAGTAATAGTTCTCTTTGGTATCACTTTCATAAAAGCCGAAACGTTGATAAAAGCGTTGTGCGCCATGGTTTGATGCCCGCACTTCTAGTGTCATAACATTTCGGTCCAGTTGTTTAGCACAATCAATAGCTCGGTCTAGTAAAGCAGACCCGATACCAATAGATTGGTGATCTGGATGTACGACTAAGTTTGAAATATGGACATCCGTCCGGTCACGGCGACAGCCAATAAACCCTACCAATTCATCACCTAAGAAGGCTTGGATATAATAGGTATGAGGATTTTGAGTCATGTCATACAAGAAGTCGCGTGCTGTCCAAGAAACGACTTGATGGTAAGCGCGATATTCAACATCAACCATTTGATGAATAACTGTCGTATCTTGCATCACAAAAAAGAGCGATTGTCCATCTGGTAAAGCGATTGATTGTTTGTCTAATGTTAAATCAGCTACTAGAGATTTCTTCACGGTAAATAACACCTGTCGATTAAAATTTTTGAAAATTGCTTTAATTTGTTCTCTCCACATACGTGCCTTCATCTGCCTTAGCCTCCTCAGGATTTTGAGCGACCCAATTTTCTTCAGCTTCCGATAATTTTGCATAGTTTGGAATAAAAGTATCGACATCCACTTCTCTTAGTGGTAATGCACCTAGGTGGCCAGCATGAATTAAACCTGATTCACTTGGGAAAATAATGGCTTCTTCGCCAAACTTAGCCTCAATATCTGAGCGGAAAGCTTCAATATCTGGACTCACAAAATTTAACGATAATCCTTGTAAATCATCATGGTCAGCGAGATATGCTGCAACTTGGTCCAAAAAGTCAGTAAATAAACCGTGTGATGTGGTGAATAATGGCTTAAATGTATAGCCTTCTTTTAGATAAACGGTCGCGAAAACTGTTTTTCTTCTAGCATCAATGAAAGGGATGACTAAACTTGGACCAGTTGTTGCCTGTACATTACCTGCTAAAGCCATTAAAGTTGGTAAAGTGAATAAAGGAATACTTAGGGTATTGGCTAAAGTTTTTGCCGCAGTTACGCCAATCCGCAATCCTGTATAAGATCCCGGCCCTTCCGTCACAACAACCCCATCCAAGTCGCTAGGTTGCCAATTGACTAACTTGAACATACTATCAATTAGTGGGAGCAACTGCGTTGAATGTTTAATTTTTGTGTTGGTGGTCGTTTCTGTGACAACCTGGTCCCCATCACGTAGGGCGACACTTAAAGCTTGTGTTGATGTATCAATTGCTAATGTTTTCATATAACCACCTTATCTAAACTCAATACGAAATAGACCAATTCAACGATAGGTCTCGCACCCTGTGAAGTTGGGTTCGCGTCTCCAGAAAGGACTGCGTTTCAGATGATGTTGTAGCTGACTTCGCATCTACTGCCTTCATCTTCCAACGGTTCCTTTCTTGGCGTCGACGCTCACACCCTTTTTAGTCGGGCTCGCTTTGGCAATCCGGTCTCCACTTCAGAAATATTTGCAGCAAGTAAACTTGCTACGGCATATTCCTTCCAGTGTTACCTGCCTGAGCGCCAAAGCTCACACCCTTTTTCTTAGTCGAGTTCGTTCGACCAGCTCAAGTCCTCTTCAGATTAGTTTTTGACACACCTTGTGTGTCACGCACTAATCTTCCAGAGTTGTTGAGCTTAACGGTCTCACTCACATCCTTTTTCTTAGTATATCAAATTCTGTCTTTTATTTGTGAAGACAATTGATGTTCTTATTGGTTTTGTCTTGTTTGTTCATCAATTGTTTTCTTTGATATTCATATGTTCAACTAGCCGTTATCAATTGTATGACCTAAGTCTTTTTGCATTTTATGATAATCTTCTTTTGAGATGTTAAATACCAATAAGTAAGCTATGAATACTAATCCAAAGCCAAACAAAGGAAATAGAATGGACATATTATAGATAGCATTCACATTTGATGCGGTCCAAGTTGATGCATTATTAAGTGCCAATGAAGGTGCTGCAAAGGCAATTAATAACGGTACAGCGGCAGATGAGAAGGCGGTCCCGATCTTACGACAGAAGATATATGAAGAATATAATGCGCCATCTGAACGGAAACCTTGTTTCCATTCATTATAGTCACTGGCATCTGAAATCATGGCCCATGATAACAGTTGGAAACCAAATGTAAACATATTCGCTAAGGCCATTAAAGCAATCCAAATATATACATTTTCTACTGGAAATAATAACATTGCGCCATAAATTACCAAACTAGCGATTAATGGCACGATGATGACTTGGCGTTTACCAAATTTACGAACTAGCGGTGTAATCAATAAAGCGCCGATTGCCAAGGGGGCAATTTCAATTAAAGTAAACCAAGAGAATAATGCGCCATTGTTATATTTCACTTGTAAAGTCATTTGATGTAATTGTGATGCAGAATAAATAAATATCGTTTGTGCCGTACCTGCAATAATTTGTGCAATAAGGGCGCGGTTTGAACATAAAATTTTTAAGGTTTCCAGTATGGACGGTTGATTTTTGATTTGTTCTTGGTCGACTTGTATCCGTTCTTCTACATTTGAATATAGTAAAAAGAATGAAAGCAAAGCAACAATTCCCAAGCCTAGCATTACTGGAAACATGAGTTGCCCTTGAAATTGAGAAACAACTTGGCCCTCTACTCGCCTATCTTGGTATACAATGAGTGGAATCATGGCTACTGGTAATTTAGCCACCCCAGCCCCTATTGAACGGGCAGTAGATAGTTTCGCACGCCCATCAGAAGCATCTGTTATTACTGAGTTTAGGGTGCCATATGGAATATTCACTAAGGTATAAGTAAAATCCCAAGCAATGTATGAAATCGCGCAAATAGCTAATTTCACTCCATAGCTCATTGAACTGGTGTCAAAGTACATAAAAGCAGAAGTAATCGCGAGTAGAGGTCCTCCAATCAATATAAAAGCTTTATAACGATTTCCTTTAAAGGGTTTGATGCGGTCAGAAAAATAGCCAATTAATGGATCATTCACCGCATCAAAGACACGTGTCAAAATCATCAAGGCTGCAAAATGTGTCGCTTCTATACCAATATAAGACATATAAAAAATTGTCAGGTAATAAGTTACGACTGAGTAACTCAGATTACAACCAAAGTCTCCAAAAAAATAACCAATAATGTCACGGAAACCAAATGGACGTTTATCAGATGCTACCATCGTCATCGGATTTTCGTACGAGTCACTCATTCCATTCCTCCTGTAATTACCACGCGCTTTTTCTTCACATTGTCACAGTCTTATTCTAACAAATAAAATTAAATTTTTTGTTAATTATGATAACTTTACATCATCTTCACAATGCATCCGGCGAAAACGGGAATGCAATTACCATATACCACAATTTCACTTGATTCGAATCAGAAATAATGCTACACTTGTCTTGAAAATTATTTCGAATTAGAGATAAACGAGGAGGAGTATCATGATAGAAACTATTCAAAAACTACATCACATTTCAGCTATTGTCGGTGCCCCTAACCAAGTATTGAAATTTTATCGCGATATCCTAGGTTTACGTCTGGTTAAGAAAACTCTCAACTATGACGACCCTTATACTTATCATTTATATTTTGGCAATAATGAAGCTGATACTGGTACAATCATTACCTTCTTCCCATGGGAAAATGATCGCCTTGGTCAATTAGGCGATGGTCAAGTAGCGACGACTTCTTTTGCTATTCCAGACGGCAGTCTAGCCTTTTGGCAAGATCGTTTAAATGCTAAGGGTATCCCATTTTCTCGTGGTAGTCGTTTTGCGAATGAAACCATTCTAGTAAAAGATTTCCACAACTTAAATATTGAACTAGTTGAAAAGGATTGGGGTAAAGCCAATACCTACGCCGTTGACGACATAACATCTGAAACAGCTATCCGAGGCTTCGCTGGAGCAATCTTATATAGCCACCGTCCAAGTCATACGGTTGAACTATTCGATCAGATTTTTGGTTGGCACAAAATAGCCGAAGATGATCAATATATTCGCCTACAAGCGCCCGGTGACCACAAAGAATGGTTAGATATCCGAAAAACGTCCGATAGCTTTGGTAAGATGGAAATTGGCACTGTCCACCATATTGCCTTTGAAGTAGCGGACGAGGAGGTCTTGAAATATTGGCTTGAAATTGCTCAACAACGTGGATACCGCACAAGTGAGATCAAAGACCGCGACTACTTTAAATCCCTCTATTTCCGTGAGCGTGGTGGTATCTTAATTGAGTTAGCAACTGCTGGTCCTGGTTTTACTTGGAATGAAACAGTTGAAGAACTGGGTAGCCAATTATTCTATCCAGCGAAACATGATGCCGTTATTGCCCAAGTTAAAGCCAAATTACCCCCGCTAGATTTCTAATAAAGCCAGCTATAAAGATGTCAAGGAATAAATTGAAAGTTTAGGACGTGATTCTGAAGTGTGATTTTGAAGGAATTTATGTTATTGCTTTTAAAGA
>NZ_PNHQ01000036.1 GCF_002871935.1 Aerococcus viridans
TAAGAGTCACAGGTTTAAGTCAGCCTTAAATGACAAATATAGTAAAAAAAGATTAGCCATTTAAGACTAATCTTATTATACGAGGAGCTTATTTTTATGGGATTAAGTACTTTTTATCAATCAATAGAACAATCAATAGAGCAAAAAAATTATTATGCAGAAATATCAACTACATTAATTTTAATTGATATTTGTTCTAAAGTTGAGTATCCGAACATAGTAGAGCAAAATAAACGCTACAAAAAATGGATAAATAATTATTATTTAGAATTTATTCCAAAAGATTTAAAAAATAAATATTTAGATGCCGAAAACATCTATTTCTTAAGAAATGCCATTCTAAACCAAGGATCATCTAACCCCAATACCACTGATTACTACCAAAAATACGGAAAACAAATAGTATTTGATATTATTCCCACTGTTTTTCCTTCTACACTTAATAAAAAAATATTCACAGCGACGGCTCCTCAACGAAGTTCTTTATATCCTGACTTATTTTTCGATATTCATTATTTCTGTCAGTCTGTTATTAATAGTGTAAAAAGTTGGGAAGAAGATAATAGAGAAAAAATCGAGAAGAACAAAGAGCTATTCTTCTCGATTGCTATTGCAGGTATCGATAAACATAATCCAAATAAAATGGTAATAATGAGAAAAATATAGTTTATTAATACCCATAATAAATATGGCTAGCATATCAATATATTTTTAAAATTAGAGGAAGGAATTAATTATGAAGTATGGCTATGCGAGGGTATCTACACGCAAGCAGGACTTAATCCAACAAATACAATCTTTACAAAACGAAAATGTAGATAAAATTTTTACAGATAAAATGACTGGAAGAACATTAGAGCGTACCGCCTTTCAACAGTTACTAAAGAAAATTGAACCAGGTGATACGTTGGTGGTTACCAAGCTAGATCGTCTGGCACGTAGTACAAGAGAAGCATTAAAACTCATTGAACAACTATTCCAACAAGATATTGCTATTCATATTTTAAACATAGGCAAAATTGAAGATACCCCTACTGGTCGTTTAATCTTTACGGTCTTTAGTGCCTTTGCCGATTTTGAACGCGACTTAATTGTAGAACGCACAAAAGAGGGTAAAGAAGTTGCCAGACAAAATCCTAACTATAAAGATGGGCGTCCTAATAAGTACAGCAAACAACAAATGCAACACGCTATGCAGTTGCTAGAATCTTATTCTTACAATCAAGTGGCTCAAATGACTGGTATCAGTAAAAGTACCTTATTGAGACATAAAAAGAAGCCCAATATATCTTAAAAGGGCTTCTTTTTCATTTTATTTTAAAAATAATGTCCGTATATTATTTTCCATCAATTTGATGAGCAACTCGGTATCTATAAAGAGTGGTACAAATTAAACCAAGAATAATAATATAAATAATTACAGCAAACATGTTATCTTGGTTGCTATAAATAGATTGTAATAAAGTACCATAAGGAAAAATAGCAGAAATTTTTTGAAAAACTGGTGGATAGGTAGTTATCGAAATTACTAATCCAGAAATAATAGGCAATATATTAATAAAAATATTATTAAAGAAATATATATTACTCATATTAATCGAAAGATAAAAGGAAATACTTCCTAAAAGAAAACTATATAGAATGCTAAATGGTAGTAATATTATTGCTGTAAATAACTGTGTTAAATCTAAACCTAATATAACTAAAATAATTGTATTAATAAAAAATAGTAGAAAAGAAGAAAAATATACAGCGCCTACTTTGTCTAACCAATATTTTTTAGAATAAGGTTTATGTACAATCATCTCCTTATGAATATCTAATACTGTATCTGTAACCAGTAATTGATTAATTGTATTAATCGCACTACCGTTCGCAGATATAAAAATAGACCCTAACGCCACGCTGTAATTAATATTATTTGAGTATTGTTGGTTAATTAACACAAATAATACCATTTGAATAATAGGTGAAACGAAAAAGTAAATCATAAAAGGCTTGATATTACGAAAATATACTAATGATAGCAATTGAATACGCATCTTATACTACCCTCCCTTGTCCATCTTTTTTAGACTGGCGTAAAAGCCAACTACCTATAACTATTGCTAGTAAGATCCAGATGATTATAGATAAAAAGTACCCCCATACACTGTAATCATAGTTATTTGCCCCTAATAATTTTTGAATAGGAAATACCAAGGGAATACCCCATTGTGTGTAATAAGATAATGTATCTAGCCATGTGCCACTTCCAAGTAATCCACTAAATAATAATATTGGTATATGAATTAATTCTTCATATACGATTGCATTAGGCGTTAAAACAAAAAAAGCAGCAATTAATAAATCCATGACTGCTACACCCAACCAAAGCATCAAAACTAGTCCTATAAATTGAACATCTATATCACCAATATCTACATTAAATAAATGGGCTAAGCCATACGATATAGGAAAAGAAATTAAGCCAAAAGTAGAAGCAGGTAAAATTAAAGCGGTTAAAGAAATAAAATCATTGATACCAGTATTAATTAGATATTTTAGAGTACCCAAATGTCTTTGAAAACCTATAGATCCTGTAGCTGTAGTAGCAGACGTCCATAAGCCAAATATTGCACTACGGATCCATAAGTATGGATCGTCTAAATTATTATAGCCATTTGCAGTTAAGTATTGTAATAAAAAAATAGTGATGGTTGAAATAATAGGTAACCATAAAAAATATTGATTTCTAACATATACCTTCAGATGAAATAGAAATAAACGTAAAAATCGAAACATCATGATCTCCTTAAACTAGGGGCAATAGATAAGTAAGCATCCTCTAAACTAGTACCTTCAGGTAAACCTGAATAACTTATAACATCGGTAAGTGTCCCTTCAAATTTTATGCTACCACTACCGATAAGAAGAATTCGATCAGATAATGCTTCTATTTCTCCCATAATATGGCTAGTTAATAAGATACTGATATTTTCTTCTATTGTTAGTTTTTTTATCGTATCCCTTATTTCTTTAGCAATCTCAATATCTAAACCATTTGTTGGTTCATCTAGTAATAATAAGGAAGGGTTATTTAACAAGGATTTTGCAATATGCAATCTTTGATTCATCCCCTTAGAAAAGTGCTTTACTTTTTTATTTTTAACATCTTCAAGAGCGACAATATCTAAAACGCGATGAACTTCCTTTTTGCGCTCTTTATAAGGTACATTTGCAAGATCTGCATAAAAGTTTAAATTATCATAGGCAGAGACGTTACCATAAAAACCTAAATCTCCTCCAAAAGATACACCAATGTCATTTTTATAGTTTTTTTGTTTTCCATTTATCCAAATCTCACCAGCTGTTTTTTCAATATATCCCCCTATCATTGAAACAATAGTTGTTTTCCCAGCACCATTTGGCCCAATTAGAGATACGATTTCTCCTGAGTTTATTTCAAAAGAAACATCATTTACTGCTTTAAATTGACTTTTTTTGCCATATATTTTTGATAGATGCTCAACCTGTAATGTTTTCATTTATCCATTCACTTTCTTTTTTAAATTGACTATATAAATTATTAGCTTCATCTAGCTCTTGATTTTTATACAAGGCAGAAATTAATAACTGATCAGTGTTTCTTCTTCCCGTAATTGCACCTATTTTTTCAAAATCTTCTCTTGCTATAATGCTATATCTAATCGTATTTTGATAATCTTCTAAATGGTAAAAAGAGTTAGCTAACATATAAGCAGATTCTGCAGAATAATCTGGTGCATTTTGAATCATAAATTCATAATTTTCATCTAAAATTTCATTAGCCTTACCAAAACGGTTCTTAATTATCATAATCTGTGCCAAATTATTATTAATTTGACCACGATATCGCTTTGATTGCTCTAGTAATGATGGATCTGCTTCAGATCTCTCCTTGTATAATAGTCCATCTATAAATAACTTTGCATCGATTAATGTGTTTTCTATAAAATTACTATCTACTTTTTTATGTACATAGTGTAAAGCGATTAAATTATTATATAATGCTCTATAAATTTGTTGATTATGTTTGTTATCTATTTTCATTAATTCATTACTAAAGATATTGAATTCCTGATCTATATTTATACTACTATCATTTAATCTTTTTATGATATAAGCTAATTTTCTATGAATTGCAATTACTTTATCTTCTTGACTATTAGCTATTTGACTCGCATGATCAAAAATATTAATACAATAGTTATCTCTTACTCCAGCATATAAACTACCTAACGCAATTAATAGATTATAACTTGCATTAGGCTCAATTTTTTTAATATATTTTTTTGTTATCTTATATAATCCTTCAAAATCTCCAGTGATAAGAATAAATGCATCAAAATGTGCTAATATTGATAATTCATTTTTAATATCTTCTTCAAAATTTTCTAGTTTAACAGGATTAATAGCTCCTTTTTCTAAATAATATAAATAACTAATACGAGGATCATTTGATTTTCGGACACCTAAATCATTTAAATAAGATGGCGTATCAATATTCCTATTTGAACTTATATTTTCTAATGAATCTTTAGCATATATAAAGCGATGTTGATAGTATTCTGGTATATTTTTAAACTGACTATTACTAATTTGCTCTGATATATAATTTTTAAAATAATCCATTATTTTTATGACCTCCAAAAAAAGGCCAAAAATTATCTTTTGGCCTTTATCTATTATTAGTGATTCCAAGCTAGTGCGCTATCTTTTACTTGATCAAAAATGCTTTTTGAATCAAAAGTTTTAACAAAATTAGTTAAGTCGTTTGCCATTTTAATCACCTCTTTTATTAAAATTTAGCAATATTTATGTTGCTATAATTTAATATATCATAAATTATACCTTTTTTCATATGCAACGCGCCATGAAATTGCTAGAAACACACTTTTATAATCAAGTTGCTGAACTAACTGGTATTAGTAAAAGTACTCTTGTACGATATAAGAAAAGAAAATCTTAATATCTCATATTATATCGTAGTATATTATAGTATGATATGGTATAATATACTATATAGAAAGGAATGATTATATATGGAAATAATTACTTTTTCTGCCACTAAAGGTGGGGTTGGTAAAACAACATTAACTTATAACTTTGGAGAATGGTTAGCTGATAAAGGTAACAATGTACTTTTAATAGATAGTGACCACCAATGTAGTTTGTCGCAGACATATGAGATTTTTAAAACTAGTGGTACACTAGCTGAAATATTTACTAATAATGGAGATAATGTAGAAATCGAACATATTAAAGATAATCTATCTCTAATTCCAGCTTCAATGGATTTAGATAAAATCAATAATGCTATTCAAAATAAAGCGAATAAAGAGTTAATATTCTATATGTGGCTTGCAGATAATTATGATGAACTAAAATCATTTGATTATATTTTAATTGATTGCCACCCTGATTTCTCTACAATTACACAAAATATGATTGCAGTATCAGATAAAGTATTTAGTCCTTTAGAACCCAGCGAATATAGTTTTATTTCAAAAAGTAACCTAGAATTACGGTTTAAGGACTTTAAAGAAGAAATAATAAATGTAGAAACTAGAAAATCGCTAGTAACCGCTGAATTATATTTTCTAGGTAATCGCATTAAACATAATACGAAGTCATCTCGAGAGTTTGTTCCAACATTAAAAAGTGATCCGAATGTTATTGTTTTAATCCCTGAAAAAGAATTGTTTAATAAATCTACTTTAAATCATATGTCTTTAGTTGATATGAAGAAAAATAAAGAAATATACCGTAAACATAAGCAATTTTTTGATGACTTAGATAATACTTTTGAAACAATGAGCGAAACATAATACGATATATCACGGTATAACGTATTATGTTATGATATAATATGATAAAGGGGTGTGTATGTATGGCATTTGAAGATAAAAAAAACCAGTTAAAAGATAGTTTATATAAATCTGAAATTAAATCTAGACGTATTCAAAAATCATTTACATTAAAAGAAGAAGTTGCAAATGAACTTGTTCGTAAAGCAAAAGAAGAAGAATTGACAGCGTCACGATATTTAGAAAAATTACTAAAAGAACAATTTAATCTTTAAATTTAAAGATATTAATCTTTTAAAAAATAATTAATATTATATGGTAAAATAATTTTATTAAAAAAAAAAGAAAAGTGCAGTCAACACTTTTCTTTCAAAAATTGTATCATGCAACTGATACAAAGAATTTTTATATATTTACAATTACTATTATACTTATTTCGGATTCGTTTGTAAAGACAAGTATATTATAAATAATTGTAAACACTCTTTTGTTTGTTGCTGGTACGTCCACTAACAAATAAAGCCAGCTATAAAGATGTCAAGGAATAAATTGAAAGTTTAGGACGTGATTCTGAAGTGTGATTTTGAAGGAATTTATGTTATTGCTTTTAAAGA